>NZ_QUAK01000025.1 GCF_003429565.1 Streptomyces triticagri
CCGGGCGCCCGCGCGATAGGCCGCGATCGCTCCGGCCCGCGCAGCCCGGGTGTCACCCGCCGGGAGAGCCGGACGCGCCCCGCCCCCGCCGCCGGACCGGGCCCCGCCGCCGGACCGGGCCCCGTCGAGGGCGGGCGCACCGACCGCCACCTGTCCGGAACTCCCGCCCGGATGACCGGAATTGAGCGCTTCATACGCACCTTCGCGCCCACCCGGCGCATGCGGCGCCGGAAGACCACCGCCCGAACCACTCCCGGGAGGACCACCACCCTGCTCACCACCCGGAGCGCGATCGGGCCCACCACCGCCGCCGCCCCCGTCGTCCTCCTCCGGAGGATCCGGCACCGGGTCGTACCCGCACAGCGCGTCCTCCGCCGCACCCGCGGCAAGGCCCGTCAGCATGATGCGGCCGTCGTCGCAGACCAGGACCGTACGCACCGTGATGTTCCGATGGACCCAGCCGTGTGCATGCAGGACGCGCAGGGCGGTGAGGACGTCCGAGGCGACCTCCGCCGCCCGATAAGGCGCCAACGGCCGCTCGGCCAGGAGCGCGGCGAGCGGCCTGGCGGCCACCACCTCGCTCACGATCCAGAGCGAACCACCCTCCGCGAAGACGTCGAAGACCTGGTCGAGCCGCGGATGGTCCGGAATCTGCGCGGCCGCCTGGGCGGCCTCGATGGCCCTTCGCACCGCGGGGTCGGTGGGCCTGCGCGTGGTCCGCCCCGAGGCCCGCCGGGGCGCCGGCACCGCCCCGGGCCCGCCGTCCTCGTCGAGCACCTCCGCCTCGACGACCTCCGGCAACGGCACCTGCCTGACGAGGACTTCCTGCCCGCTGTACGTGTCGAACGCGCGCGTCTCGGCGAACTCGTACTCATCGGAAGGCGGCAACGGCAGACGGTAACGGTCGGCAAGCACACGTCCCGCGTAGTCGTCCACATCGCCTCCCCGTCACCCTGCGCGGCGTCCGATGCTCCTGTCCGCGCACTTCTACCCGTCCCGTTGTGCGCCAAGTCCGATCGTTTCCCGCCAGATTGCGGTTGCGTAGGGTTCGCGCGGTCTCACGATACGTCACCACGTACATCTGTGCGGGTTATCCACAGGCTTCGGTTCAACGGGCAACGGGCGGCCGGGGATTCAGCCGGGGTCCGGCCGGGGCTCAGCCTTTCGGCTCGAAGGTGTCGAAGGCGACATCGCGCAGCTGGGAGCAGGATTTGTCGTCCCACTTGTCCGCGCCGCAGGTGATCATGATCGCGTAGGCGTGCGAATCATCCGTCACAAAGCCCCTGTTGAGTATCCGCGCCTTGACACCGCCGGACTCGGTACGGGTGAACTCCCAGTCGGCGACGGTCCGGTAGCCGCGCCAGTCGGAGGGCTTGAGCGAAAGCCGCTTGTAGTCCTTGGAGTTCCCCTTGACGGCCGGCTCCAGGGCCAGCCAGGCCGCCGCCGCGTTCTTGCCCGGAGAGTCACCGGCATCCACCTGGACCTTCGGATAACTCCCGGCGCCCGCTGCGTAGATCGCACCGCTGCCGGCGCCCGCCTCCCCGATCTGCTTCCAGCCCTCGGGCAGCGCGATGCTGAACTCGAACTTCGAGTTGGTGACCCGCTCGTAGCCGTCCGGCACCCCGCCGTCGGGGTCGTCGGCGTCCTTGCCTCCGTCGCCGTCACCCGCGTCGTCGTCCCCGGCCTGGTCGCCCTTGCCGCCGTCGGTGTCCTCCTTGGGCTTGTCGGCTCCCTTGTCGCCGTCCTTGCCCTGGCCCGCGTCCGCGGACTCCTGGGTGCCGCCGCCCTTGTTGTCACGGCTGCCGCCGTCCGAGTCGCCGCCGCTCAGGGCGATGGCGAGGACCGAACCGAGCACGACCAGCGCGGCGACGGCCGCCAGGATCACCATCCGGTGCTTGGCGAAGAGCCGACCGAGCGCCTCCCACTGGGCGTTCCGCGCCGCAGGCGCGGCACTCGGCGGCCCGGCAGGAGCGGAAGGTGTGGCCGCGACGCCGTCTCCCGCCGAAGCCGCAGCGGCGCCCGACGCCTCGCCCTTGCCCTTCTCCTCCGCCGCGGGCTCGGCGGCAGCCCCGGCCGAGCCCTTCGGCTTCTCCGTCGGCACAGGCGGCGCAGGCGGCAGCGGCATCGCCCGCGTCGCATCCGCCTTCGGCTCCGGCTTCTTCTCCTCGACCTCCGGAAGGTGAATCACGTCGTTGAGCAGCGCCCGGGCGCCGGCGTCGTCGAGACGCTGATCCGGGTCCTTGGCGAGCAGTCCGTAGATGACCTCTTCGAGCGGCCCCGCGTTCTTCGGCGGCTCGAGCGACTCCGTCATCACCGCGGTGAGGGTGGCGATCGCCGAGCCCTTGTCGTACGGCGGCACACCCTCGACCGAGGCGTAGAGGAGACCGCCGAGCGACCAGAGGTCCGCGGCGGGACCGGGCTTGTGCCCGCGCGCTCGCTCGGGGGAGATGTACGACGGGGCCCCGACCAGCATCCCGGTCGAGGTGATCGACGGGTCGCCCTCGACCTGGGCGATCCCGAAGTCGGTGAGCACGACCCGTCCGTCGTCCTCGGAGATCAGGACGTTGGACGGCTTCACGTCGCGGTGCAGAATGCCCTCGCGGTGCGCGGAACGCAGTACGTCGAGCACCGCGAGCCCCACCTCGGCGGCACGCCGGGGCGTCAACAGGCCGTCGTCCCGCGTCACCTCGGCGAGCGACTTGCCCTCGATCAGCTCCATGACGATCCACGGACGGTCGTCCTCGTCGACCACGTCGTAGACCGTCACCGCGCCGTTGTTCCTGATGCGGGCGATCGCCTTGGCCTCGCGCAGGGTGCGCGTGATCAGCCGGCGCTTCTCGTCCTCGTCGATCGCCGAGGGAAACCGCAGCTCCTTGACCGCGACCGTACGGCCGAGCGTCTCGTCGACTGCGCGCCAGACGGTGCCCATCCCGCCGCGACCGAGGACCTCACCCAGGCGGTACCGCCCGGCAAGGAGGCGCCCCGTGGTCTCCTTCGGCTGCTCAGCCTCCGACATGCGTCCCCTCTGCAATCAACCCGCCCTGGCAGAGCCTTCATTGTCCCTCATGCCAAGGGCCGGGGAAGCCCCGGGTCCACGGCGCAACGGTGCGCGTACGCAATGCGCCGCACCGCACCCGGCGACCTCGTCATATGCCACGGGACGCCCGTTCCGACCCGGTTCAGGCCGTGTCGCCGGCACCAACTCCCTCTGACCGCCGGCACCAACTCCCCTGACGGACAGCTCCGTTGGACAGCTCCTTGGACGCCCCCGGGGCAGCACAGAGCTACGACCCCACCGCTCCACCCCCATCAGCCCGGCGAAATCTCCGGAGCCCCGAGACGCGCCGCGTCCGCCGTCAGATCGTCGGGCTGCAGCTGCGATTCACGCTCGGCCTCCACCCGCTTCTCGTAGTGCGCGATCTCCCGCTCGACCTGGTCCTTGTCCCAGTCGAGCACCGGCGCCATCAGCTCGGCGACCTCCCGGGCGCTGCGCGTGCCCCGGTCGAAGGTCTCGATCGAGATCCTGGTGCGCCGCGTCAGGACGTCGTCCAGGTGCCGGGCGCCCTCGTGCGAGGCCGCGTAGACCACCTCCGCGCGCAGATAGTCGTCCGCGCCCGGCAGCGGCTCGGCCAGCGAGGGATCCGCCGCGATCAGCTCGAGCACCTCCTCGGCGAGCGATCCGTACCTGTTCAACAGGTGCTCGACGCGGACCACATGGAGCCCGGTACGCGCCGCGATACGCGCCCTGGCGTTCCACAGCGCCCGATAGCCCTCGGCACCCACCAGCGGGATGTCCTCGGTGACACAGTCGGCGACGCGCTGATCGAGTCCGTGCACCGCCTCGTCCACCGCGTCCTTCGCCATCACCCGGTACGTCGTGTACTTGCCGCCCGCCACGACCACCAAACCCGGCACCGGATGGGCCACCGTGTGCTCCCGGGACAGCTTGCTGGTGGCGTCCGACTCACCGGCGAGCAGCGGGCGCAGGCCCGCATAGACCCCCTGCACGTCGTCCCGGGTGAGCGGCACCGCGAGCACCGAATTGACGTGCTCCAGAAGGTAGTCGATGTCCGCGCTGGACGCGGCCGGGTGTGCCTTGTCGAGGTCCCAGTCCGTGTCGGTGGTCCCGATGATCCAGTGCCTGCCCCACGGGATGACGAAGAGCACGCTCTTCTCGGTACGCAGGATCAGACCCGTCGTCGAGTTGATCCGGTCCTTCGGTACGACCAGGTGGATGCCCTTGGACGATCGGACGTGGAACTGCCCCCGCTCCCCGACCATCGCCTGGGTGTCATCGGTCCACACCCCCGTCGCGTTCACGACCTGGCGGGCCCTGATCTCGTACTCACCACCGCCCTCGAGGTCCTGGACCCGGGCGCCGACCACCCGCTCGCCCTCGCGCAGAAAGCCCGTCACCCGCGCGCGGTTGGCCACCTTCGCCCCGTACGCCGCGGCCGTGCGCACCAGGGTGGCGACATAGCGGGCGTCGTCCATCTGGGCGTCGTAGTACTGCAGGGCGCCGACCAGTGCGTCCTTCTGCAGGCAGGGCGCGACCCGCAGGGCGTGACGGCGCGACAGATGCCGGTGCATCGGCAGACCCCGGCCGTGGCCGCGGGACATCGACATCGTGTCGTAGAGCGCGACGCCCGATCCCGCGTAGAGCCGCTCCCAGCCCTTGCCCTTCAGCGGATAGAGGAACGGCACCGGCTTCACCAGATGCGGGGCGATGCGCTCCAGGAGCAGCCCGCGCTCCTTGAGGGCCTCGCGCACCAGCGCGAAGTCGAGCATCTCCAGATACCGCAGCCCGCCGTGGATCAGCTTGCTCGACCGGCTGGAGGTGCCGGACGCCCAGTCCCTCGCCTCGACCAGGCCGGTGGACAGGCCGCGGGTCACCGCATCGAGCGCGGTGCCCGCGCCGACCACTCCGGCGCCGACCACCAGCACGTCCAGTTCCCGCTCGGCCAGGCCGGCGAGTGCTTCGGCGCGCTCTGCAGGGCCCAGTGTCGCTGTCCTCACGGCTGCCTCCCGTTGTGATTCGGGTGTGCTCGGTTGTCATTCGGGTGCGCTCGGTCGATTCTGGGTGTGCTCGGGCTCACGTCACCCATGCCCCGATTCTGTCCGCGTGCACGGACATCGGCCACCTCCACCCCTCAGCCTGTGGACAACACACGGTGAACTACGGCCGCACAATGCCGGAAATCGGTCATATTTACTCCTAACCTGACATTGCGCTCGTCCACCTTGTCCACAGGACTTGCGCACTCCTCCCGCTCCGGCTACAGGGAAGGACGGCTCACTCCATGCCCGCAGATCTCGCCGTCATCGGACTCGGTCATCTCGGCCTGCCACTGGCCCAGGCCGCCGTGGCGGCCGGCATCGACACCCTCGCCTACGACCCGCGGCACACCGCCGACCTCGCCGCCGGACGGCTGCCCGCGGACGAGGGCGCCCTGACCGCCGCCGACCTGCGCCGCATGCTCGCGAACGGCTTCCGCCCCACCACGAACGCCGCCGAACTGGGCCGCGTCCGCACCGCCGTGATCTGCGCCCCGAGCCCGCTCGGCCCGGACCGCTCCCCCGACCTCTCCCACGTCACCGAGGCCGCCCGCGCCCTCGCCGCCCGGCTGCGCCCGCACACCACCGTGATCCTCGAATCGCCGGTACCGCCCGGCACCACCGAGGACCTGCTGCGCCCCCTCCTGGAGAAGGGCTCCGGGCTGCGTGCCGGACGCGACTTCCACCTCGCGTACTCCCCCGGCCGCCTCGACCCGGGCAGCCGTACGCACCACCACACCAACACCCCGAAGGTCATCGGCGGCATCACCCCGGCCTGCACGGAATCCGCCGCCGCCTTCTACGGCCGGCTCTCCGACAAGGTGGTACGCGCGCGTGGACCACGAGAAGCGGAGACCGTACAGCTCCTGGAAACCAACTACCGGCACGTCAACATCGCCCTGGTCAACGAAATGGCCGTGCTCTGCCACGACTTGGGCGTCGACCTGTGGGACGTGATCCGCTGCGCCGAGACCAAGCCCTTCGGCTTCCAGGCCTTCCGCCCCGGCCCCGGAGTGGGCGGCCACGGCGTCCCGCTCGACCCCACCTACCTGCCCCACCCCACCCGCACCCCGGGCCATCCGCTGCGCATGGTCGGCCTGGCGCAGGAGATCAACGACCGCATGCCGAGCTACGTCATCCAGCGCGCCGCCACCCTGCTCAACGAGCACGGCAAGTCCGCCCGGGCCGCCCGCGTACTGCTCCTCGGCGTCACCTACAAGCCCGACCTCGCCTGCCAGGAGGGCGCCCCCGCACACGAGATCGCCACCCGCCTGATGGATCTCGGCGCCGCGATCAGCTACCACGACCCGTACGTCCCGCACTGGCGCGTACTCGGCCGCCCCGTCCCCCGCGCCGACTCCCTCTACGAGGCCGCGGCCGAGGCCGACCTGACGATCCTCCTGCAGTCCCACCGCACCTACGACCTGCAGGGCCTCGCGGTGAAGGCCCAGCTCCTCCTGGACACCCGCGGCGCCACCCCCGTCGGCGCCGCCCACCGACTCTGAGGCGTACCGGAGCCGTACACACGACGGCAGGGGCCGCACCGCGACGAAGCGGTACGGCCCCTGCCGTGTGCCGGGAACGCGCCCGGCGGAAGGCTCAGCGGCTGTGCTGCGAGTCGGCCACCGTGACCTCGACCCGCTGGAACTCCTTGAGTTCGCTGTATCCGGTGGTCGCCATCGAACGACGCAGCGCACCGAAGAAGTTCATCGACCCGTCCGGAGTGTGCGAGGGACCGGTGAGGATCTCCTCGGTGCTGCCGACGGTGCCCAGGTGCACCTTCTTGCCGCGCGGCACGTCCTCGTGGACGGCCTCCATGCCCCAGTGGTGGCCCTGCCCGGGCGCGTCCGTGGCACGGGCGAGCGGGGAGCCCATCATCACCGAGTCGGCGCCGCAGGCGATCGCCTTCGGCAGGTCGCCGGACCAGCCCACGCCGCCGTCGGCGATGACGTGCACATAGCGGCCGCCCGACTCGTCCATGTAGTCGCGCCGGGCGGCGGCCACATCGGCCACGGCCGTCGCCATCGGGACCTGGATGCCCAGGACGTTGCGCGTGGTGTGCGCGGCGCCGCCGCCGAAGCCGACGAGCACACCGGCCGCGCCGGTCCGCATCAGGTGCAGCGCCGCGGTGTACGTGGCGCAGCCACCGACGATGACTGGGACGTCCAGCTCGTAGATGAACTGCTTGAGGTTCAGCGGCTCGGCCGCGCCCGAGACGTGCTCGGCGGAGACCGTGGTGCCGCGGATGACGAAGATGTCGACGCCCGCGTCCACGACGGCCTTGGAGAACTGGGCGGTGCGCTGCGGCGAGAGCGCGGCCGCGGTGACCACGCCCGAGTCACGCACCTCCTTGATGCGCTGCCCGATCAGCTCCTCCTGGATGGGCGCCTCGTAGATCTCCTGCAGCCGGCGGTTCGCGGTCTCCGGGTCGAGCTCCGCGATCTCGTCGAGCAGCGGCTGCGGGTCCTCGTACCGGGTCCACAAGCCCTCGAGGTTGAGCACGCCGAGGCCGCCGAGCTCGCCGATCCGGATGGCGGTCGCCGGGGAGACCACCGAGTCCATCGGGGCCGCCAGGAAGGGCAGTTCGAAACGGTAGGCGTCGATCTGCCAGGCGATCGAGACCTCCTTCGGGTCCCGCGTGCGCCGGCTGGGGACGATGGCGATGTCGTCGAAGGCGTACGCCCTGCGGCCGCGCTTGCCGCGCCCGATCTCGATCTCAGTCACGTTGAGTGGCCTTTCCGTGCTTCCGTCCTGCGTCTTCCAGTATCCCCGACGCGCACGACGAGGCCCGCGGGCACAGTACCCGCGGGCCTCGTCAGGTGCGTCCGCCGCCCGTCTAGCGTCCGGCGTAGTTCGGTGCCTCGACGGTCATCGAGATGTCGTGCGGGTGGCTCTCCTTGAGACCCGCGGACGTGATGCGTACGAAGCGTCCCTTGGCCTTCAGCTCCGGGATGTCGGCCGAGCCCACGTACCCCATGGAGGCCCGCAGACCGCCGATCAGCTGGTGCGCCACCGAGGACAGCGGACCGCGGTAGGGCACCTGGCCCTCGATGCCCTCGGGCACCAGCTTGTCCTCGGAGAGCACATTGTCCTGGAAGTAGCGGTCCTTGGAGTACGAGCGGGCCTGCCCACGCGACTGCATCGCGCCGAGCGAACCCATGCCCCGGTACGACTTGAACTGCTTGCCGTTGATGAACACCATCTCGCCCGGCGACTCCTCGCAGCCCGCGAGCAGCGAGCCGAGCATCACGGTGTCCGCGCCGGCCGCGATGGCCTTCGCGATGTCTCCCGAGTACTGCAGTCCGCCGTCACCGATCAGCGGGACGCCCGCCGCGTGACAGGCCTGCGCGGCCTCGTAGATCGCGGTGACCTGCGGGACACCGATGCCGGCGACCACGCGGGTGGTGCAGATCGAGCCGGGCCCGACACCGACCTTCACTCCGTCGACGCCCGCGTCGATGAGGGCCTGGGCGCCCTCACGCGTCGCGACGTTCCCGCCCACGATGTCGATGTCGATGTGCGTCTTGAGCTTGGCGATCATCTCGAGGATGCCGCGGCTGTGGCCGTGCGCACTGTCCACCACGAGGAAGTCCGCGCCGGCCTCGACGAGCGCCTGCGCCCGGTCGAACGACTCGTCACCGACACCGACCGCGGCACCGACGACGAGCCGGCCCTCGGCGTCCTTCGCGGCATTCGGATACTTCTCGGCCTTGACGAAGTCCTTGACGGTGATGAGGCCGCGCAGCACGCCCGCGTCGTCGACCAGCGGAAGCTTCTCGATCTTGTGGCGGCGCAGCAGCTCCATGGCGTCCTCGCCGGAGATGCCGACCTTTCCGGTGACCAGCGGCATCGGCGTCATGACCTCGCGGACCTGGCGCGATCGGTCGTTCTCGAAAGCCATGTCGCGATTGGTGACGATGCCGAGCAGCTTGCCCGTCGGGTCGGTGACCGGCACGCCGCTGATACGGAACTTCGCACAGAGGTCGTCGGCCTCGCGCAGGGTGGCGTCGGGCGAGACCGTGATCGGGTCGCTGACCATGCCGGACTCGGAGCGCTTGACGAGGTCGACCTGGTTCGCCTGGTCCTCGATCGAGCTGTTGCGGTGGAGTACGCCCGCACCGCCCTGCCGTGCCATGGCGATCGCCATACGGGCCTCGGTGACCTTGTCCATCGCCGCGGAGAGCAGCGGGATGTTCACCCGGACGTTGCGCGACACCCGGGAACCGGTGTCGACCTTGTTCGGCAGCACCTCGGAGGCGCCCGGCAGCAGCAGGACGTCGTCGTATGTCAGCCCGAGCATCGCGAATTTCTCGGGCGCTCCGTCGACGTGGTCACTCATGACACCTTCCCCAATGCTCTTGCCAGGCGCGGACCACCATGCTAACGGGCCGCGGAGGTACTTCATTCCACGATCGCACCGACCGCTCGCCCGATCTTCGTCGTGCGTTCCTACGACGGCGCTTCCCCGGCCACGACCGGGCCCCGGCCCGATCCGAAGGACGCGCCCTACTGCTCGGCGAGCGCCCGCAGCCGGCTGAGTGCGCGGTGCTGGGCGACCCGGACGGCGCCGGGCGACATCCCGAGCATCTGGCCGGTCTCCTCCGCGGTCAGGCCCACGGCGATCCGCAGCAGCAGCAGTTCGCGCTGATTCTGCGGGAGGTTGGCGAGGAGCTTCTTGGCCCAGGCGGCGTCGCTGCTGAGCAGCGCCTGCTCCTCGGGGCCGAGCGAGTCGTCGGGCCGCTCCGGCATCTCGTCGGACGGCACTGCGGTGGATCCGGGGTGCCGCATCGCGGCCCGCTGCAGATCGGCGACCTTGTGCCCGGCGATGGCGAAGACGAACGCTTCGAAGGGGCGCCCGGTGTCCTTGTAACGCGGCAGTGCGAGGAGTACGGCGACACAGACCTCCTGCGCCAGGTCCTCGACGAAGTGCCGTGCGTCACCCGGGAGTCGGGACAGTCGCGTACGGCAGTAGCGCAGTGCGAGAGGGTGGACGTGAGCCAGGAGATCGTGCGTGGCCTGCTTGTCGCCGTCGACGGCACGGTGCACCAGATCACTGATCACCGTCGTCCCGTCGTCCCGCATCGGTCCATGGTGCCTCGGGGACTGCCGATCCGCGGCACCGCGTCCGAAGTTGTGCATGGAAGCGTTATGAGCAGGCGCGCCGGAAGTCATCTCCTGCGCCCTCCCCTCCCGCTCGGCCGAATCGTCCCCGAGGAACTCCACACCTCAAGGATGCGGCATCTCGCGGGAAACAACATAAGCCGCTGCACGGAACAGCTCGCAGCGGCATCGGCCACCCCGCCCGCACGGCGGCGGGCGGGGACACTCGCACCCCCGCGGACAGGCACCTTCAGCGCACCAGACCCCACCGGAAGCCGAGCGCGACCGCGTGCGCACGGTCCGATGCGCCGAGCTTCTTGAACAGCCGGCGCGCATGCGTCTTGACGGTGTCCTCGGAGAGGAAGAGCTCGCGCCCGATCTCCGCGTTCGACCGGCCGTGGCTCATGCCCTCGAGCACCTGGATCTCGCGCGCGGTGAGCGTGGGAGCGGCGCCCATCTCGGCGGAGCGGAGCCGGCGCGGGGCGAGCCGCCACGTCGGGTCGGCGAGCGCCTGCGTCACGGTCGCCCGCAGCTCGGCACGCGAGGCGTCCTTGTGCAGATAGCCGCGGGCACCGGCGGCGACCGCGAGCGCGACGCCGTCCAGATCCTCGGCGACCGTGAGCATGATGATCCGCGCGCCGGGGTCGGCCGACAGGAGCCGGCGCACCGTCTCCACGCCCCCGAGTCCGGGCATGCGTACGTCCATCAGAATCAGGTCCGAGCGGTCGGCGCCCCAGCGGCGGAGGACTTCCTCGCCGTTGGCCGCTGTCGTCACGCGCTCGACGCCGGGCACGGTCGCGACCGCGCGGCGGAGCGCCTCTCGGGCGAGCGGGGAGTCGTCGCAGACGAGGACGGAAGTCATGATTGGCGTCCTCCGCGGCTCTCACAGCTGCTGCGCGTCACCTTGAGCCTCCAGGCTGGGTACGAATCGTCACCTGTGCGGTTGACGCTCTCGGACATCTGCCCGAGCGCTTGGGTTTTCAACCGCCTCGCACTCTCAACGATGGTCACCCGAAAGGGTTACGGGTGGGGGCGCCCCCTTCGGCACTCTACGTAAGGGCGTGAATACACCAGAGAGTCCGCAGGTCATCGCGACGCCGCCGAGCAGTGTGCCCCATTCAGGCTGGATTTCTTCCCTTTTAGTGGTGTCTGAGGCTAGATTCGCAATGAGTCATATTTACATCTCCTACGACAGTAGATGTACCGTCGTGGGCACCGTAACCGCCTCAGAACGGCTGCAAGGGGACACGCAATGGCAGACTTCTCCCGCCTTCCCGGACCGAACGCTGATCTGTGGGACTGGCAGCTCCTGGCCGCGTGCCGAGGAGTCGACAGCTCGCTGTTCTTCCACCCGGAGGGCGAGCGGGGAGCGGCACGAAGCGCCCGTGAGAACTCGGCCAAAGAGGTCTGCATGAGGTGCCCGGTGCGCGCCGAGTGCGCCGCCCACGCCTTGGCGGTGCGCGAGCCGTACGGGGTGTGGGGCGGCCTGACCGAGGACGAGCGCGAGGAGCTGATGGGCCGGGCGCGCAACCGGCTTGTGACCGCCGCGACCACGGCAGCACGCTCCTGAAGGAACGTTTCTTCGAAACCGCGCCCGCGTACCCCCGCGAAGACGCGGGGGATCAGTGCGCGGCAGCCGTGGCCAGCTCGTCGAGCGTCGCGGCGACGGCCGGGACCTGGGCGAGATCCGGCAGCGTGAGCGCGACGATCTCCCGCCGTACAGCCGGTTCGACCGTCACGGTCCGCACCCCGCGGGCCCGCACCGAGGCCAGCGCGAGCTCGGGCAGTACGGCGACACCGAGGCCCGCGGCGACCAGGCCGACCACCGCCGGATAGTCGTCCGTCGCGAAGTCGATGCGCGGCGCGAAGCCGGCGCTCTCGCACACCTCGACCAACTGCCGCCGGCAGCGCGGACATCCGGCGATCCACGGCTCGTCCGCGAACTCGGCGATCCCGACGGATTCCGCATCCGCGAGCCGGTGCCCCTCGGGGACCACGCCGACCAATCGGTCCGCCTGCACGGGGCGTACGACCAGATCGCTCCAGTCGTCCGCCGGGCGGGACACCGGCCGTTCCGCTTCAGTTGGCGCCCCGCGCCAGCCCTCCTCGTAGCGGAAGGCCAGGGCCACATCGCAGTCGCCCTCGCGGAGCATCTCCACCGAGCGCGGCGGCTCGGACTCCACCAGGGAGACCCGGGTGCCGGGATGGGCCGCGCGCAGTGCGGCGAGCGCGCCGGGCACCAGGGTCGAGCTGCCGCTCGGGAAGGAGACCAGACGCACCCGACCGGCCCGCAGGCCGGCGATCGCGGCGACTTCCTCCTCCGCCGCGGTGAGTCCCGCGATGATCCCCGCGGCATGCCTGACCAGTGCTTCTCCTGCCTGGGTCAGACGCATCTCGCGTCCGGAGCGGATCAGCAGCGGGGTACCGGCCGACTGCTCGAGCGCCTTCATCTGCTGGCTCACCGCGGGCTGCGTACAGCCCAGTTCACGCGCTGCCGCGGAGAAGGAACCGGTGGCGGCGACGGCGCGCAGGACGCGGAGGTGACGGGCCTCGATCATTCCTCGAGCATAAGGGAGTCTTGGAGAAAGCGGAGATTATTGCGTTGCGACTTTGGAATGGGCCGAATTAGCGTGGTGCCATGAGGCTTCTCTCCGTGAATCTCGGCCGGGCCGAGTCCGTCACGTACTCCGATGCACCGTCCGGCACCAGCGGCATCGACAAGCGTCCCGTGGAGGGTCCGGTACGGATCGCCGAGCCGGGGCCGAAGGGCGTGGGCGCCAGCGGCGTCGCGGGGGACGCCGTCTGCGACACCCGGCACCACGGCGGGACCGATCAGGCCGTGTACGCGTACGCCCGCGAGGATCTGGACTTCTGGGAGCGTGAGCTCGGCCGGGAGCTGGGGAACGGCAGCTTCGGGGAGAATCTGACCACGTCCGGCCTCGATGTGAACGGCGCCCGGATCGGCGAGCGCTGGCGGATCGGCCCCGATCTGGTGCTCGAAGTGTCCAGCAGCCGCATCCCCTGCCGTACGTTCGCGGAGTGGCTCGGTGAACAGGGCTGGGTCAAGCGGTTCACCGAGCGGGCCGCGCCCGGCGCCTATCTCCGGGTCGTGGAGCCGGGTGAGGTCAGGCCCGGCGATCCGATCGAGATCGTGCGCACGCCGGATCACGAGGTGACGGTGTCCTTCCAGTTCAGGGCCCATACGACGGAGCGCACGCTGCTGCCGCGGCTGCTCGCCGCCGGTGATGCGCTGGGGCAGGAGGACGTGGCGACGGTCGCGAAGTACACGGCGGGGCTCAGGGGTTGAGGCCACCCTCCCCTTAAGGGGCGGCACCGGGTTGGCTCAGGGCAGTTCCCGATACTGCCCGGGGCGGGCCGCGACCACGCTGGTTGCCATGGCGAAGACTGGTGGCAGACGCAGGTGGAAGCGGATACTGATCGTCACGGCGACGGTGGTCGGCGTGTTCGTGGCGTTGCTCGGGGGCGGTTTCGCGTGGCTGTGGACCACCGCCGATGTCAGCACCGTGGGCAAGGTGGACTTCAGCAATCGACTGGCCGTCCCGCCGCTCGCGAAGTCGACGGTGGACAAGGACGGCACACGGGTCTTCGACCTGCGCATGCAGTCGGGCCACAAGGAGTTCAACAAGGGCCGGCGGACGCCGACCTGGGGATTCAACGGCGACTATCTGGGCCCGACGCTGCGCGCCGAGCGCGGCGAGAAGGTCAAGGTCCGGATCGCGAACCGCCTGAAGGAAGCCTCCACCGTGCACTGGCACGGCATGCACCTGCCGGCCCGCATGGACGGCGGACCGCACCAGATGGTCGAGCCTGGCGACACCTGGTCGCCGCGGTGGAAGATCGACCAGCCGGCGTCCACTCTCTGGTACCACCCGCATCCGCACGGGGCGACCGAGAAGCACGTCCAGCGCGGACTCGCCGGCATGTTCCTGGTCGATGACAAGCCGTCGTCCGGTCTCGAGCTGCCGAAGAAGTACGGGGTCGACGATGTGCCGGTGATCGTGCAGGACGTGAAGTTCGACGGCGCGGACTTCGACCACGGGCACGGATTCATGCAGAGCACCGGCTTCCTGGGCGACCGCACGATGGTCAACGGCACCATGAAGCCCTACCAGGAGGTCGGTGACGAACTCGTCCGACTGCGGCTGCTCAACGCCTCGACCGCCCGGATCTACGACTTCGGCCTCTCCGACGACCGCGAGTTCGCCCTCGTCGGCACGGACGGCGGGCTGCTCGAGTCGCCGGCCCGGATGAACCGCATCCAGCTCTCCCCGGGCGAACGGGCCGAGATCGTCGTACGGATGAAGCCCGGCGAGAAGACCGTGCTGCGCAGCTACTCGCACGACACCTACGGCGACGCCTGGCAGCAGCGCTTCAGCGGCGGCGACGACTCCTTCGACATCCTCCAGCTGCGCGCCGCGGACAAGCTCCGCCCCAGCCCTGAAATACCGGGAGAGCTCGGCGAGTTGGAGGTGCCACACGGCAAGGACTCGGCCCGGGAGCGGTTCTTCGAGCTGCGCACGAGCGGGATCAACGGCCGGGCGATGGACATGAGCCGTGTCGACGAGACCGTCACCCGCGGCACCACCGAGACCTGGACCGTGCGCAACGAGGACGGGGTCCCGCACAACTTCCATGTGCACGATGTGCAGTTCAGGGTGCTCGAGGTGAACGGCAGGCGCCCGCCGGCCGAGCTGCGCGGCGCCAAGGACACGGTGTTCGTGCCCGGCGGGACCACGGTCAAGCTGGCGATGCGCTTCGACGGGCCGGCGGATCCGGACACTCCGTACATGTACCACTGCCATCTCCTCTTCCATGAAGACGGCGGGATGATGGGGCAGTTCGTGGTCGTCGACAAGGGCGACAAGGCCGGACGGCCGCCTGCGGGGCACGGTCACGGCGACCACTGACCGGTCATTAACCTGACCCCATGACAACCGCTCTGATTACGGGCTCGACCGCTGGGATCGGTGCCGCCTTCGGTCGCCGGCTCGCCGCCGACGGGCACAACCTCGTCCTGGTCGCACGCGATGTCGACCGACTGCGCGAGCAGGCCACCGAGTTGCACGACCGGCACGGCATCGAGGCCGAGGTGCTCGCGGCCGACCTGGCCACCGAGGAGGGCATCAGCGCGGTCGAGGCGCGCCTCGCCGACCGTAAGCACCCGGTCGACCTGCTGGTGAACAACGCCGGGTTCGGCAACAAGGGCCGCTATCTCGACGTCCCGATGGCCGACGAGCTGCGGATGCTGAAGGTGCACTGCGAGGCGGTGCTCCGGCTGACCTCGGCCGCAGCGGACGCCATGCGGGAGCGGGGGCGCGGCGGCGTGGTCAACGTCGCGTCGACGGCGGCCTTCGTGCCCCGGGGTACGTACGGCGCGTCCAAGGCCTGGGTCGTGCAGTTCACCCAGGGCGCGGCGAACGACCTGGCGGGGGCCGGCGTACGGCTGATGGCGCTGTGCCCGGGGTTCGTGCGCACCGAGTTCCACGAGCGGGCCGGTATGGGGACCGACAACATCCCCAAGTGGATGTGGCTGGACGCGGACAAGCTGGTGTCGGCCGCGCTCGCCGACCTGGAGCGGGGCAAGTCGCTGTCGATCCCGGACCCGCGGTACAAGGCGATGATGGGCGCGGTGAAGTTCGTACCGCGGGGGCTGCTGGGCGGTGTCACCTCGCGTACGGGGCGGAAGTACGGGCCGCAGTAGGGCACTTGGGCGCTGTTGGCGTACGCACGAAGGCCCGGCCTCCCCGAAGGGAAGCCGGGCCTCGACGACGCGGAGGCGTCAGTGGCTGTGACCGTGGCCGTGGCCCGCGGCGGCCTCTTCCTCCTCGGCCGGCTTCTCGACGACCAGGGTCTCGGTCGTGAGCAGCAGGGAAGCGATGGAGGCGGCGTTCTCCAGGGCGGAGCGGGTGACCTTGACCGGGTCGATGACGCCGGACTTCACCAGGTCGCCGTACTCGCCGGTGGCCGCGTTGTAACCGCTGCCCTTCTCCAGCTCGGCGACCTTGGAGACGATGACGTAGCCCTCAAGGCCGGCATTCTCCGCGATCCAGCGCAGCGGCTCGACGGCGGCGCGGCGGACGACGGCGACACCGGTGGCCTCGTCGCCCTCCTTCTGCAGGGAGCCCTCGAGCACCTTGGCGGCGTGCACCAGGGCGGAGCCACCACCGGAGACGATGCCCTCCTCGACCGCGGCGCGGGTCGCGGAGATGGCGTCCTCCAGACGGTGCTTCTTCTCCTTGAGCTCCACCTCGGTGGCGGCACCGACGCGGATCACGCAGACACCGCCGGCCAGCTTCGCGAGGCGCTCCTGGAGCTTCTCGCGGTCCCAGTCGGAGTCGGTGGTCTCGATCTCGGCCTTGATCTGGTTGACCCGGCCGGCGACCTCGTCCGAGCTGCCGCCACCGTCGACGATGGTGGTGTCGTCCTTGGTGATGGTGACGCGGCGGGCGGTGCCGAGCACGTCCAGACCGGCCTGGTCGAGCTTGAGGCCGACCTCCTCGGCGATGACGGTGGCACCGGTGAGGGTGGCCATGTCGCCGAGCATCGCCTTGCGGCGGTCGCCGAAGCCGGGGGCCTTGACGGCCACCGCGTTGAACGTGCCGCGGATCTTGTTCACGACCAGGGTCGACAGGGCCTCGCCCTCGACGTCCTCGGCGATGATCAGGAGCGGCTTGGAGCCACCGGCCTGGATGACCTTCTCGAGCAGCGGGAGCATGTCCTGGATCGAGGAGATCTTGCCCTGGTGGATCAGGATGTACGGGTCGTCGAGGACGGCCTCCATACGCTCCTGGTCGGTCACCATGTACGGCGACAGGTAGCCCTTGTCGAAGGCCATGCCCTCGGTGAAGTCGAGCTCGAGACCGAAGGTGTTGGACTCCTCGACGGTGATGACACCGTCCTTGCCGACCTTGTCCATCGCCTCGGCGATGAGCTCGCCGACCTGCTGGTCCTGCGCGGAGAGCGCGGCCACGGCGGCGATGTCGGACTTCGAGTCGATGGGACGCGCGGTGGCGAGCAGGTCGTCGGAGACGGCCTTGACCGCGGCGTCGATGCCCTTCTTCAGGGCGGCCGGGGAGGCACCCGCGGCCACGTTGCGCAGGCCCTCGCGGACGAGTGCCTGGGCGAGCACGGTTGCGGTGGTGGTGCCGTCACCCGCGATGTCGTTGGTCTTGGTCGCCACCTCCTTCACCAGCTGGGCGCCCAGGTTCTCGTACGGGTCCTCGATCTCGACCTCGCGCGCGATGGTGACGCCGTCGTTGGTGATGGTGGGGGCGCCGAACTTCTTGTCGATGACGACGTTGCGGCCGCGGGGGCCGATCGTCACCTTCACGGTGTCGGCCAGGTTGTTGACGCCGCGCTCGAGGGCGCGACGGGCGTCCTCGTCGAACTTCAGGATCTTCGCCATGGAGCTGTCTCAAGTCCTCTCAAAAAGAGCTGCGCCCCTGTCCGCCCGGCAATTTCTTGATTCGCGGGGGCCAGGGGCGCAGTGCAAAACTTCGGGAGCGGCTGCTCCCTGATCGGGAGCTGCTTGGCCCCCCAGGTGAATTACTTCTCGACGATCGCGAGGACGTCGCGAGCCGAGAGGACGAGGTACTCCTCGCCGTTGTACTTCACCTCGGTGCCGCCGTACTTGCTGTACAGCACGATGTCGCCGGTCTTGACGTCGAGCGGCAGGCGCTCGCCGTTCTCGAAGCGGCCCGGGCCCACGGCGAGGACGACGCCCTCCTGGGGCTTCTCCTTCGCAGTGTCCGGGATGACCAGGCCAGAGGCCGTGGTCTGCTCGGCGTCGAGCGGCTGGACCACGATGCGGTCCTCGAGCGGCTTGATGGCAACCTTGGAGCTGGCGGTCGTCACGATCCGACCTCCCCCTTCGGAGATCTCACGGGGTTAACTGTCTGAGGTGGCGACCAGGTGGATCCGTCGTCGCGGGTGCCGGACCTGCCCGTCGCTGTGTTGGCACTCTCCTTCGGGGAGTGCCAGGGTTGAGACTATGACCGGGATTAGCACTCGGTCAAGCGGAGTGCCAATTCGCTGCGCTCTGCCGGTGGATTCGGTGTTGCGTGGGGTGGGGGTTCTGTTTACTGCCACCGGCCCTGGCGGGCCTTGTCCTCAAACGCCGGACGGGCTGGATTGCCCTGGACAGGCCGTGTCCTCGGACGCCGGACAGGCTGGAATTGCCCTGGACAGGCCGTGTCCTCGGACGCCGGACAGGCTGGGTTGCCTACAGGTAGTCCTCCAGGCGGGCCACCGTATAGCCCTGGGACTGGATGTGGCGGAGCATGCGGGTGGTCATCTCGGTGAGGGACGTGCCGTGGAGTTCGTCGGGGCCGCGGAAGTGGGCCAGGATGATGTCGCCGGGGCGCAGGCCGTCGCCCTCCGCGTACCGCAGGTCGTTGATCTGCATCGATGCCCGCCAGGTGACCAGGGAACGGATGCCGCATTCGGCGGCGGCGCGCAGGGTGTCCGCGTTGTACTCGCCGTACGGCGGGCGGAAGAGGGTCGGGCGGATCCCGAAGCGCTGCTGGAGCTTGTCCTGCTGGCCGCAGATCTCCCAGCGCTGCCCCGCATACGAGAGTCCCGGCAGGTACGGGTGGTCCAGGGTGTGGTTCTGCACCGTGGCGCCGACCGCGCGCAGCCGCCCGAAGTGGGCGTAGCCGGGTCCCGCGACGCTGTCGGTGAGGAACATGCTCACGGGGAGCCGCAGTTCGCGCACCATGCGGACGAAGCGTGGGTCGCGCTCGGCGCCGTCATCGAAGGTAAGGAAGACGACCTTGTCCTTGGTGGGGACGCGGTCGACGACCTGTGGCAGGCCCCCGTGCGCGCCGGGCCGGCTGCCGTGTTCCGCACGGGCGGGCGGTTTCGGGGGCGGAGCCAGCGGCTCGGTCAGGCCCCAGCGGCGGTGGGCGGCGGCGGAGGCGAGCTGCTCGCCCCGTGCGTCCTGGCGGTCCGCGCTTTCCGACGAGTGGGCCTCCCTGTGGTGGGCCGTTTCGCCGGCCTTGTGTGCCGCCTTGCGGCCGAGCCGTTCGATGGGGTCGACGGACTCGGCGCATCCGGTCAGGACGAGCGCACCGGCCGCGAGCACTCCGGCCAGCAGCCGGTACGCGCGCGTCACCGCAGGTCTCCGGCGCGGCTCACAGATAGTCCTCGAGGCGGGCGATGGAGTAGCCCTTGTCGGTGACCGTCTTCAGGAGGTTGCGGATCATCGCGGGCATGCCGCCCTGCCACTCCTCCTTGCCGCGGAAGTGGGTGAGGATGATGTCGCCCGGGTGCAGGTCGCGGTCCCATTCGCGCCAGTCCATGCGCTTGTCGAAGGCCTCGGCGTTCCAGAGCGGGACGGACGTGATGCCGCAGGACTTGGCGGCGCGCAGGGTGTCCTGGTTGTAGTTGCCGAACGGCGGGCGGAACAGCGTCGGGCGTTTGCCGTACTGCTTCTCGATGATGTCCTGCATTCCGCAGATCTCCCGCTTCTGCTGCTCGTACGAGAGGCCGGGCAGATAGCGGTGGTTGAGGGTGTGGTTGTTCAGGACGACTCCGCGGTCCTGCATCTTCCTGAAGTAGCCGTAGTCGTCCTTGATCTCGTCGTTGGTGAGGAACGCGGTGTACGGGATCTTCAGTTCGCTCATCATCCTGAGGAACTGCGGGTCCTTCTCGGCGCCGTCGTCGATCGTCAGGAAGACGACCTTGTCCTTGGTGGGGACCGTCGTATAGACGGGCGGGAAGTTCTTCTGGTCGTCGACCTCGAAGCCCTTGCGGGTGGTGAGCGTGGGCTTCTTCGCCGGGGGCTCGGGGGCCTGCAGGGGCGGCTTGGCGATGCCCCAGCGCTTGGCCGCGGCGACTCGGGCGGCCTGGGCTGCGACCCGTTGCTTCGCCTTGGCGGCGGCGCGGTCGGCGGCCTGCTGGCCGGGGGCGGGCGGAGCGGCCTTCTTCTCGGTGTCGCCGCTCGCGCAGCCGGCCGCGAGGGCAGCTGCCGCGATCACGGCGGCGAGCGCCTTGACGGGCAGGGTCCGACGGTGGGCGCCGGTGCGGGGCCGTCGGTTGAGGTTGAGGGTGCGGGTACGAGTACAGGTGCGGATGCGGGTACGGGAGCCGGTCGGCTCCCCTTTTCCACCGCTTTCTTCGTTTTGTCGTACAAGCTGCATGGCGTCGGATCCTGTCAGTGGCGCCCTCCGGGCCCGGGCCGACACCGCCGCCCGCACTGCACGATCCACCGACTGGCCGACAATGAGCGGGTGAACGACCTCGACTCCTTCGCCGCCCTGCTCACCGACGAGGGCGCCGGACTCCTCGCCGAGCTGCGCGACCACGCCGCCGCGGACGAGCTCGCCCTCGCCACCCGGCTGCGCCGCGACCATCCCGCCGAGCTCGTCTCGGCCGCGCTCGGGCAGGCCCGGCTCCGCCAGCGCGCAGCGGCGAAGTTCGGCGCCGAGGACGCGGCACGGATGTACTTCACGCCGAACGGCGTGGAGCAGGCGACCCGTACGACGGTGGCGGAGCACCGCGCCCGGCGCTTCGCGGAGCTGGGCACCGGCTCCGTCGCGGACCTCTGCTGCGGGATCGGCGGGGACGCGATCGCGCTCGCCCGGGCCGGGATCCGGGTACTTGCCGTCGACCGCGACCCGTTGACCTGCGCGGTGGCACAGGCCAACGCGGAGGCGCTCGGGCTCGCCGAGCTGATCGAGGTGCGCTGCGACGACGTCACCGCCGTGGACACCGGCGCCTGGGACGCGGTCTTCGTGGACCCCGCCCGGCGCGGCGGACGCGGCCGCATCTTCGACCCCGAGGCGTACTCGCCCCCGCTGTCCTGGGCGATCGACGCGGCCCGCCGCGCCCGCTGCGCCGCGCTGAAGATCGCGCCCGGAGTGCCGCACGAGCTGGTGCCGGCGGAGGCCGAGGCGGAGTGGATCTCGGACGGCGGCGAGGTGAAGGAGGCGGTCTTCTGGTTCGGCACCACACCGGGCGCGGTGCGGGCCACGCTGCTGCCGTCCGGCGACGCCTTGGCCGGCACCGGCCTGCCGAACCCTCCCGTACGGCCCGTCGGGCGCTATCTCTACGAGCCGGGCGGCGCCGTGGTCCGTGCGCACCTGGTCGCCGAGGTCGCCGCGTCGGTCGGCGGCGGCCTGATCGACCCGATGATCGCGTACGTCACATCCGACGCTCTCCACGCGACACCGTTCGCGACCGCCTACGAGATCACCGACCAGCTGCCGTTCAACGTCAAGCGGCTGAAGGCCCTGCTCAGGGAGCGTGCGGTCGGTGTGCTCACCGTCAAGAAGCGCGGGTCGCCGATGGAGCCGGAGGAGCTGCGGCGGCGGATGAAGCTCAAGGGGCCGAACGCGGCGACGGTGTTCCTGACCCGGGTCGAGGACGCGCCGACGATGCTGGTCGGCCGGCCGGTCTGAGGCACCGTGGCGGCGGGGGCGCTCAGGTCTGCCGCCCCGCTCCCGGATCACCCGATCCGGCGGCCCGGGAGAGCAGCAGTTGACGCTCCCGCTCATTGCGGGTGAGGGAGGCGGCGCGGGTGAACTCCGCGCGGGCCTCCTCGTGGCGGCCGAGCCGGCCGAGCAGATCGCCGCGCACGCTGGGCAGCAAGTGGTAGTCCGCGAGGGCGGGTTCGGCGTTCAGAGCGTCGACGAGGGCGAGGGCCTGTTCGGGTCCGTACGCGTGGCAGACGGCGACCGCGCGGTTGAGCTCGACGACGGGGGACGGGGCGCGGGCCGCGAGGACTTCGTAGAGCGTCGCGATCCGCGACCAGTCGGTGTCCTCGTAGTCGGCGGCGCGGGCGTGGCAGGCGGCGACGGCTGCCTGCAGCGCGTACGGCCCGGGAGTGCCGCCCGACAGGGACTCGGCCCGGGTGAGGGCCTCGAAGCCGCGCCGCACGAGCAGGCCGTTCCAGCGGGAGCGCCGCTGGTCGGCGAGGAGCACCCGGCTCCCCCGACGGGCCGGTGCGGGCGGCCGAACGGGACTGCTGCAGTTCGAGCAGCGCGGCGAGCCCGTGCACCTCGCTCTCCTCGGGCATCAGCCCGCTCAGCACCCTGGCCAGGCGCAGCGCCTCCTCGCAGAGCGCCGGCCGTTGCAGATCGTCCCCGGCGGTGGCGGCGTACCCCTCGTTGAAGATCAGGTAGATGACCTCGAGGACGGAACCGAGGCGGGCCTCGCGGTCCGGGCCGCTCGGCACCTCGTACGGGACGGACCGCTCGGCGAGGGTGCGCTTGGCGCGGACGATGCGCTGGGCGACTGCCGACTCGGAGGTGAGCAGGGCACGGGCGATCTCCCGGGTGCCGAGCCCGCCGAGCAGCCGCAGCGTCAGGGCGATCCGGGCGCGGGCGGGAAGCACCGGGTGGCAGGCGGTGAAGACGAGCCGCAGCAGGTCGTCGTCGATCGCGTCCGGGTCGGTGTCCGCGGGGTCGGGGGCGGTCGCCGGTGAGGTCTCCAAGTCGCGGCCGAGCTCCCGGAGTTTGCGGGCGTAGGTCTCGTGGCGGCGTACGAGGTCGACTGCGCGGCGTTTGGCGACGGCCGTCAGCCAGGCGCCCGGGTTGTCCGGTACGCCGGACCGCGGCCACTGTTCGAGGGCGGCCACCAGGGCGTCCTGGGCCAGCTCCTCGGCGAGGCCGACGTCGCCGACGAGGCGGGTGACGCGGGCGATGATGCGCGGGGACTCGATCCGGAAGACCGCTTCGACGGCGCGGTCCGGGGCTTGCTGCGCGGGAGCGGTACGAGGTGCCGTCACGGCCACCCATCCCAGCACCGCGGGGCGGCGCGGGCAAACGCCGGGGGGCGCCCCGGACGGAGGCGCCCCCGAGACCGACCGGCTCAGCCCTCCACGATCTCCCGGATCTCCGCGGTGAAGTCCACGCCGTCGTGCAGGCCGACGAAACGGCGGGCCCACTCCACGGCCTCCGCCCGGTCCGCGCACTGCAGCATCGCGTAGCCGCCGACGATCTCCTTGGCCTCGGTGAAGGGACCGTCGGTGTACGACAGGTCGCCGGCCTTCCAGTGCAGCCTGACCCCTTCGTGGGTGGGCTTGAGGCCCGAGGTGTCCAGTAGGACGCCGGCCTTGGACATCTCCTCCAGCAGCTTTCCCACGTTCTCGATCACTTCGGGGCTGATGTCGGGGCGGTTGTCCGGGTCGGTCGGGTCCTCGCCGTGCCGGATCATCATCAGGAAGCGCGACATGGTGGTCTCCTACGGTGCGGGGCGGGGGCCGTTCCCCCGCTCTCACCTCTGCGTCGATCGGGCCGGGGCCGGATCGACACCCCCCCGGCAAAGTATTTCCCGGAGATCTTCCCCCGACCGGTCACACTCCCGCGCGGCGATCCGTCATGGCAGTGAACATCGCCCACGCGGAGGGACCCTCCGCACGATGCGGCCCCGCAGAAGGGGCCCGGACGGAGACAGCCATGCAGAAGGCACGTATGCAGAACCCCGCGGCCCTGCTCCCGGAGGCCACCAAGGGCATCCTGCAGGTGGTGAAGGCCGTGCAGCAGGACGACTCCCTGCCGCCCGCGGTCCTGGAGCTGGTGCATCTGCGGGCCAGCCAGATCAACGGCTGCAGCTTCTGCGTCGACTCGGGCGTACGCAGCGCCAAGAAGGCCGGCGAGAGCGACGAGCGGCTGCACGCGGTGGCGGCCTGGCGCGAGTCGCCGCACTTCACGGACGAGGAGCGGGCCGCCATGGCGCTCGCCGAATGCGCGACCCGGCTCAGCGACCGCTCGGACCCGGTGCCGGACGACATCTGGGAAGAGGCCGCCACGTACTTCGACGAGAAGCAGCTCGCCACGATCGTCCTGTGGACCGCGGTGACGAACCTCTTCAACCGCATGAACGTCGCCACCCGTCAGCCGGCGGGCGAGATCACCTGGTGAGTCCGGGCGGCGGGCGCCTCACCCGTCGCCGTACGACTCGAAACGCCAGCGGTGCACCGGACGGTGCAGCAACTCGCCCGGGGGTTCGGGCAGTTCGGGCAGCTCCGCGTCGTAGGCGGCGGCCCACCAGGTGATGACGAGGACGCGGTCGCCCGGCGCGCCGAGGATCTCGCGGCGCAGCGGCGCGCCGGCCGGGGGCTGTGCCCGCACCCAGGCCAGCAGGTCGCCGCCGCGGCCCTCGGCGGCTCTCGCCTCCCACATCAGGGCCACGGTCATGAGTACAGGTTGTCCTTGCTGACCTCGTGCACATGGTCGTGGCCGTGCGAGTGCGTGTGCGCGTGTGCATGGCTGTGGTCGTGCACCGGCTCCGCGCCCGGCACCAGCGGTTCGGTGACCGGGAGCGAGGAGTCCGCGGACAGGTCGAGGGCGGATGCGGAGCGGTTGCGGGCCACCATCTCGGCGCCGAGGGCCGCGACCATCGCGCCGTTGTCCGTGCAGAGCCCAGGCCGCGGCACCCGCAGCCGGATGCCGGCGCGCTCGCAGCGTTCCTCGGCCATCGCACGGAGCCGCGAATTGGCCGCGACTCCCCCGCCGATCATCAGGTGGTCGACACCCTGGTCCTTGCAGGCCCGTACGGCCTTACGGGTCAGCACATCGGTGACCGCCTCCTGGAACGAGGCCGCCACATCCCGTACCGGCACCTCCTCGCCCGCGCTCCGCTTCGCCTCGATCCAGCGGGCCACGGCCGTCTTGAGCCCGGAGAAGGAGAAGTCGTACGCGGGATCGCGCGGCCCGGTAAGCCCGCGCGGGAAGGCGATCGCCTCCGGATCACCCTCACGGGCGAGGCGGTCGATCACCGGGCCGCCGGGGAAGCCGAGGTGCAGCACCCGGGCGATCTTGTCGAAGGCCTCGCCCGCCGCGTCGTCGATGGTCGCGCCCATCGGCCGTACGTCCGAGGTGATGTCCGAGGAGAGCAGCAGCGAGGAGTGCCCGCCGGAGACCAGGAGGGCCATGGTCGGCTCGGGCAGCGGGCCGTGTTCGAGCTGGTCCACGCAGATGTGGGAGGCCAGGTGGTTCACGCCGTACAGCGGCTTGTCGAGCGCGTACGCGTACGCCTTGGCGGCCGAGACGCCGACCAGGAGCGCACCGGCGAGACCCGGCCCCGCGGTCACCGAGATGCCGTCCAGGTCGCGCGCGCTGACGCCGGCCTGCGCGAGCGCGCGCTCGATGGTCGGCACCATCGCTTCGAGGTGGGCTCGGGACGCGACCTCGGGCACCACTCCGCCGAACCGGGCGTGCTCGTCCACGCTGGAGGCGATGGCGTCCGCGAGCAGCGTCGTCCCGCGCACGATGCCGACGCCGGTCTCGTCGCAGGAGGTCTCGATACCGAGGACGAGTGGCTCGTCACGTGAGTCAGCCATGGGGGTGGGGTCCTTGCTCGGGTCCTGGTGCTTCTGGTGCTTCCGGTGCTTGTGGTGCTTCTGGTGCTTGTGGTGTTGCTCGTATTGCTGGTGCCTCGGCTTCGGGGGTCACGGCGTCCGGGCCCGGGATGCCCGATGCGGGGTCGGCCAGGCGCATGACCAGCGCGTCCACATTGCCCGGCTGGTAGTACCCGCGGCGGAAGCCGATGGGCTCGAAGCCGAACCGCAGATACAGCTTCTGCGCACGGGTGTTGTCCACCCGCACCTCGAGCAGCAGCTCCGCGCACTCGAAGGCGGTGGCGTGCCGCAGCAGATCGGTGAGCAGGGACGCACCAAGACCCGTGCCCCAGTGGTCGGCGGCCACCGCAATCGTCTGTACGTCACCGGTGCTGCCTACGGCCGCAAGGCCCGCGTAGCCGACCAGGCGCTCGGTGCCGTCGCCGGCGGGCTCGACGGCGACCACGTAACGACGGGTGCCCCCGGGCCCACGGGCGTGGGCGAGCTCCGACCAGAACATCCCCTTCGACCAGGCGTCGTCCGGGAACAGCTCACGCTCCAGGCGGAGCACCGGCTCGATGTCCCACCAGCGCATCTCGCGCAGCGTCGCGGTCACCGGGGGGTGACCACCTTGTAGTTCTTGGGCACCTGCGCGTCGGGGCGGCGCAGATAGAGCGGCCGCGGCTCGGGCAACTCCGCGCCGTCCGCGAGCCGTTCGGCCGCAAGCGCGGCGAGCGCTCCCGCGGAGACGTGCTCCGGTCCACGTACGTCCGTGAACGTCTCGGGATACAGCCGTGCGCCCGCGCCGACCGCGGGGAGGCCGGCCACCTGCTCGGCGATGTCGGCCGGCCGGTCGACGGACGGGCCGTCCACCCGGGTGCGCGGCGAGGTGTAGCGCGCCCAGTAGACCTCCTTGCGCCGGGCGTCGGTGGCCACCACGAAGTCGCCGTCCAGTCCCGCGGCGTAGGCGAGACCGTCCAGGGTGCACACGCCGTGCACCGGGATGCCGAGCGCGGAGCCGAAGGTCTCGGCGGTCATCAGGCCGACTCTCAGTCCGGTGTACGGGCCGGGGCCGACGCCCGCCACGATCGCGGTGACGTCGTCGAGGCGTACGCCCGCCTCGGCGAGCACCCGGTCGACGGCGGGGAGCAGCAGCTCCCCGTGGCGTCTGGCGTCCACCGAGCGGGACTCGGCGAGTACGGAGGTGCCGTCGTGCAGGGCGACGCCGACGGCGGGAGTGGCGGTATCCAGGGCGAGCAAGAGCACGCGAACAGCCTACGGCTTGCGCGGCCGGGGCACGGCGTCAAGGGCCGGGCCGCCCCTGCTGCTACCGTCGGCCCCTGAACGGAAGTCGTATCTACGGTGCGCACGGGCGTGCGACCGTACACGCGAAGGGTGGGACCCGGTGTCACGCAGCAGCTCGGGATTCGTGGCCGGGCTCACGGCGGTGGCCCTCGCCGCCGTCGGCTTCCTCGCCTACCAGGCCTCCGCGAACGTCCCGGACCAGCTGGGCAAGGACCGCCCCGAGGCCTCGGCGAGCAGCTCCAAGACCCCCGCCGAGAAGTCCGACCCGAAGGCGCTGCCCGCGGAGTCCGGCTCCGGGGCCCGGGTGGTGTACGCGCTCGACTCGGACCGGGTCTGGCTGGTGGGTTCGCGGAACAAGGTGCAGCGCACCTTCGAGGTCACGCCCAGCACGGTCGATCCGCTGCCGGGCAAGTACGCGGTGACCTCCCGGTCGGGGACGATCACGGGGTCCGACGGGGTGCCGATCGAGCACGTGGTGCGCTTTGCGAACAACGAGGGCGTCGCGATCGGCTTCAGCGCGGCGGTGGACGGCTCGACGGCTTCTCCTGATCCGGAGAAGAAGACGGGTGGGATTCGGGAGTCCCGCGCGGACGGGTCCGCGATGTGGAAGTTCGCGGAAATCGGCCGCCCCGTCATCGTGGTCCCGTAACGCCAGCCCGTCCGGCATCCTCAGCCCATCGGGCAACCTCAGCCCGTCCGGCATCCTCCACGCATCGGGCGACCTCCACCCGTCCGGCTCACCCCAGCCCGTCCGGCAACGTCCGCCCATCCGGCGACCTCAGCCCATCGGGCAAGCCACGTCTCAGAGCCCACCGGGCACACCCTCAGCCCGTCCGGCTCACCCCAGCCCGTCCGGCGTTTGAGGACATCTTTCGGCCCGTTCAGGGCAAATCTTTCAGCCGGTCCGGCGCTTGAGGACACGGCCCGTCCAGGGCAAATCTCAGCCCCCGTCCGGCGCTTGAGGACACAGCCCGTCCAGGGCCGCTCCGGTTCCAGGCATCGGCCTGGCGGCCTCGTCCTCAATCGCCGGACGGGCTCTTTCTTGGCCTGAACGGCCTCGTCCTCAAACGCCGGACGGGCTGAGGATGCCGGACTGGCTGAAGTTGGATGCCGGGTCGGCTGAAGGTGCCGGAGAGCCTTAGGTCGCCAGACAGGCCGAGGTCCCGGAGGGGCAGAGGATGCCGGACCGGCCGAGGGCTAAGCCGCATCGCGGCGGGTGCTGGGGCGCGAAGGCGCAGGGTCTCCCGCCCCGACACGGGGCGACGACCGATCCCCCACCCCCCGCTCCGGAGGAGGAGGCGTGGACACCGCCTCCGCCGCCGCACAGGCGAGAAGCAACTCACTCATCGACGGCGCCGTCGGCGCCGCCGGCGCCGACGGCTGGGGCCTCGCGGACGGATCACGCGCCGGCATGGTGCCTCCTGAAGCTCCGACGGGAGTCGTGGTTAGGTAGACCTAACCACGTCCTCCGTCCATGTGACCACGCCCCGTACCGACCACGCAAGAATTTCCCGACACCTTGTCGGTCAGATCGCGGGATCCACGAGGACGCCCAGGTCCACGTCCGCCCAGCGGGCCCCCACACCGGTGACCGCGACGCCCCGCACCTCGTCGTCCGTGTCCCCCGCGGCCCGGTCGATGACCACGTGCAGCCGGTCCTCGGACAGCTCCTCGACCCGGCCCTCGCCCCACTCCACGACGATCACCGACTCGGGCAGCGAGACATCGAGATCGAGGTCCTCCATCTCGTCGAGCCCGCCACCGAGGCGGTACGCGTCCACGTGCACCAGCGGCGGCCCGGAGCCGAGCGAAGGGTGCACCCGGGCGATCACAAAGGTCGGCGAGGTGACGGCGCCACGCACCCCGAGGCCCTCACCGAGGCCCCGGGTGAGGGTCGTCTTGCCGGCGCCGAGCGCGCCGGTGAGCATCACCAGATCGCCCGCACGCAGCAGGCCGGCCAGGCGGAGGCCCAACTCCCGCATCTCTTCGGGGGACTTGACGGTGAGCTGGGCGGCATTGACTTCGGGACCCGGCCCGTCAGCGGCGGTGCTGCGCTCAGGGGCGGTCCTGGGGTGCGGTGCTTCCATAACTCCTCACGGTAGCGGCCGACGCGACCGCTCCCGCCCGGGTCAGCAGGTCCGCCAGACGGTCGGTGACGGTCTCGGGGTGCTCCATCATCACGAGGTGGCCCGCGTCCGGCACGATCACCAGCTCCGCGTCCGGCAGCGCGTCCCCGATCGCCTCGCTGTGCTCGCTCGGCGTGACCAGGTCCTGGTCGCCGGCGAGTACGAGTACGGGCACGTCCGCGAAGTGCTTCAGGGCCTCGGCCTTGTCGTGGTCCTGGAACGCCGGATAGAACTCGGCGACCACATCGATCGGCGTCGCCTCGATCAGCCGCTCCGCGAACCGCGCCACCGCCGGATCCACGTCCCGCGAGGCGAACGAGTAGCGCTTGATGATCCCCGCGAAGAGGTCCGCGGTGGCCCGCCGTCCGCGCTCCACCAGCTCGGCGCGGGCACCGAGGGCGTTGAGCACCCCGGGCAGTACCCGGCGCACCGCGTTCACCCCGGCCGTCGGCAGTCCGTAGTTGACCTCGCCGAGGCGGCCGGAGGACGTACCGACGAAGGCGACCCCCACGACCCGGTCCCGGACGAACTCCGGGTACTGGTCGGCGAGGGCCATCACCGTCATGCCGCCCATCGAATGCCCGACGAGCACCAGCGGCCCCTCCGGCGCCGCGGCGTCGATCACGGCCTTCAGGTCACGGCCCAGCTGGTCGATGTCTACCGCCACCCCGTCGGCCTGCGCCCGGCCCCGCTCCGACCGGCCGTGACTGCGCTGGTCCCAGTACACGGTACGGACGACCGAGCGCAGCGCCGCGCGCTGGAAATGCCAGGAGTCCTGGCTGAGGCAGTAGCCATGGCTGAACACCACGGTGACCGGTGCGGGCGCCCGGCGGCCGAAGAGCCGTCTGCGGCGCGGGGCTTCGCCGCCGGCCGGGTCGGGCTCGTCGATCTCGTAGTAGAGCTCGGTGCCGTCCTCGGCGGCGGCCCGGCCCGGCATGCCGCGCAGCGCACCGTACGGACCGGCCGCGTCCAGGGCGAGCCGGGCCTTCTTGCGCATCCCGCGGCCGACCGTGAGGCGCTCCACCGCGACACCTGCCGCCGCCCCCGCGGCCACCACGCCTATCGCGACGCCGGCGACTCCCGCCCGGCGCCAGTTCGCGGTGCTCCCGCCGACGACCTGCTGCACCGCGGTGCTCGCCGCCCGGGCGGCGCCCCCCGTGCTGGTCTCGCTCACGTGCGCTCCTGCCTGTCTGCGGCGCATGGATCCCGATTGACGGATCCTGGTTGACGGATCCTGGTTGACAGTTACACCTTCCCCGGCGCGGGGCAACGGTCACAGGTCCGCCGTGATCGACGCTGTACCGTCACGCCGGGCGTCACCCGTTCTCACTCGTTCTCACCCGTTCATATGGACGCGGGGCACGCGTGAACCGATGCGCGTCACGATCTCGTACGCGATGGTGTCCGCGGCGAGCGCCCAGTCGGCCGCCGACGGCTCGCCGCCGTCACCCGGCCCGAACAGCACCGCGGGCTCCCCCACGGCGGGCTCGTCACCCGCCAGGTCGACCACGAACTGGTCCATGGCGATCCGCCCCGCCGCCCGGCGCCACTTGCCCGCCACCAGGACCGGGCCGCTGCCCGACGCATGCCGTGGAATGCCGTCCCCGTACCCGGCCGGGACCAGGCCGAGAGTCGTGGCGCGTGGCGTCACGTAGTGGCGCCCGTAACTGACGCCGTGCTCCGCCGGTACGTGCTTGACCTGCGCGAGCGAGGCGGTGAGCGTCATCACGGGGCGCAGGCCGAGACCGGCGGAGGTGCCGAGCTCGGGCGACGGCGAGATGCCGTACATGGCGATCCCGGGGCGCACCAGGTCGTAGTGCGACCCGGGCAGGGTGAGGGTCGCGGGCGAGTTGGCGATGTGCCGGACCTCGGGGCGCAGTCCGGCCTCGTCGACGATCCGCAGGGCCTCCTCGAAGGCGGTGCTCTGCAGGGCGATGGACGGGTGGCCCGGCTCGTCGGCACAGGCGTAGTGCGACCAGACGCCGGTGACCTTGACGGTGCCCTCCGCCTCGGCCTTCAGGGCCTCCTCGACGAGCCGCGGCCAGTCGGCGGGCTGGCAGCCGTTGCGGCCGAGGCCGGTGTCGGCCTTGAGCTGGATCCGCGCGGTACGGCCGCACTCGCGGGCCGCGGCGGTGACCTCGGCCAGCGCCCAGAGCCCGCTGACCGACACGTCCACGTCCGCCTCGATCGCCTCGCGCCAGGGGCCGCCCGGTGTCCACAGCCAGCACAGCACCCGCGCCTCGCCGGGCCCGATGCCGGCCGCGCGCAGCGCCAGCGCCTCCTCGGGGGTGGCCGCACCCAGCCAGCTCGCGCCCGCCTCCACGGCGGCCCTGGCGCAGGGGATCATCCCGTGCCCGTACGCATCCGCCTTGACGACGGCCATGAAGGCGGAGCGCGGAGCGCGGGCGCGCAAGGCGCGCACATTGGCGCGCAGAGCGGCCAGATCGATCTGTGCGCACACGCGCGGGAACTCGTTCATCGTGGCCCAGTGTCTCAGAGCGCCACGGTGAGCCCGTCCGGCAGCGTATGGCGCTTCTCCCCGGCCGTGGCCTGGCGAGACCCCCTTGTCCTCAAACGCCGGACGGGCTCCTTCTTGTCCTCAATGGCCGGGGCCTGGAACAGCACCCCGCACGAAGCCCTCAGCCGAGAACCTCCCGCCAGGCCCCCGGAATGGCCGCCGCCACATCCTGCGCCGCAACCGGCCCCCCGCCGGAAGCACCCCGCCCCCCGCCGGAGGCGCCCCTCGCCGCAAGCCCATGCAAATACGCCGCAACGGCACCCGCATCCCCCGACAGAAGCCCCGCGGCCAGCAACGCCCCCGCCAAGCCGGACAACACATCACCACTGCCCGCGGTGGCCAACCATGCCGTACCCGTCGAATTGACCCGGACCGGCGCCCCCGCCGGAGCCGCGACCAGCGTGGTCGCCCCCTTCAACAGCACCGTCGCCCCATACGCCGCCGCAAGGCCCCGTACGGACGCGAGCCGCGCGGACTCCACCTCCTCCCTCGGCACCCCGAGCAGCGCCGCCGCCTCCCCCGCATGCGGAGTGAGCAGCGTGGGCGCCGTACGGGCCCGGACCACGGACGGTTCGAGATGCCGCAGCCCCTCCGCATCGACCAGCACCGGCACATCCGTACCGAGCACATCGGCGACCAGCCGCCCGCCGTCCTGCCCGCTCCCGAGCCCCGGCCCCACCACCCAGGCCTGCACCCGTCCCGCGTGCGACGGCGGGCCCTCGTGCACCAGCGCCTCGGGGAAGCGCGCGATCACCTCGCCGGCCGCCGCCCCGACGTACCGCACCGCCCCCGCGCCCGAGCGCACCGCCCCCGCAACCGCGAGCACCCCCGCCCCGGGGTATTGCGCCGAGCCGGCCGCGATCCCGACCACCCCGCGCCGGTACTTGTCACTCTCGGCCCCGGGCCGTGGCAACAGCCGGGCCACGTCCGCGAACTGCAGCGCCTCGACCGCGGGCGCCCCGGCCGGCTCGATCCCGATCGGCACGAGCCGCACCACGCCCGCGTACTCCCGCCCGGGATCGACGAGCAGCCCCGGCTTGTACGCCCCGAACGTCACCGTCGCATCGGCCCGTACGGCCTCCCCGCGCACCTCCCCGCTGTCCGCCTCGACACCGCTGGGCAGATCCACGGCGAGCACGGCGGCCTCCGACTCCCGCGCCGCACGGGCGAACCGGGCCGCGAGCGGCCGCAGTCCCCCCTTGCCGCCGATGCCCACGATCCCGTCGAGCACCAGATCCGCCCGGGCCACGGCACGCAGCGCCGCCTCGGCACCCAACTCCGTCCCGCCACCCGAGCCCTCGGCCTCCAGCGCCGCCCCGCCCGCCTTCCGCAGGGCCGAGAGACCATGCCCGTGCGCCCGCCCCGGCGCAAGCAGCACCGCCGTCACCCCCGCCCCGCGCCGGGCCAGCCGGGCTCCCGCGTACAGCGCGTCACCCCCGTTGTCCCCGCTGCCGACGAGCAGGACGACCCTGGATCCGTAGACCCTGCCCAGGAGTTCGGCGGACGCGGCCGCCAGACCGGCCGCCGCCCGCTGCATCAGCGCACCCTCCGGCAGCCTCGCCATCAGGTCCCGCTCGGCCGCCCGCACCTCGTCCACGCCATAAGCAGTACGCATGCCCCGAGTCTGCCGCACCCACGACGGCCGGGCCGCCCGGACGCCGGGCCGGGGAGCCACCCTCAGGGGGCGTCCGACAAATCTCCTAAATCTCCTAGCCCTCCGCTATCACCACGGCCGATGCGATCCCCGCGTCGTGGCTGAGGGACACGTGCCAGCCCCGTACGCCCAGCTCCGCCGCCCGCGCCGCGACACTGCCGCGCACCCGGAGCCGCGGCTGTCCGCTCTCCTCGACCCATACCTCCGCGTCCGTCCAGAGCAGACCGGCGGGCGCACCGAGGGACTTGGCGAGCGCCTCCTTCGCAGCGAACCGTGCGGCGAGCGAGGCGACCCCGCGCCGCTCCCCGCTCGGCAGCAGCAACTCGGCCGGTACGAAGACCCGTTCGGCGAGCCCCGGAGTCCGCTCGAGGGACCTGCCGAAGCGCTCGATCTCGGCGACGTCGATCCCCACCCCGATGATCATTCGACGGTGACCGACTTCGCGAGATTGCGCGGCTGGTCCACCTCGTTGCCACGGGCCGTGGCCAGCTCGCAGGCGAAGACCTGCAGCGGCACGGTGGACACCAGCGGCTGCAGCAGGGTCGGGGTGGCCGGAATCCGGATCAGATGGTCGGCGTACGGCAGCACGGCCTCGTCGCCCTCCTCGGCGATCACGATGGTCCGGGCGCCACGGGCCCGGATCTCCTGGATGTTCGACACGATCTTGTCGTGCAGCACCGAGCGCCCGCGCGGCGAGGGCACCACCACCACGACCGGCAGATCCTCCTCGATCAGCGCGATCGGCCCGTGCTTGAGCTCGCCGGCCGCGAACCCCTCGGCGTGCATGTACGCCAACTCCTTGAGTTTCAGGGCACCTTCGAGCGCCACCGGATAGCCCACATGCCGGCCGAGGAAGAGCACCGTGTTCTTGTCCGCGAGTGTGCGGGCCAGCTCCCGTACCGGCTCCATGGTGGCGAGCACCCGCTCCACCTCCTGCGCGATGTCGGAGAGTTCATGGATCACGGCGCTGATCTCGTCGCCCCACTTGGTGCCGCGGACCTGGCCCAGATAGAGCGCCACCAGATAGCAGGCGACCAGCTGGGTCAGGAACGCCTTGGTGGAGGCGACGGCGACCTCGGGGCCTGCGTGGGTGTACAGGACGGCGTCCGATTCACGCGGGATGGTCGAGCCGTTGGTGTTGCAGATCGCCAGGACCTTCGCGCCCTGCTCGCGCGCGTGCCGCAGCGCCATCAGGGTGTCCATGGTCTCGCCGGACTGCGAGATCGCCACGACCAGCGTGCGCGGGTCCAGGATCGGGTCCCGGTAGCGGAACTCGCTGGCCAGCTCGACCTCGCACGGCATCCTGGTCCAGTGCTCGATCGCGTACTTGGCGATCAGACCGGCGTGGAAGGCCGTACCGCAGGCCACGATCACCACCTTGTCGACCTCGCGCAGCACGCTCGCCGGAATCCGCACCTCGTCGAGGCTGAGCGATCCCGCGCGGTCGATCCGGCCGAGCAGGGTGTCCGCGACCGCCTTCGGCTGCTCGGCGATCTCCTTGAGCATGAAGTAGTCGTAGCCGCCCTTCTCGGCGGCGGAGACGTCCCAGTCGACGTGGTACGTCCGTACGTCGGCGGGCCGCCCGGCGAAGTCCGTCACCGTCACACCGGCCGGACGCAGCTCCACGACCTGGTCCTGGCCGAGCTCGATGGCGGTACGGGTGTGGGCGATGAAGGCGGCCACATCGGACGCGAGGAAGGACTCGCCCTCCCCTACGCCCACCACGAGCGGCGAGTTGCGCCGCGCACCGACCACCACGTCCGGCTCGTCCGCGTGCACCGCGACGAGGGTGAAGGCACCCTCGAGCCGCCGGCACACCAGCCGCATCGCCTCGGCCAGATCCGCGCACCCGGAGAACTCCTCGGCGAGCAGATGCGAGACCACCTCGGTGTCGGTCTCGGAGGCCAACCGGTGGCCGCGGTCGGCCAGTTCGGCGCGGAGCTCGGCGAAGTTCTCGATGATGCCGTTGTGCACGACGGCGACCCGGCCGGCCTGGTCCAGATGCGGATGGGCGTTGGCGTCGGTGGGTCCGCCGTGGGTGGCCCAGCGGGTGTGGCCGATTCCGGTGGTGCCGGCCGGCAGCGGGCGCTCGAGGAGTTCCTTCTCCAGATTGACCAGCTTGCCGGCCTTCCTGGCGGCGGCGAGCGAGCCGTCCGCGGGCACGGCCACGCCCGCCGAGTCGTAGCCCCGGTACTCCAGGCGCTTCAGGCCGGCCAGGACGACATCAAGCGCCGACTGCGTGCCGACGTACCCCACGATTCCGCACATACCAACCCCTTCACGGCGGACCCACCGGTGACTTCCGGGCAGCTGACGGCTCTCATGCTCGCAGAGCCTGCTGCTGTCCCGGGTGACCCGCGCGTGTCAGGAGGTGCGTACTGTCACGGGCTCGGGCCCGCGCGCCCATCACCAGCCGCGGCTCATCCGGTCGCGGGCCTCGCGGACCAGGCGCAGATACTCGATCTCCTCGCAGCGCGGCTTGCTGCCCCACTCGTAGAAGTCGAGGCAGTCCTCCAGGTCCTCGCCCAGATCGTCGTCGGGCAGATCGAGCACGAGCTCGCCGCGCACCCGCTCGGCGAAGCCGGCAACGGCACCGGCGGAGCTGCTGCGACCTGCGAAAACACGAAGGCGTACGGACATGGCGTCCCTCCGGTCCGGTGCCGGACGCGGCGGCTCCGCCCCGGTTGCCCGGCGAGGCTAGCCCGGCCCGACGGACAGGTCCAGACCTTAGGAGCCAGCCCTTCCGCTCCCGCTCCGCCGCGGACACAACCCGCGCGTCACGTGACGAGCCCCACCTGCAGTCCCTCAGCCGCAGGAGCGACAATGAGCCAGTGATCCTGTCGTCGCCCCCCAGCGCCCCCGGCCAACCCCACCGCCGCACCGAGCCGACGCCGTACGTCGACCTCACCCGCGCCGAGTGGAGCGCCCTGCGCGACAAGACCCCCCTGCCGCTCACGGCCGAGGAGCTGGAGCGGCTGCGCGGCCTCGGCGACGTGATCGACCTCGACGAGGTACGGGACATCTACCTGCCGCTGTCCCGCCTCCTGAATCTGTATGTGAACGCCACGGACGACCTGCGCGGCTCCCTCAACACCTTCCTCGGCGAACAGGGCACCCAGCACGGCACCCCCTTCGTGATAGGCGTCGCCGGCTCGGTGGCCGTCGGCAAGTCCACCGTCTCCCGGCTGCTGCGCGCGATGCTCGCCCGCTGGCCCGAGCACCCGCGCGTCGAACTGGTCACCACCGACGGCTTCCTGCTGCCGCTGAAGGAGCTCAAGGCCCGCGGCCTGACCTCCCGCAAGGGCTTCCCCGAGTCGTACGACCGCCGCGCCCTGACCCGCTTCGTGGCCGATGTGAAGGCCGGCAAGGAGGAGGTCACCGCGCCGGTCTACTCGCACCTGGTCTACGACATCGTCCCGGACCAGCGCCTCACCGTCCGCCGCCCCGACATCCTGATCGTCGAGGGCCTGAACGTGCTGCAGCCCGCCCTGCCCGGCAAGGACGGCCGCACCCGCGTCGGCCTCGCCGACTACTTCGACTTCAGTGTGTACGTCGACGCACGCCCCGAGGACGTCGAGGGCTGGTACCTCAACCGCTTCAAGAAGCTGCGCCAGACGGCCTTCCAGAACCCCGACTCGTACTTCCACCGGCACACCCTGGTGAGCGAGGAGGAGGCCCTGGAGTACGCCCGCACCATGTGGCACACCGTCAACAAGCCGAATCTGCTGCAGAACGTCGCCCCGACCCGCGGCCGCGCCACCCTCGTCCTCCGCAAGGGCCCCGACCACAAGGTCCAACGCCTGCGCCTGCGCAAGCTCTGAGGCCCGCAGCCCTGCGCTGCGCGCGCAGAAGGCGTACCCGGGCCCGGCAACGCAGACGCGGGGCCGGCCCGAAGGCCCGCCCCGCGTCCTGAATCCCTGATCCGTCAGCCGAGCGCCGACTTCACCACATCCGCCAGCCGCTCCGCGACCGCCCGCGCCTGGTCGGTGTCGGCGGCCTCGACCATCACCCGTACCAGCGGCTCGGTACCGGACGGACGCAGCAACACCCTGCCGGTGGAGCCCAGTTCGCGCTCCGCGGCGGTCACCGCGGCGGCCAGCTCGGCGGAGGTCGTGACCCGCGACTTGTCCACATCGGGCACATTGATCAGGACCTGCGGCAGGCGCCGCATCACACCGGCGAGATCGGCCAGGCTGCGCCCGGTCTCGGCCATCCGCGCGGCCAGCATCAGACCGGTCAGGGTGCCGTCACCGGTCGTCGCGTGATCGAGGATGATCACGTGGCCGGACTGCTCACCGCCGAGCGCGAAGCCCTTCTCCTTCATCGCCTCGAGCACATAGCGGTCACCGACCGCGGTCGCCACGAACTGCACGCCCTCGCGCTCCATGGCGAGCCGGAAGCCCAGATTGGACATGACCGTCGCGACGACGGTGTCCTTGCGCAGCGCACCCCGCTCCCGAAGACCGAGCGCGAGCACCGCGAGGATCTGGTCGCCGTCGACCTCCTGCCCCGCGGCGTCCACCGCCAGGCAGCGGTCGGCGTCCCCGTCGTGCGCGATGCCGAGATCGGCCCCGTGCTCGACCACGGCGGCCCGGAGCAGCTCCAAGTGGGTCGACCCGCAGCCGTCGTTGATGTTCAGGCCGTCCGGGTCGGCACCGATCGTGACGACCTCCGCACCCGCCCGCGCGAACGCCTCGGGCGAGACCCGGGATGCCGCACCGTGCGCCTCGTCCAGGACGATCTTCAGCCCGTCGAGCCGGTTGGGCAGTACGCCGATGAGATGCGCGACGTACTGGTCGAAGCCCTCGTCGTAGGTACGCACCCGGCCGACCCCGGCGCCCGTCGGACGGCTCCACGGCGCACCGGTGCGGTGCTCCTCGTACACCGCCTCGATACGGTCCTCGAGCTCGTCGGCGAGCTTGTGACCGCCGCGGGCGAAGAACTTGACGCCGTTGTCCGGCATGGCGTTGTGGCTGGCCGAGAGCATCACGCCGAGGTCGGCACCGAGCGCCCCGGTGAGATGCGCGACGGCCGGCGTGGGCAGCACACCGACGCGCAGCACATCGACGCCGGCGCTGGCGAGCCCCGCGACCACCGCGGCCTCGAGGAACTCCCCGGACGCACGCGGATCCCGTCCGACCACCGCAACCGCACGGCGGCCTTCAAAAGATCCCTGCTCCGCGAGCACATGTGCCGCCGCCACGGACAGACCGAGCGCCAGCTCGGCCGTGAGATCCGCGTTGGCGACACCCCGCACGCCGTCCGTGCCGAAGAGTCGTCCCACTGGTGTCCTCCGAACTGGTCTGAAGCCGTCGGAATGCTTTCCGAACATGCAAGCCGCTGAGCGCGTGTTGTCGTTATACGCCCACGGCGGTTGATAACACGAACGCCCCGGCAGCACTCAGCGTGCCGCCGGGGCGAACGAGTAAGGCGTTTGAGCAGGCAGCGATTAACGCTTGCTGTACTGCGGAGCCTTACGGGCCTTCTTGAGACCGGCCTTCTTGCGCTCGACCGCGCGGTCGTCACGCGTGAGGAAGCCGGCCTTCTTCAGCGGGCCGCGGTTGTTGTCCGCGTCCGCCTCGTTCAGCGCGCGGGCCACGCCGAGGCGCAGGGCGCCGGCCTGACCCGAGACACCGCCGCCGGCGATGCGGGCGACGACGTCGTAACGGTCGTCCAGCTCGAGCACCTTGAAGGGCTCGTTGACCTCCTGCTGGTGCACCTTGTTGGGGAAGTACTCCTCAAGGGTGCGGCCGTTGATCTTCCACTTGCCGGTGCCCGGGATGATCCGGACGCGGGCGATGGCGTTCTTGCGACGGCCCAGGCCGGCGGCCGGCTGCGGGTCGCCGAAGCGGGAGCTCAGGGACTCCGAGGTGTACTCGCCCTCGACGGGGACCTCGGACTCGGTGGTGTACTGCTCGACGTCGGCAGTTTCCTCGAGGGGCTGCTCAACGGTGGTCTCGGCCACGATTCTCCTCAGATTCTTTTTCGTCTTAGGGGGTGGCCGGACTTACTGCGCGACCTGGGTGATCTCGAACGGCACCGGCTGCTGGGCAGCGTGCGGGTGCGTCTCGCCCGAGTAGACCTTCAGCTTCGAGAGCATCTGACGGCCCAGGGTGTTCTTGGGAAGCATGCCCTTGACAGCCTTCTCGACTGCCTTCTCCGGGTTCTTCTCGAGGAGCTCGTCGTAGCGGACGGAGCGCAGACCACCCGGGTAACCGGAGTGGCGGTACGCCATCTTCTGGGTCCGCTTGTTGCCGGACAGGTGCACCTTGTCGGCGTTGATGATGATGACGAAGTCACCAGCGTCAACGTGCGGCGCATAGATCGGCTTGTGCTTGCCCCGCAGGAGCGTGGCAGCAGTGGTGGCCAGACGGCCGAGGACAACGTCCTGGGCATCGATGACGTGCCACTGGCGCGTCACATCGCCGGGCTTGGGGCTGTACGTACGCACGGTCGTAGCCTTCGCTTCTTCAGTGATGGTGTCCCCCGACCCGGCCGGGTCATGGGGATGGGGTCCTGACAAGGCCACCACGGACGATGTACGACAGCCCTGGCGGACATCGGTGACGCAACCGAGTCCTGCCGCTGGTCATCGGCCCGGTGGACCGGTGTAAGGGCCCCTCACGTGAGAATGAGAAAGCCAATACACATAACGAACAGGCAGAATACCCGCGCGTCCCCGGACGGGTCAAAACGCGGGCTCGAGGACCAGTACCACCGGTCCCGCCGTCCAGGACGGATCTGCCGCCATCCAGCCTACCCGTTCGGCCTAAGATGCCCCCCATGAGCTTTGGGCAGGGGGGGCCGGACTGGGACCCCAGGGAACCGCAGCAGACACCCAGCGGCTGGGGCTCCGGCCCGGGGACACCGGGAGCCGGACCGGGCCAGTACCCGGGACAGCTGCCCGGCCAGGCCCCGAGCGGGCCCACTCCGGACTGGGCCGCGCTCGCCGAGGCCTCCGAGGCCAGAGCGCGGCGCCGGCGCTGGCTGATGATCGGCGGCGGCGCCCTCGCCACCGTCGTGGTCGCCTCCGTCGTCGCCTTCGCCGTCGTCTCGGCCAACAGCGACACCGAGGCGAACAAGCCGTCAGACGAGCTGCCCGCCTCCGAGACCCTGCCCAGCAAGACGTCCACCGCCGACCCGTCCTTCCCCGAGGCCGCACCACCACCGCCGCCGGATCCGAAGGACTTCATATCGAGCGCCAAGAAGGACAAGGCCCCGCTCACCCCCGAGGGCCTCTTCCCCGGCACGCAGTACACCAAGGGCGAGAGCGTCTACAAAAAGGGCAGGACCGCGCGCGCGAAGGACTGCGACTCCGTCACCAAGGGCCCGCTCGGCTCGGTCCTCACCAAGAACGACTGCAAGCAGGTCATCCGCGCCACTTACCGCAAGGACGGCCTCGCCGTCACGGTCGGCGTGGCCGTCTTCGAGACCGACAAGATCGCCACGAAGGCCAAGGACCAGGTCGAGAAGGGCAACATCCAGCCGCTGGCCGGCGCGGGCGTCCCCGCCTTCTGCAAGACGTCCGTCTGCCGCACCACGACCAACTCCTATGGCCGGTACGCCTACTTCACGGTGACCGGCCACACCAACGGCAAGAACGTCACCACCAAGGACAAGAAGGCCGTCACCGTCGGCAACGACATCGCCGAGCTCGCCTTCCGGCAGATCCACCGCCGCGGCGAGGCCCAGGCCTCAGCAGCAGCCGGCTTCGCCCAGTGACCGCTTGTTGCGCGCCTCACGGCTGCGCGCGGCCAGCAACTCGTCGACGGGGTAGGCGACTTCCTCCAGCGTGAGCCCGTGCGGGCGTACGACATGCACGGCCGAGTCCCGTACGCCCGCGGCGAGCACCTTCGCGGGCCACTCCACGCCCCGGTGCCCGTCACCGACGAACAGCAGCGCACCGACCAGGGACCGCACCATGTTGTGGCAGAAGGCGTCCGCCCGCACGGTCGCCGTCACGATCCCGTCCGCGCCCCGCTCCCAGTCGAAGCGCTGCAGCGTACGGATCGTGGTGGCACCCTCGCGCCGCTTGCAGTACGCGGCGAAGTCGTGCTCCCCGAGCAGCCCGGCCGACGCCGCGTTCATCGCCTCGACGTCCAACTGCCAGTCGTGCCACAGGACATGGGACCGCAGCAGCGGATCGACCCCGCCCGGATCGTCGGTCACGCGGTACGCGTAGCGCCGCCACACCGCCGAGAACCGGGCATTGAACCCGGCCGGCGCCTCCTCGGCCTTCCACACCCGCACATCGTGCGGCAGCCGCCCGGCGAGCCGCCGCAGCAGCTTCTCCCGGTGCTCCGCCCACACCTCCACCGGCAGGTCCACATGGGCCACCTGCCCGCGCGCATGCACGCCCGAGTCCGTACGGCCCGCCACGGTCAGCTCGTACGTCCGGCCGGACCGGGTCACCGTCCGCAGCGCGTCCTCGATCTCCCCCTGCACGGTCCGCTGCCCCTCGCGCTGCTTCGCCCAGCCCGAGAAGTCCTTCCCGTCGTAGGAAAGGTCCAGCCGCACCCGTACGTGACCGGGCTCCACCTCGTCCGCCACCGGACGTGCCTCCTTGTGCCGTCTTCTCCCGTACGCCGGGTGGCCCCGACGCGCGACGGGCCCGCACCCCCGAAGGGATACGGGCCCGCCGTGACTGCCGTCGCTGCGCGATCAGGCGTCCTTGGACTCCTCGGCGGCCTCAGTGGCCGGCTTGGCGTCCTCGACGACCTCTTCCTTCTTAAGGGCGTCTTCCTTCACCGCACGCTTCGTCGCGGCCTCGGCCTCGCCGACAGCGTTCTGCTGCACGGTGAGGGCCTCCACCAGCTCGATGACGGCCATGGGCGCGTTGTCGCCACGGCGGTTACCGATCTTGGTGATACGGGTGTAGCCACCCGGGCGGTTCTCGTACCGCGGGCCGATCTCCGTGAAGAGCGTGTGCACGATGCTCTTGTCGGTGATGACCTGCAGGACCTGGCGACGGTTGTGGATGTCGCCCTTCTTGGCCTTGGTGACCAGACGCTCGGCGTAGGGGCGCAGACGACGCGCCTTGGCCTCGGTCGTGGTGATCCGGCCGTGCTCGAACAGCGCCTTGGCGAGGTTCGCCAGCAGGTGCCGCTCGTGCGCAGCGCTGCCGCCCATACGGGCGCCCTTGGCGGGCTTCGGCATGGTGTTTCTCCTTGTGTGCTGCCCCGGCCGTATCAGGTACCGGGGTCAGTTCCCGACGAACAGTTGTCCGCCGGAGCTATTCAATTCGCCCCGTCCGTGCTCATCAGCCCGTCCGGCGCTCGAGGACATCTTTTCCAGCCCGTCCGGCGCTTGAGGACGAGGCCGCCAGGCCGATGCCTGGGACCCACCCCGCCGGAAAGGCGATCAGTACTGCTCGGTCTCCACGAAACCCGCATCCGCGTCGTCGTCCGCGCCGAACGCGTCCGCCGCAGCAGTGGGGTCGAAGCCGGGAGGCGAGTCCTTCAGCGCCAGACCCATACCGGCCAGCTTCGCCTTGACCTCGTCGATCGACTTCGCACCGAAGTTGCGGATGTCGAGCAGGTCCGCCTCGGACCGCGCCACGAGCTCACCCACGGAGTGGATGCCCTCGCGCTTGAGGCAGTTGTACGAGCGGACCGTGAGCTCGAGCTCCTCGATCGGCAGCGCCAGATCCGCGGCGAGCGCAGCGTCCGTCGGGGACGGGCCCATGTCGATGCCCTCGGCGTCGATGTTGAGCTCGCGGGCCAGACCGAACAGCTCGACCAGGGTCTTACCGGCGGACGCCATGGCGTCACGCGGCCGCATGGCCTGCTTGGTCTCGACGTCGACGATCAGCTTGTCGAAGTCGGTGCGCTGCTCGACACGGGTCGCCTCGACCTTGTACGTGACCTTGAGCACCGGCGAGTAGATGGAGTCGACCGGGATACGGCCGATCTCCTGGCCCACCTGCTTGTTCTGCACGGCGGAGACGTAGCCGCGACCGCGCTCGACGGTCAGCTCCATCTCCAGCTTGCCCTTGCCGTTGAGCGTGGCGAGGACCAGGTCGGGGTTGTGCACCTCGACACCGGCCGGCGGCGCGATGTCGGCGGCGGTGACCAGACCCGGGCCCTGCTTGCGCAGGTACATCACGACCGGCTCGTCGTGCTCCGAGGAGACGACCAGCTGCTTGATGTTGAGGATGAGGTCGGTGACGTCCTCCTTGACGCCCGGCACGGTGGTGAACTCGTGCAGGACACCGTCGATACGGATCGACGTGACCGCCGCACCCGGGATCGAGGAGAGGAGCGTACGACGCAGGGAGTTGCCGAGGGTGTACCCGAAGCCCGGCTCCAGCGGCTCGATCACGAACCGGGAGCGGAATTCGTCGACGACCTCTTCGGTCAACGAGGGACGCTGAGCGATCAGCATGAAGTGCATCCTTCAGTCATGGGCACCCGCTATTTGATGCCCTCTGATACTGCAAGGGTACGGGCGGCACAGCCCCGAGGAGCCGTACCGCCCGAAAACCCACAAGTCGATCAGCCGGCCGCAGGGACCGGCGCCGACTCAGACGCGAACGCGTCAGACGCGACGGCGCTTGGGCGGACGGCAGCCGTACTGCGACATGAGGGGGATAACCCCCACACCCCCAGCCGCCACCGATCCGGGCCCAGCCCAGATGTCAGACGCGACGGCGCTTGGGCGGACGGCAGCCGTTGTGCGGGGTGGGGGTGACGTCCTGGATCGAGCCGACCTCGAGGCCGGTGGCCTGGAGGGAGCGGATCGCGGTCTCACGGCCGGAGCCGGGACCCTTGACGAAGACGTCGACCTTGCGCATGCCGTGCTCCTGCGCGCGGCGGGCGGCCGACTCGGCGGCCATCTGCGCGGCGAAGGGGGTGGACTTGCGCGAGCCCTTGAAGCCGACGTGGCCGGCGGAGGCCCAGGAGATCACGTTGCCCGTGGGGTCCGTGATCGAGACGATCGTGTTGTTGAACGTGCTCTTGATGTGCGCGTGGCCGTGAGCGACGTTCTTCTTTTCCTTGCGGCGCACCTTCTTGGCAGCGCCCTGACGACCCTTGGGGGGCATCTATAACTCCTACGGGAGGTGGTCGGTCCTACAGCGAAGACCGCTGATGAGCGTCCTGCTGAGGACTACTTCTTGCCCGGCTTCTTCTTACCGGCGATCGCGCGACGCGGACCCTTGCGGGTACGGGCGTTCGTGCTGGTGCGCTGACCGTGCACGGGCAGCCCGCGGCGGTGACGCAGACCCTGGTAGCAGCCGATCTCGACCTTGCGGCGGATGTCGGCCTGAACCTCACGACGGAGGTCACCCTCGGTCTTGAGATTGGCGTCGACGTACTCGCGGATCTTGACCAGGTCCTCCTCGGACAGGTCGCGAACGCGGGTGTTCGGGTCCACCTCGGTGGCGGCCAGCGTCTGCTGGGAAAGCGTCCGGCCAATGCCGAACACGTAGGTGAGGGCAACCTCCACGCGCTTTTCGCGCGGGATGTCAACACCGGAAACGCGTGCCATCTAATGGCTCCAGTTGATTCTCGGAGGTCTTCCGCAGATCCACTCCCACCCGCCGACCGCTTCCTTAGAGGAAGCAGTGGTACGGGACGGGTCCCCGGCCTCCGACCGGGGGTGTCGCCCTCCATCACTGAAGAGGAACGGGACCTGCGTATGTACGTATCGCTTGCGTCGCGCGAGATCTGCGGATGCAGAGGGAGCGATCTGGCGTCAGCCCTGGCGCTGCTTGTGGCGCGGGTTGTCGCAGATGACCATGACTCGACCGTGACGGCGAATCACCCTGCACTTGTCGCAGATCTTCTTGACGCTCGGCTTGACCTTCATCGGTTGAGGTTCTCCGGGCTCAGTGCCACCATCCCGACGCGAGGTCCGCGGCGGTGATGCGGGCAAGATCTACTTGTACCGGTAGACGATCCGACCACGGGTCAGGTCGTACGGAGACAGCTCCACCACGACCCGGTCGTCAGGGAGGATACGGATGTAGTGCATACGCATCTTGCCGCTGATGTGTGCCAGGACCTGGTGGCCGTTCTGGAGCTCAACCTTGAACATGGCGTTCGGAAGAGACTCGACGACAGTGCCCTCGATCTCGATGGCACCTTGCTTCTTGGCCACGCTTCGCCCTTCGAATCGACTACCTTGATCGGCCTCGTACGAGCATGCAGACATGCGGATGCACGAGAGCCGACGCGTCAGTCTACGTCAGGGCACCCGGAAAGACGAATCGAGGAAGGATGCCCCGCGCAGGAGATTTTTAAGCGGCCGGGTCCGGCGCAATGGTGACGCCGTACTCCGCCAGCTTGGCCTTTCCGCCGTCCACCGCGGTCAGGACCAGGGGTCCCTGCTCGGTCAGCGCGATGGAGTGCTCCCAGTGCGAGGACCAGCTGCCGTCGATGGTCTCCACGGTCCACTCGTCCTCGAGCGTGCGGGTACGAGGGGTGCCGAGGCTCACCATCGGCTCGATCGCCAGGCACATGCCGGGCACCAGCTTGGGGCCGCGGCCGCGGCGGCGCTCCACGTAGTTCAGGACGTGCGGGTCCATGTGCATCTGGGAGCCGATGCCGTGCCCGCCGTACTCCTCGATGATTCCGTACTTGCCGGTGGCCGGCCGGGGCTGGCGGCGGATGTAGGACTCCACGGCCTTGGAGATGTCGACCAGTCGGTTGCCCGCCTTCATCGCGGCGAGACCCGCCCACATCGACTCCTCGGTGACCCGGGACAGCTCGACCAGCTCGGGAGCGTGCCCCGTACCGACGAAGGCGGTGTACGCCGCATCCCCGTGCCAGCCGTCGATGATCGCGCCGGCGTCGATCGAGATGATGTCGCCGTCCTTGAGGACCGTCGTCTCGTCCGGGATGCCGTGCACCACGACCTGGTTCACCGAGGTGCAGATGGTGGCCGGGAATCCGCCGTACCCGAGGAAGTTGGACTTCGCGCCGTGGTCGTCCAGGACCTTGCGGGCGACCTCGTCGAGGTCCTTGGTGGTCGCGCCCGGCACCGCGGCCGCCCGGGTCGCCTCGTGGACGGCGGCGACGACGAGCCCCGCCTCGCGCATCTTCGCGATCTGCTCGGGGGTCTTGATCTCCACCATGGGCCTTCAGCTCTCCGTCTTCGTGCGGCCGCCTTCTGTGCGGCCGTCTCGATGGGCCGGCCGGCGGCGGCCGCCCCTCACAACAGTACGGCCGCGACGCCCACCAGGGGCACCGCGGCCGTGGGACCACTGTTCGCTCAGGCGGCGCGGTCGCCCTTCAGAGCGTCCATCGCGCGCTGTGTCACGTCCGACACCTTGCCGAGCGCGGAGATCGTGACGACCAGGCCCTGGGCCTTGTAGTAGTCGATGATCGGCTCGGTCTCGCTGTGGTAGACCTCGAGGCGGCGGCGGACCGTCTCCTCGGAGTCGTCACCGCGCTGGTAGAGCTCGCCGCCGCAGGTGTCGCAGACACCTTCCTGCTGCGCCGGGCTGTACGTCACGTGGAAGACATGACTCGAGTCGTTCTTGCAGATGCGGCGGCCGGCGATGCGCTTGACCACCTCGTCCTCGGGGACCTCCAGGTCGAGCACCGCGTCCAGCTTCACACCGTCCGCGTTCAGCGAGGCGTCGAGGGCCTCGGCCTGCGAGACGTTGCGCGGGAAGCCATCGAGCAGGAAGCCGTTCGCGGCGTCCGGCTGGTCCATGCGGTCCTTCGCCATGCCGATCGTCACCTCGTCGGGCACCAGGTTCCCGGCGTCCATGTACGCCTTCGCCTGCTTGCCCAGCTCGGTGCCCTGGCTGATGTTGGCACGGAAAAGGTCACCCGTGGAGATGTGCGGGATCGACAGATTCTCGGCGAGGTACGCAGCCTGCGTGCCCTTGCCCGCACCGGGCGGTCCGACGAGGACGATTCGCATCAGCGGAGGAACCCTTCGTAATTGCGCTGCTGGAGCTGGCTCTCGATCTGCTTCACCGTCTCCAGACCCACACCCACGATGATCAGGATGCTTGTCCCGCCGAACGGGAAGTTCTGGTTCGCACCGAAGCCGGCCAACGCCATTGTCGGCACTAGAGCAATCAGACCCAGATACAGCGAGCCCGGCCAAGTGATCCTGTTGAGCACGTAGCTCAGGTACTCGGCAGTGGGCCTACCAGCCCGGATGCCCGGGATGAAGCCACCATACTTCTTCATGTTGTCGGCCACTTCCTCGGGGTTGAAGGAGATGGCGACGTAGAAGAAGGCGAAGAACACGATCAGCACGAAGTACGTGGCGATGTAATACGGGTGGTCACCCTTGACGAAGTGGGCTTCGATCCACTGCACCCAGCCGGCGTTGGATCCGCTGAACTGCGCGACGAGCGCGGGGATGTAGAGCAGGGACGAGGCGAAAATCACGGGGATGATGCCCGCCTGATTGACCTTCAGCGGGATGTACGTCGAGGTGCCGCCGTAGGAACGGCGGCCGATCATGCGCTTCGCGTACTGGACGGGGATCCGGCGCTGCGCCTGCTCGACGAAGACCACGAGGGCGACCATGAACAGGCCGACCAGGATCACGATGCCGAACTCGATCCAGCCGCCCGCGAGCTTGCCCTGCTCCTTGATGGCCCACAGCGAGCCGACGAAGCCGGCGGCGATCGAGATGAACATCAGGATCGACATGCCGTTGCCGATGCCGCGGTCGGTGATGAGCTCACCGAGCCACATGACGCAGGCGGTACCGGCGGTCATGGTGATGACCATGGTGACGGTCACGAAGATCGACTGGTCGGGCACGATCTCGTTGGCGACCGGGCAGCCCTGGAAGAGTGCGCCGCTGCGAGCGGTGGCGACCAGGCCGGTGCCCTGCAGCACCGCGAGCGCGACGGTCAGATAACGCGTGTACTGCGTGATCTTGGCCTGGCCCGCCTGGCCTTCCTTCTTCAGCGCCTCGAGCCGTGGAATCACCACGACGAGCAGCTGAAGGATGATGCTCGCCGTGATGTACGGCATGATCCCCAGCGCGAAGATGGTGATCTGCAGCAGTGCGCCACCACTGAACATGTTCACCAGACCGAACAGGCCCTGGTTGGTGTTGGCCTGGTCGATACAGACCTGCACGTTCGAGTAGCTCACACCGGGGATCGGGATATGCGCCCCGAACCGGTAGATCACGATCATGGCGAGCGTGAAGAGCAGCTTCTTGCGCAGGTCGGGCGTCTTGAACGCCCGGGCGAACGCGGTGAGCACGGTGCCTCCTGCGACCCCCGCGCTACTGCGTCAGAGGTGACGGTCTTGAGGATCGACGAATATGTAAGACGTAATGCGATGTAACTGAGCGGTCTGGCTGTGAAGTTGGTGGTCGGGGAACTGACGGCAAGCAACAACCGCGCGGGCAGGCCTGTGGGCAGACCGCGCGGAAAGTACAGTGCCCGCCACCTTACCGGCGACCGCACCCCCCTAGGAACGACCAACCGGGGATGCCCCTTTTGCGAGGCATCCCCGGTGGGGTCGTTCACGTCATCGGAACGTCTGGTCCAACCCGGATCAGACGAGCTCGGTGACGGTACCGCCGGCGGCGGTGATCTTCTCCTTGGCGGAGCCGGAGACGGCGTCGACCGTCACCTGCAGCGCCACGGTGACCTCGCCCTGGCCGAGCACCTTGACGAGGCTGTTCTTGCGAACGGCGCCCTTGGCGACCAGATCGGCCACCGTGACCTCGCCACCCTGCGGGTAGAGCGCGGTCAGCTTGTCGAGGTTCACGACCTGGTACTCGGTCTTGAACGGGTTCTTGAAGCCCTTGAGCTTCGGGAGACGCATGTGGAGGGGCATCTGGCCACCCTCGAAGCGCTCCGGAACCTGGTAACGGGCCTTGGTGCCCTTGGTGCCACGACCAGCGGTCTTACCCTTCGACGCCTCACCACGACCCACACGGGTCTTGGCGGTCTTGGCGCCCGGGGCAGGACGGAGGTTGTGGACCTTCAGCGGGTTCTGCTCCGCCATGTCAGTCGACCTCCTCGACCGTCACGAGGTGGCGGACGGTCTGCACCATGCCGCGGAACTCGGGGCGGTCCTCCTTGACAACCACGTCGTTGACCTTCTTGAGGCCGAGCGAACGCAGGGTGTCGCGGTGGTTCTGCTTGCTGCCGATGTACGACTTCGTCTGCGTGATCTTGAGCTGTGCCATTACGCACCTGCTCCCGCACGCGCACGCAGCAGAGCCGCAGGAGCGACGTCCTCGAGGGGCAGACCGCGGCGGGCCGCGATCTCCTCGGGACGCTGCAGGCCCTGCAGGGCCGCCACGGTCGCGTGCACGATGTTGATCGCGTTGTCGGAGCCGAGCGACTTCGACAGGATGTCGTGCACTCCGGCGCACTCGAGCACGGCACGCACCGGGCCACCGGCGATGACACCGGTACCGGGGGAAGCCGGCTTGAGCAGGACGACGCCCGCAGCCTTCTCGCCCTGGATCGGGTGCGGGATGGTGCCCTGGATACGCGGGACCTTGAAGAAGTGCTTCTTGGCCTCCTCAACGCCCTTGGCGATGGCGGCCGGCACCTCCTTGGCCTTGCCGTATCCGACACCCACGGTGCCGTCACCGTCGCCCACCACGACCAGCGCGGTGAAGCTGAAGCGACGACCACCCTTCACAACCTTGGCGACGCGGTTGATCGCGACGACGCGCTCAACGTACGCGGTCTTCTCGGCGGCAGCTGCGCCGCCGTCACGGCCCTTCCGGTCCCGCCGCTCGCCGCCACCGGCACCGCTTCCGCGGCGCTGGGGTCCAGCCATTGGATTTACCTCTCTCTGTTTCCGCTAGCTACGCAGCGAGGCTCAGAACTTGAGCCCGGCTTCGCGGGCGGCGTCCGCCAGGGCGGCGATGCGCCCCGCGTACTTGTTGCCACCACGGTCGAACACGACGGTCTCGACACCGGCGGCCTTGGCGCGCTCGGCGACCAGGGCGCCGACCGACTTGGCCTGGGCCGACTTGTCGGCCTCGGCACCACGGATCGAGCTGTCCAGGGAGGACGCCGACGCCAGGGTGTGCCCCTTCACGTCGTCGATGACCTGGGCCACGATGTTCCGGTTCGAGCGGGTCACGACGAGGCGCGGACGCTCGGCAGTACCCGAGATGTGCTTACGGATCCGGATGTGACGACGCTTGATGGCAGCACGCTTGTAAGCGTCGCCCTTAGCGATCTTGACACCGTATGCCATGGCTTACTTACCCGCCTTTCCGACCTTGCGGCGGATGACTTCGCCCTCGTACTTGACGCCCTTGGCCTTGTACGGGTCGGGCTTGCGCAGCTTGCGGATGTTGGCCGCAACCTCGCCGACCTTCTGCTTGTCGATGCCCTCGACGGAGAACTTGGTCGGGGACTCCACCTTGAAGGTGATGCCCTCGGGGGCCTCGACCAGGATCGGGTGGCTGTAGCCCAGCGAGAACTCCAGGTTGGAGCCCTTCGCGAGGACGCGGTAACCGACACCGCTGATTTCGAGCTTCTTCACGTAACCGTCGGTCACGCCGGTGATCATGTTCGCCACCAGCGTGCGGGACAGGCCGTGCAGGGCCTTGTTCTGACGCTCGTCGTTGGGACGCGTGACGTTCAGAACGCCGTTCTCGTCCTTGGCGATCTCGATCGGCGACACGACGGTGTGGCTCAGGGATCCCTTGGGGCCCTTCACCGAGACCGTCTGGCCGTCGAGGGTGACATCCACGCCGGCGGGAACCGTGATGGGGAGCTTGCCAATACGCGACATAGCTGTTTCCTCCGTTCCCTTCCGCTACCAGACGTAGGCGAGGACTTCCCCACCCACGCCCTTCTTGCCGGCCTGCTTGTCGGTGAGGAGCCCGTGGGACGTGGAGATGATCGCCACGCCGAGGCCGCCGAGCACCTTCGGCAGGTTGGTGGACTTCGCGTAAACCCGGAGACCGGGCTTGGAGATCCGCTTGATGCCCGCGATGGAGCGCTCACGGTTCGGACCGAACTTCAGGTCGAGGACGAGGTTCTTGCCGACCTCGGCGTCCTCGGTCTTCCAGCCCGTGATGAAGCCCTCCTGCTGGAGGATCTCCGCGATGTGCGACTTGATCTTGCTGTGCGGCATCGACACGGAGTCGTGGTATGCCGAGTTCGCGTTCCGCAGACGCGTAAGCATGTCTGCGATCGGATCAGTCATGGTCATGAATTGGCCTTCGGCCTCTCTCGCCGGGGTTTCCTATGTGCGCCATCCCTCTCCCCACTCAGTGGCGGGACGGGTGCGGTGCGGGGACCTACGGCGTAGTAAGTCGTACGGGGCGGCGGGCGCCCAACCCTCCCAGCCTAAGCCATGGAGGGCGGGGCACCCGACGGTCCCAGTCCTTACCGAGAGTTCCGGGTCATCCCCAACTGGGGGACTACCAGGAGCTCTTGGTCACGCCCGGCAGCTCGCCACGGTGAGCCATCTCACGAAGGCACACGCGGCACAGGCCGAACTTGCGGTAGACGGAGTGGGGCCGGCCGCAGCGCTGGCAGCGGGTGTACGCGCGCACACCGAACTTCGGCTTGCGGGCGGCCTTAGCGATCAGAGCCTTCTTCGCCACGGTCAGTTCTCCTTGAACGGGAAGCCGAGGTGACGGAGGAGGGCACGACCCTCGTCGTCGTTGGACGCCGTGGTGACCACGGTGATGTCCATGCCCCGGACCCGGTCGATCTTGTCCTGGTCGATCTCGTGGAACATGACCTGCTCCGTGAGACCGAAGGTGTAGTTGCCACGGCCGTCGAACTGCTTGGGGGACAGACCACGGAAGTCGCGGATGCGCGGCAGCGCGAGCGACAGGGTGCGGTCCAGGAACTCCCACATGCGGTCGCCACGGAGCGTGACGTGGGCACCGATCGGCTGGCCCTCACGCAGCTTGAACTGCGCGATGGACTTACGGGCCTTGGTGACGGCCGGCTTCTGACCGGTGATCGTGGTGAGGTCGCGGATGGCGCCCTCGATCAGCTTGGAGTCGCGGGCGGCGTCGCCCACACCCATGTTGACCACGATCTTGACGAGGCCGGGGACCTGCATGACGTTCTCGTACGAGAACTCCTCACGCAGCTTGCCCGCGATCTCCTCGCGGTACTTCGTCTTGAGACGCGGAGTGGTGGTGGTAGCCATCAGATGTCCTCACCGGTCCGCTTGGCAACGCGGATCTTGTTGCCCTCGTCGTCGAAGCGGTAACCGACGCGCGTGACGACCTTGTTGCCGTCCTTCTCCACGACCAGCTGGACGTTGGAGACGTGGATCGGGGCCTCGGTCGTGACGATGCCGCCGGCCTGCGAAGCGCGGCCCGGCTGGTTCGCCTTCGTGTGCTTCTTGACCCGGTTGACACCCTCGACCAGGACGCGGTCCTCGCGGGGGAAGGCCGCGATGACCTTGCCCTGCTTGCCCTTGTCCTTGCCGGTGATGACCTGTACCAGGTCGCCCTTCTTGATCTTCATGCTTACAGCACCTCCGGCGCGAGCGAGATGATCTTCATGAACTTCTTCTCGCGCAGCTCACGGCCCACGGGGCCGAAGATACGGGTGCCGCGAGGGTCGCCGTCGTTCTTCAGAATGACAGCGGCGTTCTCGTCGAAGCGGATGTACGAGCCGTCCGGACGGCGGCGCTCCTTGACGGTGCGAACGATGACGGCCTTGATGACGTCACCCTTCTTCACGTTGCCACCGGGGATCGCGTCCTTCACGGTGGCGACGATGACATCGCCGATGCCCGCGTAGCGGCGGCCGGAGCCACCGAGAACACGGATGCAAAGGATTTCCTTCGCACCAGTGTTGTCGGCGACCTTCAGCCGCGACTCCTGCTGGATCACGTCTATCTCCTGTTTGTCTGCCGGTTCCCGGCGGGGGCCACTCTCATGACCCCCACCGAGCCTGGCGGAACGAACCTGAGGGAATGCCCCTCAGGCAGTGCTTACGGTCAACTCCCTTGCGGGAATTGCCTACTTGGCCTTCTCAAGGATCTCGACGATGCGCCAGCGCTTCGTCGCGGACAGCGGCCGGGTCTCCATCAGGAGGACACGGTCGCCGACGCCCGCGGCGTTCTGCTCGTCGTGCGCCTTGACCTTGTTCGTACGGCGGATGACCTTGCCGTACAGGGCGTGCTTCACGCGGTCCTCGACGGCGACGACGACGGTCTTGTCCATCTTGTCGCTGACGACAAGGCCCTCACGGGTCTTGCGGAAGCCGCGGGCGGCCTTGGTCTCTTCAGTCACGTTGCTCTCGCTCATCAGGCGCTCTCCACCGTCTCGATGCCCAGCTCGCGCTCACGCATGAGGGTGTAGATCCGCGCGATGTCCTTGCGGACGGCCTTGAGCCGGCCGTGGTTCTCGAGCTGTCCCGTGGCCGCCTGGAAGCGGAGGTTGAACAGCTCTTCCTTGGCCTCGCGGAGCTTCGCAACGAGCTCCTCGTTGTTCAGCTCGCGCAGCTCGGACGCCTTGGTACCGGCCGACATCACGACTCACCTGCCTCGCGCCGAACGATCCGGCACTTCATCGGAAGCTTGTGAGCAGCGCGGGTAAGCGCCTCACGCGCAATCTTCTCGTTCGGGTAGGACAGCTCGAACATCACCCGACCGGGCTTGACGTTCGCGACCCACCACTCGGGGGAACCCTTACCGGAACCCATGCGGGTCTCGGCGGGCTTCTTGGTCAGCGGGCGGTCCGGGTAGATGTTGATCCAGACCTTGCCGCCACGCTTGATGTGACGGGTCATCGCGATACGAGCGGCCTCGATCTGACGGTTCGTCACATACGCCGGGGTCAGCGCCTGGATGCCGTACTCGCCGAACGCAACCTCAGTGCCACCCTTGGCCATACCACTGCGCTTGGGGTGGTGCTGCTTGCGGTGCTTGACCCTACGAGGGATCAGCATGTCGGTCAGGCCTCCGTTCCAGTGCTCTCGGCCGGAGCGGCTCCGGCGGCGGCAGCCGCCGAAGACTCCGCCTTGGGGGCCTCGGCAGCCGGAGCCGACTGCTGCTGCGGCTTGCGGCCGCGGCCGCCACGCTCGCCACCACGGCCACGGGCCGGGCGGTCGCTGCCACCGCGGGCCGGGCGGTTGCCGGCACGGGCGGCGGCGTTCTCGGCGCGCACCTCGGCGATGTTCTTGACGTCGCCCTTGTAGATCCACACCTTCACGCCGATACGGCCGAAGGTCGTCTTGGCCTCGAAGAAGCCGTAGTCGACGTTGGCGCGGAGCGTGTGCAGGGGCACACGGCCCTCGCGGTAGAACTCCGAGCGCGACATCTCGGCACCGCCGAGACGGCCGCCACACTGGATCTTGATGCCCTTGGCGCCGGCCTTCATCGAGCTCTGCATCGACTTGCGCATCGCACGACGGAAGGAGACGCGGGAGGACAGCTGCTCGGCAACGGCCTGGGCCACCAGCTGCGCATCGGTCTCGGGGTTCTTGACCTCGAGGATGTTCAGCTGGACCTGCTTGCCCGTGAGCTTCTCGAGGTCACCGCGGATGCGGTCGGCCTCGGCGCCACGGCGGCCGATGACGATGCCGGGACGAGCGGTGTGGATGTCCACCCGCACGCGGTCACGGGTGCGCTCGATCTCCACCTTCGAGATGCCGGCGCGCTCCATGCCGGACGTCATCATCCTGCGGATGGCGACGTCTTCCTTGACGTAGTCCTTGTACAGCTTGTCGGCGTACCAACGCGACTTGAAGTCGGTCGTGACACCGAGCCGGAACCCGTGCGGGTTTACCTTCTGGCCCATTACCGGGTTCCTTCCTTGCTGCTGACGACCACGGTGATGTGGCTGGTCCGCTTACGGATCCGGTAGGCACGACCCTGGGCACGCGGACGGAACCGCTTCAGGGTCGGGCCCTCGTCCACGTACGCCTCGCTGATGAACAGCGAAGAGGCGTCACTGTGGTCGTAGTTGTGCGCGGCATTGGCAATGGCACTGTCCAGCACCTTGCCGACCGGCACGCTCGCGGCCTGCGGGGCGAAACGCAGGACCGCCTGAGCCTCCGTGGCGTCCATGCCACGGATGAGGTCCACCACGCGGCGGGCCTTCATGGGCGTGACGCGGATGTACCGCGCCTGGGCCCTGGCTTCCATGGTTGTCCCTTCGGTGTAAGTCATAGTCGTTTCCACCCCGCCTTAGCGGCGCTTCGACTTCCGGTCGTCCTTGACGTGGCCGCGGAAGGTGCGAGTCGGCGAGAACTCGCCGAGCTTGTGGCCGACCATCGACTCGGTGACGAACACCGGGATGTGGGTCTTGCCGTTGTGCACCGCGATCGTGTGGCCCAGCATCGCCGGGACGATCATCGAGCGACGGGACCAGGTCTTGATGACGTTCTTGGAACCGGCTTCGTTCTGTGCGTCCACCTTCTTGATCAGGTGGTCGTCGACGAAGGGCCCCTTCTTGAGACTGCGCGGCATCTAAACCCGCTCCTAGCGCTTCTTGTTCGTCTTGCGGCGGCGGACGATGTACTTGTTCGACGCCTTCTTGGGCGAACGAGTACGGCCTTCCTTCTTGCCCCAGGGCGAGACCGGGTGGCGACCACCGGAGGTCTTGCCCTCACCACCACCGTGCGGGTGGTCGACCGGGTTCATCACGACACCGCGAACGGTGGGACGAACGCCCAGCCAGCGCTTGCGGCCGGCCTTGCCCCAGTTGATGTTCGACTGCTCGGCGTTGCCGACCTCGCCGATGGTGGCGCGGCAGCGGACGTCGACCAGGCGGATCTCACCGGAGGGCATACGAAGGTGGGCCATCGAGCCCTCCTTCGCCAGCAGCTGCACGGAGGCACCCGCGGAGCGGGCGAACTTGGCGCCACCACCGGGACGGAGCTCGATCGCGTGGATCGTGGTACCGACCGGGATGTTGCGCAGCGCCAGGTTGTTGCCGGGCTTGATGTCGGCCGCGGGGCCGTTCTCCACCCGGTCGCCCTGCGACAGGCCGCGGGGGGCGATGATGTAGCGCTTCTCGCCGTCCGCGTAGTGCAGGAGCGCGATGCGCGCGGTGCGGTTGGGGTCGTACTCGATGTGCGCGACCTTCGCCGGCACGCCGTCCTTGTCGTGACGACGGAAGTCGATCACGCGGTAGGCGCGCTTGTGCCCGCCACCCTGGTGGCGAACGGTCACACGACCGGAATTGTTACGGCCGCCCTTGCTGTGCAGCGGGCGGACCAGCGACTTCTCCGGCGTGGACCGCGTGACCTCGACGAAGTCGGCGACGGAGGAGCCACGGCGGCCCGGCGTCGTCGGCTTGTACTTGCGGATTCCCATTTCTCAGTCCTCGTCCGATATCGGACCAGGGCGCTCCGTTAGGAGGCCTGGCCGAAGATGTCGATACGGTCGCCCTCAGCGAGGGTCACGATGGCGCGCTTGGTGTCAGCACGCTTACCGAAACCGGTGCGGGTGCGCTTGCGCTTGCCCTGGCGGTTGATCGTGTTGACCCCGGTGACCTTGACCGAGAAGACCGCCTCGACGGCCTGCTTGATCTGGGTCTTGTTGGCGCCGGGCGCGACGATGAACGTGTACTTGTTCTCGTCGAGGAGGGCGTAGCTCTTCTCCGAAACAACCGGCTTGACGAGGACGTCGCGCGGGTCGGTGAAGGTCTTGCTGGTGACGGTGGTCAGTTCGCTAGGCGCAGACATCAGGCCTCGCTCCCTTCGGTCTCAGCCTTGTTGGGGCCGGCGACGAAGGAGTCGAAGGCGGCCTTGGTGAAGACCACGTCGTCCGAAACGAGCACGTCGTACGTGTTCAGCTGGCCCGGCTCCAGGATGTGCACCTGGGGCAGGTTCCGCGCCGACAGCAGGCCGGTCTCGTCCTCGCGGGTGACGACCAGGAGCACGTTCTTGCGCTCGCTGACCTTCGCCAGGAGGGCCTTGGCGGCCTTGGTGGAAACGTCGCCCTCGACCACGTCGGACACGACGTGGATGCGGTCGTGACGCGCCCGGTCCGAGAGGGCACCGCGCAGGGCGGCGGCCTTCATCTTCTTCGGGGTGCGCTGCGAGTAGTCGCGCGGCACGGGACCGTGCACGACGCCACCGCCGGCGAACTGCGGCGCACGGGTCGAACCCTGGCGCGCGCGGCCGGTGCCCTTCTGGCGGTACGGCTTCTTGCCACCGCCGCGGACCTCGCCACGGGTCTTGGTCTTGTGCGTGCCCTGTCGGGCAGCGGCCAGCTGGGCGACAACGACCTGGTGGATCAGCGGAACGCTGGTCTTGGCGTCGAAGATCTCCGCGGGGAGCTCGACGGTCCCGGCCTTGTCGCCTGCCGGCGAAAGGATGTCAATGGTGCTCATCGTTACCTCAGGCCCCCTTGGCCGCGGTACGGACCAGGACGAGGCCGCCGTTCGGACCAGGAACCGCGCCCTTGATGAGCAGCAGGCCCTTCTCCGCGTCAACGGCATGGACGGTCAGGTTCTGGGTGGTGACCCGCTCGTTGCCCATGCGACCCGCCATGCGGAGGCCCTTGAACACACGGCCCGGGGTGGCGCAGCCACCGATGGAGCCGGGAGAGCGGTGCTTGCGCTGGGTACCGTGACCCGCGCCGAGGCCACGGAAGTTGTGGCGCTTCATGACACCGGCGAAGCCCTTGCCCTTGCTCTTGCCGGTGACGTCCACCTTGATGCCGGCCTCGAAGGCCTCGGCAGTCACTTCCTGGCCGAGGGTGTACTCACTGGCGTCAGCGGTACGGATCTCGACGAGGTGGCGGCGGGGAGTCACGTCGGCCTTGGCGAAGTGGCCCTTGAGGGGCTTGTTCACCTTGCGCGGGTCGATCTCGCCGAAGGCGATCTGGACCGACTCGTAGCCGTCGGTGTCGTTCTTACGGACCTGGGTAACGACGCAGGGCCCGGCCTTGACCACGGTCACGGGGACGACACGGTTGTTCTCGTCCCAGACCTGGGTCATGCCGAGCTTCTCGCCCAGGACACCCTTGATCTGCTTGGTCATCTCTTCCGCGCCTCTCAGAGCTTGATCTCGATGTCGACGCCGGCCGGAAGGTCCAGGCGCATCAGCGAGTCAACGGTCTTGGGCGTCGGGTCGAGGATGTCGATCAGGCGCTTGTGCGTGCGCATCTCGAAGTGCTCGCGCGCGTCCTTGTACTTGTGCGGCGACTTGATGACGCAGTACACGTTCTTCTCAGTGGGCAGCGGCACCGGGCCCGCGACCGACGCACCAGTGCGAGTCACCGTCTCGACGATCTTCTTCGCCGAAGAGTCGATGACCTCGTGGTCGTAGGCCTTGAGCCGGATGCGGATCTTCTGTCCCGCCATGGCTACTTCGTAGTCCTGTCTCTCGTAACGCTCTGGAACCCGAGGGGTTCGGATGACTCCCCTCCCGACCCACGCGGTCGGGCGTGTCGCAGTCCCGCTCACACAGATCTCCCGAAGGATTTCCCTGCTGGGGGCTGCGGCCCGAGGCCGCGGACCGGGGGAAGGCTGCAATCACCTGAAGGCCCACCGGGTGCCTGGTCGAAGGCACCCCGCCACACTTCCCGGAAGATTCCCGTACGTCCGCTCCAGCGCTGCCTTACGGCAGTTGGGGCGACGAGTACTGTGGGACTCGCTTCCGGTCCTCCCGGCGGGAGGCGCGCAGCATCGGCACTCAACCGAGCAACCTGGTCAGTGTGCCATACGGGGCATACCGCTGGCCAATCGCGACCGCGGATCGTACCCCACTCCCGCCCGGGGCAACCGAAGCCCTACCCGGCGAGATTCCCTCATTCCGTCCCCCTGGCCCCCTCGAGCCACTATCTTTGCGTTCGGAAACGCAAAGACGAGGACTTAATTGGGGGTGGGCATTGGCTCTCGTCATGATGTTCGCGGCCCTTTGGGCCACACTGCAAATATTCGCGATCTCCGCACCCACTCGATCCGTACGCTGGTCGACGCTCCTTCTCGCCCTCGTCTGCGGGGTGTACGTCTGCGGCCTCGCGACAGCCCTCGCAGAGGTTGCCTACACCCGCGCCTACACCGACTCGTCCGGCACACCGCTCCACGAAGTCACACGCGCTACGAGCTACCTCGTCGCCCCTTGGGTCGAGGAACTCACAAAGATGGCACCCCTACTGATCGCCGGCATGTACGTCAAGGTCCGGCGCCAATGGGGCGTCACCGACTTCGTGGTCGTCGGCGCGGGGCTGGGAGCGGGATTCGGACTGCTCGAGTCGGTCCTGCGGTACGGGCTCGACGCCGACCGGGCACGGCCGCACGCCGCCGGCGGCTGGCTCATCCCCGACAGCATCTTCCCGCCGTACGTGCCCGGGGTGGAGCAGATCCTCGGCAGTTGGCTGCCCGCCCCGTCCGGCCAGTCCGCGCTCGTCGGGGGCCCGGCGGCCGTCACGTTCACCCACCTGGTGTGGACGGCTCTGGCCGGTCTCGGCGCCGGGCTTGTGCTGCGCGGCCGCGGTCCCTGGCGTCTGCTGGCCCTCGTCCCGGTCGCCGCGGCAGTGGCTCACCACACCGTGACCAACTACGCGGCAGCCAAGCACACTTCAGAGGCCAAGGACTGGCTGGAGTCACTGGACTCGATCGCCTGGGCCGCTCCGCTGGTCTGCCTTGCCGTAGCCATCGCGATCGACCTGCGGTGCCTGCACCGGGCCCGCCGCGCAGTGCCCGAGGTGTCTCTCGCCGCGGAGCGGATCGACGGCGACCGTGCGGCAGCGCTCCTGGGGTACGCGTCCCGGCGGCCTCGCTGGACGGTCCCGATCGCCGTCCGGTACGTACGTCTGCGTCGGTCTCTGCTCTACGCCACGGCGGACTCCACCAGAAGCCCTGAGTCAGCCGCAGCGCCCTTGCGCGAGGCCGTCCTCGAGGCCCGTGCGCTCATCGATTCCACGGACAACCAGCACACGTGGCGCTCCCCCGAGACCTACGCCCGCATCCGAGCGGCTCGCGCGCGGTCAGCCCGCCATCGATGGCTGCTGCTCATACCCTGCCTGCTCGCGCTCCCCGCGCTCCTCTTCCTCGGCGTCGGGGCATTCCCCACCACTGCCGGGCTGCAGCAGTACTTCACCTCGGGGAGCGGGCCGTGGGTCCTGCTCTGCTTCAGCATTGCGGGCATGGCCTGGATCGGCTGGATCCTGGTCATGCTGCTCCGCACCTGGCGGCCGACTGCCGCACAGCCGATCGGCGAACTGCTCGCCGCCCACCGCTTCCGGTTCGGCACGGCGCTGGGTTCAGCCACTGCCGGCGTCCTGCTGCTGATCCGGGGACTGGGCGACGCGGGGCCCGAAGGTGACGCCATCCCACCCGCCCATCTGCTCAACGCACTCAACGACTTCGTCGTCTACCTGGGCTTCGCCCTTCTCCTGCTCTCGCTGCTGTCCCTGTTCCCGCCCGGCGGCCTCGCGGTCGCAGGCGGCGGCGCACTGGCACAGGCTTCGACCGCGGGTGCGCTCAAGGCAGCCGGCTTCGGCGTGCTCCTCATGGCGGCGGGCGCCGGCGGGTCGGGCTTCGGCCCCGGCGACTACAACGCCTGGCCCCGCAGCAAGCGCAAGGGGCGGACGAAGCCCGAACATCGGGCAGACCTGAAGGGGGACGAGGGCAAGAATGGCGCGCACACGCTCGCACGGCATGTGCGAAAGAAGACTCACGAAATGAGGGACCGCCTGCGCAAGGACCCGACACTCGGCGCAGACTCCCGCTTCATCAACGAGGCGTCAGCCCAGAAGTTCACCGATGCGACGCTCCTGCAGCATCAAAAGGCCATCACGAAATGGCTTCAGTCAGGCAGATCGCGCACATTGAAGCTCCATGGGCAGTTCGCAGAAGATACCGGACTTCATCTGAGTCGAAGAGACTTCGTTAATGGCCGCCCTACTTCAACAGTACGGAACGTACGTGTCATTCTGAGGCGAGACCCTGCATCTCCGTCCGGATACCGCGTACACACATCGTTCCCCGTCCCCTAACGTCTCCCCCGATCATCGCTGAGAGACGTCCTCGGCACTCAGAAAGGTCGACCGTCGTGCCTCCCGAACCGCCCGGCCATCGCTTCTCCGAGCTTCAGCAATTGCTGAACTGCTATGCGTCCCACACGTTTGCGTTCACGGACACACCTGCGGTCCCGAGCCCGGCTCTGCTCTCCTACCTTCGGGCCGCTGCCGCAGACCCAGGACGCGCGGTCTCCGCCGTCGCACAGATCGACGATCTACTCGAAGCGGGACTCTTCTCCGACGAAGTGGCGAACGACGTCGACCTCATGCCCCGCATTCGGCCCCCGGAGGGAATGACTGTCGAGCAGTGCCTTCGCGTCACGCGCGCGCACCTGGCCGAGTTCATTCGGGCCCCACACACCATTTCCCTGGAAAGACCCACCAGTCGCTGGGAATGGGATGCGCGCTTTCCGGAACTTTCGCAGTTCATCGGTACACGGTTCCATCAGGATTTCTCCTACGACTACACCAGCCACAGCGAGGCGATCGACGAGTACTTCGAATACGCATCGCCCGAAGAAGTCCGCACGCTCCACGCCGATATCGAGCGGCTGCTCGGCATGCTCCACTCCGACGCGGAGTTCGAGGAGGCCGCCGAGGCCTTGGGCATGGACGTCTACCCACCGGACGACCAGACCTTCCGGACCTGGCTCACCCACACCGTGCTCCCCACCGTCCAGCGCCACCTCGCCGCGTAGCCGCAGGAAGACTTACCCGCCCAGCGCAAAGGGCCCCGGCCCCACCGTCGAAGCGGTGGAACCAGGGCCCTGCGTACTGCTCATGTGCTCCGTTCGGAGCGACCGGGTCTCCCCGATCAGCAAGTAACCGGGATTACTTGTTGATCTTGGTGACCTGGCCGGCGCCCACGGTCCGGCCACCCTCACGGATGGCGAACTTCAGGCCCTCCTCCATGGCGACGGGCTGGATGAGCTTGACGCTCATCTCGGTGTTGTCGCCGGGCATGACCATCTCGGTGCCCTCGGGGAGCTCCACAACACCGGTCACGTCAGTCGTACGGAAGTAGAACTGCGGACGGTAGTTGTTGAAGAACGGCGTGTGGCGGCCACCCTCGTCCTTGGACAGGATGTAGGCCTGGGCCTCGAACTCGGTGTGCGGCGTGACCGAACCGGGCTTGATGATGACCTGGCCGCGCTCGACGTCCTCGCGCTTGATGCCACGGAGGAGCAGACCGACGTTCTCACCGGCCTGGCCCTCGTCGAGCAGCTTGCGGAACATCTCGATGCCGGTGACCGTGGTGGTGGTCTTCTCGGTCTTGATGCCGATGATGTCGACGGTCTCGTTGACCTTGAGGACACCGCGCTCGATACGACCGGTGACGACGGTGCCACGACCGGTGATCGTGAAGACGTCCTCGATCGGCATCAGGAACGGCTTGTCGACGTCACGCTCGGGCTGCGGGATGGCCTCGTCGACAGCCTTCATCAGGTTGAGGACGGACTCGCCCCACTCCTTGTCGCCCTCGAGCGCCTTCAGAGCGGAGACCTTGACGACCGGAACGTCGTCGCCCGGGAACTCGTACTCGGAGAGGAGCTCACGGACCTCGAGCTCGACGAGCTCCAGGATCTCCTCGTCGTCCACCATGTCGGCCTTGTTGAGGGCGACAACGATGTACGGCACGCCGACCTGGCGGGCCAGGAGCACGTGCTCCTTGGTCTGCGGCATCGGGCCGTCGGTCGCGGCGACCACCAGGATCGCGCCGTCCATCTGGGCGGCACCGGTGATCATGTTCTTGATGTAGTCCGCGTGACCGGGGCAGTCGACGTGCGCGTAGTGACGGTCCTCGGTCTGGTACTCGACGTGCGCGATGGAGATGGTGATACCGCGCTGGCGCTCCTCGGGCGCCTTGTCGATGTTCTCGAAGGCCGAGGCCTCGTTCAGGTCCGGGTACGCGTCGTGCAGCACCTTGGTAATGGCGGCCGTGAGGGTCGTCTTACCGTGGTCGATGTGACCGATGGTGCCGATGTTGACGTGCGGCTTAGTCCGCTCGAACTTCGCCTTCGCCACTGGGGTCCTCCTGTGGAGTGGTTCTGTACGCCTTACTCATCGGCGCCAGGTGATCTTTGCTGGGTTGCCCGGAGCCCGGGGCATTCCGTACCGGTGTGGAAGGAAATGCCCCGGTGGACTCCGGTGACAAGCCTAAAGCGTGAACTCGGGTGAGTTACTCGCCCTTGGCCTTCGCGATGATCTCCTCGGCGACGTTCCTGGGAACCTCGGCGTAGGAGTCGAACTGCATCGAGTAGCTTGCGCGACCCGAGGTCTTGCTGCGGAGGTCTCCGACATAGCCGAACATCTCCGACAGCGGCACCAGGCCCGTGACGAGCTTGGCACCCGAGCGGTCTTCCATGGACTGGATCTGACCGCGACGGGAGTTGATGTCGCCGACGACGTCGCCCATGTAGTCCTCGGGCGTGGTCACCTCGACCTTCATCATCGGCTCGAGCAGGGCCGGGGAGGCCTTGCGTGCGGCCTCCTTGAAGGCCATCGAACCGGCGATCTTGAACGCCATCTCGGAGGAGTCGACCTCGTGGTAGGCGCCGTCAAGGAGCGTGACGCGGACACCCGTGAGCGGGTAGCCGGCGAGCACGCCGAACTCCATGGCCTCCTGGCAGCCGGCGTCCACGGACGGGATGTACTCCCGCGGGACACGGCCACCGGTGACCTTGTTCTGGAACTCGTAGCCGTCGCCCTCGAGCGGCTCGACCGCGATCTGCACCTTGGCGAACTGGCCGGAACCACCAGTCTGCTTCTTGTGCGTGTAGTCGAGGCGCTCGACCGGCTTGCGCAGCGTCTCGCGGTACGCGACCTGCGGCTTGCCGACGTTGGCCTCGACGCGGAACTCGCGCTTCATGCGGTCGACGAAGACGTCCAGATGGAGCTCGCCCATACCGGCGATGATCGTCTGACCGGTCTCCTCGTCCGTCTTGGCGCGGAAGGACGGGTCCTCCTCTGCCAGGCGCTGGATGGCGACACCCAGCTTCTCCTGGTCGCCCTTGGACTTGGGCTCGATCGCGACCTCGATGACCGGCGCCGGGAAGTCCATGGACTCCAGGATCACCGGGTTCTTGTCGTCGCAGAGCGTCTCACCGGTGGTGGTCTGCTTCAGGCCCATGACGGCGACGATGTCGCCCGCGCCCACCGACTCGATCTCCTCACGCTTGTTCGCGTGCATGCGGTAGATCTTGCCGATGCGCTCCTTCTTGCCCTTGATGGGGTTCAGCACCGCGGTGCCGGAGTCCAGGCGACCCGAGTAGACCCGGATGAAGGTGAGCCTGCCCAGGTGCGGGTCGCTCGCGATCTTGAAGGCGAGCGCGGAGAGCGGCTCCTCCTCGGACGGCTTGCGCGTGACCACGGTCTCCGGGTCCTTGACGTCGTGGCCCTCGATGGCCTCGACGTCCAGGGGGGAGGGCAGGTAACGCACGACCGCGTCGAGCAGGGGCTGAACGCCCTTGTTCTTGAAGGCGGTACCGCAGAACACGGGGGTGACGGTGGTGCCGTCGATGACCTTGCCGGAGGCGATGGTGATACGGCGGATCGCCGCGTACAGCTGCTCCACGGTGGGCTCCTGGCCCTCCAGGTACAGCTCCATCATCTCGTCGTCGTTCTCGGCGACGGTCTCGAGCAGCTTGCCGCGCCACTCGTCGGCGGCTTCCTGGTGGGTGTCCGGGATGTCGACGGTGTCGTACATCTCGCCCTTGGAGGCCTCGGCGGACCAGACGAACGCCTTCATGGTGACGAGGTCGACGACACCCCTGAAGTCGGACTCCGCACCGATCGGGATCTGCATGACGATCGGGGTGGCGCCGAGGCGGTCCACGATCATGTCGACGCAGCGGTGGAACTCGGCGCCCGTACGGTCCAGCTTGTTGACGAAGCAGATGCGCGGAACGCCGTAGCGGTCCGCCTGACGCCAGACGGTCTCGGACTGGGGCTCGACGCCGGCCACGCCGTCGAACACGGTCACCGCACCGTCGAGCACCCGCAGGGACCGCTCCACCTCGACGGTGAAGTCGACGTGCCCGGGGGTGTCGATGATGTTGATCGTGTGGTCGACGTTCTCCAGCGGCCAGTGGCAGGTGGTGGCAGCGGACGTGATCGTGATGCCACGCTCCTGCTCCTGCTCCATCCAGTCCATGGTGGCAGCGCCGTCGTGGACCTCACCGATCTTGTACGAGACACCGGTGTAGAACAGGATCCGCTCGGTGGTCGTCGTCTTGCCCGCGTCGATGTGGGCCATGATCCCGATGTTGCGGACCTTGGCCAGATCAAGCGAAGTGGTAGCCATAAGGCTTCAGTCTTCTCTCGTTCTCTCGATGTGGGTTGCGACTACCAGCGGTAGTGCGCGAAGGCCTTGTTGGACTCGGCCATCTTGTGCGTGTCCTCGCGCTTCTTGACGGCCGCACCGAGGCCGTTCGAGGCGTCGAGCAGCTCGTTCGTCAGGCGCTCGGTCATCGTCTTCTCACGACGGGCGCGGGAGTAACCCACGAGCCAGCGCAGCGCGAGCGTGTTGGCGCGGCCGGGCTTGACCTCGACCGGGACCTGGTAGGTCGCGCCACCGACACGGCGGGACTTGACCTCGAGGGTCGGCTTGATGTTCTCCAGCGCGCGCTTCAGCGTGATGACCGGGTCGTTGCCCGACTTGTCACGGAGGCCCTCCATGGCGCCGTACACGATGCGCTCGGCGGTGGAGCGCTTGCCGTTCAGCAGCACCTTGTTGATGAGGGAGGTCACCAGAGGAGAACCGTAGACCGGGTCGATGATGACCGGGCGCTTCGGGGCGGGGCCCTTACGAGGCATTCTTACTTCTCCTTCTTGGCGCCGTAGCGGCTGCGGGCCTGCTTGCGGTTCTTGACCGCCTGGGTGTCGAGCGCACCACGGATGATCTTGTAGCGAACACCCGGCAGGTCCTTCACACGACCGCCACGCACGAGCACGATGGAGTGCTCCTGCAGGTTGTGCCCCTCACCCGGGATGTAGGCCGTGACCTCGATGCCGGAGGTCAGACGCACACGTGCGACCTTCCGCAGCGCCGAGTTCGGCTTCTTGGGGGTGGTGGTGAACACACGCGTGCAGACGCCGCGGCGCTGGGGCGAGGCCTCCAGGGCCGGGGTCTTGGTCTTTTCGACCTTGTCCTGCCGGCCCTTGCGGACCAGCTGCTGGATCGTAGGCACTACTTCTCCGGTTTCTGTGTGCCGTATAAAGCTAACCTGGAACTTCGCCGACCCACGCGGTCGGGTGTGTCGAATGCTGCGGACTCCCGCACAAGGAGCGGGGAGAGACGCAGATTGCGGTGTGTTGATACGGCTCCGCGTACGGACTATGGGCACGCACGCGAGCCCAGGCACACCCCAGGCACAAGGTCTGAGCGTACCTACCTCATGGACTCCGGTCAAAACAAATGCGATCGCCCTGACACGCCGGACTTGTCAGGCGTAGATCATCGGCGCCGCACGGCCGCGGACCTCGGCGAAACACCAGGTCACCCGCCTCTCCTCAGCAGGCGCAGGAGATGCCGGAACGAGGGGCCGTCAGGTCGTCGACGGGCCGCTGCGCACTGCCCTCGGCCGTCTCGTACGCGAAGCCCTCACGCGCCCAGTACTCGAAGCCGCCGATCATCTCCTTGACCCGGTATCCCAGGCGGGCGAAGGCGAGGGCGGCGCGGGTGGCGCCGTTGCAGCCCGGGCCCCAGCAGTAGGTGACCACAGTCACCGACGGGTCGATCAGCGCGGGCGCCCGCCCGGCGATCTCCGCGGTGGGGATGTGCAGCGCCCCGGGGATGTGGCCCTGCGCCCAGGCGACCTCGCTGCGCGAGTCGACCACGACCACGCCGGCGACCCCGGCGGAGAGGTCGGCGTGGACGTCGGAGACGTCGGCCTCGAAGGACAGCCGTGCCGCGAAGTGGGCGGCGGCCTCGGCGGGAGCGGCGGCGGGGATGGAGAGGCCGGCGGCGGTGGCGGTCACGGACGTACTCCTTGCAGCTTGCACGAGCACCGGCGACGGATGTCGAACTCGGCGCTGACCTGGGGGTTCCCAGATCCTGCAGGCAATGCTCGACGCTCTGCCCGTACGGGACGAGTGGCGGCAACGCCTGAGTTCGTCAAGATCCCGCCAGCGGGTGGTCCTCCGGTCCGGCAGCGGGACGAGCCGGTCCTCAGGCCGCCGCCACCCGCGTGAACGCCTTGCGATACGCCATGGGCGTCGTACGCATCCGCCGTGTGAAGTGGTGCCGAAAGGTCGCCGCACTGTCGAAGCCCACCGCCGCGGCGACCTCGTCGACGCTGCCCTCGCCCGACTCGAGAAGCGGCAGGCTCGCCGCCACCCGCTGCGAGACGACCCAGCGCATCGGGCTGACCCCGTTGCGCCGGGTGAAGTGCCGCAGATACGACCGCTCGGACATCGCCGCGACCGTGGCCAGGGCCGCCACGGACAACGGCGTGTGCAGCCGTCCGAGCGCCCAGTCCATGCTCCGGGCGATCCCGTCGTCCACCCCGTCCACCGGACGTACCGCCGCCTCGATGAACTGCGCCTGCCCGCCCTCGCGGTGCGGCGGGACCACGAACCGGCGGGCCACCTTGTTGGCGACCTCCGCCCCGTGGTCCGCGCGCACCAGGTACAGGCACAGATCGATCCCGGCCGCGCTGCCCGCACTGCTCAGCACGTCGCCGTTGTCCACATACAGCACATCCGGGTCCACCTCCACCCGCGGATGCCGCTCCGCGAGCGCCCGTGCGTAGCGCCAGTGGGTGGTGGCCCGCCGCCCGTCGAGCAGCCCCGTCGCGGCGAGCGCGAACGCGCCCGAACAGATCGACACGAGCCGCGCCCCGCGCTCGTGCGCCCGCAGCAGCGCGTCGACGAGCGCGGCCGGCACCTCACCGCCGGCCTCGGCCACCCCGGGCACGATGACGGTGTCCGCCGACGCCAGCACGTCCAGACCGTGCTCCGCACGCACCGAGAACCCACCGACCACCCGCAGTTGACGCCCCGGCTCCTGCGCACACACCTTCAGCTCGTACCAGGGCCGCTCCCCCAACTCGGGCCGCGCAAGCCCGAACACCTCCACCACCACACCCAACTCGAACGGCGCCATCCCGTCATACGCCACCACGGCAACCGTGTGCTTCTCCACCATCCTGAAATGCTAGACGGCGGTGACGCACCCCCCGCACACACCGAAGGGCGGTCACCCCGCACAGGGATGACCGCCCTTCGACTCAAGCTGCTCGCTTACTGGTTGTACGGACCGTAGTCGTAGTCCTCCAGCGGGACGGCCTGGCCGGAGCCGGTGCCGAACGGCGAGTAGTCGATGTCGTCGTAGCCGACGGCCGAGTACATCGCGGCCTTGGCCTCCTCGGTGGGCTCCACCCGGATGTTGCGGTAGCGGGACAGGCCCGTACCGGCCGGGATGAGCTTACCGATGATGACGTTCTCCTTGAGGCCGATGAGGCTGTCGGACTTGGCGTTGATCGCCGCGTCCGTCAGGACTCGGGTCGTCTCCTGGAAGGAGGCGGCCGACAGCCAGGACTCCGTCGCGAGCGAGGCCTTGGTGATACCCATCAGCTGCGGACGGCCCGAGGCCGGGTGGCCACCGGTCGTCACGACCCGGCGGTTCTCCGTCTCGAACTTCGTACGCTCGACGAGCTCACCGGGCAGCAGCTCCGCGTCGCCCGACTCGATGATCGTCACACGGCGCAGCATCTGCCGGATGATGATCTCGATGTGCTTGTCGTGGATCGACACACCCTGCGAGTTGTAGACCTTCTGGACCTCGCCGACCAGGTGGACCTGGACCGCGCGCTGACCGAGGATCCGCAGCACGTCGTGCGGGTTGGTGGCACCCACCGTGAGCTTCTGGCCCACGTCGACGTGGTCGCCCTCGCCCACCAGGAGTCGGGCACGCTTCGAGATCGGGAAGGCCGTCTCGTCGCTGCCGTCGTCCGGGGTGACGACGATCTTCTTGGTCTTCTCGGTCTCCTCGATCCGCACGCGGCCGGCGGCCTCGGAGATCGGGGCGACACCCTTCGGCGTACGGGCCTCGAAGAGCTCGACGACACGGGGCAGACCCTGGGTGATGTCGTCACCGGCCACACCACCGGTGTGGAAGGTACGCATCGTCAGCTGGGTACCGGGCTCACCGATGGACTGGGCGGCGATGATGCCGACCGCCTCACCGATGTCGACCAGCTTGCCGGTGGCCAGCGAACGGCCGTAGCAGAAGGCACAGGTGCCGACCGCCGACTCACAGGTCAGGACCGAGCGGGTCTTGACCTCCTCGACGCCGTTGGCGACCAGGGCGTCGATGAGTACGTCACCGAGGTCGACGTTGGCCGGCGCGATGACCTTGCCGTCGATGACGACGTCCTCGGCGAGCATGCGGGCGTACACCGAGGTCTCGACGTCCTCGGCCTTCCGCAGGATGCCGTCGGCGCCCTTCTCGGCGATCCGCAGCTTCAGACCGCGGTCGGTGCCGCAGTCCTCCTCGCGGATGATCACGTCCTGCGAGACGTCGACCAGACGACGGGTCAGGTAACCCGAGTCGGCCGTACGCAGGGCGGTGTCCGCCAGACCCTTACGGGCACCGTGCGTGGAGATGAAGTACTCCAGTACGGAGAGACCCTCACGGAACGAGGCCTTGATGGGCCGCGGGATGGTCTCGTTCTTGGCGTTGGACACCAGACCACGCATACCGGCGATCTGACGCATCTGCATCATGTTTCCGCGCGCGCCCGAATTCACCATCATGTAGATGGGGTTGGTCTTCGGGAAGTTCGCGTTCATCGCGTCGGCGACCTCGGCCGTCGCACGCGTCCAGATGGTGATCAGTTCGTTGGTGCGCTCGTCCTTGGTGATCAGACCGCGCTCGTACTGCTTCTGGACCTTCTCGTCCTGCGCCTCGTACCCGGCGACGATCTCCTTCTTCGCGTCGGGGACGACGACGTCGGAGATGGCGACGGTGACACCGGAGCGGGTCGCCCAGAAGAAGCCGGCCGCCTTCAGGTTGTCGAGCGTCGCCGCCACGATGACCTTCGGGTAGCGCTCGGCGAGGTCGTTGACGATCTCGGAGAGCTGCTTCTTGCCGACCGTGTAGTCCACGAACGGGTAGTCCTCGGGCAGCAGCTCGTTGAAGAGCGCGCGGCCCAGGGTCGTCCGCAGACGGAAGGAGTCGCCCGGCTGCCAGGGGCCCTGGCCGAGTGCCTCGTCGGCCTCGTCCTCGGCCGGCGGGGTCCAGCCGCGCGGCGGGATGGTGCCCACCGGGAAGCGGATGTCGACCTTCGCCTGCAGCGAGAGCTCCTTGGCGTCGAACGCCATGGTCGCCTCGGCCGTCGAGCCGAAGGACCGGCCCTCACCGATGACCTTGCGCTCTTCCTCGTCGGTGGTGAGGAAGAAGAGGCCGAGCACCATGTCCTGGGTGGGCATGGTGACCGGACGGCCGTCGGCCGGCTTCAGAATGTTGTTCGAGGAGAGCATCAGGATGCGCGCCTCGGCCTGCGCCTCCGCGGAGAGCGGCAGGTGCACGGCCATCTGGTCACCGTCGAAGTCCGCGTTGAACGCGGTGCAGACGAGCGGGTGGATCTGAATGGCCTTGCCCTCGACCAGCTGCGGCTCGAAGGCCTGGATACCGAGGCGGTGCAGCGTCGGCGCACGGTTCAGCAGAACCGGGTGCTCGGCGATGACCTCTTCCAGGACGTCGTACACGACCGTGCGGCCGCGCTCGACCATGCGCTTGGCCGACTTGATGTTCTGCGCGTGGTTCAGGTCGACCAGGCGCTTCATCACGAACGGCTTGAAGAGCTCCAGGGCCATGGCCTTCGGCAGACCGCACTGGTGCAGCTTCAGCTGCGGACCGACGACGATCACCGAACGCGCGGAGTAGTCCACGCGCTTGCCGAGCAGGTTCTGCCGGAAGCGGCCCTGCTTGCCCTTGAGCATGTCGGACAGCGACTTCAGCGGACGGTTGCCGGGGCCCGTGACCGGGCGACCACGACGGCCGTTGTCGAAGAGCGCGTCGACTGCCTCCTGGAGCATGCGCTTCTCGTTGTTCACGATGATCTCGGGGGCACCGAGGTCGAGAAGGCGCTTCAGGCGGTTGTTGCGGTTGATGACGCGGCGGTACAGGTCGTTCAGGTCGGAGGTCGCGAAGCGGCCACCGTCCAGCTGCACCATCGGACGCAGGTCCGGCGGGATGACCGGCACGCAGTCGAGCACCATGCCCTTGGGGCTGTTGCTGGTCTGCAGGAAGGCGGAGACGACCTTGAGGCGCTTGAGCGCGCGGGTCTTCTTCTGGCCCTTGCCGGTACGGATGATCTCGCGGAGGCGCTCGGCCTCCTCGTCGAGGTCGAAGGACTCCAGGCGCTTCTGCAGCGCCGCGGCACCCATCGAGCCGTCGAAGTAGGTGCCGAAACGGTCGCGCAGCTCGCGGTAGAGCAGCTCGTCGCCCTCGAGGTCCTGGACCTTGAGGTTCTTGAAGCGGTTCCACACCTCGTCGAGACGGTCGATCTCGCGCTGGGCGCGGTCGCGCAGCTGCTTCATCTCGCGCTCGGCGCCCTCGCGCACCTTGCGGCGTACGTCGGCCTTGGCGCCCTCGGCCTCGAGCTCGGCCAAGTCGGTCTCGAGCTTCTTGGCGCGGGCCTCGAGGTCGGCGTCGCGGCGGTTCTCGATCTGCTGACGCTCGACGGAGACGTGCGCCTCCAGGGACGGCAGGTCGCGGGTACGACGCTCCTCGTCCACGAACGTGATCATGTAGGCGGCGAAGTAGATGACCTTCTCGAGGTCCTTCGGCGCCAGGTCGAGCAGGTACCCGAGGCGCGACGGGACGCCCTTGAAGTACCAGATGTGGGTGACGGGAGCGGCAAGCTCGATGTGGCCCATCCGCTCACGACGCACCTTGGCGCGAGTGACCTCGACGCCGCAGCGCTCGCAGATGATGCCCTTGAAGCGGACACGCTTGTACTTGCCGCAGTAGCACTCCCAGTCCCGGGTCGGACCGAAGATCTTCTCGCAGAAGAGTCCGTCCTTCTCGGGCTTGAGGGTGCGGTAGTTGATGGTCTCCGGCTTCTTGACCTCGCCGTGCGACCACTGTCGGATGTCGTCCGCGGTGGCCAGGCCGATCCGCAGCTCGTCGAAGAAGTTGACGTCGAGCACTTTGTCGTCAATCCCTCTTTCGGGGGTCGTGCCCCTCGCACTCAGTGAGCGAAAGGGCGCTAAATCATGGTCTGTACGGGTCCGGGGCGGGGCCGGGGCCTCTTAAGCAGAGACCCCGACCAGACCCGTCAGACCTCTTCGACGCTGCTCGGCTCGCGCCGGGACAGGTCGATACCGAGCTCCTCCGCGGCGCGGAAGACGTCCTCATCCGTGTCACGCATCTCGATGGACATACCGTCCGAGGACAGCACCTCCACGTTCAGGCACAGGGACTGCATCTCCTTGATGAGCACCTTGAAGGACTCGGGGATGCCGGGCTCGGGGATGTTCTCGCCCTTGACGATGGCCTCGTAGACCTTCACGCGGCCGGTCACGTCGTCGGACTTGATCGTCAGCAGCTCCTGGAGGGCATAAGCGGCGCCGTACGCCTCGAGCGCCCACACCTCCATCTCACCGAAGCGCTGACCACCGAACTGCGCCTTACCACCGAGCGGCTGCTGGGTGATCATCGAGTACGGGCCGGTCGACCGTGCGTGCAGCTTGTCGTCGACCAGGTGGTGCAGCTTGAGGATGTACATGTAGCCGACGGAGATCGGGTCCGGGAACGGCTCACCGGAGCGGCCGTCGAACAGCCGTGCCTTGCCGGAGGGGAGCACCATGCGCTCGCCGTCCCGGTTCGGAATGGTGTGCTCGAACAGGCCGGAGATCTCGTCCTCGCGGGCGCCGTCGAAGACCGGGGTCGCGACGTTGGAGCCCGCGGGCACCTCGTCGGCGCCGATCCCCTTCAGACGCTCCATCCACTCCTCGGCACCCTGGACGTTCCAGCCCTGGCTGGCGAGCCAGCCGAGGTGGATCTCCAGGACCTGTCCCGGGTTCATTCGGGACGGGACGCCGAGCGGGTTGAGGATGATGTCGACCGGGGTGCCGTCCTCGAGGAACGGCATGTCCTCGATCGGGTTGATCTTCGAGATGACGCCCTTGTTGCCGTGCCGGCCGGCGAGCTTGTCACCGTCGGTGATCTTGCGCTTCTGCGCGACGTACACGCGCACCAGCTGGTTCACACCGGGCGGAAGCTCGTCGCCCTCCTCGCGGTCGAAGACGCGGACGCCGATGACCTTGCCGGTCTCGCCGTGCGGCACCTTCAGGGAGGTGTCACGGACCTCGCGGGCCTTCTCACCGAAGATCGCGCGCAGCAGGCGCTCCTCCGGCGTCAGCTCGGTCTCACCCTTGGGCGTGACCTTGCCGACGAGGATGTCGCCGGCGACGACCTCGGCACCGATCCGGATGATGCCGCGCTCGTCGAGGTCGGCGAGGACCTCCTCGGAGACATTCGGGATGTCCCGGGTGATCTCCTCCGGGCCGAGCTTGGTGTCCCGGGCGTCGACCTCGTGCTCCTCGATGTGGATCGAGGAGAGGACGTCGTCCTGTACGAGGCGCTGCGACAGGATGATCGCGTCCTCGTAGTTGTGGCCCTCCCACGGCATGAACGCCACGAGGAGGTTCTTGCCGAGCGCCATCTCGCCCTCTTCGGTCGAGGGGCCGTCGGCGAGGACCTGGCCCTCGATGACGCGCGCGCCCTCGTCCACGACGACCTTCTGGTTGAAGGAGGTGCCCTGGTTCGAGCGGGAGAACTTGGCGACCCGGTACGTGGTGTAGGTGCCGTCGTCGTTGGCCACCGTGACGTAGTCGGCGGAGACCTCTTGGACGACACCGTCCTTCTCGGCCTTGATGACGTCGCCGGCGTCGACCGCGCAGCGGTACTCCATGCCGGTACCGACCAGCGGCGACTCCGCCTTGATCAGCGGCACGGCCTGGCGCATCATGTTCGATCCCATGAGCGCGCGGTTGGCGTCGTCGTGCTCGAGGAACGGGATCATCGCGGTCGCGACCGACACCATCTGGCGCGGCGAGACGTCCATGTAGTTGACGTCGTCACCGGGGATGTAGTCGACCTCGCCGCCACGGCGGCGGACCAGGACGCGGTTCTCGGCGAAGTGCAGGTCGTTCGTCAGCGGCGCGTTGGCCTGCGCGATGACGAATCGGTCCTCTTCGTCGGCCGTCAGGTAGTCGACCTCGTCGGTGACGACACCGTCGACGACCTTGCGGTACGGCGTCTCGATGAAACCGAAGGCGTTGACCCGGCCGTACGAGGCGAGCGAACCGATCAGACCGATGTTCGGCCCTTCGGGCGTCTCGATCGGACACATGCGGCCGTAGTGCGAGGGGTGCACGTCACGGACCTCGAAGCCGGCCCGCTCACGGGACAGACCACCCGGGCCGAGGGCGTTGAGACGACGCTTGTGCGTCAGGCCCGACAGCGGGTTCGTCTGGTCCATGAACTGCGACAGCTGGCTGGTACCGAAGAACTCCTTGATGGAGGCGACGACCGGCCGGATGTTGATCAGGGTCTGCGGCGTGATCGCCTCGACGTCCTGTGTCGTCATGCGCTCGCGCACGACGCGCTCCATCCGGGCCAGACCCGTACGGACCTGGTTCTGGATGAGCTCGCCGACGCTGCGGATGCGGCGGTTGCCGAAGTGGTCGATGTCGTCGGTCTCGACGACGACCGGCTGGCCGTTGTCCCCGACCGTCTCGGTCTCGCCGGCGTGCAGCTTCACCAGGTACTTGATCGAGGCGATGATGTCCTCGACCGTGAGGATGCCCGCGTCCAGCGGAGCGTCCGCACCCAGCTTCTTGTTGACCTTGTAGCGGCCGACCTTCGCGAGGTCGTAGCGCTTCGGGTTGAAGTAGAGGTTCTCGAGCAGCGTCTGCGCGGCCTCACGCGTGGGGGGCTCGCCCGGGCGGAGCTTGCGGTAGATGTCGAGCAGCGCGTCGTCCTGCCCCTGGGTGTGGTCCTTCTCCAGGGTGGCGCGCATGGACTCGTACTCGCCGAACTCCTCGAGGATCTGCTCGGTCGTCCAACCGAGCGCCTTCAGGAGGACGGTGACGGACTGCTTGCGCTTGCGGTCGATGCGCACACCGACCATGTCGCGCTTGTCGATCTCCATCTCGAGCCAGGCACCACGGGAAGGGATGACCTTGACCGAGAAGATGTCCTTGTCGGACGTCTTGTCGATGGAGGAGTCGAAGTAGACACCGGGCGAGCGGACCAGCTGCGACACGACGACACGCTCGGTGCCGTTGATGCAGAAGGTGCCCTTGTCGGTCATGAGCGGGAAGTCGCCCATGAAGACCGTCTGGGACTTGATCTCGCCGGTCTCGTTGTTGGTGAACTCGGCCGTGACGAAGAGCGGCGCCGCGTACGTGAAGTCGCGCTCCTTGCACTCGTCGATCGAGTTCTTCGGGGGCTCGAAGCGGTGGTCGCGGAAGGTCAGCGACATCGACCCGGAGAAGTCCTCGATCGGGGAGATCTCCTCGAAGATCTCCTCCAGGCCGGACTTGGTGGGGACGTCCTGTCCACTGTCCAGGGCGCTCTCGACACGACCCTTCCACGCGTCATTGCCGAGCAGCCAGTCAAAGCTCTCGGTCTGCAGCGCAAGAAGGTTCGGAACCTCGAGGGGCTCCCTGATCTTTGCAAAGGAGATGCGCAGCGGGGCGGTGCTTGCGCCGTTGTTCGTATTCGCGGTCGAGGCGGTGCGCGAGGCGGCCAAGAGGGGGTCCTTCCGAGGGCTCGGACTCACTACGCGCGTGCCGGTCCCACAAGAGCCGACGCCAAGAACTCCCAGCTCAGGGATGTCGGTCGACGATGGCTCATGCGTGGGCATGCCCCTGGTGACGGGCAGGGGGCAGCTAACAGGCAGCGCAAAGGGTCAGTGTAGCCACTTGGCCCACTGATGTCCAGAGCGGGTTTTTTTCAGACCCACGACATCCTCGGCATCCTGCCGTTATCAACACCTTCGGCCGACCCCTCGCCGTTCGGCGCCATATCCACACTGCCCTCTTCGCCACCGATCCATGCCTCGGATCCGGATCGATGTGGCGACGCGTCCTGAGAATTGCGCGCCGCGTGCAGTTCGTCAAGGCCCCCCAGTCCAAAACCGAGCCCCAGTGATCGCCACCGGACCGGGTCCGAGCACAACGAAGATCACCATACTCGGCCGGAACTGCCACGCAAGGCAGCCTCCCCAAGGACGCCGAAGGGCGACCACCCATATGGGTGATCGCCCCTCAGTGCTTGCGCGTTACAGCGCGATGCGCGGATTCGCGCGAGGAGTCAGCAGACTCGCAGGGTCACTTGACCTCGACGGTGGCGCCGGCGCCCTCGAGGGCCTCCTTGGCCTTGTCCGCGGCGTCCTTGGCGACCTTCTCGAGGACCGGCTTCGGGGTGCCGTCGACGAGGTCCTTGGCCTCCTTCAGACCCAGCGAGGTCAGCTCACGCACGACCTTGATGACCTGGATCTTCTTGTCGCCGGCGCCGGTGAGGACGACGTCGAACTCGTCCTGCTCGGGCTCGGCCTCGGCGCCGCCGCCGGCAGCACCCGGGGCGGCAACGGCCACGGCGGCCGGGGCGGCAGCGGTGACGTCGAACTTCTCCTCGAAGGCCTTCACGAACTCGGAGAGCTCGATGAGGGTCATCTCCTCGAACTGCGCGAGCAGGTCGTCCTGGCTGAGCTTCGCCATGGTGGCGGTCCTTCCACTAATTCGGCTGGTGCCGGATGTACATGTGAGGCGGGCGTACGTTCAGGCCCGCTGCGGCCTCCCGCCCAGGCGCACCTGGTGACGGGCTGCCATTACGCGAGCCGAATTACTCGGCACCGCCCTGCTCGGCCTGCTTGGCACGAAGCGCCTCCGCGGTGCGGACGAACTTCGAGGGAAGCGCCTGGAAGAGCGCGGCAGCCGAAGACTGCTTGCCCTTCATGGCACCCGCCAGCTTGCTGAGCAGAACCTCGCGGGACTCGAGGTCCGCAAGCTTCTTGATCTCGTCGGCGGACAGCGCCTTGCCTTCAAGGACACCGCCCTTGATGACGAGAGCGGGGTTCTCCTTGGCGAAGTCACGGAGACCCTTCGCCGCCGTGACCGGGTCACCGGTCACGAAGGCGACAGCCGTCGAGCCACTGAGGTGCTCGTCCAGCTCGACCCCGGCCTCCTTGGCCGCGATCTTGGTCAGCGTGTTCTTCACCACACGGTACTGAGCGTCCTCACCGAGAGAACGACGCAGCTGCCGGAGCTGTGCAACGGACAGTCCGGTGTACGAAGTGATGACAGCCGCGTTGGAGTCACGGAGCTTTCCCGTGATCTCGTCGACGGCTGCGACCTTGTCGGACGTCGCCATGAGCCTCGGCCTCCTTCCGGGGTGATGATCCTCGACTGACCTCTCGATCAGCCGCGTTCGCCGGACCGCCTGCATCAGGCACACGAGGAAGGGGCTGGAAACACAGTCTGAAAACAGCCTGTACAAAACGAAACGCCCCGGGCGCAGGCGCACGGGGCTGAGCTCGACCGGACGGTATCCGGGAGCACTTCCACAGTCACCTGCGCGGGCCGTCCGCAATCAGCGGATCCTTCGGCCACCGCGTGCCCACAGGCACACAGCAACAACCAGCGGTCTTTGGCTTCCCGGGAAGAGTACGCGAACGGGTCCGCGTCGAGCAAATCGCCCGGTACCGGCCTCCGTGAAGCCGGTACCGGGCCAGGCGACAGCTGCTACGACTGCGGCTGCTGCTGTTCCATGAGCTCCTTGAAGTCCATGGTGTCCCCGGCCGGCGGCTCGGTGGTCTTCACCTCGGTGCCGTAGTCCGAGTAGAAGACCGTGGACGAGAAGGTGCCTTCCTTCATCTCGCCCTTCTCGACCTTCTTCACCAGGAGGTCCTCGTCGTTGACCCAGATGTCGACCTTCTCGGTCTTGATGCCGGCCTGGTCGAGCTGCTTCTTCAGCGCGGAGAGCTGCTTCTCGTCCAGGTCGGAGCTCTTGCCCGCCAGGTCCGCGACGTCGACGGTCCCCGAGTAGTGGGTGGCATTCACGCCACGGACCTTCTCGTCGCCGACCTTCTTCACGTCACCGGAGGCGAGGAGCATCTTCACCGACTGGTTCGGCGTCGTGTTCTCCATCTGGTCCTTGAGGTACTCCCCCGAGGCGCCCGCCATCTCGGCCAGCGTCGCGTAGTCGTACTTGATCCAGTGCTTGCCGCCGGCCTGCTGCGCGAACTTGTCCCCCATGTTCGCGTAGTAGGCGTCCGGCAGGTACCGGTAGTCGATCGACGAGCCGCCGAGCTGCTCCATCTGCTGGGCCATCTGTCCGCCGGTGAAGGTGACCTTCATGTCACCGACGACGCCGTCGTCCCAGGACATCGCGCCGTTCATCTTCATGGACATCTGGCTGCCCATCACCGTGGTGCCCTCGATCTTCGAGGACTCGGCCTTGTCCGTCGTGGACGCGACGGTGCGCAGCGCGGCGAGCGGGCTGAAGCTGCCGCCCTCCTTCTTGCCGCCGTCCTTGCTGCTCGACTTGTCCCCGCCCTTGGCGGAGGAGCCGCCGTCGTCCGAAGAGCCGCCACAGGCAGCGACACCGGTCAGCGCTGCCACTGCAGTCAGCGAGATACAGGTGCGTCGCAGAGTCCTGTTGGTCATGATTCCCACCCCAGTCGTAATCACGTGTCCGCAGCAACGTACGTGAAAAGGGACGAGCCCCGCACCTCGTAAGGTTGCGGGGCTCGTCTCGCAAAGCGCGTACGCTCAGCGGCCGTTCATCGACCCGGGAGGGTCAGACGGCGGCCGGGTCCTCCTCGACGAGGAGGTTGCGGGTGCGGTTCGGGTCGAGCTGAATGCCGGGGCCCATCGTCGTCGAGATGGCGGCCTTCTTGATGTAACGACCCTTCGCCGCGGACGGCTTGAGACGCAGGATCTCCTCCAGCGCCGCACCGTAGTTCTCCACCAGCTTGGCGTCGTCGAAGGACACCTTGCCGATGATGAAGTGCAGGTTGGAGTGCTTGTCGACGCGGAACTCGATCTTGCCGCCCTTGATGTCGTTCACAGCCTTGGTGACATCGGGGGTGACGGTGCCGGTCTTCGGGTTCGGCATCAGGCCACGGGGACCGAGCACGCGGCCGAGGCGGCCGACCTTGCCCATGAGGTCCGGGGTGGCGACGACGGCGTCGAAGTCGAGCCGGCCCTTCGAGACCTCGTCGATGAGCTCGTCGGCGCCGACGATGTCGGCGCCCGCGGCACGCGCGGCCTCGGCACGGTCACCGGTCGCGAAGACCAGGACCCGGGCGGTCTTGCCGGTGCCGTGCGGAAGGTTCACGGTGCCACGGACCATCTGGTCGGCCTTGCGCGGGTCGACACCCAGACGGAAGGCGACCTCGACGGTGCCGTCGAACTTGGTCGCGGTGGTCTCCTTGGCGAGACGGACGGCCTCGAGCGGGGCGTAGAGCTTGTCCCGGTCGATCTTGGCGTCCGCAGCGCGGAGAGTCTTGCTGCGCTTCACTTCTACTCCTGGAGTTTCAGGTATGGAGTCGTGGTGCGGACCAGCGCCTGGTCCTTCCACTTCAGGTCATACGGGGGTGGCGGTCAGCCCTCGACCGTGACGCCCATGGAACGAGCGGTCCCGGCGATGATCTTCGTCGCGGAGTCCAGGTCGTTCGCGTTCAGGTCTTCCATCTTGGTCTGCGCGATCTCGCGGATCTGCGCCTCGGTGACCTTGGCGACCTTGGTCTTGTGCGGCTCGCCGGAGCCCTTCTGGATGCCCGCGGCCTTGAGGATCATCTTGGCGGCCGGCGGGGTCTTCGTGATGAAGGTGAAGGAGCGGTCCTCGTAGACCGTGATCTCCACCGGCACGACCCAACCGCGCTGCGACTCGGTCGCGGCGTTGTAGGCCTTGCAGAACTCCATGATGTTGACGCCGTGCTGGCCGAGCGCCGGGCCGACCGGCGGCGCCGGGTTGGCCGCGCCGGCCTGGATCTGGAGCTTGATGAGCCCCGTGACCTTCTTCTTCTTGGGAGGCATAGCTCTCTCCGGGTCCTAGTGAGAGGTGATCCGCCTCGATCCGATACATCCGGATGGAGGCATACCGCACAACGATAACGGGTATCCATGTGCGGCCAAAAACCGAGCAGGTCAGAACGGCTTCAGCAGCCGTTCTGACCTGTTCGGAGGCTTGTGTTCCGTACGAACCGGAGGACCGACGAGCGGTCGTGCTCAGTTCTTCTGGATCTGGTCGAAGCTCAGCTCGACCGGGGTCTCGCGGCCGAAGATCTCGACGAGGCCCTTGACCTTCTTCGAGTCGGCGTTGATCTCGTTGATCGTGGCCTGCAGGGTGGCGAACGGGCCGTCGGTGACGGTGACCGCGTCGCCCACCTCGAAGTCCAGGACCTGGACCTCGACCTTGCGCGACGGCGCCGGCTTGCCCTCGGCCTCGGCCGCCTCGCGGGCCGCCTTCTCCTCGGCCTCCGGGGCGAGCATCTTCACGATCTCGTCCAGGGTCAGCGGGTACGGGTCGTAGGCGTTGCCCACGAAGCCGGTGACGCCCGGGGTGTTGCGGACGACGCCCCAGGACTCGTTCGTCAGGTCCATGCGGACCAGGACGTAGCCCGGGAGCTTGTTCTGCCGGATGGTCTTGCGCTCGCCGTTCTTGATCTGCGCGACCTCTTCCTGCGGCACCTCGGCCTGGAAGATGAAGTCCTCCACGTTCAGCGAGACGGCTCGCTGCTCGAGGTTGGTCTTCACGCGGTTCTCGTAGCCGGCGTAGGTGTGGATGACGTACCACTCGCCGGGCAGGACGCGCAGTTCGTCGCGCAGTGCGGCGATCGGGTCGACCGGCTCGGCCTCCTCGACCGCTTCCGCTTCCTCGGCCTCCGCGACGGCGGCCTCGTCCTCGGCGGTCTCCGCGACCGCTTCGGCGTCCGCCTCGATGTGCACGGCGGCGTCCTCCGCGGCCTCGCCCGCAGCGATGTCGGCAGCCTCGGCCTGGTCCGGGTCCTCGGAGTCAGCCGCCTCGACGATGTCCAGCTCGTCCTCGGCGGACTCGACAGCATCCCCGCGAGGCTCGATGGCGTCGTTCAGGTTCGGGTCAGACACGGTGGCTGCTTCTTCCTGGATACAGAGGGGTGGAACGCGCGAAAGCGGGCGCCGGCTCCGGCGCCCTTCGCTCGGCTTCTAACCGAAGACGTACTTGACGACTTCCGAGAAGCCATAGTCAACCACGGTCACGAACGCGATCATGATGACAACGAAGACAATCACCACTGTGGTGTATGTCGTGAGCTGACTGCGAGTCGGCCAGACGACCTTGCGGAGCTCCGCGACGATCTGGCGGTAGAAGAGGGCCAGGCGACCGAAGGGGCCCTTCTTGCCCCGCTTCCCGCCCTTGCGCGTCTTCTTCTTGGACTCGGTCGTCTCGTCCGGGGCGTCAGGCGTATCGATCGAGCCCACGGCGTCCGTCACTCGTCCTCACCTGATTCCGGGTCGTGGCCGTGCCGCGCCCGGTTGAGCCGCACGGCGGTGCATTGCAGTACGTACATGCGCACACATCCTGGCGAAAGGTGTGTGTAGCAGGGCCGGAGGGACTTGAACCCCCAACCGCTGGTTTTGGAGACCAGTGCTCTACCAATTGAGCTACGACCCTTTGATTTCCCCCAACGTACCGCATCCAATCCAGTGCACCGAGTGCGCGGAGTGAGTGCAGGCGCTGAAGGCCAACGAGGGAAGAGCATACGTGGTCCGGGGCCCGGCGTCGAACAGATAGGGACCGGGCGGTCCGCCAAACCCCCGTGCCCCGTGGGTCGCGGGTCTGGAACGATGGGGGCCATGAGCGCTGCAACTCCTCCCACCGAACGCCGGATCTCCGCCCGCATCGGCGCGATCTCCGAGTCCGCCACCCTCGCTGTCGACGCCAAGGCCAAGGCCCTCAAGGCCGCCGGACGTCCGGTGATCGGCTTCGGCGCGGGCGAGCCGGACTTTCCGACGCCCGACTACATCGTCGAAGCCGCGATCGAGGCCTGCAAGAACCCGAAGTACCACCGGTACACGCCGGCCGGCGGGCTCCCCGAGCTCAAGGCCGCGATCGCCGCGAAGACGCTGCGCGACTCCGGTTACGAGGTGGAGGCGGCCAACGTCCTGGTCACCAACGGTGGCAAGCAGGCGATCTACGAGGCCTTCGCGACGATCCTCGACCCGGGCGACGAGGTCATCGTGCCGACCCCGTACTGGACGACGTACCCGGAGTCCATCCAGCTCGCGGGCGGTGTGCCGGTCTTCGTGACGGCCGACGAGACCACCGGTTACCGCGTCTCGGTGGAGCAGCTCGAGGCCGCCGTCACCGAGAATACGAAGGTGCTCCTCTTCGTCTCCCCCTCCAACCCGACCGGCGCGGTCTACACCCGCGAGCAGGTCGAGGAGATCGGCCGCTGGGCCGCGGACAAGGGCCTGTGGGTCCTGACCGACGAGATCTACGAGCACCTGGTCTACGGGGACGCGGAGTTCAGCTCCCTGCCGGTCGTCGTCCCGGAGCTGCGCGACAAGTGCATCGTGGTGAACGGCGTCGCCAAGACGTACGCGATGACCGGCTGGCGGGTCGGCTGGGTGATCGCCCCCAAGGACGTCATCAAGGCCGCGTCCAACCTGCAGTCGCACGCCACCTCCAACGTGAGCAACGTCGCGCAGGCCGCCGCCATCGCCGCCGTCTCCGGGGACCTGGACGCCGTCGCGGAGATGCGGACCGCCTTCGACCGGCGCCGCAGGACCATCGTGCGGATGCTCAACGAGATCGACGGGGTGCTCTGCCCCGAGCCCGAGGGCGCCTTCTACGCGTACCCCTCGGTCAAGGACCTGCTCGGCAAGGAGATCCGCGGCAAGCGGCCCGCCACCACGGTGGAGCTCGCCGCGCTGATCCTGGACGAGGTCGAGGTCGCGGTCGTGCCCGGCGAGGCCTTCGGTACGCCCGGCTACCTGCGCCTTTCGTACGCCCTCGGGGACGAGGACCTGGTCGAGGGTGTCTCGCGGATCCAGAAGCTGCTGGCCGAGGCCAAGAGCTGACGCGTCGCCGCTGCGACGGGCGCCCGGGGTCTCCCGGGCGCCCGTTTCTTCGTTCGGGACGTACCCCGGGCAAGCTCCGTGGACGAAAGCGGCTACCGGCCGGGGCGGTGCGTACGGCAGGATCTTCGGATGGAGCGTGTACGTGTCGGCGGCGAGGCCGCGTCCCGGGATCTGCGAGAACTGCCCAAGGCCCATCTGCATCTGCACTTCACCGGATCGATGCGGCCGAGCACGCTGCTCGAACTGGCCGACAAATACGGCGTCCATCTGCCCGAGGCTCTGACCGGCGGTGAACCGCCGAAGCTGCGGGCGACCGACGAGCGCGGCTGGTTCCGCTTCCAGCGGCTCTACGACATGGCACGCTCCTGTCTCCGCGCCCCCGAGGACATCCAGCGCCTTGTGCGCGAGACGGCGCAGGAGGACATCAGGGACGGGTCGCGGTGGCTGGAGATCCAGGTCGACCCGACCTCGTACGCCCCGCGGCTCGGGGGTCTGATCCCGACCATGGAGGTCATCCTCGACGCGGTGGACGCCGCTCAGCGGGAGACCGGGCTCGGGATCCGGGTGCTGGTGGCGGCGAACCGGATGAAGCATCCGCTCGACGCGCGCACCCTCGCCCGGCTCGCGGTGCGGTACGCGGACCGCGGCATCGTCGGCTTCGGGCTCTCGAACGACGAACGGCGCGGTATGGCGCGGGACTTCGACCGTGCCTTCGCCATTGCCAGGGACGGCGGGCTGCTCGCCGCGCCGCACGGCGGTGAGCTGACCGGACCGGCCTCGGTGCGCGACTGTCTGGACGATCTGGACGCGGCCCGGATCGGGCACGGGGTGCGCGCAGCGGAGGACCCGAGGCTGCTGCGGCGGCTCGCGGAGCGCGGGGTCACCTGCGAGGTCTGCCCGGCCTCGAACGTGGCGCTCGGGGTGTACGAGAAGCCCGAGGACGTACCTCTGCGGACGCTGTTCGACGCTGGCGTGCCGATGGCGCTCGGCGCGGACGACCCGCTGCTCTTCGGCTCGCGGCTAGCGGCGCAGTACGAGATCGCCCGGACGCATCACGGCTTCGACGACGCCGAACTGGCCGAACTGGCACGGCAGTCGGTGCGGGGGTCGGCCGCGCCGGCCCCGGTGCGGGACGAGCTCCTTGCGGACATCGACGGGTGGCTGGCGGGTTAGGGCGTGTCTGTCGGATCGGTCGGATCGGGGCGGGGGTGCGGCGTCGGGTGTGTGTCCTCTGCCGCCCGGTGGTCCAGGCAGTCGGCAGCCCGGTGGTCCAGGCAGCTGCGGACGAAGTCCTCGACCACGGGGTTCGCGTCGTCGGCTCGGGACCAGGCGATCGCGACCCGGCTGGGGCCCACGCCGGTCACCGGGCGGTACGTGATGCCGGGGCGGGCGTAGAAGCGGGCGGCGGAGGCGGGGGCCAGAGCCAGGCCGTAGCCGTTGGCGATCGCGCTCAGCCAGTCGTCCGGGTGCTCGGTGACGGCGCCGATGCGGACCGGACGGCCGTCGCGCAGGTCCGCGGCCAGCCAGAAGTCGCGCCACGCGCCCGTCTCGGACGGGGCGGCCACGAACGGCTCGTCCCACAGATCCCGGAAGTCGATCACCTCGCGGGTCGCGAGCGGGTGTCCGGAGGCGAGCGCGACACAACGGGGCTCGGTGAACAGCACCTCCGTGTGCAGATCGTCCTGGCCGGGGAAGGGCAGCCGTACCAGCGCGACATCGACGTCGCCGTTGTCCAGCCCTGCGCTCGGGCGTGACCAGGCGGCCTGGCGCATGTCGACCCGCCAGCCCGGCCGGCGGCGGGTGAAGTCCTCGATGATGTGCGGGGTCGCCTCGTTCGCTGCGCTGGCCAGGAAGCCGACGCGGAGGACGCGGGCCGCCCGGCCGGCTGCGCCCTTCGTCGCGCGCAGCACGCGGTCCCACTCGGCCAGCAGGGCGGGGACGCGTTCCGCCAGTTCGCGGCCCGGTTCGGTGAGCGTCATGCCGGTGCGGGCACGGGTGAACAGGCGTACCCCCAGCTGGGTCTCCAACTGCCTGATCTGTTTGGTCAGCGCGGGCTGGGACACGAAGAGGCGCTCGGCGGCACGGGTGAGGGTGCCCTCCTCCGCGACCGCAGCGAAGTAGCGCAGCAGCCGCGTGTCCACATCCATGCCGCCAGGCTATAGATGCAGGTATTGGACGCCACCGGGAGCCGGGAGGAGGCTTGCCGGAGGCGGCCCGCTCGGAGTCGGCGGAAACCTCCGCGTGCAGGGGCTGCCCTCTCCCGAGTCCTCCAAGTCCTTCGAGTCCTTCGAGCGGAAGGGCGGGCACATGGTCGCCGCCTACGTCGTCGTCACAGTCGCCACGATCCTGGCCAATGCAGCGATCGCCGTCGCCGACTTCCTGCGGGCCGGGTTCGTCCTCGACAACTCGGCCGAGGTGGGGCTCCCGCCGCGGCTGCTCCCCGGGCTCGCGGTGCTCAAGGCGGCGGGAGCGGCGGGGCTGCTGCTCGGGCTCGTGGGGGTCCCGGTGATCGGGGTGGCCGCCGCGGTGGGGCTTGTGCTGTTCTTCATCGGTGCGATCGCCGCGCACGTACGCGCCGGCGTCTTCCACAACATCGCGTTCCCCGGGGCGTATTTGGGCCTGGCCGTCGCGTCGCTGGTGCTTGCTGTCGTCGTACGGCCTTCGTGAACCATGTCAGTCTTCGTGAGCGCCGTCAGCCGATGCCGTTCAAGAGGGTGCGGGTGATGTCGACGGCGAAGGCGTCGACCGAGGGTGGGGGGGTGGCCCGCGCCGATGTCGTACGCGAAGGCGCGCTGTGCGCAGGCGCCGAGCAGCAGGGAGGCGGCGGCGTAGGGGTCGGCGCGGGTGCGGCCGCGGTCCTGCTCGCTTCGGAGGTAGTCGGCGAGGCTCGCGATGCTCGCCATCATCGACGATCCGGCGACCCTGAAGCGTGGCGTGAGCGTGGCCTACTGAGCCCACGCGAGCCGTCCCGGCCGGCTGCGTCGCAGAGCCGGTCGGCGAAGGGCTCAGAGGCTGACGCCGACCGTCACCGGCTCGTTGACCAGGGTGACGCCGAAGGCGTCCTGCACACCGGCGACCACCTCGCGGGCGAGGGCGAGCAGATCCTCGGTGCGGGCCGAGCCGCGGTTGGTGAGTGCCAGGGTGTGCTTGCCGGAGATGCGGGCCGGGCCGCTGCCGTAGCCCTTGGTGAAGCCGGCCTTGTCGATGAGCCAGGCCGCCGACGTCTTGGTACGCCCCTCCCCCGCCGGGAAGGCCGGCGGCTCGGTCCCGGGGCCGAGACGATCCTGCACGCGCGCGTGGAAGGCGGCGAACTGTTCGTCGTCCAGGATCGGATTGGTGAAGAAGGAACCGGCGGACCAGGTGTCGTGGTCCTCGGGGTCGAGCACCATGCCCTTTCCGGCACGCAGCTTCAGCACCGTCTCGCGGGCCCGCTCGAGCGGCACCCGCTCGCCGGCCGAGACGCCGAGGGCACGCGCGGTCTCCGGGTACTTGAGCGGTGCGCTGAGCCCGCCCGCGTCCTCCAGGGCGAAGCGGACACGCAGCACCACGTAGCGCTCGGGGTCCGCCTTGAAGCGGCTGTGGCGGTACGAGAAGGAGCAGTCGGCGTTCGCGAGCGTGACCGTTTCCTGCGCCGTCCGGTCGTAAGCGATCACCTCGGTGATCGTCGAGGACACTTCCTGGCCGTACGCGCCCACGTTCTGGATCGGGGTGGCGCCGGCGGATCCGGGGATCCCTGCCAGGCACTCGACGCCCGCGAGACCGGCCTGCACGGTGCGGGCGACCGCATCGCTCCAGACCTCGCCCGCGGCCAGCTCGAGCTCGGTGCCGCGCAGTTGGAAGCCGGTGGTGGCAATGCGCAGGGCCGTACCCGCGAATCCCGCGTCGGAGACGACGAGATTGCTGCCGCCGCCGATCACGAGCAGCGGCGTGCCCGCGGTGTCGGCCTCGCGCACGGCGGCGATCACCTCGGCGTCGGTGGTCGCGGTGATCAGGCGGGTCGCGGGGCCGCCGAGCCGGAAGGTGGTCAGCGGGGCGAGCGGGGCATCGTGAAGTTCCTGCACGGGCACCAGGGTACGGGGAGGGCGGAGCCGCTCGTACGGGGTGAGTCCGGGTGTCCATGTGAGGCGGGTCCGGACAGGACGCCGGGCACGGATGCGGAGCGGCCCTCCACGCGCGCGTGGAGGGCCGCTCCCAGGGCGTCTGTCAGCCGGCCTTCTCTTCCTGCACGGCCTCAGTCATGCACGGCCTCTTCACGCACAGCCTTTTCATGCACGGCGGTGGCCCCGCGGGAGGGGATCAGCAGGGCCGCGACCGTGGCGAGGCCCACCACACCGGCGCCGATCCACAGCGCGGGAGTCAGTCCGTCGACGGCCGCCTGAGGCGACTCGAAACCGCCCTGCGAGGAGAACACCGAGGCCAGGATCGCGACGCCGAGCGTGCCGCCGATCTCCCGCAGCCCGTTGTTGGCGCCGGACGCTATGCCCTGCTCGGAGGTCCGTACGCTGCCCATCACCAGGCTGGCGGCCGGAGCGAAGTACAGCGCCATGCCGATGCCGCTGAGGATCAGGCCGGGCAGCTGCGCCGCGTACGACATGTCCGGCTCGAGGGCCAGGGCGAACACCCCGAGACCGAGCGCCTGCAGAGCAAGTCCCGTGGCCACCACCGGGCGGCCGCCGATCCGGTCGGAGAGATAGCCCGCGACCGGCGCCACGAGCAGCGGCATACCGGTCCACGGCAGCATCCGCAGACCTGCTTCGGTCGGCGAATAGCCGAGCACGATCTGCAGGAACTGACTGAGCAGGAAGATCGAGCCGAACATGCCGAGGAACATCAGCAGGCTCGCGGCGTTGATGCCCGAGAACGCCCGCTCGCGGAACAGCCGCATCGGCAGCATCGGTCGCTCCGTCTGCAGTTCGTAGAGCACGAAGCCGGCGAGGACGGCCGAGCCGCTGATCAGACCGGCCAGCACCCGCCCGCTGGTCCAGCCGTGCGAGCCGGTGCTGACCAGGGCGTAGACGATGCCGAAGAGGCCCGTGCTGACCAGCAGTGTGCCGGGGACGTCCAGGCGCGCGCCGGGCGCGTGGGACTCGCGCAGGCGGAGGCGGGCCAGCGGGATGAGGGCCAGGCCGATCGGCACGTTCAGCCAGAAGATCCACTCCCAGGCGATGTGCTCGGTCAGGCTGCCGCCGACCAACGGCCCACTGGCGACGGCGAGTCCGGTGACCGCGCTGAAGATGCCGAGCGCCATGCCCCGGCGTTCGGCGGGCACCGCGGCGGTCAGCAGGGTCAGCGCGAGCGGCATCATCACGGCCGCGCCGACTCCCTGCACCGCGCGGGCCGCGATCAGCGCGTCGATCCCGGGTGCGAGCGCCGCGGCCGCCGAGGCGGCGGTGAAGACGGCAAGCCCGCCGATGAACAGCCGGCGCCTGCCGAACCGGTCGCCGAGCGCGGCGCCGAACATCAACAGGACGGCGAAGGTGAGTGTGTACGCGTTGACCGTCCACTCGAGGTCGGCGAGACGGCCACCGAGGTCCTTTCCGATGGACGGCAGCGCGGTGGTCACGACGAGGTTGTCGAGCGCCGCCATGAAGGTGGCGACGCTGGTGATCGCCAGCGCCCAGGCGGCCCCGCCGCGGCCGCCGCGCTCGGCGGGAGGACGGTCCGCACCCGACGCGGGACCTGCCGATCCGCCGCGCGAGCCTCCTTGCGAAGCGTCCGCCGCTTCCGCACCCGCTGCTGTGCCTACTGCGTCGGCTGTGTCTACTGCACCTACTGCACCTACTGCCGTCGAACCGAACGTACTTTCCGGAGTGATCGACATGACCCTCTCCCCATTTCCAGCTAGTTATTGATTACTAACTTTTCAGGCATGACCCGGCCCGCCAGCCCGGACGAGCCGCCACGAAACTACGGCCCGCGGCCGCTCACGCCCCCGCCTCCCGCTTGACGCGCGCCGAGATGAAGAGGCCCTGCCACACACGGTGGTCGGACCTGAAGCCCATCGCCGCCAGCGAATTGATCAGCATTCCGTGGCCCATGAACGTCGCGGTCTCCTCGTCGTCCGCCCCGAGCGCCAGCCGGGCCGTGTCCCAGATCTCCAGCCAGCCGGCCCGCACCATCTCGCCGAACTCGTGGTCGCCCGCGGCCTCCGCCGCACCGACGGCCACATAGGTCTGCATCTGCATCTGCAGATTGTCGGGGTCCTCGGCGATGAGCCGGGTATAGGCCTCGGCCATGGCATGCAGGGCCTCCTCGCCCTCCAGCCCCTCCACCGCGGCCTCGAAGACCTTGCGGGTGTTCTCCAGGCAACGGGCCGCCGCCGCCAGGAAGATCGCCTTCTTCCCCGGGAACAGCCGGAAGAGATACGGCTGCGACACCCCTACCCGCCGGGCGATCGCCTCGGTGGACGTGCCGTAGTACCCGCCGCGCGCGAACTCGACGGTCGCCGCACGGATCACACTCTCCCGCCGCTCATCGGCGCTCATTCTGACCATGCAGCTAAGTTAGTGGCCAATTACTAACTACGTCAAGGGGAGCGGACAAGCGGCGTCCAGGACGAAAGCCGTAAGGGGCGCCCGCCATTGCGGACGCCCCTTACATGTCATGGCTACGCGACCTGGTTGCCGTGGGTACGCGACATGCCCCAGGCGCACGAAGACCCTCAGGCCAGCTGCACGACCGCCCGGGCCATCCCCAGCACCTTCTTGCCGTCGCTGGTGGCGGTCAGGTCGACCCGCACCCGGTTGTCGTCCAGGAGGGCCGCGACCTTCGCGCCGACCTCGATCGTCGCGCCCTTGTCGTCGTTCGGGACCACGACCGGCTTGGTGAAACGGACGCCGTACTCGACGACCGCACCCGGGTCGCCCAGCCAGTCCGTCACGACCCGGATCGCCTCGGCCATCGTGAACATGCCGTGCGCGATGACGTCCGGAAGGCCGACCTCGCGCGCGAACTTCTCGTTCCAGTGGATGGGATTGAAGTCCCCGGACGCGCCCGCGTAGCGGACCAGTACGTCGCGGGTCACGGTGAAGGTCTGGGCGGGCAGTTCGGTGCCGACCTCGACCTCGCTGTACTTCACCTGCGCCGCCATCTCAGTCCTCCTCCGGTCCGCGTGCCACGAGCTTGATGAGGGCGGTCACCACATGGCCGTCCGCCTCGTCGTGCACCTCGGCACGGACGTCGAGGATGTCGTTCCCCGCCATCGTTTTGATCGCCTCGATGGTCGTGGTCACGCTGAGCCGGTCTCCGGCTCGCACCGGGCGGGTGTACGCGAACTTCTGGTCGCCGTGCACCACCTGGTTGTAGTCCAGGCCCAGCTGCGGGTCCCCCGTCACCTGCCCCGCAGCCTTGAACGCGATGGAGAACACGAAAGTGGGCGGCGCGATCACATCGGGGTGACCCAGCGCCCTGGCCGCTTCCGGATCGGTGTACGCGGGGTGGAAATCGCCTACCGCTTCCGCGAATTCGCGGATCTTCTCCCGGCCGACCTCGTACGGATCGGTGGGCGGGTAGGACCGTCCGACGAAGGACTGGTCGAGCGCCATGGGGTCCGGCCTCCTGACAACGAATCGATGGATCGGACGCCGGGCCGGCGGACCGGCCGGGCCGAGAAACGACTCGAGGCCGCCCCCACTGGTGGGGGCGGCCTCGAGTACGAGCCTGGTTCAGCGCGTTTCGCGGTGCGCCGTGTGCGCGTTGCAGCGCGGGCAGTGCTTCTTCATCTCAAGACGGTCCGGGTTGTTACGCCGGTTCTTCTTGGTGATGTAGTTCCGCTCCTTGCACTCCACGCAGGCCAGCGTGATCTTCGGGCGGACGTCGGTGGCAGCCACGTGAGTGCTCCTTGACGGATGGACGGATTAACGCAGAAAAGAGTAGCCGATCGGAGGACCGACCCCACAATCGGCTACTGGTAGTAGCGGTGACCGGACTTGAACCGGTGACACAGCGATTATGAGCCGCTTGCTCTACCGACTGAGCTACACCGCTTTGATGCGAGCCCCTCACCCGAAGGCGAGGGAGCCGCACATCAGAGCCCCAATACGGAATCGAACCGTAGACCTTCTCCTTACCATGGAGACGCTCTACCGACTGAGCTATTGGGGCGAGCGATGAAGACATTACACGGTCGGCTGCCGTTCGCCCAAATCCGTTTCGCGGCCCCCTTCCCGACACTTGCCCCACAGGCCACAGGGGTGCCGGTCGGCCACGCCGGTACGACTATTTCGCTCCTGCACGGCCCCCATAGGACCGCGCCCTAGGCTCGTCCCACGCTGCGTGATCTTGATCTTCCGCAGCCGTACGACCTCCCAGGAGTGCGATGCCCGACAGCCAGCCGCAGCCACGCCGTGACGGTGCCGCCGAGGACACGAGCTCCCTGCTGCTCACCGGAGCCAAGCTCACCGACGGCAGGACGGTCGACGTCCGCATGGGAGGCGGGCGCATCGAGGCGGTGGGTACCGCGGGCAGCCTGACCGCCCATTCCGCGCGCGTGGACCTCGCCGGCCATCTGCTGCTGCCGGCACCCGCCGAACCACACGGTCACCACGCCACAGCACTGACCGCCGACACCGACGGCCCCGTCCCGTACGACGTTCCGGACATCCAGCGGCGCACCACCGAGTCCGCGCTGCTGCAGCTCGGGCACGGGGCCACGGCCTTGCGTTCGCACGTACCGATCGGCGGCGTGCAAGGGCTCGGGCCGATGGAGGCGGTGCTGCAGGCCCGGCGTTCCCTGCGCGGGCTCGTCGATCTGACCGCCGTCGCGGTGCCCCGGCTGCTCACCGGTGTCGCGGGCGCCGACGGCCTCGCGATGCTGCGGGACGCGGTCAAGATGGGCGCCGGTGTGGTGGGCGGCTGCCCGGATCTCGATCCGGATCCCACGGGGTACGTGGAGGCCGTACTCGAAGTGGCCGCGGAGCACGGGTGCCCCGTCGACCTGCACACGGACGGGGCCGATCCGGCCCGGCTCGCCCGCCTCGCGTCCATGGCAGGCGGTCTGCGTCCGTCGGTGGGCATCGGCCCGTGCTCGGGCCTCGGCAGGCTCCCCGCCCAGGCCGCGGCCCGTGCGGCGGAGGGCCTCGCCGCGGCGGGCGTGACGGTCGTCTGCCTGCCTCAGGGCGACTGCGGCGGCCTGGAGCAGCGCGGTACGGGAGCCGCTCCCGTACGGCTGCTGCAGGCGGCCGGGGTACGGGTCGCGGCCGGCAGCGGTGCGCTGCGGGACGTGGCCAATCCGGTGGGTCGTGGCGACCCGTTGGAGGCCGCGTATCTGCTGGCGTCGCAGCACGGCCGCACCCCTGCGGACGCGTACGCCGCCGTGAGTTCGACGGCGCGGGCCGCGATGGGGCTGCCCGAGGTCAGGGTCGAGGCCGGCTTTCCCGCCGAACTCCTCGCCGTACGCGGCGAACGTCTCGGGAGCGTGCTCTCCCTCGCGTACAGCCGAGTGGTGGTGCACCGGGGGCGGGTGGTGGCGCGCACCAGTGCCGTACGTGAGTACTGCGACTCGGCGGCGGCCGTCGCGCTCGACCTGCCCCGTCAGGGACGGTCCCAGGGGAACGGCACGGCGTGAACACGGCCCGGCCGCCCGGACATTGACCACGCGCGCGTAGTCGGCGGTCGGGGGACACATGTCGACGGTCCGCAGTCGGTGGCCACTGGTCGACTCGGGGAGTCAATCGCAGGCATACGTCTGAACGTTCAGGAATTCCGGGGCGGTACGCGGTCGCACGGCAGGAGGGCGCCGCCCGGCGTACGGTCGAAGACATGCGCATTGTCATTGCTGGAGGACACGGTCAGATCGCGCTGCGGCTCGAGCGGCTGCTCGCTGCGCGCGGTTACGAAGTCGCGGGCCTGATCCGCAATCCCGAGCAGGGCGACGACCTACGGGCGGCGGGCGCCGAGCCGGTCACCTGCGATCTGGAGTCGGCCACGGTCGAGGAGGTGGCGGCCCATCTGCAGGGTGCGACAGCCGCCGTCTTCGCCGCGGGCGCGGGCCCCGGCAGCGGCACCGAGCGCAAGGGGACGGTGGACCGGGGCGCCGCCGTGCTGTTCGCCGACGCGGCGGAACGTGCCGGAGTGCGCCGCCACATCGTGGTCTCCGCCATGGGCGCCGACGTCGGCCACGAGGGGGACGAGATCTTCGACGCGTACCTGCGGGCCAAGGGCGCGGCGGACGACCACGTACGCAGCCGCACCGGCCTCGACTGGACGATCCTGCGCCCCGGCATGCTCACCAACGACGCCGGCACCGGACTCGTACGCCTGGAGGCCTCGACGGGCCGCGGCCCGATCCCGCGCGACGACGTGGCCGCCGTACTCGCCGACCTCGTCGACACCACGGCCACCGCGGGACTGACGCTGGAGCTGATCAGCGGCTCCACGCCCGTGCCGGTCGCGGTGAAGGACGTCGCAGGCAACTGACACCGGCGGGCCCGAACACGAGAAAACCCCTTCCGCACTGCGAAGTCGCAGTACGGAAGGGGTTTCACCTTCATGTGGCGGCGCCAGGATTCGAACCTGGGAAGGCTGAGCCGGCAGATTTACAGTCTGCTCCCTTTGGCCGCTCGGGCACACCGCCGGGGTGGCTGCTCGAAGCTGTGGGCTCCGTGGCAACGACGTAAACGATACCCGATGCCCAGGGGTGGTTCGCCACCCGGTTGATCGGGGGTGGGGCGGCCCCGGGGTGGGCCTAGGCTTTGCCATGCACCCCGTACGCAGAGCGGTATACGCACATCGATACAAGGAGCCACAGGACATGGCCGACTCCAGTTTCGACATCGTCTCGAAGGTCGAGCGGCAGGAGGTCGACAACGCCCTCAACCAGGCCGCCAAGGAGATCTCGCAGCGCTACGACTTCAAGAACGTGGGCGCATCGATCTCCTGGTCCGGCGAGAAGATCCTGATGGAGGCGAACTCCGAGGAACGGGTGAAGGCGATCCTCGACGTCTTCCAGTCGAAGTTGATCAAGCGCGGCATCTCCCTCAAGTCGCTCGACGCCGGTGAGCCGCAGATCTCCGGCAAGGAGTACAAGATCTTCGCCTCGATCGAGGAGGGCATCAGCCAGGAGAACGCGAAGAAGGTCGCGAAGATCATCCGGGACGAGGGTCCCAAGGGCGTCAAGGCGCAGGTGCAGGGGGACGAGCTGCGTGTCACCTCGAAGAGCCGTGACGACCTGCAGTCGGTGATCGCCCTCCTCAAGGGCCGCGATTTCGACTTCGCCCTGCAGTTCGTCAACTACCGGTGACGCCTGACGCATTGAGGTGAGCTGCGGAGAAGTCCCCGGTCGGCGGTGTGCCGGCCGGGGACTTCTCCGTTCGTGGCGCGCTGCGTGACTACGGCCGGTCGTGGCTCAGTTCGATGTCGAACTCGGCGGCGTCCGGGCCGTGCGCGTGCAGTACGTTCGCCACGGGCGGGTAGCCGCTGGCGATCACGGAGTACTCACCGGCGTCGAGATCGGTGAACGCGTAGGCGCCGTCGTCGCCCGTGGTGGAGGTGGCCACCACATCGCCCGCCGCGTCCAGCAGCGTGACCAGGGCGTCGGGCAGCGGGCCGCCGTTCGCGGCGGATCGTACGGTGCCGTGCACGCGGGCGGTCGCCACCAGGTCGAACTCCAGGCGGGAGGCGGTCCGTTCGCCGGTCTCCACCGGCTGCGCGGCCGGCCGGAAGCCCGGAGCGCTGACGGTGACCGTGGCCGCGCCGGAGGTCAGCTCCTCGAAGTCGAAGCCGCCGCTCTCGCCGGTCGTCCCGGTGGCCAGCACCTCGCCGTCGGCATCGGTCACCACCACCCGGGCGCCGGGCACGGGCGCACCGTCGGGGCAACGGACCAGTCCCGCAGGGCCGTTGGACGGGGTGAGCCGGATGTCGTAGCCGAGGACGTCCTCGCGTACGACGACCTGGGCCGCCTGGGGCTGGTGGCCGTCGGCCGCGACGATCAGGCCGTAGCTGCCGGGGCCGGGCACGTCGAGGTCGTAGGACCCGTCGGTGTGGGCCGTGGAGCGGCCGAGCTGGCCGCCCGTCGCCGAGATCAGGGTGACGGCGGCGCGCGGCAGGCCCTCGCCCGCGGCGCCCCGGACGGTGCCGCGGATTCCTGCGCCGGCGAGGGCGAGGGAAGCCGCCGGGACGGCGTCCGCCGCGGCCGGCTCGGCGTCCACAGGAGCCGCCGGGCCCGAACTCGCCGAAGCGGCGATGTACTTGCTCAGGCCCTCGCCCTCGACATCGACGTTCGGCAGTGCGCGGTCCAGCCAGCGCGGCAGCCACCAGGCCGCTCGGCCGAGCAGGGCGAGTACCGCGGGCACGATGGCCATGCGTACGACGAACGCGTCGAAGAGCACCGCGATGGCGAGGCCGAAGCCGATCATCTTGACCATCGACTCGCTGGAGCCGATGAATCCGGAGAAGACCGCGATCATGATCACGGCGGCCGCGGTCACCACGCGCGCACCGTGCCGGAATCCGGTGACGATCGCTTCCCGCGGGCTCTCGCCGTGGACGTAAGCCTCCCTCATCCGGGTGACCAGGAAGACCTCGTAGTCCATCGCCAGGCCGAAGACGACGCCCACCATGAAGATCGGCATCATCGACATGACCGGGCCGGTCTCCTCGACGCCGAGCAGCGAGCCGAGCCAGCCCCACTGGAAGACCGCGACGACGGCGCCGAGCGCGGCGAGCACCGACAGCAGGAAGCCGAGGGCGGCCTTGAGGGGCACCAGGACCGAGCGGAAGACCACGATCAGGAGCAGGAAGGCCAGGCCGACGACGAGCGAGAGATAGGGCAGGAGCGCGTCGTTCAGCTTCTGCGAGACGTCGGTGTTCATCGCGGTGGTGCCGGTGACCAGGACGTTCGCGCCGGTGTCGGCCTTGAGGTCGCCGCCCGCGTCGCGAATGGCGTGCACCAGGTCCTCGGTCTCGACGGAGGACGGCTTGGAGTCCGGGACGACGCTGATCATCGCGGTGTCGCCGGTCTTGTTGAACGTCGCCGGCGTCACCGTGGCCACGTTGTCGAGGCCCTTGACGGTGCTTGTGACCTCCTTGACGGCCTGCTTGGGGTCGTCGCTGGAGCCGGCGTCGACGACGACCATCAGGGGGCCGTTGAAGCCGGGCCCGAAGCCCTCGGAGAGCAGGTCGTAGGCCTTGCGCTGGGTGGTGCTTGTGGGCTGTGCGCCGTCGTCGGGCAGGCCGAGTTCGAGCGAGGAGGCCGGTACGGCGGCGGCGCCGAGGCCGAGCACCGCGAGGAGCAGTACGGCGACGGGGTGGCGCAGCACGAAGCGTGCCCAGCGGGTGCCGGCGCCCTCCTTGGCCGGGGGCTCGTCGCCCTTGGCCGGGGGCTCGTCGCCGGTCGCCGCGTGCGCGGGGCGGTCGTCCTGCTGCGTCTGCTTCTTGCGGCCGCGCTTCCTGCGCTTCGCGCCGGCGGGACGTACGCGCCGACCTGCGTAACCGAGCAGCGCCGGGATCATCGTGAGCGCGATCAGGACCGCGATGACGACCGTTCCCGCGGCCGCGACGCCCATCTTGGTGAGCATCGGGATGTTGACCACCGCGAGGCCCACCAGGGCGATCACCACGGTGAGTCCGGCGAAGACCACGGCGGAGCCCGCGGTTCCGACCGCGCGTCCGGCGGCTTCCTCGCGTTCGCGCCCCTCGGCGAGCTCGGCCCGGAAGCGGGAGACGATGAAGAGGGCGTAGTCGATGCCGACGGCGAGGCCGATCATCATGGCCAGGATCGAGGTGGTCGAGCCCAGGTCCATGACACTGGCGAGCGCGGTGATCGTGGAGACTCCGATGCCGACCCCGACGAGCGCGGTGAGCAGCGGCAGTCCGGCCGCGACCAGCGAGCCGAAGGTGATGACGAGGACGACCGCGGCGACACCGATGCCGATGATCTCGGTGGCGCCCGTCTCGGGCACCGCCTGGAGCGCGTCACCGCCGATCTCCACGGTCAGGCCGGTGTCGCGGGCGTCCTTCGCGGTGTCCTCGAGCGCGTCCCGAGAGGCGTCCTCGAGCTCCATGCCGGAGACCTTGTACGAGACCTGGGCGTAGGCCGTCGTACCGTCCCGGCTGACCGCCTTCGCCTGGAACGGGTCCATGACGGAGGCGACTTCGGAGTCCTTGCCGAGCTCCTTGACGGTCTCGCGCACGGTGTCCCGGTTCTCGGCGGACGAGATCTCCTCGCCGTCGGGGGCCTTGAAGACCACGCGCGCGGTGGCACCGTCGGCGCTGGCGCCGGGGAACCGTTCCTCCAGCAGATCGAAGGCCTTCTGGGCCTCAGTGCCGGGGATCGAGAACGAGCTGTTGCCCGCCACCGGCGCCTGGGAGGCGCCCACTCCGGCCAGCGCGAGCAGGGCCACCCAGAGCAGGGTGACGACATGGCGCCGCCGGAAGGCGAGCTTGCCGAGTTTGTACAGGAAAGTGGCCACGAGGACGTAACTCCCGGTCAGGTCGTGGTACTTGGGCCAGGCGGCCCTGGGGCATGGAGCATCGGCCCGACGACGTGAGCGGTCGCGTCAGGTGCTGCACTGCGGGGATCCCCGCGTACGGCGGTGTACGCGCGGGGTGGGGAGGTCAGGCGCCGAGGGCGGGGAGCACCACGGCTTCGATGTACGAGTGGAGGAATTCCTGGTCCGGCGGCAGCTCGTCGATCAAGGCACGGGTCCCTATCGCTCCGACGAGCATGTGCAGGACGTAGTCCATGGCCGGGTTGTCCGGGCGGATCTCGCCCCGGTCGACGGCCCGCTGCAGCACCTTGCGCAGCTCCGCGAGCTCCGGCTCGATGAGCAGTTCCCGCAGGGCCTGGCGCAGGTCGGGGTTGTGGTGCACCGCCGTCGCAAGGCCTCGCATCAGCGCGGAGGAGCGTTCGAACTCGCAGTCGTCCTGCTGCCCGTGCAGGGTGTGCAGATCGCCGCGCAGGCTGCCGGTGTCGATGCCGCCGACGCCGTCGACGCCGAGCGGTTTGTTGTGCCGCAGGGCGCGGACGACCAGCTCGGCCTTGCCGCCCCACTGGCGGTAGAGGGTGGCCTTGCTGGAGCGGGTGCGGGCGGCGACGGTGTCCATGGTGAGCGCCTCGTAGCCGACCTCGCCGAGGAGGTCGAGCACCGCGCCGTACAGCTCGGACTCGCGCTCGGGCGTGATCCGGCTGCGACGGCTCGTCGCGGCTTCAGCCATGTTCTGTGCACCTTCCGCTGATGTCGTTCGGCAGTTCCACGGCTTCGCGCCTCGGCGCAGGGTACGCCGCCGGAACGAAACTGTTTCGTACTCGTCCGAGAGTAACCCCTGGGCGCTGCGAAACGAAACCGTTTCGTACGTGGCCCGGGTCACGGTCCCGCAGGGCTCGAGCCCGCCCGGTGAACGCAGAAGCTGCCGCCCGACGAATCGGGCGGCAGCTCGGTGACGGGATGTGGCTGTGCGGGCGGTCAGCGCCGCGAGTGGCCGAACAGCAGCCGGTAGCCGATCAGCAGCACCAGCGAGCCGCCGATCGCCGCGACCCACGTCGCCCCGTCGTAGAAGTCGGTGGATATCGGCCGGTCCAGGAAGCGGGTGGACAGCCAGCCGCCGACGAATGCGCCGGCGATGCCGATCAGCGTCGTCCCGACGAGTCCCCCCGGATCGCGGCCCGGCAGCAGGATCTTGGCGACGGCTCCCGCGAGGAGTCCGAGAACGATCCAGCTGATGATGCCCATGCCGTGGCCTGCCCTTCGTGCCTGGTGAACGCGCTTGCTGCGGGGGCCCGTCGGCGGTGTCCGCCGCGGCGGGCTCGCCCCCGGAGCGGATACCCCGGGCCGGCGAACGTACGCCCGCGCGCGTCACACCCGTGGTGGTGTGCTGTGGTGAAGGACGAGCAACAGGCGCCGCGCGGTTGCCTGTACGGGCGCCCCTGGCGCAGTGCGCGCCCGGCGGGTCACCAGCGGGTCGTGGCGAACGCCTGGTCCGTACTGACGACTTCGCGGCCCAGCGGCATCAGGGAGACCGGGATCAGCTTGAAGTTCGCGATGCCCAGCGGGATTCCGATGATGGTGATGCACAGCGCGATACCGGTGGCGATGTGGCCGAGCGCGAGCCACCAGCCCGCGAGGATCAGCCACAGCACGTTCCCCACGCAGGAGGGCGCGCCCGCGTCACGGCGCTCGACGGTGGTGCGGCCGAAGGGCCACAGTGCGTACCCGCCGATCCGGAAGGCCGCGATGCCGAACGGGATGCCGATGACGGTGATGCACAGCAGCACTCCCGCCAGCAGATATCCCAGGAACAGCCAGAAGCCGCTCAGGACCAGCCAAATAACGTTCAGAATTGTCTTCACTGCTGGCGACCTGCCATCTGCTCGAGCCGGGCGATTCGCTCCGCCATCGGCGGATGCGTGGAGAACATCTTCGCCATTCCCTGCCCGGGGCGAAAGGGATTCGCGATCATCATGTGGCTCGCCGCCTCGATCCTGGGCTCGGGGGGAAGCGGCAGCTGCTTCGTCCCCGCGTCGAGTTTCCGCAGGGCGCCGGCCAGGGCGAGCGGGTCGCCGGTGAGCTGGGCGCCGGAGGCGTCCGCCTCGTACTCGCGGGAGCGGCTGATGGCGAGCTTGATGACGGAGGCCGCGATCGGGCCGAGCAGCATGATCAGGAGCATGCCGAAGATGCCCGGTCCCTCGCGGTTGCTGGACCCGCCGCTCGGGATCAGCCAGGCGAAGTTGACCAGGAACATGATCACCGAGGCGAGGGCGCCCGCCACCGAGGAGATCAGGATGTCGCGGTTGTAGACATGGCTCAGTTCGTGGCCGATGACGCCGCGCAGTTCGCGCTCGCTCAGGATGCGCAGGATGCCGTCCGTGCAGCAGACCGCCGCATTGCGCGGATTGCGGCCGGTGGCGAAGGCGTTGGGCGCCTCGGTGGGCGAGATGTAGAGCCGGGGCATCGGCTGGCGGGCCTGGGTGGAGAGCTCACGCACCATCCGGTACAGCTGCGGGGCCTCGAACTCGCTGACCGGGCGGGCGCGCATGGCGCGCAGGGCGAGCTTGTCGCTGTTCCAGTACGCGTACGCATTGGTGCCGAGGGCGACGAAGAGGGCGATGAACAGGCCCGTGCGTCCGAAGAAGCCGCCGATCACGATGATGAGGGCCGAGAGCCCTCCGAGCAGCAGAGCGGTCTTCAGACCGTTGTGACGGCGGTGCACGGTGCGCCCTCCTGGTGGTGCGGCAGGGGAACCCTCGGCTTACTGGTCACTCTCCAGTGGACCCTCCCTACCTGGTCAACGCCAGGCGGTGGGCGCGGGTTCCCCGGGCCATGGGGAGGTGTGCTCGGCCGATCGGGTGAGGTGGGCGGGGCGGTGCCCTTCGGGCAACCGCTCAGAACAGCACGCCCTCCGAGAAACGCAGGACCAGTTGCGGTGCCCCGGACAGGGCGACGGCTACGACCGCCGTGAGGGCCACCGCACCGGTGAGAGGAAGCGGGAGCCGTACGGGAGCCTGCTGCGGGGCGTCCACGCGCGCGCGGAACAGGACCGCGGTCCAGCGCAGGTAGTAGACCAGCGCGATGACCACGTTGACCGCCATCACCACGGCCAGCCAGCCGAGTCCGGCGTCGACCGCCGCCGCGAACACGGTGACCTTCGCGAACAGGCCGATGATGCCGGGCGGCAGGCCGGCCAGGCAGAGCAGGAAGAACCCGAGCGCGAGGGCGGCGAGCGGGCGCCTGGCGTACAGGCCCCGGTAGTCCTCGATCCGGTTGCGCGGCCTGCTGCGTGCGACGAGGGAGGCGACCGCGAACGCGCCCAGGTTCACCGCCGCGTACATCAGGGCGTACGACACGGTGGCGCCGACCGCCCGCTCGGCGCCGGCCGCGTCGTCCGCGTAGGCCGCCGATGCGATGGGCACCAGGAGGTAGCCGGCCTGTCCGACGGAGGACCAGGCGAGCAGTCGTACCGCGCTGTACGCGCGCGTGGAGCTCTGTCGCAGGGCGGCCGCATTGCCGACCGTCATCGTCAGACCTGCGAGGACCGCCATCACCGGTCCCCACACGTGGGCGTACGACGGGAACGCGACGACCGTGACCAGGATCAGACCGGTGAAGCCGACCGCCTTGCCGACCACCGAGAGATAGGCGGCGACCGGGAGCGGCGCCCCGATGTACGTGTCGGGCACCCAGAAGTGGAACGGCACCGCGGCGGTCTTGAAGGCGAAGCCCACCAGAGTGAGGGCAACTCCCGTCTGCGCCAGGGTCGTCAGGGCCGGGTCCACGTCGTCGAGCGCGGTGGCGATCTCGGTCAGATGCAGCGTGCCCGTCGCCGCGTACACGAAGCTGGCGCCGAGCAGGGTGACGGCGGTGGCGACCACCGAGGACAGGAAGAACTTCAGGGCCGCCTCGGCGGAGCGGCGGTCGCCGCGGCGCAGGCCGACCAGCGCGAAGGCGGGCAGCGAGGCGACCTCGAGGGCGATGACCAGGGTGGCCAGATCGCGGGATGCGGGCAGCAGGGCGGCGCCGGCGGCGGACGAGAGCAGCAGGAACCAGTACTCACCCGCGGGGAGTTCGGCCTCGCCGCCGCGGTTCTCGCGCAGCGGACCGACCGACAGGAGGGCGGTCACCAGGGCTCCGGCCAGGACCAGGAACTGGATGACGACGGTGAAGCGGTCCGCCGTGTAGCTGCACACCGCCGTGTCGCCGGTCAGGCAGAACGTGGACCGGTCGCCGTCGAGCAGCAGGAGCAGGGCCAGCGAGGCGGCGGCGAGGCCGGCCACGGACAGCCAGGCGAGCAGGCCCTTGCGGCCGGCCGGCACGAACAGGTCGGTGACGAGCACGAGCAGGCCGGTGAGCGCCGCGATGGTCGGCGGCGCGATCGCCAGCCAGTCGACGGACTGGACCAGGGAGGTCATGCCTTGCCTCCTGCGAGGAGCTGCTGCACGGCCGGGTCGGTGAGGCCGAGCAACAGCGCGGGCCAGAGTCCGGCGAGGACGGTGAGGGCGACGAGCGGGGTCCAGGAGGCGAACTCGTAGCCCTGGACGTCGGCGAGACGGGGTGCGTCCGGTGCGTCGGCCGCCGGTGGCGCGCCCATGCAGACGCGGCGGACGACGATCAGGAGGTACGCGGCGGTGAGCAGGGTGCCGATGCCGGCGATCACCATGAAGGTCAGGAAGGCGCCCCGGTGCAGCCCTTCGGCAGGCCGGAAGGCGCCGAACAGGGCGAGCATCTCGCCCCAGAATCCGGCTAGTCCGGGCAGTCCGAGGGAGGCGACGGCGCCGAAGGCGAGCAGTCCGCCGAGGCGGGGCGCGCGGCCGTAGAGTGCGCCGCCCGTCTCCCGGGCGAGCGCGTCGAGATCGGTACTGCCGGTGCGGTCCTTGAGCGCGCCGACCAGGAAGAACAGCAGTCCGGTGATGAGTCCGTGGCCGATGTTGGCGAACAGCGCGCCATTGACGCCGGTCGGTGTCATCGTCGAGATGCCGAGCAGTACGAAGCCCATGTGGCCGACGGACGAGTACGCGATGAGCCGTTTGAGGTCGCCGCCCGCGCCCTTGCGTGCCAGGGCGAGGCAGGCGAGCGATCCGTAGATGATGCCGACCACCGCGAAGGCGGCCAGATACGGCGCGAAGACGCTCATGCCGTCCGGCGTCGCCGGCAGCAGGATGCGCACGAACCCGTACGTGCCCATCTTCAGCAGGACGCCGGCCAGCAGCACCGAGCCGACGGTCGGGGCCGCCGTGTGGGCGTCCGGGAGCCAGCTGTGCAGCGGCCACATCGGGGTCTTCACGGCGAGCCCGATCCCGATCGCCAGAACGGCCATGACCTGCACCGACTTGGTCATCCCCGAGCCGTTGTCAGTGGCGAGTGCCACCATGTCGAACGTGCCTGAATCGAGGCCGATGACGAGGAGGCCGAGCAGCATCACGACGGAGCCGAGCAGCGTGTAGAGGATGAACTTCCAGGCGGCCTGGGCTTTTTGTGCGCCGCCCCAGCGGGCGATGAGGAAGTACATCGGGATGAGGACCATCTCGAAGGCCAGGAAGAACAGCAGCAGATCGAGGACGGCGAAGGTCGCGAGCGTGCCGGACTCGAGGACGAGCAGCAGGGCGACGAATGCCCGGGGAGACGGGCCCGCGGGCATCTTGAAGTAGCTGTACAGCGCGCAGAGGAAGGTGAGCAGGGCGGTGAGGACGACGAGGGGGAGCGAGATGCCGTCGACACCGAAGTGGAGCCGCACGTCGAGGGCGGGGATCCAGCTGATGTCGGTGGTCGCCTGCATCGTGGCGGGGTGGTCGTGGTCGAAGCCCACGGCGAGGACGAGGGCCGCCAGGAGTACGGCACCGGTGACGGTGACGCCGTGCCGGAGCACGGCCTGGTCGGGGGACGTGCCGCGCAGTCCGGGCGGCGCCGGAAGGAGGGCCGCGCCTGCGCCGACGAGCGGTCCGGCCACCACGACGACAAGGACGAACTGCAGGACGGTGTCGGAGATATCGATCACGGCTCAGGCTCCCGCTGTGACGAGTACGGCGGCGACGGCAAGGACCACCGAGCCGGCGAGCAGCACGCTCAGATAGGTCTGCACATTGCCGGTCTGCGCCCGGCGCACGGCTGTTCCGAGGAGCCGTGGCAGGGCCCCCGCACCTCGTACGTAGGTGTCGACGACCTCGCGGTCGAGGAAGTGGACGAGGCGGGCCGCGGCGCGCGTGGGGCGGACGAAGAGGCGGTCGTAGAGCGCGTCCAGGTGGAAGCCCGTGGCGGCGTGCCGGTGCAGCGGTCCGAGCAGCAGCCGGCCGGGGTCGGCGGGGTCGTGCGCGGCGCCCGGTGATCCGTAGGCCGCAGTGTGCGTGGCGATGGACTCGGCCTCGGACACGGCGGGTTCGGCGTCGGGATGGGCGGCGACGGCGCCGAGCGGGACCCGGGCGGCGAGCGCGGTGGTGTGCCGCCAGGCGCCGTAGGTGACGAGTCCGCCGACGAGGGCGACACCGGTAGCGAGGACGGAGGTGGTGACGGTCGGGGTGAGCGCGTGCCCGTCGAACCAGCCGGGGAGCACGCCGACGGTCAGGCCGAAGGCGACGGTGGGGACGGCGAGCACCCAGAGCACCGCGTTCATGGCGAGCGGCTGCCGGCCGTGGTCGGGCGCCTCGGTGCCGTGGCCGCGGAAGGCGAGCAGCCACAGACGGGTGGCGTAGGCGGCGGTCAGCAGGGCGGTGACCAGTCCGGAGACGAGCACGATCAGTCCGGCAGAGCCGGGTACGGCGTCGGCGTGGCCGGTGGCGGCGTGCTCGGCGGCGGCGAGCACCGACTCCTTGGAGAAGAAGCCGCTGAAGGGCGGGATCGCGGCGAGCGCGAGGAGCGCCACGGTCATCGTCCAGTACGCGTCGGGGATCCGGTCGCGCAGGCCGCGCATCCGGCACATCGCGGAGAGGGAGTTGGTGCCCGCGGCGTGGATGATCACGCCGGCGGCGAGGAAGAGCAGCGCCTTGAAGGCGCCGTGGGACAGGAGGTGGAAGGTGGCGGCGCCGCGTTCGCCGACGGCGAGCGCGCCGGTCATGTAGCCGAGTTGGCCGATCGTCGAGTAGGCGAGCACCCGCTTGATGTCGTCCTGGGCCAGGGCGGCCAGGGCCGAGCCGATCATGGTCGCCGCGGCCATCGCGGCCAGTACGACGAGGGCCGCGGCGGAGGAGGTGAAGACGGGAAGGAGCCGGGCGACGAAGTAGACACCGGCCGCGACCATGGTGGCGGCGTGGATCAGCGCGGAGACGGGCGTGGGACCGGCCATCGCGTCCGGCAGCCAGGTGTGCAGCGGGAACTGGGCGGATTTGCCCGCCACGCCTGCGAGCAGCAGCAGGGCGATCAGGGTCGGGTGGTCGAGCCCGCCCTCCGCGACGGTGCGCAGCACGGTGGCGATCCGGAACGACCCGGCGTCCACGGCGAGCGCGAACAGACCGAACAGGAAGGGGACATCACCGAGCTTGGTTACCAGGAAGGCCTTCAGGGAAGCGGCCCGCGCCTCGGGCGTCTCCCAGTAGTGCCCGACCAGGAAGTACGAGCAGATGCCCATGACCTCCCAGCCGACCAGGAGCACCATGAGATCGCCGGTGTAGACGACGAGCAGCATCGCGGCGGTGAAGAGCGAGACCAGCGCCGCGTACGACGGATAGCGCGGGTCGTCGCGCAGATAGCCCGTGGAGTAGATCTGCACACAGGAGGCCACGAGGGCGACGAGTACGGCCGCGAGGGCGGCGAAGCCGTCGAGGTTCAGGGCGAGTTCGACGGAGACGGGGCCGGTCGGCAGGACCAGGCCGGTCGGGGTCAGTTCGGTGGCCGCGGTGATCGGTTCGCCGCCGCCCTGGCGTACGGCCGCGACGACGGCGAGCGCGAGCGCGGTCAGGGTCGGCAGTACGGCGAGCGGCCGGACGAATCCGGGTGCCCGGCGGCCGAGCAGCAGCCCGGCCACGGATCCGAGGAACGGAAGGAGGGGGACGAGGGCGGCGAGGGTGGTGGTCGTCACGCGGTGGCCTCGGCCTTCTGTCCCGCCGGGCGGGCCGCGTCGGAGCTGTCTCCGGACGGGTCGTCGGGTGGTTCGGGGCCGTCGTCCGGTTGTTCCGCGGTGTCGCGCAGACCGTCGATGTCGGAGCTGCCGCGGTTGCGGTACACGAGCAGGACGATCGCCATGCCGATGCCGATCTCGGCGGCGGCGACGGCGATGGTGAAGAGGGTCAGCGCCTGGCCTGCGTGCAGGGCGTCGCGCAGCCAGACGTCGAAGGCGACGAGGTTCAGATTGACGGCGTTGAGCATCAGCTCGACCGACATCAGGACCAGGATCGCGTTGCGGCGGGCCAGTACGCCGTAGAGCCCCGTGCAGAACAACAGCGCGGCCAGCACGGCGGGATAGGCGAGATGCATCAGCGCGGCTCCTTGTCCCGCTCGCCGGGGGTGGTGCCGGAGGCTCCGTCCTTGCCGGATTCCGGGCTCTTGCCGGATTGCGGGTCCTTGCTGGCTTGCGGGTCCTTGCCGGATTCCGGCGTTCCGCCCTTGCGGCTCAGCACGATCGCGCCGACCAGGGCCGCGAGCAGCAGTACGGAGAGGGCTTCGAAGGGCAGCACCCAGTGCTTGAAGAGGATCGCGCCGACCGCGTCCGTGGACCCCTGCCGGGTGCCGAGGTCGATCCATGTCGTACGGAAGGCGTCGACGACCACCCAGACGAGGGCGGCCGCGGCGGCGATCGCGACGGCGAGGGCGGGCAGCCGGTTGCCCGAATCGGCGTCCGGGGAACGGCCGATGGGGGCCCGCGTGAGCATCAGACCGAAGAGAAGGAGGACGACCACGGAGCCGACGTAGATGAGCACCTGCACCCAGGCGATGAACTCGGCCGTCAGGAGCAGGTACTCGACGGCGAGCCCGCCGAGTGCGACGACCAGCCAGAGCGCGGCGTGCACCAACTGCTTGGTGGTGACCGTGACAAGGGCGGCCCCGAGGGTGACGAGGCCGACCAGGACGAAGGCGATCTCGACGCCGGTCGGGGACAGGAAGCCGGGGTGGGCGGCGGCGGTGAGCGTTACCGCGCCGCTCGCGGAGGCGGTCATTGCGCGCCCTCCTCTCCGGCTGTGCCCTGCTGGTCCGCCGCGGAGTCCTGCGGTTCCGCCGCGGATTGCTTCTGTTCTGCCGTCGATTGCTTCTGTTCCGCGGCTTCCTGTGCCAGCTTCTCGGCGGCCTTGCGGGCCGCGGCCAGTTCCTTCGGCTCCTCGGCCGCCGCGTCGAGCGCGGGCGGCGCGGGCACGGTCCACATCCAGTCGCGGAGCTTGTCGCGCTCGTGGGTCAGCTCGTGGATGTCCGTCTCCGCGTACTCGAACTCCGGTGACCAGAACAGCGCGTCGAAGGGGCAGACCTCGATACAGATACCGCAGTACATGCAGAGCGAGAAGTCGATGGCGAAGCGGTCGAGGACGTTCCGGCTGCGCTCGCGGCCGCCCGGGGCCGCGGCCGGCACCGTCTCCTTGTGGGAGTCGATGTAGATGCACCAGTCGGGGCACTCGCGGGCGCACAGCATGCAGACCGTGCAGTTCTCCTCGAACAGCGCGATGACGCCGCGCGAACGCGGCGGCAGCTCGGGCTGTGCCTCCGGGTACTGCGCGGTGACGGTCTTCTTCGTCATCGTGCGCAGCGTGACGGCGAGGCCCTTGGCGAGCCCGCTGCCCGGGAAGGAACGCGAGGGTGCGGAGGTCGAGTGCGCGGCAGGCGGATGCGGCGGGTGCTCGGACGGCGGCACTACTGGATCACCACCTTGACGACGCCGGTGAGGGCGATCTGGGCGAGGGCGAGCGGGACGAGGGCCGTCCAGGCGAGGCGCTGCAGCTGGTCCTCGCGCAGCCGCGGGTAGCTGACCCGCAGCCAGATGACGACGAAGGCGAGTACGGCGGTCTTGAGCAGCGTCCACACCCAGCCGAGGCCGTCCGCGCCCCACGGACCGTGCCAGCCGCCGAGGAACAGTACGGCGGTCAGCCCGCACAGGATGACGATGCCGGCGTACTCGGCGAGCAGGAAGAGCGCGAAGCGCAGGCCGGTGTACTCGGTGTACGAGCCGAAGATGATCTCCGAGTCGGCGACGGGCATGTCGAAGGGCGGGCGCTGCAGTTCGGCGAGTCCGGCGACGAAGAACACCAGGGCGCCGACGATCTGCCAGGGCAGCCACCACCACTCGAAGGCGTCGAGGATGCCGGTCAGCGAGACCGTACCCGCGGCCATCGCGACGGAGGCGGCGGCAAGCAGCATGGGCAGTTCGTAGGCGAGCAGTTGGGCTGCGGTGCGCAGGCCGCCGAGCAGCGAGTACTTGTTCGCGGAGGCCCAGCCGGCCATCAGGGAACCGAGTACGCCGACGCCCATCACGGCGAGGACGAAGAAGATGCCGGCGTCGACGACCACGCCGACCGCACCCTCGCCAGGGCCGATCGGGATGGCCACGAGGACGAGGAGGTACGGCAGCAGGGCGACGGCCGGCGCGAGCTGGAAGATCCGCCGGTCGGCGCCCGCAGGGACGATGTCCTCCTTCTGCGCGAACTTGACGCCGTCGGCGACGAGTTGCGCCCAGCCGTGGAAGCCGCCCGCGTGCATGGGGCCGAGGCGGCCCTGCATGTGCGCCATCACCTTGTGCTCGGTCTGTCCGACGATCAGCGGCAGCGCGAGAAAGGCGACAAAGACGACGAGCAGTCGCAGGGCGACATCGAGTACGTCGCTCATACGGCGTCGCCTCCGGCGGGGGTGTCGGGGGGGCTGTCGGGGGCGGGCTGGGGGGCGGTTCCGGTGCCGGGTGCGTTCCGGGTGCCGGGTGCGTTCTCGCTCTCGTTCCCGGTCCCGGTCCCGGGTGCGGGTCGGTTCTCGGGGCCGTCGCCGGTCCCGGGTTCGTCCACGGCCTGGGGTTCGTCCACGGCCTCGGGTGCGGGTCGCCCCGCGGGCTCGGGCGCCGGGTCACGTGCGGGCTCGACGCCCAATCCGGCCTCGCCTGCCGATTCGGCGTCGACTCCCGGTGCCGCCTCGGTGGCATCGGCCTCGGTGGCGTCCACCTCTGCGGCGTCCGGCGCCGCGGCGGTCGGCCGACCACGGCTAGGCTCCGCCCCGGACCCGATCTCCTCCGCGGCAGCAGAATCCCCTGACGGCTCGTCGCCCGGAACCCGCTCCCCGCCCGACGCCTGCGTCCCGGTCCCCGACGGCCCGGTTTCCTGCGGATGAGCAGTCTCCGGTCCCGGCGCAGAACCTGCCGGCTTCCCGCCTCGCGCAGCCTCGGCACCTTCCACCCGGCCGGGATCCCCGGCCGACTCACCCGACGCCCGGTCCACGCGCGAGGCCGCCTCGGCGCCCTCTGCCCCGGCCGAACTCTTCGACGCGGTGACCCTCTTCGCGGAGTCCGACTGCGAGTCCGAGTCGACGGCCGAAGACCGGTCGCCGCCCGCACCCGACTCTGCACGCGACACACGACCCACGTCCGAAGCCGCCCCGGCGCCCTCCGCCCCAGCCGAACCCGACGTCCCGGCAGGCCCTTTCGCGGCGGCCGACCCGGAGTCGGGCTCGGCGTCCGAGGCGCTGTCGGTGTCCGAGGCGCTGTCGGTGTCCGGTGCCGGCTCGGGGCTCGGGGTGCTCTCGTCGTATGCCGGGCGCGCGTGGTGCCAGGGGGCGTCGCCGGAGCGGGGAGCTCCGGGGGAACGCTCCGGCTCGGACTGCGGCGCACCGGACGGGGAGGGTGACGGGTCCTCGCTCACCGGGCCCGCGGGGGCCGGGCGTTGGGAGGCCGAGCCCTCGCCGGCGCTGCGGGAGCGTCGCGGAGTCCGCGGGGCGCCACCCTGCGCCCCACCCGTTCCCGGAGCCGTACTCGTACCCGTACCGGATGCCGTGCCCGTACCGGAATCCGTAGTCCGTCCGGAATCCGCGGTCGTACCCGATGCGGTGGTCGTCCCGGGCGCCGGCCCAGGACCCGCTGCAGTGGTCGCCCCGGACTCCGGTCCAGTACCGGACTCCGGTCCCGTACCGGATCCCGGTCCCGTACCAGACTCCGGTCCCGTACCGGACTCCGTGCTCTGGGACGCCGAGCCCCCGCTCGCACTCCGTGCCCGGCGCGGTGCCGTGCCGCTCGATGCCGAGCCCTCGGCCGCCGTGCGGGTGCGCCGGGCCGGGCGTTCGCCGGCCGCGCGGGCGCCGCGGGTCGGTGCCGGCGGCAACTGGCCCTTCAACGGCCCCCATTCGTTCGGATCCGGCACCCCGGGAGGAAGCATCTGGCGCCGCTTGGGGCCACCGTGCCCGGCGCCCGACTCCCCCGGCTCCTTCGCGCCCGGCCATGCCTTGGCCACGCGCGCGGCGAGGACGAAGTCCTTGCGCAGCGGGTGCCCTTCGAAGCCCTCCGGCAGCAACAGCGGATCGAGCCCCGGGTGTCCGGTGAAGTCGACGCCGAACATCTCGTGCGTCTCGCGCTCGTGCCAGGCCGCCCCCGCGTACACCTCGACGGCCGAGGCCAGTACGGGTGCCGCGTGGGGGACGGTCGTACGCACCAGGAGCCGCCGGGTCGGGTGCAGCGCGACCACATGCGCACAGACACGGAATCCGGCTTCCGCTTCGTCCACCGCGCTCAGCCAGTCGAAATACGTACAGCCGAGCCGTACGCGCGCGGTCTCCAGCGCCGTGATCCAGTCCTGCGGGGGTACGTCGACCGTCAACAGGTCGTACGCCTCCTCGGCCGTGGTCTCCGCGCCGAACAGCTCGGTCACCTCGTCGGGGAGCCAGCCCGTCACCGCTCCCCCTCCTTCGCCGCGGCCGGGGGCGCGACCAGGTCGCTCTGCAGCGCGGCCGCCGACGGACGCGCCGCGCCCTTGCGCCCGTAGCGCTCGCCGAGCGACTCGCGCGCGATCTTCTCCTGCAGCTTGAGGATGCCCTGCAGCAGGGCTTCGGGTCGCGGCGGGCAGCCGGGCACATAGACGTCGACGGGGATGATCTGGTCGACGCCCTTGGTGACCGAGTACGAGTCCCAGTACGGGCCGCCGCAGTTGCTGCAGGCACCGAAGGAGATGACGTACTTCGGCTCGGGCATCTGCTCGTGCAGGCGCTTCACCGCAGGTGCCATCTTGTCCGTGACCGTGCCCGAGACCACCATCAGATCGGCCTGCCGAGGGCCGGGCGCGAACGGGATGACACCGAGCCGGATGAAGTCGTGCCGGGCCATCGAGGCCGCGATGAACTCGATGGCACAGCAGGCGAGGCCGAAGTTGAAGACCCACAGGCTGTAGCGGCGGCCCCAGTTGAGGACCACCTTCATGGGCTGCGGGGCCAGCCGGGCCAGCGGCCCGAGCTTGGCGGGGACGCCGTCGCCGGCGGCTTCGGAGGCGCCCGGTGCGGGGCCGATCGTCACGTCCATGTGAGGACGCCCTTCTTCCAGGCGTAGAGCAGTCCGATGGTCAGGAAGCCGAGGAAGATGAACATCTCGACGAGCGTCGTCGCCCCGTACCCGGGAGCCGCGAAAACCGTGGCCCAGGGGAACAGGAAGATCGAGTCCACGGCGAAGATCACATAGAGGAAGGCGTAGACGTAGTACCGGACCTGGGTGTGCGCCCAGCCCTCGCCGACCGGATCGACTCCGCATTCGTAGGTGAGCAGCTTCTCCGGCGTGGGGACGACCGGCCGCAGCAGACGTCCGGCGCCGAAGGCGACCGCGACGAAGAGCACGCCGACGACGGCGAGGAGGCCGACCGTCGAGTAGCTCGGGAAGTAGTCGGCGGCGAGGCCCTGTGCGGTGTCCGCCGGGGAGCCCGCATCGGCGGGCGCGCGTCCGCCGCCCGCCGCTGTCGCGAAATCCGCCCCGAGAACGGTCGGTTCCGGCACGTCCGCCCCTCGCTCCCTGGTCTCGTCGGCCGCGGTCGCCCCGTGCACACTCCGCGGGAAGCGGGAGCGTCCGGCCGACGACCCTTGATCTGTACGCATGATCTGCGTGCGACTTCCGTACGCACGAGGCGCGCGCATGATCTGTACGCACGGGAGTCTAGGCCCTGCTAAAGAAGCGGTAAGCAGCCCGTCGAGCACAAAGCGCGGGAATGCGCGGGAATGCGCGGAGGTTGTCACGGTCGCTGCCGTCGACGGTGTCGTGGGTGGGGTCCCGGGTGGGGTCCCGGGTGCCGTCCGGGGTGGCGTCCGCAGTGCCGTCCGGGGTGGGGTTTTCCTCAGGTGCTTTCAGGGGTGGACCTCATGGCGCGGGCGCGGTGATCCCGGCAGGCTTGGTGGCATGACAGCACCTGGCACCTCCGTCGGCGGATCCGAGCCCTTGCCCCGCCCGCGTTCCGCTCTGCATGCGCAGACTTGGCGGGAGATCGCACATCTCCTGGCCAATCTCCCGGTCGCGCTCCTCGGCTTCGTGTACGCGACAGTGGTGCTGGCCGCGGGCTCGGGCCTGACGGTCACGGTGGTCGGGCTTCCGCTGCTTGCCGGCGGGCTCGCCGGTGCCCGGTGGATCGGACGGTTCGAGCGGGCGAGAGCGCGTTCGCTGCTCAGGGTGCGGGTCGACGAGCCGAGCCCGCTGCCGCGGGTCAAGGACGAGGGGATGTTCGGGCGGCTGTGGACGGGCCTGAAGGACCCGGTCGGCTGGCGGACGATGCTGTATTCGTTCATCAGGTTGCCGTGGGGCGTGGTGACGTTCACGGTCGGCTTCGTCTCGCTGTTCCTGCTGTGGCCCGTACTGCCCTTCATCACCCGCGGCCTGACGAATGTGGACCGGGCGATGGTCCGCGGACTGCTCTCCCCCTCCGACGAACTGGAGCGGCGCATAGCCGAGTTGGAGTCGGACCGCGGCGTCGTCGTGGACACGGCGGCCGCCGATCTGCGCCGCATCGAGCGCGATCTGCACGACGGCGCGCAGGCCCGCCTGGTCAATCTGGCGATGGGCCTCGGTCTGGCCAAGGAGAAGCTGGTCGAGGGCGAGAGCGACGACTTGGTGGCCGCGATGGTCGAGGAGGCGCACGGCGAGGTCAAGCTGGCCCTGCAGGAGCTGCGCGATCTGGCCCGCGGCATCCACCCGGCGGTCCTCACCGACCGCGGACTCGACGCGGCACTCTCCGCGGTGGCCTCCCGCTGCACGGTCCCGGTGACGGTGACGGTCGACCTTCCGGCCCGCCCCGCAGCGGCGATCGAAGGCATCGCCTACTTCACCGTCTCCGAGCTCCTGCAGAACGTGAGCAAGCACAGCCGTGCCCGTACGGCATCGGTGGACGTGTGGCGCACCGATCGCCGCCTCCTCATACAGGTCGAGGACGACGGACAGGGCGGCGCCGAGCTGAGCGGTGGGTCAGGGATGGCGGGGCTCGCCGAACGCCTCGGTGCGGTCGACGGCCTGCTCGCCGTGGACTCACCGCCCGGCGGCCCCACCACGATCGCGGCGGAGCTGCCGTGGCGGGACCGGGACCGCGACCACTGAGCCGGACCGCCGAGCGGGTCCGCGGTCGGTGACGGCCTCGTTCGGGGGTGGGGAAAACCCCCGGTCGAAGACTGAGACGGACCGCATGGTGCGAGGGCTCCGGACCGGGGAGCCTGGAGGTACGACGGAAAGACCCCGCAGGCTGCGGACAGGCCACTGCAGTGCAGCAGAGTAGAAACGGATGGCAGCGATGGCGACGGACTACGGACACCCGACCCGGACCGGGTTCCCCGGGGACAGCCCCGCCGAGCGGCGCCATCTGCTGCCGCCGGCCCTGCGCGCCCCGTTCGCGGCACGCACCTGGAGCGAGTTCGGGTACATCCTGCTGAGCCTGCCGATCGCCACGTTCACCTTCGTGTTCGCGGTGACGGCGCTGTCGCTCGGTGCCGGGCTCCTGGTCACCTTCATCGGCATCCCGGTCCTTGCCGCGGGCCTGGCCGGTCTGCGCGGGTTCGGCGCGATGGAGCGGATGCGGGCGCGCTCGCTGCTGCGCCTCGAGGTCGGCGACCCGGACCCGGTGCGGCCCAAGAAGTCCGGCGGCATGGCCTGGATCGGCGCCGTCCTCAAGAGCGGCGCCTCCTGGCGCACGGTGCTCTATTCGTTCCTGCACTTCCCGTGGGCGATCTTCTCCTTCGTCGTCGCGGTCACCTTCTGGACGGTGGGCTGGGGCCTCCTGACGTACCCGCTGTGGCAGTGGGTCTTCCCGATGTACACGGGACAGGACGGCATCCAGCTGTACGGCGACGAGACGCACTCGGTGTATCTGAATTCTCCCCTCGAGATCGCCGCCACCGCACTGATCGGGCTGCTCGTGACCCTTGCCACGCCCTGGCTGATCCGGTCCCTGACCATGGTCGACCGGCTGATGGTGACGGGGCTGCTCGGCCCGTCGCTGCTCGCCTCCCGGGTGGTGGAGCTGGAGTCGGACCGTGGCGTCGTGGTCGACACCGCGGCCGCCGACCTCCGCCGTATCGAGCGCAATCTGCACGACGGCGCACAGGCCCGCCTGGTCTCGCTCGCCATGGACCTCGGCCTGGCCAAGGAGAAGCTGCGGGAGGACCCGCAGGCCGCGGCCCGCATGGTGGACGAGGCACACGGCGAGGTGAAGATCGCGCTGCAGGAGCTGCGGGATCTGGCCCGCGGCATCCACCCGGCGGTCCTCACCGACCGCGGACTCGACGCGGCACTCTCCGCGGTGGCCTCCCGCTGCACGGTCCCGGTGACGGTGGACGTGGACCTGGACCGCCGCCCCGCCCCCGCCATCGAGGGGATCGCCTACTTCACCGCCTCCGAACTGCTGCAGAACATCAGCAAGCACTCCGGAGCGTCCCGCGCGATGGTCGACGTGTGGCGTACTTCGGACCGCCTGTTGCTGCAGATAACGGACGACGGTGTGGGCGGCGCGGAGGTGACTGCAGGTTCCGGCCTGGCGGGTCTGGCCGAGCGGATGGACGCCGTCGACGGCATCCTCGTGGTCGACTCTCCGCGGGGCGGCCCGACGACGGTCACGGCCGAACTGCCCTGGCGCGGCTGAGGCGCGGGGGCCGGTCCGGCTGGGGGTCTTCCGGACAGGCAGCCGACAGCAGGGCGCCCACGCAGCCAGCCAGGCGGGCGGGCAAGCAGAAGGCCGGACAATCACCTGCCCGGGCAAGCCCCACCCCGGCGCGTGGTGCCCCAGTGCCGGCAAGGATTCCCGGCGGCAGCGGCGAAAGCCCGCCGGCGGAGGGATGCCCCAGTCGCGGCCGAAAGGCACGGTCGCGCCCCGCAGCCCCAGCCGCCGCCCGAACGCACCGTCCCGCCCAGCAGCCCCAGCCGTCGCCGGAACGCACCGTCGCCGCCGAAAGGCACAGTCGGCGACGGAAGCCCCGGTCATGGCCGGTGATGGATTCGTGGTGTGTGGGCGCGGAGGTTCCCGGATGCTGAGATGCTGGACGGCGTCGGTAGCTGGGGAGCTTCTGGGGGGACGGACGGATCGTGGAGGACAAGGTGCGGGTGGTCATCGCCGAGGATTCAGTGCTGCTCAGGGAGGGCCTGACCCGGCTGCTGACCGACCGGGGGCATGAGGTGGTCGCGGGCGTCGGCGACGCCGAGGCGCTGATCAAGACGATCGGCGAGTTGGACGACCAGGGCCTGATCCCGGACGTGGTGGTGGCGGACGTACGTATGCCGCCGACGCACACCGACGAGGGCGTGAAGGCCGCGGTGCGGCTGCGCCGCGACCACCCCGGCCTGGGGGTCCTGGTCCTGTCCCAGTATGTGGAGGAGCAGTACGCGACGGAGTTGCTGGCCGGGTCGAGCCACGGTGTCGGGTATCTGCTGAAGGACCGGGTGGCCGAGGTCAGGGAGTTCGTGGACGCCGTGGTGCGCGTCGCCGACGGCGGTACCGCGCTCGACCCGGAGGTGGTCGCCCAGCTGCTCGGGCGCAGCCGCAAGCAGGACGTGCTGACCGGCCTCACCCCGCGCGAGCGCGAGGTCCTGGGTCTGATGGCCGAGGGCCGGACGAACTCGGCGATCGCCAGGCAGCTGGTGGTGAGCGACGGCGCCGTCGAGAAGCACGTGAGCAACATCTTCCTGAAGCTCGGCCTCTCGCAGAGTGACGGGGATCACCGGCGCGTACTGGCGGTTCTCACGTATCTCAATTCATGATGTCTGACACATAGTCAGATACGGTCGGGCGAGGCCTCGACGGCGGATCGGGCGTCAGGGCGACGTCAGGCTCGCGTCAGGACCTAGAACCAAAGTACGAACCAAGAGCGTCCTCGAAGAAAGACGCGAGGACTGGCAATTCATGACAAACCGGGACCATGACCCGTCTCAAATCCACGTCCACGATATGAGCGACCCGGGGAAGGCCACCCTTACCGACGTAGGGTGGCCTTGGGAGGACCGGTCGGTCGGTTCGTCCACGTGCCGCAGCCTCGAGGGAGGTCCAGTTCAGTGACCAGCCAGGTCAGTAGCCCAGCCGAACAGGCCGACGCCACGGTCGTCGGCGAGCAGCGCAAACCGTCCGGTGACAAAGAGGTACGTCGTCTGGACCGGGTGATCATCAGGTTCGCGGGGGACTCCGGTGACGGGATGCAGCTGACGGGTGACCGTTTCACCTCGGAGACGGCCTCGTTCGGAAACGACCTCTCGACCCTGCCGAACTTCCCGGCCGAGATCCGCGCCCCCGCCGGCACCCTGCCCGGCGTCTCGAGCTTCCAGCTGCACTTCGCCGACCACGACATCCTCACCCCCGGCGACGCACCGAACGTCCTGGTGGCGATGAACCCGGCCGCGCTCAAGGCCAATATCGCCGACGTGCCGCGCGGCGCCGAGATCATCGTGAACACGGACGAGTTCAGCAAGCGCGCGATGGCCAAGGTCGGCTACGAGACCTCGCCCCTCGAGGACAACTCCCTGGACGGGTACAACGTCCACCCGGTGCCGCTGACCACGCTCACGGTCGAGGCCCTCAAGGAGTACGACCTCTCCCGCAAGGACGCCGGCCGCTCGAAGAACATGTTCGCGCTCGGCCTGCTGAGCTGGATGTACCACCGGCCGACCGAGGGCACCGAGCAGTTCCTGCGGCAGAAGTTCGCCAAGAAGCCCGACATCGCCGAGGCGAACATCGCGGCGTACCGCGCGGGCTGGAACTTCGGCGAGACCACCGAGGACTTCGCCGTCTCCTACGAGGTCGCCCCGGCCGCCAAGGCCTTCCCCACCGGCACGTACCGCAACATCTCGGGGAACCTGGCCCTGTCCTACGGTCTGGTCGCCGCAGGTCAGCAGGCTGATCTGCCGCTGTACCTGGGCTCGTACCCGATCACCCCGGCCTCCGACATCCTGCACGAGCTGAGCAAGCACAAGAACTTCGGCGTGCGGACCTTCCAGGCCGAGGACGAGATCGCCGGCATCGGCGCCGCGCTCGGCGCGGCCTTCGGCGGCTCGCTCGCGGTGACCACCACCTCCGGCCCGGGCGTCGCCCTCAAATCCGAGACCATCGGCCTGGCCGTCTCCCTCGAACTGCCGCTGCTTGTCATCGACATCCAGCGCGGCGGCCCCTCCACCGGCCTGCCCACCAAGACCGAACAGGCCGACCTGCTGCAGGCGATGTACGGGCGCAACGGCGAGGCGCCGGTGCCGATCGTCGCCCCGAAGACCCCGGCCGACTGCTTCGACGCCGCACTCGAGGCGGCCCGGATCGCGCTGACGTACCGCACCCCGGTGTTCCTGCTCTCCGACGGCTACCTGGCCAACGGCTCCGAGCCGTGGCGCATCCCCGAGGTGGACGAACTCCCGGACCTGCGCACCCAGTTCGCGCACGGCCCGAACCACACCACCGAGGACGGCACCGAGGTCTTCTGGCCGTACAAGCGCGACCCGCAAACTCTCGCCCGGCCCTGGGCCATCCCCGGCACACCGGGTCTCGAGCACCGCATCGGCGGCATCGAGAAGCAGGACGGCACCGGCAACATCAGCTACGACCCGGCCAACCACGACTTCATGGTCCGCACCCGCCAGGCCAAGGTCGACGGCATCACGGTCCCCGACCTGGAGGTCGACGACCCCGCCACGGCCTCGCCGCCCAACACGGGCACGGGCGACCCCGAGGGCGCGGGCGTCCTGGTCCTCGGCTGGGGATCGACGTACGGCCCGATCACCGCCGCCGTACGCCGGCTGCGGACCGCGGGCGAGCGGATCGCGCAGGCGCATCTGCGCCACCTCAACCCGCTGCCGCGGAATCTCGGCGACGTCCTCGCGCGTTACGACAAGGTCGTCGTGCCGGAGATGAACCTGGGGCAGCTCGCCACCCTGCTCCGGGCGAAGTACCTGGTGGACGCCCGGAGTTACAACCAGGTCAATGGAATGCCGTTCAAGGCCGAGCAGCTCGCCAAGGCTCTCAAGGAGGCCATCGATGACTGACGCCGGTAATGGACTGCTGCACCTGGTCCCGAAGGCCGAGGCCAAGCAGTCCATGAAGGACTTCAAGTCCGACCAGGAAGTGCGCTGGTGCCCCGGCTGCGGCGACTACGCGGTCCTCGCGGCCGTGCAGGGCTTCATGCCCGAACTCGGCCTCGCCAAGGAGAACATCGTCTTCGTGTCCGGGATCGGCTGCTCCAGCCGCTTCCCGTACTACATGAACACCTACGGCATGCACTCCATCCACGGCCGCGCCCCCGCCATCGCCACCGGCCTCGCCTCCTCCCGCCGCGACCTGAGCGTCTGGGTCGTCACCGGCGACGGCGACGCACTGTCCATCGGCGGCAACCACCTCATCCACGCCCTGCGCCGCAACGTCAACCTGAAGATCCTGCTGTTCAACAACCGGATCTACGGCCTCACCAAGGGCCAGTACAGCCCCACCTCCGAAGTCGGCAAGATCACCAAATCGACACCGATGGGCTCCCTCGACGCCCCCTTCAACCCCGTCTCCCTCGCCATCGGCGCCGAAGCGAGCTTCGTCGCCCGCACCGTCGACTCCGACCGCAAACACCTCACCGAGGTCCTGCGCCAGGCCGCCGACCACCCCGGCACCGCCCTCGTCGAGATCTACCAGAACTGCAACATCTTCAACGACGGCGCCTTCGAGGTCCTCAAGGACAAACAGCAGGCCGAGGAAGCCGTCATCCGCCTCGAACACGGACAGCCGATCCGCTTCGGAGTCGAACAGGCCAAGGGCGTCATCCGCGACTCCCTCACCGGCGACCTGCAGATCGTCGACGTCACCGAGGACAACCAGTCGCAGATCCTGGTCCATGACGCGCACTCCGCGTCCCCGACCACCGCCTTCGCCCTCTCCCGGCTCGCCGACCCCGACACCCTGCACCACACCCCCATCGGCGTGCTCCGCGACATCGACCGCCCCGTCTACGACACCCAGATGTCCGACCAGCTCGACGCCGCCGTCGAACGCGACGGCAAGGGCGACCTCGCCGCGCTCCTCGCGGGCGGCGACACCTGGACCGTCGCCGGCTGACGCGGCCGCCACCGCACCCACTGCCAGCCACACCGCACATACGACGAGGCCCGGCCCCCGCTCGGCGAATTGCAGGGGACCGGGCCTCGTCGCATCCGCCGATCGCGCCCGCGCCCCCGCCCCGGCTCAGCCGCGCCTGCCGTCGTACGCCGCGCGGGCCGACTCGACCTGCGGGACATGCTCCTCGGACCAGTGAGCCAGCGACCACACCAGGTGCGCCGCCTGCCGGCCGAGCGGCGTCAGGGAGTACTCGACGTGCGGTGGGATCACCGGCTTGGCCTCGCGCAGCACCATGCCGTCGCGCTCCAGGGTCTGCAGCGTCTGCGCCAGCATCTTCTCGCTGACGCCCCCGATACGGCGACGCAGTGCGCTGAACCGCATGGTGCCCTCCAGGAGCGAGGCGAGCACGAGCACGCCCCAGCGGCTGACGATGTGCTCCAGGATGCCGCGGGATGCGCAGTCGGCGGCGAAGACGTCGGGCAGGAGCGCGTCCAGACCCGGCTTCGGACTGGCCTCCGCCTCGCGCGCCTTCACCTTGCTCACCTCAATGCTCACCTTCATGCCAGTACCTTACTTCAAAGTGGGTACTTTCCTTTGGTTAGTGTCAATTTTACGATCGGGAAGAGCCGCGGAACAAGCCCCGCGGCATCGAGCGAACCGCATCCACACCAAGGAGCTTCCCCATGATCGTCGTCACCGGAGCCACCGGACACCTCGGCCGCCACGTCATCGACGGACTGCTCGAGAAGGTTCCGGCCGACCGCGTCGCCGCCGTCGTCCGCGACAAGGAGAAGGCGACGGACCTCGCCGCCCGCGGAGTCGAACTGCGGATCGGCGACTACAGCAGGCCGGAGACGCTCGCGGGCACATTCGGCGCCGGAGACCGGGTCCTGTTGATCTCCGGCAGCGAGGTGGGCCGCCGCGTCGCCCAGCACACCGCGGTGATCGACGCCGCACGGACGGCCGGCGTCGCCCTGCTCGCGTACACGGGCATACTCGGCGGCCCGGACGCCGACTTCGAGCTGGCCGCCGAGCACAAGGTGACCGAGCAGCTGATCCTCGACTCGGGCCTGCCGTACGTCTTCCTGCGCAACGGCTGGTACCACGAGAACTACACCGAGAACCTGGCCCCGGTCCTGGAGCACGGCGCCGTCGTGAACAGCGCGGGCGACGGCCGCGTCGCCTCGGCCTCGCGTGCGGACTACGCCGCCGCGGCCGTCACCGTCCTGACCGGCGACGGTTTCGAGAACCAGGTGTACGAGCTGAGCGGCGACGTCGCGTGGAGTTTCACCGAGTACGCCGCCGAGTTGAGCCGGCAGACCGGGCGCGAGATCGGCTACGCCGATGTGCCCGCCGCCGACAACCTGGCCATCCTGACCGGCGCCGGGCTCCCCGAGCCGATGGCGGCAATCCTCGTCGACGTCGACGCCGCGATCGCCCGCGGGCTGCTCGCCACCACCAGCGGCGATCTGGCCAGGCTGATCGACCGCCCCACGACCCCGATCGCCGAGGCCGTCGCCGGGGCCCTGAAGGACCAGTGAGGCACGCAGCACAGTAAGGACCAAAGAGCGATACGGAGATGACAGGCAGGACCTGCGGCCGCTACCGTCGGAGAGTTCGAGAATCGGTGTGCCGGTCGGGAGGCCTCAATGCAGTCGACGTCACGCGAGAGCCGTGCCGGCCTGCTGTACGGCTTCGGGGCGTACGGGATGTGGGGCCTCGTCCCCCTCTTCTGGCCGCTCCTGAAGCCGGCCGGGGCCGGGGAGATCCTGGCGCACCGGATGGTCTGGTCGCTCGCCGTCGTCGCGGTCGCTCTGCTCCTCGTCCGGCGCTGGGCCTGGGCCGGTGAGCTGCTGCGGCAGCCGAAGCGGCTCGGCCTGGTGGCCGTGGGTGCGGGCGTCATCACCATCAATTGGGGCGTCTACATCTGGGCGGTCAACTCCGGCCATGTCGTGGAGGCCTCGCTCGGCTACTTCATCAATCCGCTGGTGACCATCGCGATGGGCGTACTGCTGCTCAAGGAGCGGCTGCGTCCCTTGCAGTGGGCGGCCGTGGCGGTGGGCCTCGCGGCGGTGCTGGTGCTCGCGTTCGGATACGGGCAGCCGCCGTGGATCTCCTTGATCCTGGCCTTCTCGTTCGCCACGTACGGGCTGGCCAAGAAGAAGGTGAATCTGGGCGGGATCGAGTCGCTGGCCGCCGAGACGGCCATCCAGTTCCTGCCCGCGCTCGCGTTTCTGCTGTGGCTGGGGAGCCGGGGCGAGGCCGCGTTCGGCGCGCACGGCGGCGGGCATGCGGCGCTGCTTGCGGCGACGGGTCTGGTGACGGCGATCCCGCTGGTGTGCTTCGGGGCGGCGGCGATCCGGGTGCCGCTGTCCACGCTCGGGCTGTTGCAGTATCTGGCGCCGGTCTTCCAGTTCGTCCTCGGCATCTGGTACTTCCACGAGGAGATGCCGCCCGAGCGGTGGGCCGGCTTCGGTCTCGTATGGATCGCGCTGACCCTGCTGACCTGGGACGCCCTGCGCACGGCCCGCCGCAACCGGGCCCGGGCGGCGGAGCTCTCCCGCGCGGTCGCGGCGGGCGCACCGGCTCCGGCGGCCTGCGGGGAGTCCGAGGCGGACGTCGGCCCGGATTCGATCCCGACCGCGGCGGCGCAGGGCCTCGGAGGGCCGAAGAGCTGACCCCTGCGGCGGGGACCGCCGCGAAGCCGGGGTCGAGTCGGGGCGACTCCGCTGCGGAAGCCGCAGGAGACAGAACCGCCGACACCCTCACGCCGGCTTCACTCCTCCCCCGGCCACCGCAGGCCGTCGACCACTGCGGACCCCCGGCCGCGGCAGCCTCACCCGTCACGTACGACCCGGGAAGCAGAATCACGTACGCCCCGGGATCCCGAAGAGCCGGCACGGTCACCGCCCGCGGCACCGTGACCCCCGCGGCACAGACGCCCCGCCCACGCCGCGGCGCGGTTTCGGTCAGGCACTCGGCGACTCGAGTGCCTGGGCGGCACGGTCCATCGCCGACTGCCAGTGGTCGCGGCGCCGCTCGCGCTCGTGGGCGCTCGGGAGATGCTCCTGGTGGAAGCCGAGCACTGCGCGCGTGCCGTCCGAGGAGCGGGCCTCGGACACGGTCACTTGGACCGTGGTGGAGCCGAGGGTCGCGCGGATCCGGTCGCCGGGCCGATAGCTGCGGATCTCGCCGGACTCGCCGGCCGCATTGACGAACGGGGTGCCCTTGCGGGGTGCGGCGGGCAGTTCGGCGCCCTCGCCCAGCCACAGCGCGATGCCGTCGGCGCTCGCGATGAAGTCCCATACGACGGCGGGCGGATACGGCAGCGTCCGTGAGACGCCGATCTGCCAGCCCGCGTCCTGTGTCAGACCGGTCGGGGTCATGGTGGAGCTCCTCTCGGTGTGCTGTCCTCGCGTGCGATGCGTCCTGACCTTGCTGCGGTTGCCACAGCGCTCCATCGAGCACCAGCGGCGGCGGCCGGGGCGCGAGGTGTCGACGAACAGCAGATAGCAGTCGTCCGCCGAGCACTCGCGGATCCGGTGCGCGTACGGACCGGTCAACAGGTCGACCGCATCCCTCGCCACCGTGGCGAGCAGCTGCGCGCCCGTGCCGCCCGGGGTCCACGCGCGCGTGCCGTCGGGGGCGATACGGGAGGTGAGGGCGGGGCGCTCCGCCATCTGGTTCACCACCTCGAGGTCCCGCGCGCTCAGCGGGGCGCCGTGGGCGCGCTCGGCCGCGAGGATCATGATCGCGTCCCGCAGCGGACGCGCGACCGCGAACTCGGCCTCGCTCACCGTCAGTTCCAGACCACCCGGCAGTCGGCTCGACTCCGCCCAGCGCCGCAGATCCGCCGGCTCGCGCAGCACCTCGAACCGCGCGAAGGCACCCGGACCGCCGGTCGTGGCGAATTCCAGGCAGAGCGCCCCCGGATCGAACCGGAAGGACACCCCTTCGAGCGATGTGAGGGTCAATCCCATTGCCTGTCGAGCCATGTAACCACTATAACCGGTTAGCATGACACTGCAATGGAAGCTCGTGATCGACTGCACCGACCCGCACGCCCAGGCGGACTTCTGGGCGGCCGCCCTGGAGTACGAGGTGGAGGACAACAGCCCGCTGATCGAGCAGCTCCTCGGCCTCGGCGCGATCCCGCCGGAGGTCACCGTCGAGGCGCACGGCCGCCGGGCCTGGCGCGACGCGGCGGGCGCCCGCCACCCCGACGACCCGTACGACGAGTCCAGCGGCGCGGGCCTCGGCAGACGCCTGCTGTTCAACCGGGTCCCGGAGCCCAAGACGGGCAAGAACCGCCTGCACATCGACGTGCACGTCGGACCCGACAGCCGGCCCGCCGCGGTGGCCCGCCTGGAGGGCCTCGGCGCCACCCTCGTGCGGGACGTGAAGGAGCAGGGCGGCGAGTGGGCCGTCATGCAGGACCCGGAGGGGAACGAATTCTGCGTGGCCTGACCGCCCACACCTCGCCCACCGCCCACGGCACCACCAACGCCCGGACTGTTTTGCCCTCTTGACGGAGAGTCACCCGTACCCGAGCATCAGCCTCCGCGTACGTACGCACCCCACCTCCGCGTACGCGCAGTCCTGTCCCCGTACGGATCCGGAGCCCCCCACATGAAGCTCTCCGTCCCGATACGTGTCACCGCCGCGGCCGCGCTGCTCGCAGCCGGCCTCGTCGCGGTGCCGGCCGCCGCCGCAGCGCCCCCCACCGCCGCGGCGGCACCCGACATACCCGTGGCCAACGTGCAGGCCCACCTGGCCGAACTGAACTCGATAGCCGAGGCCAACGGCGGCAATCGCGCCCACGGCAGCGCCGGCTACCAGGCCTCCGTCGACTATCTGAAGGCCAAGCTCGACGAGGCCGGATTCACCACCACCGTGCAGGAGTTCACCTCCGGCGGTCAGACCGGTTACAACCTGATCGCCGACTGGCCCGGCGCCGATCCCGACCAGGTCCTGATGGCCGGCGCCCATCTCGACAGCGTCGGCTCCGGCGCCGGCATCAACGACAACGGCTCCGGCTCGGCCGCCGTACTGGAAACCGCACTCGCCGTCTCACGCGAGCAGCTGGCACCGGCCAAGAGTCTGCGTTTCGCCTGGTGGGGCGCCGAGGAACTGGGCATGGTCGGCTCCCGGCACTACGTCGACCAACTCCCCGCCGACGAACAGGCGAAGATCTCCGGGTATCTGAACTTCGACATGGTCGGCTCTCCGAACGCCGGCTACTTCGTCTACGACGACGACCCGGCCCTGGAGAAGGTGTTCACCGACTACTTCGCCGGGATCGACGTCCCGACGGAGGCCGACACGGAGGCCGACGGGCGCTCGGACCACGCCTCGTTCCTGAGCGCGGGGATACCGGTCGGCGGGCTCTTCACCGGGGCCGGCAGCACCAAGTCGGCCGAGCAGGCCGAGAAGTGGGGCGGCACGGCGGGCGACTCCTTCGACCCCTGCTACCACTCGGCCTGCGACGACACCGCGAACATCGACGAGACCGCACTCGACCGCAACAGCGACGCCCTGGCCCACAGCATCTGGGAACTCTCCGGCTGAGGCGGGACGAACCGAGCCGAGCTGAACCAGCCGCGTGGGCCCGCTGTCACGCCGTGACCTCCTGGGTCACGCCGTAATGTCCTTCGCCGTGAAGCGGGCCCACGCGGCCGACCCGAAGACCGCCGCGTAGATCAGCTGCAGCCGCAGATTGCTCAGCAGATCGTCCCAGTGGACCGGTTCCCGCATCAGGTCCGCGAAGGACAGCCAGTGATGCGAGAACAGATACGGATGCAGCGCGTCCAACTGCGGGATCGTGTCCAGGATCTGCACGGCGATGAGCAGTCCGACGGTGGTCGCCATGGCCGCGATCCCGCTGTTGGTCAGTGTGGAGACGAAGAGCCCGAGGGCCGCGAGTCCGATCAGTGAGGCCGCCACCACCAGGGCGATGAGCAGCGCCCGCCACAGCCCTTCGGACAGGCTGATCCGGGTCCCCGAGATGGTGGTGAGCTCGCCCAGCGGGAAGAGCAGCGCCCCGACGATCAGCGCGGAGACCGCCACCGTCAGGGTCGCGACCAGGCAGAACGCCAGCGTGGCCGCGTACTTGGCGAGCAGCAGCCTGCTGCGTCCCGCGGGCGCGACAAGCAGATAGCGCAAGGTGCCCGCGCTCGCCTCGCCCGCGATGCCGTCCCCGGCGACCACGCCGACGGCCATCGGCAGGAAGAACGGCAGCGTGGCGGCGAGCGCGGTGAAGACCAGGAACAGTCCGTTGTTGGTGATCTGCGCGATGAACGCGGGCCCCTGCCCCGCGCCGCCGCCCGCCGAACCCCCGTCGCCCGTCTCGATCTTGACGGCGATGCCGACCAGTACCGGTACGGCGGCGAGCACGCCGAGCAGGGCGAGCGTGCGCCAGCGCCGGAAGGTCGTGGTGACCTCGGAGCGGAAGAGTCCGAGCGTCCAGAACCAGCGGCGCACCCCGGGGTCGCCCGCGGCCGCCGGCCCGCCGGCATAGGCCGCCGTGTCAGCCCGTGACATCGAAGCCCTCCCCCGTCAACTGCATGAACACGTCCTCGAGAGAGGCTCGTTCGAGTCCGAAGCCGCGCACCCGCACACCCGCGCCGACCAGCGCCGCGGTCAGCTCGGCCAGGTCACCGTCGGGCGGCGGGTCCCCGGTGACCCGGTCGCCGGACTCCACGGCGATGCCGGTCACGCCGTTCTCCTTCAGTACGCGCACGGCGTCGCCCGGATCGGGCGTACTGACCGCGAGCCGGCCGCGGGCGGTCGCCGCGAGGTCCTCGACCGGGCCCTGGGTGACGAGCCGGCCCTTGGCCATCACGGCGGCGTGCGTACACACCTGTTCGATCTCGTCGAGGAGGTGGGAGGAGAGAAAGACGGTGGTGCCGTCCCGGGCCAACTCCCGTACCAGGGTGCGGATCTCGCGCATGCCCTGCGGGTCGAGGCCGTTCGTCGGTTCGTCCAGTACGAGCAGGCGGCGCGGGGTGAGCAGGGCGGCGGCCAGGCCGAGGCGCTGCTTCATGCCGAGCGAGTACGCCTTCGCCCGCTTGCCGGCCGCGGCGGTCAGGCCCACGCGGTCGAGTGCGGCCGCCACCCGGGCCTTGCGGGTGCGCGGGTCGGCCGTCGGGTCGGCGCTGTCGTAGCGCACCAGATTGTCCCGGCCGGACAGGTGGCCGTACAGGGCAGGGCCCTCGATCAGCGCGCCGACCTGCGGAAGGACGGTGCGGGCCGCGTCCGGCATCCGGTGTCCGAGCACCCGGACGGTGCCTGCGCCGGGGTCGATGAGGCCCATCAGCATGCGGATGGTGGTGGTCTTGCCGGAGCCGTTCGGGCCGAGGAAGCCGAAGACGCTGCCGGCGGGCACGGACAGGTCCAGCCGGTCGACGGCCAGTTGCCCGCCATACCGCTTGCTGAGCCCGCGCGTCTCGATCACCGGTGCCGCGTCGGGCGACGCTCCGGCGCCGGCCGACACGTCCGCCTCGGGCGTGCTGCCCGGACTCCCCGTCAATGCTCTCCCCTGTCTCGCACACCCCGAGCCGAAGCCGAAACCCCGCGCAGGCACCCCCGAAGGGGCACCCGCACGGGGTGGAGACGGGCCGGGCTACTTCGCCGCGTTCGCCGCCTTGACCAGGGTGGCCTTGTCGACCGCCCCGGCGTAGACCTTGCCGTCCTCGGTGATCAGCGCGTTCACCAGGCGGGTCGAGAACACCGTGCCCTTGCCGAAGTCGCCCTTGACCTGGTCGCCGAGCGCGGAGAGTAGCTTGTCCGCCTCCGGCGGGACGTCCCCGGACGCGGAGCCGGACGTCGGCAGCGGAGCGCCGGTGTCGAAGGTGGCGATCGAGCTCCAGCCCTCCCCGATGACGTTCATGCCCTCGAGTCCCTCGAGGTCTTCCAGGCCCTCGGGCCGGGGGCCCTTGTCGCCCTTGTGCTCCTTGCCGGCCTCGTCCGCCTCGGTGACCTTCGTGCCCTTGTTCGGCTTGAAGTCGAAGGTCTTCGCGTCGGGCTCGGCGAAGTCGACGTCGGTGAAGCCCGCGTCGATCGCCGCCTTGCCGCCGCTGCTCGGATTGAGCGTGAACTTCAGCGGCACGCCGTTGTCCGCGTCCACCGCGATACGGATCGAGCCGATCGTCGAACCGGACTGCTTGGGCTTGATCAGCAGCTGGTAAGCATCGCGCCCCGCGACCTTCGCGGTGCCGTCGACGGTCACCGACGTGGTGTCGTCGACCGCCTTCAGTGCCTCCTCGGCGAACTCCTTCGGGGTGGCGCCCCCGAGCTTGTCCTCGCCCTCGGCCTTGCCCTTGCCGTGCGCACCCTTCTCGGCCTCGGCGTGGAACGCCTCGTCGGAGCCGCTGTCGTACGCCCAGACGTCGTCGCCGTTGTGGATCAGGCTGTACTCGGAGGTGTCGTCGACGATGGACAGCTTCTGCTTGTCCGGGCCGTCGGCCGCGACGCGCAGTGTGTGCGTGCCGGAGGCCAGCTCCATCAGGCGGGACTGCGGATCGGCGGAGGAGTCCCCGCCCTCGCCGCCCGGGGCAAGCGAGGACATCGCGTCGCCGAAGGCGGGAATCCCCAGGTCGGTGCTGATCTTGACGCTGCCGGACAGCTGCTCTGTGTCGGAAGCGGCGATCTTCTCGACGAGCTCCTCGGCAGTGATCTTGGGCAGATCGGGATCACCGGAGTCGGCGAGCGCCGGGACCAGCCCGATGGTCGCCGCCGCCACTCCGGCCACCGCGACCGGGACGACGTAGCGGGTGGCCTTGCGGCGCCCCGTGCCGTGGTCGTCGGCCTCCTCGGTGGTCCTTGACGTTTCGTACGGTGCCATGTGTGCCTTCCTCCGTGCTCGGCGGCGGCCTCTCCCTTGCGCGCACTCGTCCACCCTGCGCCGCCATTGTCACCCGGATTGGTAAGGGGTGGGTGTCTCTATCCGACCAAATCGGCCACCCGGAAGCGTCAGCCCCCGGGATCAACTCCCTGTACACCTACGGGATGACACCCTCGGCCCGTACTTCCCCCGAACAGCAGCGCCACCGGCAGACCTGCCGCCCTCGACCCCTAAGGGTGCAGCACCCTGCGGAGGGTCACCCCGCCCGGTGCACCACCGCGTCGCACAGCTCGATCAGGCACAGCTTGGCGTCGCACTCGGGCAGCGGGGCCAGGGTGGCGCGGGCCTCCTCCGCATAGCGGATGGTGTCGCGCCGGGCCTGCTCGAGGGCCGGGTGGGCGCGCAGACCGGCCAGGGCCTCCGCATGCCGGGCGTCATCGGTGAGATCGCCGTCGAGCAGCTCGCAGAGCGCCACGTCCTCGGGTCGGCCGTGGGCCGCGGCCTGCGCCCGCAGATGCAGTACGGGCAGGGTCGGGATGCCCTCGCGCAGATCGGTGCCGGGCGTCTTGCCGGACTCGTGCGAGTCGGAGGCGATGTCCAGTACGTCGTCGGCGAGCTGGAAGGCGACGCCGAGCCGCTCGCCGTACTGGGTGAGGACGTCCACCACCGTCTCGTCGGCGCCGGACATCATCGCGCCGAAGCGGCCGGCGACGGCGATCAGGGAGCCGGTCTTGCCGCCGATCACATCCAGATAGTGGTCGACCGGGTCGCGGCCGTCCCGCGGTCCCGCCGTCTCCAGGATCTGGCCGGTCACCAGGCGTTCGAAGGCCTCGGCCTGGATGCGTACGGCCTCGGGCCCGAGGTCGGCCAGGATGTGCGAGGCGCGGGCGAAGAGGAAGTCGCCGGTGAGCACGGCGACCGAGTTGCCCCAGCTGACATTGGCGCTGGGCACTCCGCGGCGCACGTCCGCCTCGTCCATCACGTCGTCGTGGTACAGCGTCGCGAGATGGGTGAGCTCCACGACGACCGCGGAGGGGACGATGCCCGGCGCGTACGGATCGCCGAACTGGGAGGCCAGCATCACAAGGAGGGGACGGAAACGCTTGCCCCCTGCACGCACCAGATGCTGGGCCGCCTCCGTGATGAAGGGGACCTCGCTCTTGGTGGCCTCGAGCAGACCTTCCTCGACAGCTGTGAGGCCCGCCTGGACATCGGCTTCGAGGGCCTGGTCCCGCACGCTCAGCCCGAACGGCCCGACGACGGTCACGAGGGGTTCTCCTGTCTGCTGGCTGCCTGCTGACAACTCGAGCTTGCTGACAACTCAAAGTCGCATCGCATGTGGTTCACCTACGCGTCATCGCACGTAGATCACACACGCGATGCAGCGGTTTGTCGATGTGTCGCTGCCATCAATCGACTCAGCGTATCCGGTCGCGTTTCGATCATGGCGAGCACCTGTCCGACTCGGGCACCCGGCCAGCCCGGGCGGGGTCCGGGCACCACCGGTATGTTCGGATCAACCGGAACCCCACGACTGGAGCCGAATCCTTGTCCCGCACCGCCCCCGAGGCCACGCCCCCGACGGAACCGGAACCTGGTGACGACACCGCCTTCTTCGGGCAGCCGCGGGGACTGCTGACCCTCTCCGGTCTCGAGGTGTGGGAACGCTTCTCGTTCCTGGGGATGCAGGCGATCCTCGTCCTCTACTTCGCGGACAAGGTCGCCAACGGCGGCATGGGCATGGACCCGGGCACCGCCGCCTCGGTCTCCGCCGCGTACGGCACGCTGGTGTATCTGGTGTCGGTCGGTGGCGGCTGGCTCGCCGACCGCATCCTCGGCTCGTACCGCGCCGTGCTGTGGGGCGGCATCCTGATCGCCTGCGGGCACTACGCGATGGCCGTGCCCACCGACGCGATGACCTGGGTCGGACTCGGTCTGATCAGCGCCGGCACCGGACTGCTCAAGCCCAATGTGGCCAGCATGGTCGGCAAGCTCTACCGCACCGAGGACGAGCGCCGCGACGCCGGCTTCGCGCTGTACTACATGGGCATCAACATCGGTGCCTTCCTCGGCCCGCTGATCACCGGCTGGCTCGGCGACCACCGGGGTTGGCACTGGGGCTTCTCGGCGGCCGCGATCGGCATGACCTTCGGCCTCATCCAGTACGTGGCCGGGCGCCGGCACCTGGCGGGACGCAAGGCGGCCGCCGAGTACGCGCTGCCGCCGGACGCGATGCGCCGGGCCGTGCTGTGGATGGTCGCCGGCGCCGTCGGCTTCGCCGTACTCGCCGGGCTGCTCGCCGCGGTCGGCTGGCTGACCATGGACCGCTTCGTCGACCTGCTCACCCTGATCTCGGTGCTCGCACCCGTCGTGTACTTCGCCGTGATGTTCAGGAGCCCCCGGGTCAGCCGCGAGGAACGCGGGCGGCTGCGGCCCTATGTGGTGCTGTTCCTGGCCTCGGTGGCGTTCAACTTCATCCTGTTCCAGGCGTATTCGACGATGATGCTGCTCGCCGCGTCCAACGCGCGCAGCGACATCCTCGGCTTCGACTTCCCCGCCAGCTGGTACGCCTCGGCGCTCGGCGCCTTCGAGGTGCTGCTCGCGCCCGTGGTGGCCGGGCTCTGGGTCAAGATGGGCCGGAGCCAGCCGCACGCCTCCAACAAGATCGCGTACGGCGTGATCCTCGGCGGGCTGTCGTTCATGTTGATGGCGCTGCCCACCTCGGGGCACGACAGCGACACGTACAAGATGGCCGCCTGGTGGATCGTCGGCTCGTATCTGCTGCTCGGGCTCGGTGACATCCTCGTCGAGACCTCCGGCATGTCGGCCACCACGAAGCTCGCGCCGCAGGCCTTCGCCAGTCAGACCATGGCGCTCTGGTTCCTGTCCCTCGCGCTCGCCAACGGCATCCAGGCCCAGGTGGTGAAGCTCTACGACGACGTCTCGCACCCCATGTACTTCGGCGTGAACGGCGCGATCGCGGTCGCCGTGGGCCTCGCCGTGATCGCCGCCGCACCCTGGCTGCGCCGCACCATGCATCCCGTCCACTGAGCTCCCCCACGGTCCACAGAGGTATCCCCATGCGCATCCGCACCGACTTCCCGTACGAGACGACGCACGAGGACATTCGGATTCCGCTTCCCGACGGAACTCGGTTGTACGCCCGGATCTGGCGGCCGGTCACCGACGAACCCGTGCCCGTACTGCTCGAATATCTGCCGTACCGGCTGAGCGACTGGACCGCGCCGCGCGACGCCCAGCGCCACCCCTGGTACGCGGGGCACGGCTACGCCTCGGTGCGCGTCGATGTGCGCGGACACGGCAACTCCGAGGGCATGCCGGGCGACGAGTACGACGCGACCGAGCTGGACGACGGGGTCGCGGTCGTCAACTGGCTGGCCCAGCAGCCCTGGAGCACCGGCAAGGTCGGCATGTTCGGCATCTCCTGGGGCGGCTTCAACTCGCTGCAGATCGCCGCGCTCGCGCCCGAGGCCCTGAAGGCGATCGTCACCGTATGCTCGGCGGACGACCGCTACGACAACGACGTGCACTACATGGGTGGTTCGGTGCTCGCCGTGGACATGCACGCCTGGGCGGCGACCATGCTCGCCTTCGTGTCCCGGCCGCCGGACCCCGCCTTCGTCGGCGACGGCTGGCGGCAGATGTGGACGGACCGGCTTGAGGCCGTCGACCCGTTCATCCACACCTGGCTCGCCCACCAGACCCGGGACGCCTACTGGCGGCACGGCAGCGTCTGCGAGGACTACTCGGCGATCAAGGCCGCGGTCCTCGCGGTCGGCGGCTGGCACGACCCGTACCGGGACACCGTGCTCCGCCTGGTCGAGCATCTGCCCGGGCCCGTACGGGGGTTGATCGGGCCCTGGTCGCACCAGTATCCGGACCGCGGGCTTCCGCCGGGTCCTGCGATCGGCTTCCTGCAGGAGACGCTGCGCTGGTGGGACCAGCACCTCAAGGGCGAGGACACCGGGGTCATGCACGAGCCCAGGCTGCGCGCCTGGATCAGCGAACCGCACCGGCCCGCCACGGTCCATCCGGAGCTCGCGGGCCGCTGGGTCGGCGAACCGGCGCTCCCCTCCCCCGGCATCACCGCCACCCCGCTCGGCCTGGACTCCGAGCTCGGCACCGACACCCCGGGCGGTGCGCACGGCGAGGCGAGCCTGGTCCCGGTGCGCTCGCCGCAGCACACCGGGGTGGACGCGGGCCGGTTCTTCCCGTTCGGCAACGACGCGGACCTGCCGCCGGACCAGCGCGAGGAGGACGGGCGTTCGGTCTGCTTCGACTCGGCGCCGCTCGGCCGGTCGGTGGAGATCCTGGGCCGGCCGAAACTGCGGCTGCGGCTGCGCAGCGAGGTGCCGCGCGGACAGGTGATCGCCCGGCTCTGCGAGGTCGACGCGGACGGTGCCTCCACCCTGATCACCCGGGGCGTGCTCAACCTCAACGCCCGCCTCGGCCGCGACCGGGTCGTCACCTGGGACCCGGGGACCACGGAGGACGTCGAGTTCGAACTGAACGGCATCGGCCACCGCTTCGCGCCCGGCAGCCGCATCCGGCTCGCGCTCTCCTCCGCGTACTGGCCGTGGATCTGGCCGGCGCCGGACGCCGACGGCTGGAGCGTGGACGTCACCGAGTCCACCTTCGAGCTGCCGGTACGGGACGCGGAGCACGAGGACGACTTCGCCATCGCCTTCGAGGAACCGGAGCAGTCCGAGCCGCTCGGCGTCGTCTCCCCCGAGACCCTGGACGCGCCACGGCCGGAGCGTCTGGTGGTACGGGACGTGGCGGCCGGCACCTGGCGGCTGGAGGTCGACCCGCGCTACGGCGGCACCCGGATCTATCCGGACGGCCTGGAATTCACCGAGGACGCCCTGGAGACGTACGAGATCCAGGAGGCGGACCCGCTGAGCGCCCGCACCCGGTCCGACTGGACGATCCGGCTGCACCGGCCCGAGCTCGGCTGGGACGCGCGGGTGCAGTCGCGCTCCGAAATCACCTGCGACGACACGCACTTCGTCGCCTCGAACGAGGTGGTGTGCCGGGACGGCGAAGAGGTCGTCTTCCACCGCAGCTGGGAGAAGCGGATTCCGCGTACGGCGGGGTGAGCGGAGCCCGGGTGGCCGGGTGACCGGGTGACCGGGGGTCGGTGGCCGTCGGCACGCCGGCGCCCGGAAGGGACCGCAGGCCGGCCGATGTGTTCCTGCCCGTCGAAGCCCCGGGCCTCCCCGGGCCTGGGTGCCGGTCACGCTGCCGGCCGAGGCGTGCGCGGCCTCGAGCTTCGGGGGTACCGGGAGCCGGTGGACGGCAGCGGTACGGGCCTGAGGACGCAGTCGGCACGACGCGCACCCATGTCTGCGGCCCGAGGGCCGCCGTCGCGGCTCAGTCGAAGAGGCGTTCCAGGACCGCCGCGACTCCGTCGTCCTCGTTGGAGGTGGTGATCTCGTCGGCCACCGCCTTGAGTTCGGGGTGGGCGTTGGCCATGGCGACGCCGTGGCCCGCCCAGTGGAACATCGGGATGTCGTTGGGCATGTCGCCGAAGGCGATGGTGTCGGCCGGGCGCACCGCGAGACAGCCCGCGGCGAGGGCGAGCCCGGAGGCCTTGGTCACGCCGAGCGGCTGCAGTTCGACCGTGCCGGGACCGGCCATGGTCACGGTGACCAGGCCCTCGGCGGCACCGCCGGCCGCGGCGGCCAACGCGTCGTCGGACAGATGCGGGTGGCGCATCAGGACCTTGTTGATGGGCTCCGCCCACAGCTCGGACCGGCCGCTCACCCGGACCGCGGGCAGGGTGGGGTGCGGCGACTGGTAGCCCGGCTCGAAGAGCATCAGGCCGTCCGTGCCGTCCTGGTTGACCGCCGCGAAGACCTCGCCCACCTCGGCCTCGATCTTGCCGAGCGCGACGTCCGCGAGCTCCCGGTCCAGGGTCAGCGAGCTGACCATCGCGTGCGTGTCCGCGTCGTAGACCTGGGCGCCCTGACCGCACACGGCCAGGCCCCGGTAGTCCAGTTCGAGCAGCAGATGCCGTACGTGCGGGACGGGCCGGCCGGTGACCACGACGTGCCGGGCGCCGCCGGCGGCCGCCCTGGCGAGGGCGGCCCGGGAGCGCGGGGAGACGGTGTCGCTGCGCTGCAGAAGAGTGCCGTCCAGATCGGTGGCGATCAGCGCGGGGGCGGGTGGGGTGGACATGGCCCACAGGATACGGAGAGCCGAACAAACCCCGGAAAACCGGGTGTTGGCCGCCGTGTGACTACTAGAGTCACAGGAGCCTCTGCCGTCACTCGCGTGGCGCGGTGCGGGTATGGAACGCCAGGTCAGGGGTGGGCGGCCGCGAGCTGCCGGGCCAGGCGCGGCGAGGCGTAGGACGTGCCGCAGACGAACCGCATCACCGGGCCGTACGACGCGGCGGCCGGCAGGCCGGTGAAGTACAGGCCGGGGACGGACGAGCGGTAGCCCGCGCCGAGACGTGGGGTGCCGCGGCTGGTGGCCAGGCCGGCGCGGACCTCATGGCCGAGCCAGTCGAGGGCGGCCAGGTCGACCCGGTAACCGGTGGCCGCGATCACGTGGTCGGCGGTGAGCTCCCCCGTCGTACCGTCCTCGGTGCGTGCGGCGAGGACCGGGCGGCCGGCGCTGCTCGTCACGCCCTCGATCCCGCGGACCGTACTGACCTGCACCGCGCCCTCGAACCTCTCGCGCAGCCACCAGGCACCGAGCGGACCGAGGATCCGGTGCACGAAGTGGTGGCGCACTCCGGCGGGCAGGCACCGGTACAGGCCCGCGTGATGACTGATCGCGTACAGCGACCAGGCGCGGCCGAACGGCGACCGGGGCCGCAGCCGCGGCTGCCGCGAGGGCGGCCCGCCGAACCCGGGCACCGTACGGGACACGATCCGCACCCTGGCCCCCGCCTCGGCCGCGAGCACGGCGCTCTCCAGGGCGGACTGCCCGGCCCCGACGACGATCAGGTCCCGCCCGGCGAAGGACGCGAGATCGCTGTGCTGCGAGCTGCGCGAGACCCCGGCCGCCGGCGGTACGGCCCCGCCGGCCGGGGCTTCCTCGGCCAGTCCGGGCGGCAGATGTGCGGCACCGGTCAGCCCCGTCGCGACGACCACGGCCCGTGCGGTGAACTGCTCGCCCGAGTCCAGCTTCAGGACGAAGCCGGCCGCCGCGGTGGCACCCCTCCCTGCCGCCGGAGCCCGGTCCACGGCCACCACCCGCACCTGCTCCAGGTCCGGCACCAGCCGCTCGGCGAACCACAGCCCGTACCGTACGAACGTCTCGACCGGCACGATGTCCTCGTCGGTCACAAGGCGGGGGATCCCCGCGGCGTCGCAGTAGTCGATCAGGCGGTGGCCCCGCTGGGGTGCGTCGATGTCGGAGGCCGCGGGCGTCGACTTGAGGAGCATCCCGGCGGGCATGCGGGACCGCCAGCTGACCATCGGATCGCCGAACACGCGCACGGGTATGCCGAGCGCGCGCAGATGCGCCGCGGTGGACAGGCCGTAGGGGCCTGCCCCGATCACTGCTACCGGGTGTGCCATCAAGTCCCCCTCCAGGACGGCTGCTTGTCCGCCGGACCACCGGTGCCCCGCCCGTGGTCCGCTACCTCCCGCGTCCGCGCCAGAAGCGCCACAGGTGGCCGAGTCCGGGCAGCAGGAAGCGGATCAGCATCGCGAGGCCCGGTGCCGGGTCGTCGCGGGCCAGCCAGGCGAACTCGGTGCCGGGGGCGCGGGCGGCCGGGTGATGGTCCGCGTGGGCCGCCGGGCGCCGGTCCACGGGTGCGGTCGCGGAAGGCCGGCGCCCGAGCGCGGGAGACCGGCGGGGCGCGGGGCGGGCGTGCGGGGTGGTGTACTCGCTGTGGCGGTAGGCGAGTCGGGCGGGCAGATCGATGTTCTCCACCAGGAATCTGCGCCCCGCGCGCTGCTCGCCCGCCGGGACGGCGCGGCCGGTCAGATGCAGATGCTGGGCCCGCACCACGTCGACGCCCGACTCGTTCTCGAAGAGGCGGAACTGCGCGCCCATCCGCGGATTGAAGTCGAGCAGCTTGTACCGGCCGTCCCGGCGGTCCAGGCGCAGGTCCAGATCGACGATGCCGCTGAAGCCGAGCTGCTTGGCGAAGTGCGTGGCCAGCTCGGCCAGTTCGGGATTGTCCACCACGCAGGCGCTCGCCGTCATCCCGGCGTGCGGCGGCCACGAACGGATCTTCACCCCGGTGAACAGGGCGAGCGGCGCCGACTCCTCGTCGAAATAGGCGTGCACGATCCAGTCCTCCGCATCCCGGAGCGGCAGATACTCCTGCAGGATCACCCCGGGGTGCGGGCCCCAGGAGCGGGCCAGGGCGAGGAGTTGACCGGGGCCGTCCACCCGGGTCGTGCCGTGCACCGCCGGATGCCTGCGACGCTCGAACGCCGCCCTGTTCTTCGCCACCACCGGGAAGCGCGCGCCGGCCGCGAACTCCGCCACCTCCGCGTACGAATCGGGGAACGCGGCCCGCGGCGACGGCACCCCGTGCGCCACGCAGAGCGCGTGCAGGTCCTGCTTGCTGGCGAGGCGCCGCGGCAGCGCCGGCTCGGTGGCGGGGAACAGGAAGCGGTCCCCCAACTCCCCCTGATGCTCGGCGATGAGCACCGCGGCCTCTTCGTCGGTCGGGATCAGGACGGTCCGCCGGCCGATACGACGTCCTGCCCGCACCAGCCCCTCGACGAGGACCGCGGGATCCTCGGTCCCGGTGGTCGGCCAGACGAAGGCGCGCTCCAGATGCCGGGAGAGCGCCGCCGGCGTCCAACGGTCCTCCGTGATGGCATACATCGGCACCCCGAGCCGGCCCAGGCTGCGGATCGCCCCGACCCCCCGTGGTGCAGCGGATAGCCGCCGAACTTGACGATCAGACCGGGCACTTCGCGGTCCGGCACCACCGGCATGCTGCTGCTTGGCATGTGTCCCCCCTGACGCGGCGTCCGTCCCCCTGGCCGCGTCCCCCGCAAACGACGCTAAGGCGGAATAGAACACTCCAGCAAGATTTTTCCGGACATTACGAACTCTTTATCCAGTGCCGGGACGGGCGGGGGCACTTGTAACGTGTGATCCACCTGACGAAGGAAAGTGAGGCAGCGTCCCATGCCCGAGCAGACCCCGCTCGACCTTCCCGAGGGCGACCCCTTCGGCCCGCACAACCTTCCGTACGGCGTATTCTCCCTGGCTGACGAGCGGGACCGGAGGGTGGGTGTACGGCTCGGCTCGCACGTCCTGGACGCCGGTGCGGCCGCGCACGCGCTCGGCTCCCCGTACGCCTCGCTGCTCGCCCAGCCGTCGCTCGCACCGCTGCTCGCGGCCGGGCGCCAGACCTGGCGCGATGTGCGGCGGGCGCTGACCGCCTGGGTGACCGTGCCGGCCCACCGGGAGGTGGTCGAGCCGCTCTTCGAGCCGCTCTCGGCGGTACGTCTGCACCTCCCCTTCGATGTCGCCGACTACGTCGACTTCTATGCGTCCGAGAATCACGCGACCAACTTGGGCCGCCTCTTCCGCCCTGATTCGGAACCACTCCTTCCCAACTGGAAGCATCTGCCGGTCGGTTACCACGGCCGCGCCGGGACGGTCGTGGTCTCGGGCACCGACGTCGTACGGCCCTCGGGGCAGCGCAAGGCGCCATACGCGACGGAGCCGACCTTCGGGCCGTCGACGAAGCTCGACATCGAGACGGAGATCGGCTTCGTGGTCGGTGCGCCGTCCGAACTCGGCACTCCGGTGCCGCTGTCCGGCTTCCGTGACCACGTCTTCGGGCTCTGCCTGCTCAACGACTGGTCGGCCCGCGACATCCAGCCCTGGGAGCAGGTGCCGCTCGGGCCGCACACCGCGAAGTCCTTCGCGACGTCGGTGTCCGCCTGGGTCACGCCGCTCGAGGCGCTCGACGCGGCCCGGGTCGCGCCGCCCGTGCGGGACGTCCAGCCGCTGCCGTATCTGGACGACACCAAGGCGGAGGAGCCCGGCGGTTACGACATCCGGATCACTGTGGCCCTGAACGGAGAGGTGATCTCCGAGCCTCCTTTCGCGGGGATGTACTGGACGGGGGCGCAGATGCTGGCGCATATGACGGTGGCCGGGGCGTCGTTGCGCACGGGCGATCTGTACGGGTCGGGGACGATCAGTGGGCCCGAGCGACGGCAGCGGGGGTCGCTGATCGAGCTGACCTGGAACGGGGCGGAGGCGCTTGCGCTTGCGAGTGGAGAGCGGAGGTTTCTGGTGGATGGGGACGAGGTCACGATGACGGCGTGGGCGCCGGGGCCCGATGGGACGAAGGTGGGGCTGGGGTCGGTCAGCGGGAGGATTCGGGCGGCGGTTTGAGTTGTGGTCGGTTTCTCAGGCGCCGGCGCCTGGGGCGCCTTGTCCTCAATCGCCGGACGGGCTTGAAATTCGCCCTGGCGGGCTCGTCCTCAAGCGCCGGACCGGCTGAAAGATGTCCTCAGTCGCCGGAGGACGGGCTTGAGGTGGTCGCGCTGGGAGTCGTCGGGGGCGGGATTTCCGCCAGGACCCTGAGGACCGCCTCTCCGTAGTTGGCGAGTTTCTTTTCGCCGAGGCCTGGGATCTGGGCCAGTTGGGAGAGGTCCGTGGGGACCGTCGTGGCGATTTCGCGGAGGGTGGCGTCGTGGAAGATGACGTAGGCCGGGACGCCCTGTTCGCGGGATTGTTCGGCGCGCCAGGTGCGTAGGGCCTCGAAGAGAGGGAGCGCCTCCTCGGAGAGGTCCACCGGCGGCTTGCGGTCGCCCTTCGCCGGGCGCTCCGCCTTGGCGCGGCCGGCGGGGCGCTTGGGCTCCTTGCGCATCAGGACCTCTCGCTCCCGGCCAAGCACCGTCGCGCTCGCGTCGGTGAGCACCAGGGTGCCGTACTCGCCCTCCACCGAGGCGAGGCCCTGCGCCAGCAACTGGCGGACCACGCTGCGCCATTCAGCCTCGGAGAGCTCCTCGCCGATCCCGAAGACCGACAGCTGGTCGTGGTCGAACTGGATGACCTTCGCCGTCTTCCGTCCGAGCAGGATGTCCACGATCTGCCCCGTGCCGAACTTCTGACCGCGCTCCCGCTTCAGTCGCACCACCGTGGAGAGGACCTTCTGTGCGGCGACCGTGCCGTCCCAGGTCTCGGGCGGGGTGAGACAGGTGTCGCAGTTGCCGCAGTGGTCGCCGGAGGCCTCCTGGCCGAAGTACGCGAGGAGTTGGGAGCGGCGGCAGGCGACCGTCTCGCACAGGGCGAGCATCGCGTCCAGGTGGGAGGCGGCCCGCCGGCGGAACGCCTCGTCCCCCTCGCCGCTCTGGATCAGCTTGCGCTGCTGGACGACGTCCTGCAGTCCGTACGCCATCCACGCCGTGGACGGCAGGCCGTCCCGGCCCGCGCGGCCGGTCTCCTGGTAGTAACCCTCCACCGATTTCGGCAGGTCGAGGTGGGCGACGAAGCGGACGTCCGGCTTGTCGATGCCCATGCCGAAGGCGATCGTGGCGACCACGACGAGGCCCTCCTCGCGCAGGAAGCGGGCCTGGTGGCGGGCTCGCGTCGCGGCGTCGAGGCCGGCGTGGTACGGGACCGCCGCGATGCCGTTCCGCTCAAGGAACTCGGCTGTCTTCTCGACCGAGTTGCGCGAGAGGCAGTAGACGATGCCGGCGTCGCCCTCGTGCTCCTCGCGGAGGAAGCGGAGCAGCTGCTTCTTGGGGTCGTCCTTGCCGACGATCCGGTACTGGATGTTGGGACGGTCGAAGCTGGCCTCGAAGTGGCGGGCCTCCGGCATGCCGAGCCGCTCGGTGATCTCGCGGTGGGTGGCCCTGGTCGCGGTCGCGGTCAGGGCGATACGCGGTACGTCCGGCCAGCGCTCGCCGAGGACCGCGAGGGCCAGGTAGTCCGGGCGGAAGTCGTGGCCCCACTGGGCGACGCAGTGCGCCTCGTCGATCGCGAAGACGGAGACCTTGCCGCGGGAGAGCAGGTCGAGGGTGCCCTGCATGCGCAGGCGCTCCGGTGCGAGATAGAGGACGTCGAGCTCGCCCGCGACGAACTCGGCCTCCACGAGGCGGCGGTCCTCGAAGTCCTGGGTGGAGTTGATGAAGCCGGCCCGCACGCCGAGTGCTCTGAGGGCGTCCACCTGGTCCTGCATCAGGGCGATGAGCGGGGAGACGACGACGCCGGTGCCCGGTCTGACCAGGGCGGGGATCTGGTAGCAGAGGGATTTGCCGCCGCCGGTCGGCATGAGGACGACGGCGTCGCCTCCGCTCACCACGTGGTCGATGACGGCCTGCTGCTCGCCGCGGAAGGTGTCGTAGCCGAAGACTCGGCGGAGGGTGGTCAGGGCGGTGGTCCTGGCGGACCCGGTGGCGAGGTTTTGTGCTGCGGCGGTGTCGTCGTGCGGGGGGCCTTCGGCCCGGGGTGTCTCTGCTGTTTCTTGCTGCACTGTGGCACCGTCCATTGTTCTGTCCCCCGTGGGTCGTGTTTCTGACTCGACCGCCACGATAGGCTCCGCCGGGATCAGGGGGGTTTGGTTGTCCACAGGCACCGGGGTGCGGTCATATTTGTTGTCCTCCAGCCCCGGCGCTGGGCGCCTTGTCCTCAAACGCCGGACGGGCTGGATATTCGCCCTGGCGGGCTCGTCCTCAAGCGCCGGACAGGCTGAATAAAAGATGTCCTCAAACGCCGGACAGGCTTGGAATGGACGGGCTTGGAATGGACGGGCTTGGAGTGGACGGGCTTGGAGTGGACGGGCTGGACATGGCCGCCTGGCAGGCTGATGAACCCCCCGCCCCCAATTCAAGGGGCGGGGGGCGGGGGAGGTGGTGGCGGGATCAGCGGGCGAAGACTGATGCCTGGCCCGCCAGATCCAGGAAGTACTGGGGCGCCACCCCAAGGACCACCGTGACCGCGACTCCGACGGCGATCGCCGTCATCGTCAAGGGGGAGGCCACGGCCACCGTCGGGCCCTCCGGCTTCGGTTCGCTGAAGAACATCAGGACGATCACGCGGATGTAGAAGAACGCCGCGATCGCGGACGAGATGACGCCGATGATGACCAGCGCCCCGGCCCCGCCCTCGGCCGCCGCCTTGAACACCGCGAACTTCCCGGCGAAGCCGCTGGTCAGCGGGATGCCGGCGAAGGCGAGCAGGAAGACCGCGAAGACCGCGGCCACCATCGGCGAGCGCCGCCCGAGCCCGGCCCACTTCGACAGGTGCGTGGCCTCGCCGCCCGCGTCCCGTACCAGCGTGACCACGGCGAAGGCGCCGATCGTCACGAAGGAGTACGCCCCCAGGTAGAACAGCACCGAGGAGATGCCGTCCGGAGAGGTCGCGATCACACCGGCGAGGATGAAGCCGGCGTGCGCGATCGAGGAGTACGCGAGCAGGCGCTTGATGTCGGTCTGGGTGATGGCGACGATCGCGCCGAGCAACATGGTGATGATCGCGACGCCCCACATCACCGGCCGCCAGTCCCAGCGCAGGCCCGGCAGGACGACGTAGAGCAGCCGGAGCAGCGCGCCGAAGGCCGCGACCTTCGTGGCCGCCGCCATGAAGCCGGTGACCGGTGTCGGCGCACCCTGGTAGACGTCGGGGGTCCACATGTGGAACGGCACGGCGCCGACCTTGAAGAGCAGCCCCATCAGGATCATCGCCGCGCCGATCAGGAGCAGCACGTCGTTGCCCATGGTCTGGGCGAGCACCGGGTCGATGTCCTGGATGGTGCCGTCGACGACCTCGGCGATGCCCGCGTAGTTGACGGTGCCCGCGTACCCGTAGAGGAGCGCGACGCCGAACAGCAGGAAGGCCGAGGAGAAGGCGCCGAGCAGGAAGTACTTGACCGCGGCCTCCTGCGACATGAGGCGCTTGCGGCGGGCCAGCGCGCAGAGCAGGTACAGCGGCAGCGAGAAGACCTCGAGGGCGATGAACAGGGTGAGGAGGTCGTTGGCCGCCGGGAAGACCAGCATGCCGGCGATCGCGAAGAGCACCAGCGGGAAGACCTCGGTGGTGGTGAACCCGGCCTTGACGGCGGCCTGTTCGCCTTCGCTGCCGGGCACCGCGGCACCCTGCGCGGCGAAGGAGTCGACACGGTTTCCGTGTGCCTCCGGGTCGAGCCTGCGCTCGGCGAAGGTGAACACGGAGACCAGGCCGATGAGCAGGATCGTGCCCTGCAGGAAGAGCGTCGGACCGTCGACGGCGATCGCGCCCATGGCCACGATGCCGGCCTCGGTCGTCGCGTACCCGCTGGTCGCGAGACCGACGACGGCGGCGAAGGACGCCACCAGGGCGACCACGGTCAGGAACAGCTGGGCGTGGTAGCGCGCCCGGCGCGGCACGAAGGCCTCGAGCAGGATGCCCAGGACCGCCGCACCGACGATGATCAGTACGGGAGCGAGCTGGCCGTACTCGATGTGCGGGGCGTCGATCTTGCCGATCGGCTCCGCCGCCGTTGTCCACAGGCTGTGGACGGCTGATGCGCTCACTTGGCCGCCTCCACCTCGGGCTCGGGGTCTTGCTTCTGTACGTCGGACAGCGTCTGGTCGACGGCCGGGTTCACCAGATCGGTGACCGGCTTCGGGTAGACGCCCAGGAAGATCAGCAGGGCGATCAGCGGCGCGACCACGGCCAGCTCACGTACCCGCAGGTCGGGCATGGTGCGGACGTTCTCCTTCACCGGGCCCGTCATCGTCCGCTGGTACAGGACGAGCGTGTAGAGCGCGCCGAGGACGATGCCGACGGTGGCGATGATGCCGACCACCGGATAGCGGGCGAACGTGCCGACCAGGACCAGGAACTCGCTGACGAACGGGGCGAGTCCGGGCAGCGACAGCGTCGCGAGCGAGCCGACCAGGAAGGTGCCCGCCAGGATCGGCGCCACCTTCTGCACTCCCCCGTAGTCCGCGATCAGCCGCGAGCCGCGGCGGGTGATCAGGAAGCCGGCGACCAGCATCAGGGCGGCGGTCGAGATGCCGTGATTGACCATGTAGAGCGTCGCGCCCGACTGCCCCTGGGAGGTCATGGCGAAGATGCCCATGATGATGAACCCGAAGTGCGAGATCGAGGCGTACGCGATCAGGCGCTTGATGTCCCGCTGGCCGACGGCGAGCAGTGCGCCGTAGACGATGCTCACCAGGGCGAGCGCCAGGATCACCGGGGTCGCCCACTCGGAGGCGTTCGGGAAGAGCTGCAGGCAGAAGCGGAGCATCGCGAAGGTGCCGACCTTGTCGACCACCGCGGTGATCAGGACGGCGACCGGCGCGGTGGCCTCGCCCATCGCGTTCGGCAGCCAGGTGTGCAGCGGCCACAGCGGGGCCTTCACCGCGAAGGCGAAGAAGAAGCCGAGGAAGAGCAGCCGCTCGGTGTTGGTCGCCATCTCGAAGTTGCCCGCGGCGCGCGCCTCGGCGATCTCGGTCAGCGAGAAGGTGCCGCCGACCACGTAGAGGCCGATCACCGCGGCCAGCATGATCAGGCCGCCGACCAGGTTGTAGAGGAGGAACTTCACGGCGGCGTAACTGCGTTGGGTGGCCGCCTCCTTCTCGCCGTGCGCGCCCGCCTTGTCGCCGAAGCCGCCGATGAGGAAGTACATCGGGATGAGCATGGCTTCGAACAGGATGTAGAAGAGGAAGACGTCGGTGGCGAGGAAGGAGAGGATCACCATCGCCTCGACCATCAGGATCAGTGCGAAGAATCCCTGGGTCGGGCGCCAGCGGCCGGTGGCGACACTCTCCTTGGACTTGCCGTCGTCCTCCGGGTCGGCGTCGTGCCAGCCGGCCAGGACGACGAAGGGGACGAGCAGCGCGGTCAGGCCGAGCAGGGCCGCGCCGATGCCGTCCACGCCGAGTTCGTAGCGGACCCCGAAGTCGGCGATCCAGGCGTGTGATTCGGCCAACTGGTAGCGGTCCGCCGGGCTGTTGACGACCTTGTCGGGGTCGAAGCGGAAGACCACCACGAGCGCTGCCACCAGGGTGGCGAGCGAGAAGAGCAGGGCCATCCACTTCGCCGCGGTGCGGCGGGCCGCCGGGACGGCCGCGGTGGCGATCGCGCCGACCGCGGGGAGCGCGGCCGTCGCTGTCAGCAGAGGAAAGGACATGGGATCAGACCGCCCTCATCAGCAGGGTCGCGGCGATGAGGATCGCCGTACCGCCGAACATCGAGACCGCGTAGCTGCGCGCGAAGCCGTTCTGCAGCCGGCGGAGCCGGCCGGAGAGTCCGCCGAAGCCGGCCGCCGTGCCGTTCACGACCCCGTCGACCAGGCTGTGGTCGACGTACACCAGGGACCGGGTCAGGTGCTCGCCGCCGCGGACGAGTACGACATGGTTGAAGTCGTCCTGGAGCAGATCGCGCCGGGCCGCCCGGGTGAGCAGCGACCCCTTGGGCGGGGTGACCGGCACCGGCCGCCGCCCGTACTGCAGATACGCGAGGCCGGCGCCGAGCAGCAGCACGACGACGGTGGACGCGGTGATGGCGGGGACGCTGATCACCGGGTGCGGGTGGTGGAACTCGGTGACGGGTTCCAGCCACTTCACGAAGGCTTCGTTGAGGCTGAACAGGCCGCCCGCGAAGACCGATCCGAAGGCGAGCACGATCATCGGGATCGTCATGGACTTCGGGGACTCGTGCGGGTGCGGTTCATTGCCTGCCGCGTCCGGCTGCCAGCGCTTCTCGCCGAAGAAGGTCATGATCATCACGCGGGTCATGTAGAACGCGGTGATACCCGCGCCGAGCAGTGCGACGCCGCCGAAGATCCAGCCGCGGATCCCGTCGTCGTACGCGAACGCCGCCTCGATGATCTTGTCCTTGGACCAGAAGCCGGACAGGCCCGGGAAGCCGATGATCGCGAGATAGCCGAGGCCGAAGGTCACGAAGGTGACCGGCATGTACTTGCGCAGTCCGCCGTACTTGCGCATGTCGACCTCGTCGTTCATGCCGTGCATCACGGAGCCCGCACCGAGGAAGAGCCCGGCCTTGAAGAAGCCGTGCGTCACCAGGTGCATGATCGCGAAGGCGTATCCGATCGGGCCGAGACCCGCCGCCATGATCATGTAGCCGATCTGTGACATCGTCGAACCGGCCAGGGCCTTCTTGATGTCGTCCTTGGCGCAACCGACGATCGCACCGAACAGCAGCGTGACCGCACCCACGATGACGACCGCGAGTTGGGCGTCGGGCGCCGCATTGAAGATCGTGCCGGACCGGACGATCAGGTACACGCCCGCGGTGACCATGGTGGCCGCGTGGATCAGGGCCGAGACCGGAGTCGGGCCCTCCATCGCGTCCCCGAGCCAGGACTGCAGCGGCACCTGGGCCGACTTTCCGCAGGCCGCGAGCAGCAGCATCAGGCCGATCGCGGTCAGCTTGCCCTCGCCGGTCTCACCGGTCGCCTCCAGGACACCGCCGAAGGCGAAGGTCCCGAAGGTGGTGAACATCAGCATGATCGCGATCGAGAGGCCGATGTCACCGACGCGGTTGACCAGGAAGGCCTTCTTGGCCGCGGTCGCCGCGCTCGGCTTGTGCTGCCAGAACCCGATGAGGAGGTACGAGGCGAGGCCCACACCCTCCCAACCGACGTACAGGAGGAGGTAGTTGTCGGCGATGACCAGGATCAGCATCGCCGCGAGGAACAGGTTCAGATAGGCGAAGAAGCGGCGGCGCCGCTCGTCGTGCTCCATGTACCCCATCGAGTAGACGTGGATCAGCGAGCCCACGCCGGTGATGAGGAGCACGAACGTCATCGACAACTGGTCGAGCTGGAAGGCGATGTCGGCCTGGAAGCCGCCCACCGGGATCCAGCTGAACAGATGCTGGTGCAGCGACCGGTCCTCGGTCGACCGGCCCAGCATGTCGACGAAAAGGCCGACCGCGATGCCGAACGAGGCGAAGGCGAGCGCCGTGCCGATCACATGGCCGACTCGGTCGAGCCGGCGTCCGCCGCACAGCAGGACCGCCGCTCCGAGCAGAGGCGCCGCCACGAGCAGCGCAATCAGGTTCTCCACGATTCTTCCGACCCCTCAGAGCTTCATCAGGCTGGCGTCGTCGACCGAGGCCGAGTGGCGGGAACGGAACAGCGACACGATGATCGCGAGCCCGACCACGACCTCGGCGGCGGCGACGACCATCGTGAAGAACGCGATGATCTGCCCGTCGAGATTGCCGTGCATCCGGGAGAAGGCGACCAGCGCGAGGTTGCAGGCGTTGAGCATCAGCTCGACGCACATGAACAGCACGATGGCGTTCCGCCGGATCAGTACGCCGGTGGCGCCGATCGAGAACAACAGGGCCGCGAGATAGAGGTAGTTGACGGGATTCACTTCGGGCCCTCCGTCTTCCCCGATTCGCCGGCCCCGGCCGCGGTCGCCGCGCTCCGGGGGAATCCGGCCTCGTCACGTCCGAGCCGTTCCTCGGAGCGCTGCTCCAGTGCCCTGAGGTCGTCGAGCGCCTCGTCGGACACGTCCCGGATCTGGCCGCGGTCGCGCAGTGTCTGCATCACCGTGAGCTCGGACGGGGTGCCGTCCGGGAGCAGGCCGGCGATGTCCACCGCGTTGTGCCGGGCGTACACACCGGGCGCGGGCAGCGGCGGCAGATGCTTGCCCTCGCGGACCCGCTGCTCGGCCAACTCGCGCTGGGTGCGGGCGCGTTCGGTGCGCTCGCGGTGGGTGAGCACCATCGCGCCGACGGCCGCCGTGATGAGCAGCGCGCCGGTGATCTCGAAGGCGAACACGTACTTGGTGAAGATCAGCGAGGCGAGTCCCTCGACGTTGCCCCCGGCGTTGGCCTGGGCGAGTCCGGTCGCCTCGCTCAGCGAGGCGTTGCCGATGCCGCCGACCAGGAGCACCGCGAAGCCGAGGCCGCAGAGCGCGGCCATCCAGCGCTGGCCCTTGATGGTCTCCTTCAGTGAGTCAGCCGCCGTGACGCCGACGAGCATGACCACGAAGAGGAAGAGCATCATGATCGCGCCGGTGTAGACGACGATCTGCACGATGCCGAGGAAGTACGCGCCGTTCGCCAGATAGAACACCGCGAGGATGATCATGGTCCCGGCCAGGCAGAGCGCGCTGTGCACGGTCTTCTTCATGAACACGGTGCCCAGGGCGCCGAGCACCGCGATGGTGCCGAGCACCCAGAACTGGAAGGCCTCGCCACTGGAGGTGGTGTACGCGGCGAGCGCGGTCATGCCTCCGCCCCCCTGCCTGCCGCCTCCGTGGCCTCCTGGCCCTGCGACTCGGCGACCTGCTGCACCGTGCCGGGCGCGGCCTCGGTCACCAGGCCCCGGTAGTAGTCCTGTTCGTCGGTGCCCGGGTAGATCGCGTGCGGGGAGTCGACCATGCCCTCCTCCAGGCCCGCGAGCAGCTGCTCCTTGGTGTAGATCAGGCTCTCGCGGCTGGAGTCGGCCAGCTCGAACTCATTGGTCATCGTGAGTGCCCGGGTGGGGCACGCCTCGATGCACAGGCCGCACAAGATGCAGCGGGCGTAGTTGATCTGGTAGACGCGGCCGTAGCGCTCACCCGGCGAGTAGCGCTCCTCCTCGGTGTTGTCCGCGCCCTCCACGTAGATCGCGTCGGCGGGACAGGCCCAGGCGCACAGCTCGCAGCCCACGCACTTCTCCAGGCCGTCCGGGTGCCGGTTGAGCTGGTGGCGGCCGTGGAAGCGCGGAGCGGTGGTCTTCGGCTGCTCCGGGTACTGCTCGGTGAGCCGCTTCTTGAACATGGCCGAGAAGGTCACGCCGAAGCCGGCCACCGGATTCTGGAATCCCTGCTTCTGTGTGTCCTTGGACGCAGCCTCGCGGGACTCACCGGATTTCCGGGATGACTCAGACACCGTCGGCCTCCTTTCCGTCACGGGCGCCGGGGGTCGCGGCCCCGCCTGCTGGGTCGGTACTGCCGGATCCGCCGCTGGTGACCAGCTCCCGCTCGTGGCGGGACCGGCGGCGCGGCACGGGCGGCAACTCCTGTCCGGGCAGCGGCGGTACGGGGAATCCGCCCGCCATCGGGTCGAAGGCCGGCGCCTGTTCGGCCTCGACCGCGGCCTCCTGCTTCTCCCGCTTCTCGCGGAAGGTGTCGTACAGGAAGGAGAGGACGAGCAGCGTGAGGACGCCGCCGGCGACGTAGAGCACGATCGAGGAGAAGTCCACGTTCTCGTTGCGCATGGTGCGCACGGTCGCGACCACCATCAGCCAGACGACCGAGACCGGGATCAGGACCTTCCAGCCGAGCTTCATCAGCTGGTCGTAGCGGACGCGGGGCAGCGTGCCGCGCAGCCAGATGAAGAAGAACAGCAGCAACTGGACCTTGAGGACGAACCAGAGCATCGGCCACCAGCCGGCGTTCGCGCCCTCCCACAGGGCCGTGACCGGATACGGGGCACGCCAGCCGCCGAGGAACAGCGTCACCGCGACCGCCGAGACGGTCACCATGTTGATGTACTCGGCCAGCATGAACATCGCGAACTTGATGGAGCTGTACTCGGTGTTGAAGCCGCCGACCAGATCGCCCTCGGACTCCGGCATGTCGAACGGGGCGCGGTTGACCTCGCCGACCATCGTCACGATGTACAGCAGGAACGACAGCGGCAGCAGGATGATGTACCAGCGGTCCGCCTGCGCCTCCACGATCGCCGAGGTCGACATCGACCCGGAGTAGAGGAACACCGAGGCGAAGGCCGCGCCCATCGCGATCTCGTACGAGATCATCTGCGCGCAGGAGCGGAGCCCGCCGAGCAGCGGATACGTCGATCCGGACGACCAGCCGGCGAGCACGATGCCGTAGATGCCGACGGAGGCGACCGCGAGGATGTAGAGCATCGCGATCGGCAGGTCGGTGAGCTGCATCGTGGTGCGGTGGCCGAAGATCGAGATCTGGTTGTCGGCCGGGCCGAAGGGGATCACCGCGATGGCCATGAAGGCCGGCACCGCGGCGACGATCGGCGCGAGGATGTAGACCACCTTGTCGGCGCGCTTGACGACGACGTCTTCCTTGAGCATCAGCTTGATGCCGTCCGCGAGGGACTGCAGGAGGCCCCAGGGTCCGTGCCGGTTGGGGCCGATGCGCCGCTGCATCCAGGCGACGACCTTGCGCTCCCACACGATGGAGAAGAGCACGGTCACCATCAGGAAGGCGAAGCAGAAGACCGCCTTGATCGCGACGAGCCACCAGGGGTCGCGGCCGAACATCGAGAGGTCTTCGAGGGCGAGTGCGGTCATGACTGCACCTCCTGGGCCACGGCCCCGGCCACGGCCGGGCCGATGCGGACGAGTGCGCCGGGTACGGCTCCGGTGTCGGAGGCGACCCCGCCGCCCGCCGAGTTCAGCGGGAGCCACACCACGCGGTCGGGCATCTCGGTGACGCGCAGCGGGAGTTCGACGGAGCCGGCCGGTCCGGAGACGGCGAGGGTGTCGCCGTCCTTGACGCCGGCCTCGGCCGCGGTGGCGGCGGAGAGCCGGGCCACCGCCTCGTGCCGGGTGGCCGCGAGCGCCGAGTCGCCCTCCTGCAGCCGGCCCTGGTCGAGCAGCAGCCGGTGTCCGGCGAGTACGGCCTCGCCCGCGGCGGGCCGCGGCAGGTCACCACCGCCTGCCTCGGGGGCGCTCGCGCGCGCGCCGTCCCAGGCGCCGAGCCGGTCGAGTTCGCGGTGCGCCGATGCGTTGTCCGGCAGCGCCAGGTGGATGTCCATCGCGTCGGCCAGCATGTGCAGCGCACGCGCGTCGGTCGGTGCGAGCCGCCGGGTCATCTGGTCCGGCTTGAGCGCGGCCTCGAACAGCCGGGCCCTGCCCTCCCAGTTGAGGAAGGTCCCGGACTTCTCGGCGACCGCCGCGACCGGCAGGACGACGTCCGCGAGCGCGGTGACCTCGCCGGGCCGCTGTTCCAGGCTGACCACGAAGGACGCCTCGGCGAGCGCGCGCCGGGCGAGCTCCGGGTCCGGCAGGTCGGCGAGCTCGACGCCCGCGACGAGCAGTGCGCCCAGTTCGCCGGTGGCGGCGGCCTGCACGATCTGTGCGGTGTCGCGACCGTGACCGCCGGGGAGCCGGGCCACGCCCCACTGGGCCGCGACCTCGTCCCGCGCCCGCGGGTCGGTGGCCGGCCGGCCACCGGGCAGCAGCGTCGGCAGGGCGCCCACTTCGAGCGCACCGCGCTCGCCGGCCCGGCGCGGGATCCACACAAGCTCGGCGCCGGTGGCCTCCGCCGTACGCAGCACCGCGGTGAGCCCGCCCGCCACGCCCGCGAGACGTTCGCCGACCACGATGACGGCGCCGGGTGCGCGCAGCGCCTCGGCGGCGGCCGCGCCGTCACCCTCCAGGCCGGTGTTCCCGGCGAGCGCGTCCAGCCACTCGGGCTCGGTGCCGGGGGCGGCGGGCAGCAGGGTGCCGCCCGCCTTCTCCAGACCCCGGGTGGCGAACGGGGCGATGGCGAAGGTCCGTTGGCCGCTCTTGCGGTGCGCCTTGCGCAGCCGCAGGAAGACTCCCGGGACCTCCTCCTCCGCCTCGATCCCGGCGAGGAGTACGGCCGGCGCCTTCTCCAGGGAGATGTTGGTGACCCCGGTGCCCGTCAGGTCGCGCCCGCGACCCGCGACCCGGGCCGCCAGGAAGTCGGCCTCCTCGGCGCTGTGCACCCGCGCGCGGAAGTCGATGTCGTTGGTGTCGAGGGCGATCCGGGCGAACTTGCTGTACGCGTAGGCGTCCTCGACGGTGAGGCGGCCGCCGGTGAGGACTCCGGCGCGGCCGCGTGCGGCGTTCAGACCGTTCGCCGCCGCCTCCAGGGCCTCCGGCCAACTGGCCGTCTCGAGCTCGCCGTTCTCGTTCCTTACGAGGGGGTGGGTGAGGCGGTCGCGCTGCTGGGCGTAGCGGAATGCGAAGCGCCCCTTGTCGCAGATCCACTCCTCGTTGACCTCGGGGTCGTTCTCGGCGAGGCGCCGCATGACCTTGCCGCGGCGGTGGTCGGTGCGGGTCGCGCAGCCGCTCGAGCAGTGCTCGCACACCGAGGGCGAGGAGATCAGGTCGAACGGCCGGGACCGGAAGCGGTACGCGGCCGAGGTGAGCGCGCCCACCGGGCAGATCTGGATGGTGTTCCCGGAGAAGTACGACTCGAAGGGGTCGCCCTCGCCGGTGCCGACCTGCTGCAGCGCGCCCCGCTCGATCAGCTCGATCATCGGGTCACCCGCGACCTGGTTGGAGAAGCGGGTGCAGCGCGCACAGAGCACACAGCGCTCACGGTCGAGCAGCACCTGTGCCGAGATCGGCACCGGCTTCTCGTACGTGCGCTTCCTGCCCTCGAAGCGGGAGTCGGCCTGGCCGTGCGACATGGCCTGGTTCTGCAGGGGGCACTCGCCGCCCTTGTCGCAGACCGGGCAGTCGAGCGGGTGGTTGATCAGCAGCAGCTCCATCACGCCCTGCTGCGCCTTCTCGGCGACCGGCGAGGTGAGGTGCGTCTTGACGACCATGCCGTCGGTGCAGGTGATGGTGCAGGAGGCCATCGGCTTGCGCTGGCCCTCCACCTCGACGATGCACTGGCGGCAGGCGCCGGCCGGGTCGAGCAGCGGGTGGTCGCAGAACCGCGGGATCTCGATGCCCAGTTGCTCGGCGGCGCGGATCACCAGGGTGCCCTTGGGGACACTGATCTCCACGCCGTCGATGGTCAGCGCGACCAGGTCCTCGGGCGGCACGGCCGCCTCGCCGCCCCCGGAGGGAGCATTCGTCGTGACCGTCATGCGTTCACCTCCGTGTGCGTGTCGGCCCGGTCGCTCCAGAGGGTCGACCTGGCGGGGTCGAAGGGGCAGCCCTGGCCGGTGATGTGCTGCTCGTACTCCTCGCGGAAGTACTTGAGCGAGGAGAAGATCGGCGAGGCGGCGCCGTCGCCGAGTGCGCAGAACGACTTGCCGTTGATGTTGTCGGCGATGTCGTTCAGCTTGTCGAGGTCGGACATGACGCCCTTGCCGTCCTCGATGTCGCGCAGCAACTGCACCAGCCAGTACGTCCCTTCGCGGCAGGGCGTGCACTTGCCGCAGGACTCGTGGGCGTAGAACTCGGTCCAGCGGGTCACCGCGCGGACCACGCAGGTGGTCTCGTCGAAGCACTGCAGCGCCTTGGTGCCGAGCATCGATCCGGCGGCGCCGACGCCCTCGTAGTCAAGCGGTACGTCGAGGTGTTCGTCGGTGAACATCGGCGTGGAGGAGCCGCCCGGGGTCCAGAACTTCAGCCGGTGGCCGGGCCGCATCCCGCCGCTCATCTCGAGCAGTTGGCGCAGCGTGACGCCGAGCGGCGCCTCGAACTGGCCCGGGTTGGCGACATGTCCGCTGAGCGAGTAGAGCGTGAAGCCGGGCGACTTCTCGCTGCCCATCGAGCGGAACCAGTCCTTGCCCTTGTTGATGATGGCGGGCACGGACGCGATGGACTCGACGTTGTTCACCACCGTGGGGCAGGCGTACAGGCCGGCGACCGCGGGGAAGGGCGGCCGCAGCCGGGGCTGGCCGCGGCGCCCTTCGAGCGAGTCGAGCAGCGCCGTCTCCTCACCGCAGATGTAGGCGCCCGCGCCCGCGTGCACGGTCAGTTCGAGGTCGAGCCCGCTGCCCAGGATGTCCTTGCCGAGGTAGCCCGCCTCGTAGGCCTCTCGTACGGCCTCGTGCAGGCGCCGCAGTACGGGGACCACCTCGCCGCGCAGATAGATGAAGGCGTGGCTGGAGCGGATCGCGTAGCAGGCGATCACGATGCCCTCGATCAGGGAGTGCGGATTGGCGAAGAGGAGCGGGATGTCCTTGCAGGTGCCGGGCTCGGATTCGTCCGCGTTCACCACCAGGTAGTGCGGCTTGCCGTCGCCCTGCGGGATGAACTGCCACTTCATACCGGTCGGGAAGCCGGCGCCGCCGCGGCCGCGGAGCCCTGCGTCCTTCACATAAGCGATGAGGTCGTCGGGTGACATCTCGAAGGCCTTGCGCAGTCCTTCGTACCCCTCGTGCCGGCGGTAGGTCTCGAGCGACCAGGGCCGGTCCTCGTCCCAGAAGGACGACAGGACGGGGGTGAGGAGCTTCTCGGGGCTCGACCCGGCTTCGGCCTCGGGCCGGGACGCGCCCCCGTATTCGGTGGACACGGACATCACTCCCCCTCCTCGGAAACCGGGCCCGACGGGTGCTGCGGGTCGGAAGCCGAGGTCTGCTGTGGCGCGTCGTGGGAACTGGGGTGGTCGGCGGGGGTCTGGTCCTGCGGGGCCGAGCCGCGCGGGTGGACGACCCGGTGGTGGCCCTCGCCCTTGGCGAGCCGCAGGCCGAGCAGCGAGGCGGGACCGGCGGCGCCGGAGGCCTCGACCGCGCCGGGCCGCTCGTCGGGGAAACCGGCCAGGATGCGGGCGGTCTCCTTGAAGGTGCACAGCGGGGCGCCGCGGGTGGGCGACACCTCGCGGCCGGAGCGCAGGTCGTCGACGAGCTGCTTGGCGCTGTCCGGCGTCTGGTTGTCGAAGAACTCCCAGTTCACCATCACCACGGGCGCGAAGTCGCAGGCCGCGTTGCACTCGATGTGCTCGAGGGTGACCTTGCCGTCCTCGGTGGTCTCGCTGTTGCCGACGCCGAGGTGCTCCTGCAGCTCCTCGAAGATGGCGTCGCCGCCCATCACCGCACAGAGCGTGTTGGTGCAGACCCCGACCTGGTAGTCACCGCTCGGCTTGCGCCGGTACATGGTGTAGAAGGTCGCGACCGCGGTGACCTCGGCGGTGGTCAGTCCGAGCACATCGGCGCAGAACTGCATGCCGGTGCGGGTGACATGCCCCTCCTCGGACTGCACGAGGTGCAGCAGCGGGAGGAGCGCCGACCTGCTGTCGGGGTAGCGGGCGACGATCTCCTTGGCGTCCGCCTCCAGACGTACGCGTACGTCGTCCGGGTAGTCGGGGGCCGGGAGCTGGGGCATGCCCAGGCTCGTCGGGCTGCCGGTGCTTGTGGGGTGTGCGTCCGTCACCGGTCGACGCCTCCCATCACGGGGTCGATGGATGCGACGGCGACGATGACGTCGGCGACCTGGCCGCCCTCGCACATCGCCGCCATGGCCTGCAGGTTGGTGAAGGAGGGGTCGCGGAAGTGCACCCGGTAGGGCCGGGTGCCGCCGTCCGAGGCGACGTGCACGCCGAGCTCGCCCTTGGGCGATTCGACGGCGACGTACGCCTGTCCCGGCGGGACCCGGAAGCCCTCGGTCACCAGCTTGAAGTGGTGGATCAGGGCCTCCATCGAGGTGCCCATGATGTTCTTGATGTGGTCGAGCGAATTGCCCAGACCGTCGGGGCCGAGGGCCAGTTGGGCCGGCCAGGCGATCTTCTTGTCGCCGACCATGACCGGGCCCGGCTCCAGCCGGTCGAGGCACTGCTCGATGATGTGCAGCGACTGGCGCATCTCCTCCAGGCGGATCAGGAACCGCCCGTAGGAGTCGCAGGTCTCGGCGGTCGGCACCTCGAAGTCGTACGTCTCGTAGCCGCAGTACGGGTCGGACTTGCGCAGGTCGTGCGGGAGGCCGGTGGACCGGAGCACGGGGCCCGTCGCGCCGAGCGCCATGCAGCCGGCCAGGTCCAGATAGCCGACGTCCTGCATGCGGCCCTTGAAGATGGGGTTGCCGGTGGCGAGCTTGTCGTAGTCGTCGAGGTTCTTCCGCATGGTCTTCAGGAACTCGCGGACCTTGTCCACGGTCCCGGGCGGCAGGTCCTGGGCGAGTCCGCCGGGCCGGATGTACGCGTGGTTCATCCGCAGGCCGGTGATCAACTCGAAGAGGTCCAGGACGAGTTCGCGGTCCCGGAAGCCGTAGATCATGATCGTGGTGGCGCCGAGCTCCATGCCGCCGGTGGCCAGGCACACCAGGTGCGAGGAGAGCCTGTTCAGCTCCATGAGCAGGACCCGGATGATCGTCGCGCGGTCCGGGATCTCGTCCTCGATGCCGAGCAGCCGCTCGACGGCGAGGCAGTACGCCGTCTCGTTGAAGAACGGCGTCAGGTAATCCATGCGCGTGACGAAGGTGGTGCCCTGCGTCCAGGTCCGGTACTCGAGGTTCTTCTCGATGCCGGTGTGCAGATAGCCGATGCCGCAGCGGGCCTCGGTCACCGTCTCGCCGTCGATCTCCAGGATCAGCCGGAGCACCCCGTGCGTGGACGGGTGCTGGGGGCCCATGTTGACGATGATGCGCTCGTCGTCGGACTTGACCGCGTTCTCGACGACCTCGTCCCAGTCGCCGCCGGTGACGGTGTAGACGGTGCCCTCGGTGGTCGCCCTCGGGGTTGCGTGGGGTGTGGTCACGAGTACGACCTCCGCTGGTCAGGAGCCGGGATCTGGGCGCCCTTGTACTCGACGGCGATGCCGCCGAGGGGGTAGTCCTTGCGCTGCGGGAAGCCCTGCCAGTCGTCCGGCATCATGATCCGGGTCAGCGCCGGGTGCCCGTCGAAGATCAGCCCGAAGAAGTCGTAGGTCTCGCGCTCGTGCCAGTCGTTGGTCGGATAGACCTCGACGAGCGAGGGCACGTGCGGATCGCTGTCCGGTGCGGAGACCTCGAGCCGGATCAGCCGGGTGTGGGTGATCGAGCGCAGGTGGTAGACGGCGTGCAGCTCGCGGCCCTTGTCGTTCGGGTAGTGCACTCCGCTGACCCCGGTGCACAGCTCGAAGCGCAGCGCCGGGTCGTCGCGCAGGGTCTTCGCCACCCGCACCAGGTGCTCGCGCGCGATGTGGAAGGTGAGCTCGTCGCGGTCGACGATCGTCTTCTCGATGGCGTTCTCGGGGAGCAGGTCCTGCTCCTCGAGGGCGCCCTCCAGCTCGTCGGCCACCTCGTCGAACCAGCCGCCGTACGGGCGGTTGGCCGGCCCCGGCAGGCGTACGGAGCGGACCAGGCCGCCGTAGCCGGAGGTGTCGCCGCCGTTGTTGGCGCCGAACATTCCGCGCTGGACGCGGATCTCCTCGCCCTGGTCGCCGCGCTGGCCCGGGAGGTTGTCCGCGCCGAGGTCCTTCTCCGGGTTCACGCCGTCGTTCGCGCCGTCGTTCGCGCCGTTCTTGTCGGTCATCGCAGCAGCCCCTTCATCTCGATGGTGGGGAGTGCCTTGAGGGCCGCCTCCTCCGCCTCGCGGGCCGCTTCCTCGGCATTCACGCCGAGCTTCGAGGTCTGGATCTTCTGGTGCAGCTTGAGAATCGCGTCCATCAGCATTTCCGGCCGCGGCGGACAACCGGGCAAATAGATGTCGACCGGGATGACATGGTCGACGCCCTGCACAATCGCGTAATTGTTGAACATGCCGCCGGAAGACGCACAAACCCCCATGGAAATGACCCACTTGGGATTCGGCATCTGGTCATAGACCTGCCGGAGCACGGGCGCCATCTTCTGGCTGACCCGGCCGGCCACGATCATCAGGTCGGCCTGGCGCGGCGATCCACGGAAGACCTCCATACCGAAGCGGGCGAGGTCGTACCGCCCGGCTCCGGTCGTCATCATCTCGATCGCACAGCAGGCGAGGCCGAACGTGGCAGGAAAGACGGACGACTTGCGCACCCATCCCGCGGCCTGCTCGACGGTCGTCAGCAGAAACCCGCTCGGCAGTTTCTCTTCAAGTCCCATGGGTGAATCAGCCCCTCAGTCCCAGTCCAGGCCGCCGCGCCGCCACACATAGGCGTACGCGACGAAGACGGTGAGCACGAAGAGCAGCATCTCCACGAGCCCGAAAACCCCGAGCGCGTCAAAGGTGACGGCCCAGGGATAGAGGAAGACGATCTCGATATCGAAAATGATGAAGAGCATCGCCGTCAGGTAGTACTTGATGGGGAATCGCCCACCGCCGGCCGGAGTCGGCGTGGGCTCGATACCGCATTCATAGGCTTCGAGCTTCGCCCGGTTGTACCGCTTTGGACCGACAAGCGTGGCCATGACCACGGAGAAGATCGCAAAGGCGGCGCCCAGGGCTCCCAGTACGAGGATGGGCGCATACGCGTTCACCGCTCCTCGCTCCTCTCAGTCGACACTGACTGCTTCGGCGGACGGACCTGCGGGCTTTCCCCCGCCCCACGAAGATCGCATCGAAGATCGCATCCATGTGAGGCAGTTCACAAGCCCAACTGCCCCGCATCCTATGCCTGCCGGTCTGTGATCTGCGACACGGGGTACGACAACGACTTTGTGATCTCCACCACCTGACGAAGGATCATGAAGCCGGATGAGCGGTGATCTTCGTACGCGAAGCTCCGAAGTGATCACCAGTAGTGACATCCGGGTGCGTTACCGCTGGTCGGAGCGGCGCCGCCCTATCAAGTAAGGGGAGCCTTACGCAAATTGGCGCTGGACATCGGCGCTTGATAGAGGGCCGCGCTCACTCATGAGAGGGAGCGGGCGGGGCAGGGGTGGACGGCAGCGGACGGCGACGGGCGACGGATGCGCCGGGGAACGGAGAGGAGCCGGGCCGACAGCGCGCGCCGCGCCCCACCGGTCCGACGGTTCGTCACCTATGAATGCACTGCGTCCGGTTTGCCACCCCGGACACCCGGGCACGCGACCGGCAGGGCGACCCCGGGGCGTTCGCAGGGAGATGCCGGATCCCTAATGTCCGTTCCACAGGCGGCCGTTCCGTGACCCGCGCGTGACCTATGCCACGCCCTCACCGGTGAACGGACCGAGGGCTTGGCCATCGACTCGGGTCGGTGGTAAGCGGTGGGCAAATAGGGCGTAACGCGGAAAACCCGTGATCATGGCCTTGATCAGCGGTGTCCAAATTGCCCGTTACGGCGTCAATAAAGGCCGACACGCCCGGGATTCGGCCGGGAATTCAGCAACTGTGGCGCAGCACACGTTTCTTGAAGGGAACCCGCGCGCCCTGATAGCGGTTGTTCCCATGTCCCACACCGCTCACATACCCAGCCACCGGAAGCCCCGCCGCAGCGCCTCCAAGGTGGCCCTGCGCGCCGGAGTTGCCGGTGGCGTCCTCAGCACCCTCGCAGTGGCCGGTGCATCCGGTTCGGCGAACGCGGCCGAGCCGGTGACCGAGACCGTCGAAATGCCCACGCTCACCACCGAGCTGGCCACCAAGATGGCCGCCACCGCCGACGCCACCCAGCAGGTGGCGGACTCCATCCAGCTGCAGGCCGACCAGGACGCCGCAGCCGAGAAGGCCGCCAAGGAAGCCAAGAAGGCCAAGGCCGAGGCCGAGCGCAAGGCGGAGGCCAAGAAGAAGGCCGCCGCCGAGCGCGCCGAGAAGGCCCGCGAGGCCCGCGCCGAGCGCTCCGCCGACCGCGCGACCCTCAGCACCCAGAGCACCTCCGGCTCGTCCGCCCAGGCCTCCGCCTCCACCCCGAGCGGCAGCGTCGGCGCCGTCGTCGGCTTCATGAAGGCGCAGCTCGGCGACGCCTACGTGATGGGCGCCTCGGGCCCCGACGCGTGGGACTGCTCCAGCCTGGTGCAGGCCGCGTACAAGCAGGCCGGCATCGACCTGCCGCGCGTCTCGCAGGACCAGTCGACCGTCGGCACCGAGGTCGGCACGTCCAACCTCCAGGTCGGCGACATCCTGTACTGGGGCGGCAAGGGCTCCGCGTACCACACCGGTGTGTACATCGGTGACGGCCAGTACCTGGACGCCGCGAACCCGAGCAAGGGCGTCGTCATCCAGGACCTGTCCGGCTACCCGGCCTCCGGCGCGGTCCGCGTCCTGTGACCGGCTTCCGCGTCCGCTGACGCGAACGGCCGTACGGCATCACCGAGGGCCCGGGGACCTACCTGATCAGGTCCCCGGGCCCCGATGCGTTCTCACGGCGTCCGTGGGCCGGCCTGCGGGTCGACGAGTACGCCGCGCAGCCGCCGCGGGCCGAAGACCGCACCCGCGGCGAGTACGGCGGCCGGCGCCAGGATCAGCGCCATGCCCGCCGCCCAAGTCGTCCTGCGGCGGTCGCACTTGGACTCGACGCGGTCCTGCACGATCCAGTGCGGCTCGCCCCGGTCAGGCTTCGGCAGCTCACCGCCGGTGACGTCGAAGCTGTACGAGCGCGAGCCGCCGTCCTCACTGATCTTCCGGCTCGACCATCCCGCGTCCGCCACGGAGCTGCAGCTGACCTCCGCGTCGTTGCCGTAGAAGGTGAGCGTCGGCGACATCAGGAAGAGACACAACGCCCAGATCGCCAACAAACCCGCCAGTACGCCGCATACAACCCGTCCCCGTTTCGTCATGCCGGGACGCTATCGCCCGTCGGCGACGGCCGGGTCGAGCTTCTGTCACGGGTCGGTCAGGGGCCTGCGGGCGGATGCGAGTCCGGGTCCGGGTGCCAGGCGCGGCTGCAGGCCTTGCACTCCAGCATCCCGTTGAGCCGGTTGTCGGACACGATCGTCCGGGTCCTGCCGCTGCCGCACCCGGGGCACCGGCCCCGCGCCCGATTCCACCGCTCGAGGCCGGCGGGCCGCCAGGAGTCGAGACGCGCGAGCAACCACACGACTCCGGCCACCACGACCAGACACACCACGCCTACGAACACTGCCACGCTTCCCTCACCCTCGGCCTCGGCCCGACCGGGTCACCGGCCGTCTGAGGCCGCCCACGCTACGTTCCGCCGCCGTACGAAGGCCCGGCGAGGTCCAGTTCGGCCCATGCGGTCTTCAGGGGCGCGGGGCCCGCGGTCACGCCCCAGCGGTCGGCGAGGGCCTCGACGAGGACCAGTCCGCGCCCCGACTCGGCGTCCGGCGCCGGGGCCCGGGGCGGCGCGGGAACGCGTTCGTGCCGTGCGTCGGCGACCTCGATACGGAGGGTCGCGGGGCCGGCCCGCAGCACCAGCCGGAAGTCCCGGCCTCGGACGCGCCCGTGGGTGGCGGCATTGGCGGCGAGCTCGGCCACGATCTGCCGCGCGGGGTCCAAGGGCCAGCCCCAGGCGCGGAGTTGCTCGCCCGCGAGCAGCCGCGCGAGGCGGGCGCCGCGTGGGGTGGAGGACAGCTGTACGTAGAAGTGCAAGCGCCCGAGCGACGGGTCGGGGAGTTCGGCGGTTTCCGGATTCACGGGCTCAGCCTGATCCGCCCCGCCTACGCTCCACAGTGACACTCCGCTTGCGTACGGTGACTGTCCGGGCTCTGTCCAGGCCTGTACAGGCTGTCCAACCAGCCGCCCGGGTAAGGACGTCGGCGGTGCACGGCGGGGAGTTCGGCGCGGCGGCGGAAGGTACGGGCGGGATGGACAAGCGCGTTGATGTGGTGGAAGTACGGGACGAGCCCGAGGAGCCGGGCTGGGAGGTGGACCCCGAGGACGAACAGGGCGTGGCCCTGGTCACCTTCGTAGGACGCCAGTTGCGTGCGCGGCGCGAGGCGTCCGGGCTACGGGCCGCGGAGTTCGCCACGGCGATGGGCTACGGCGAGGGCCTCGTCTACAAGGTCGAGTCGGGCAAGCGGATCCCGCGCCCGGAGTACCTGGAGAAGGCGGACGAGGTCCTGGGAGCGGGCGGCGCGGTGGCGGCGATGAAGGACGACGTCGCGGAGGCGCGGTATCCGAAGAAGGTGCGGGATCTGGCGGACATGGAGGCGCGGGCCGTTGAGATCGGTGCGTACGTGGCGCACGGTCTGCACGGACTGCTCCAGACCGAGGGGCATGCCCGCGCGCTGTTCGAGGCGCGGCGGCCGGCCTACGCGCAGGGCGAGGTGGAGCGCATGACCGCGGCCCGGACGGCACGGCAGTCGATCTTCGACCGACTCCCGGGACCGACTCTGAGCTTCGTCCAGGAGGAGTCCGCTCTACGTCGCCCCATCGGGGGCACAATGGAGTGGCGGCAACAGCTCGAACGTCTCGTGCAGATCGGGCAGTTGCGCAACGTCACGCTCCAGGTGATGCCTACGTACCGCGAGGCTCATCCGGGGATGGACGGGAAGATCGAGCTGCTGAAGTTCCAGGACGGCACGGCGGTTGGACGTTCCGAGGGAGCCTTCAACGGCCGCCCCGTGACAGATCCCAAGCAGCTGCGGATCCTTGAGATGCGGTATGGCATCATCCGGGCCGAGGCACTCGCCCCAGGGGAGACACTGGCCTTCATCGAGCAACTGCTGGGAGAAACATGATTCGCGAGACCTCCGCCGGGGACTCTTCCGAACTGTCCTGGGCAAAGAGCAGCTACAGCAGCGACGGGAACGAGGGCGACTGCGTCGAGGTCGCCCGCACCCCGGACACGGTCCACATCCGCGACTCCAAGAACGCCGTGGGCCCCCACCTCACCGTGACCCCCACGACCTGGTCGGCCTTCATCACCCACGCCCACACCCACGAAGGCTGAACCCCACGATGTTCGGTACGAGCAAAGCCGCCCCGTCCCTGACCGTACTGCGGGACGTGGACGAGATGGCGGCGGCGATCCAACAGGCCCTGGCCGACGCCTCCCCCGAGGACCGCCCGGGGCTCAAGCGAGCCGCGGAACTGCTCGCCGCAGAACAACAGTTGACCGAGGCCGAGGTCCGCACGCGGTGGGTGCGCCGCACCCTCTCCGAGGCCGGCGTCGACCCCGAGGCCGACCACGTCGCCGCGGTGAAGGCCCTCCGCCAGGCCACCCCGAACGGCCTCCGCCTCCTCGACGCCCACACCCTCGTCAAGGAAGCGGCCGCCGCCGTATCACCGCATTCGCCCCGCCCTTGACGTAAGCACCAGGCGTAGCTCGAACATGGGGCATGATCCGCGATCTGTCGATGCCGCCAGTCATTCCCTCGGGTCGCATCGGCGACTCCCCCCAGCCTGTGGTGCCCGCCGCCGACGGGCTGTTCCTGCGTCCGTGGGAGGCGGCCGACGCACCGGTCTTCCTCGCGGCGTACCAGGACGACGCCATCCGTCGCTGGCACACACGCCGTCCGTCGAACGAGGCCCGCGTCCTGGAGTGGTTCAGTGCCTACCGCCGGGACTGGGCGGCCGAGCGGGGCGGCCATTGGGCCGTCGTCGCCGGAGACGGTGCGGTCCTCGGCCGGACAGCACTGCGCGGCTGGGACTTCGGCGACGGCGCTGCCGAGCTCGCCTACTGGGTACTTCCCGCGGCCCGCGGCGCGGGGGTGGCGACCCGCGCTGTCGAGGCGCTCACGGTCTGGGCCATGGAAGAGATCGGCTTCCACCGCCTGCACCTGGACCACTCGACGCTCAACTCCGCGTCCTGCAGGGTGGCCACCAAATCCGGCTACCTGCTGGAAGGCACCAAGCGCAGCGCCGCGGTGCACGACGACGGCCGGCACGACATGCACCTGCACGCGCGCACCCGCGAGTCCTGAGTCCGCCGCGTCACTGCCGGCGCGGACGCCCTCCGGCGCCCGGTGGCGATCTCGGTCCTGTCCGACGACACGGCCTTCGCTGAGGACCAGGCGATCGCCGACGGCCGCGCGGCGGACGAGACTGGGCGGCGATCGCCGAGCAGCAGCCGCGCTGAACGCCACCTGGCCGTACGGTCGTTGCCGTACGCAGGACGCCGCTGACCCACGCCCCACCGCCGCACCCTGGACCGCGAGGAACTCCGTATGGATCATCAGGACGTCGACGCCGCCGTGGCCGAGATGCTGCGCGCGCTCGGCCCGCACACCGCCGCGGACTGGACCGTACCGGCGGGGCCGCTCGAATGGACCTGCTGGGAGACGGCGGCGCACATCGCCCACGATCTCCTCGCCTACGCAGGGCAGTTGGCGGCGCGGCCCACCGACGCCTACCTCCCCATCGACCTGAACGTCCGCCCCACCGCCTCGCCCGCCGAACTCCTCCAGGCCGTCGCCGCCTGCGGCGGACTGCTCAGCAGCGCCCTGTCCACGGCCGACCCGACCCTGCGGGCCTGGCACTGGGGCCCGTGCGACCCCGAAGGCTTCGCGGCGATGGGCGTCGCCGAAACCCTCCTCCACACCCACGACATCGCCCAAGGCCTCTCCATCGACTGGCTACCGCCGGCCGGTCCGAGCGCATCCGTACTCACCCGCCTCTTCCCCACCGCCCCGCCCGGGGACCGCACCCAGGTCCTCCTCTGGTCCACCGGCCGCGGCGACCTCGACGGCCACCCCCGCCAAACGTCATGGACGTGGCAGGCCGCCCGCCCAGCCTGACCGAGCCAACCCGCTCAGTCGCCCTCGAGGTGCAACTCCAGCGAAGACTCCTCGACGCACCGCTGGGCGAGCGCTCGCACCGCCGCCAAGACGGACCGCTCGGCCTCCGCCACGCCGGCGCCGACCACGACGTCGATGTCAGCAAGCAGCTCGGGCATGTCCTGCGAGGTAAGGATCAAGTCGCCATACGGATCAACCCGATTCAACATGGGGAGATCGCATGCGCGGCAGATCCCAGCAAACACATCCGCCCCGTCCAGTACGGCATCCTCCTGCACGAGCCGCCGCCGCCTGGGACTCGACCCCGGATTACTCACCCGCTTCAGGACAACATCGACACCCAAAACTTTCCTCCCAGGGTAGTTCGTTCTGTCATGGCCCATCCGACGGGAAGGCTGTGATCACCTTGCCGTCTCGCACCACGACCCTGATATGAAACTGTGGGTCACCACCGGCTTTCCTTCCGATAGGCGTCGAGAATTTGTGATGATAGGCCCCGTCCGAAGTCCGGCCATCAAGCGCCCGGTTGATCATTTTCTGGATCTTCGCCTTGCTGGTCGTCTTGAATTTACTCTTGCCGGGGTACTTCTTCCGATTCACGTGCCGGTCCCAGACATGGTCCCAACGTCCCTTTGATATCGGCACCGCACAATTGCTGTTGTGAACGAGTACCGGCGCGGCACCGGCCAGCACATAGTACGTATGGATACCGGCGATGGTGAGGTCGTGGGTTGTCTGGCGTTGGGTGTAGCGGGATATCGACGTGACCGGGCGGGAGTCGCCGTCGGCCGTGCGGAGTTGGTCGCCGGGGGTGAGGGTGCCCGCGTCGGCCCAGCGGGTCTGGGTCGGGAGCCAGAACGGGTGGGTGTTGGTGGTGGTGAGGGTTTCGAGTCCCGGACTGCCGCCGCCCACGCCCGTGCCGACCGTGAGGCGGGTGAAGTGTTTGTCCTCGTGGGTGGTGATGGTGCGGGTGACCGGGCGGGCGGCCGTCCGGCCCGTGGTCGGGTCCGTGGCGAGGACCTTGTCGCCGGCGGCGATCGATTCGATGGGAATGCGGCGGCCGTCGGCCATCAGGACTGAAGTGCCGGGCAGGAAGGAGTGTTTGGGTTTGCAGGCCGTGCGCTTCTTCTTGGCCGCGGCCGCCTTCTTCTTCAGAGCCGCGGTCTTTTTCTTGAGTTTGGCTACGGTCTTCGACTGCTTGTAGAGGGAGGTGAGGCCCTTGGCTATCTTGGTGCCGTTCTTGATGATCTTCTTGCCGGTCTCGATGCCCTTCTTCGGGTTGAAGAGGTATTTCTTGACCAGTTTGAGGGGCATGCCGCCGGCCGCCATGAGGAGCGCGTTGATCACCGTCTCCGTGCAGGCCGAACCGTCGCCCTCCGTGATGCATTTGAGGGCGTCCGTGATGCCGGTCTCGTCTCCGGCGATCTTGATGAGTTCCTCGGCGGCCTTCTTCAGGTCCTTCTTCGTGACGTCGTACTTCTTGAGGGCCTTGTCGAGTTCCGATTTGGACTTGTTGTACTCCTTCTCGGCGGCCGAGAGATTCTCGTTGCCGCCGTCGCCGTTGCCACCGCCGCCACCGTCGTCCGCCGGTTTGATGTCCGCCTTCGCGGGGTTGCTGCCGTCGCCCTTGGACGTGCCGTCGCCGTCGGCCCGGGCCGGCCCGTCGCCGCCCCCGCAACCGTCGCCGCCCGTGATCTCGCAGACCTTGGTCGAGACCGTGTCGGCGATGGTCTCGTTGATCGACGTGCCGAAGAGGGCGACCACGACGAGGGCGACGATGACGAGCAGGCCCGCGTACTCCGTCGTCGACTGGCCGCGGTCCAGGTGCTTCAGGCCCAACTGGCGGGTCAGGGAGAATCTCCGGCGCCTGCGCCGGGCGCTCACGCCGTCGCGCCCGTCAGCTTGGCGATCTGGGCGTCGACCAGGCCCGTCGGGAAGTCCGTCTTCGCAGGGTCGAAGGGGTTGTACGTGAGGAACATTGCGACCGTCGAACCCGAGCGCGCGTAGACGAACTTCATCGGCATCTCCGTGCTCAGGTCCTCGGCCACCTCCTCGCCGTCCGTGAGGTCGCCGACGAGGTCGTACGCGACGGACTGGTCCGCGCCCTGCGGCGCCCGCTCCTTGTCCACCCGCGTGAAGCTCTGGTTGTCCTCGGCCTTCGCCCCCGTCGCCTCGAAGCCGTCGCCGCAGTCCGCCACCGCAACCTCGAGCGCCTCCAGCGCCTTGGCCGCCGCGGCCTCCGACTTGTACGAGGAGAGCGCGACCTGCGAACCGAGGCCCTCCTCGAGCCGCTTCGCCGCCGGGCCCATCACCGCGCGCCGCTCCGTGGCCGAAGCCCCTGCCGGGGCAACCTCGTTCAAGGTGTCGACCAGCGGCTGGCACTCGCTCCCGCTCGCCTTCATGCTGTCCGAGGTCTCCACCTCGTCCGGGCCCGGATTCTCCACCACGTAATCCTTCAACGGGCCCGTGAGATCGGCCTTCGTGACGAACAGCTCCTCCAACTCGGCGGCGGTCAGCGTGCGTTCGGCGTCGTCGGTGGCGGGCGCCGACGGCTCACCGCCGCCCTTGTCCGCGGCGGCCGGCTTCTTCGACGTACCGCCGCCGGACCCGCCGTCCCCACCCGCCCCCTCATCACCCGATCCACAGGCGGCAACGGAGACGCCCAGAACCACCGACGCCACCGCAGCGACAGCCCCACGCCGAACGACCGACAGCTTCATGAAGATCCACCCACCCCATACCGATCACCTCCAGTGCCGCGCTATAGCAAATTTCCGAGACGGGCATATCGCCTATAGTCGCGGCACTTCAAGGCAGTTGACAGATTTAAGCATCTTCGCTCACCGATGCTTTTGCAAATCATGCCACACATGCGGCCGGCCCGGAACGCATCACGCCCCCCGTTCCACCGACCAGGTGCCGGGGAACGAGGGGCGGGTACGCCGTGGAGCGGAGGGAGGATCAGGCCTTCGGCGCCACCTTCGCCAGGCCGTTGATGATGCGGTCCATCGCGTCGCCGCCCGTGGGGTCCGTGAGGTTGGCGAGCATCTTGAGGGTGAAGCGCATCAGCATGGGGTGGGTGAGACCGCGTTCCGTGGCGAGCTTCATGATCTTCGGGTTGCCGATCAGCTTCACGAAGGCGCGGCCCATCGTGTAGTAGCCGCCGTAGGTCTCCTTGAGGACCTTCGGGTAGCTCTGCAGGGCGAGTTCGCGCTGCGACGGGGTCTGGCGGGCGTGCGCCTGGACGATGACGTCCGCGGCGAGCTGCCCGGACTCCATGGCGTACGCGATGCCCTCGCCGTTGAACGGATTGACCAGGCCGCCCGCGTCGCCGACCAGGAGCAGGCCCTTGGTGTAGTGCGGCTGGCGGTTGAAGGCCATCGGCAGGGCGGCGCCGCGGATCGGCGTCGTCATGTTGTCCGGGGTGTAGCCCCAGTCCTCGGGCATCGAGGCGCACCAGGCCTTGAGGACCTCGCGCCAGTCCAACTCCCGGAATGCCTTGGAGGAGTTGAGGATGCCGAGCCCGACGTTCGACGTGCCGTCTCCCATGCCGAAGATCCAGCCGTAGCCGGGCAGCAGCCGGTCCTCGGGGCCGCGGCGGTCCCACAGCTCCAGCCAGGACTCCAGGTAGTCGTCGTCGTGCCGCGGCGAGGTGAAGTACGTGCGCACCGCGACGCCCATCGGGCGGTCCTCGCGGCGGTTGAGGCCCATCGCGAGGGAGAGCCGGGTGGAGTTGCCGTCGGCCGCGACCACGAGCGGGGCGTGGTAGGTGACCGGGGTCTTCTCCTCGCCGAGCTTGGCCTGCACGCCGGTGATGCGGCCGGTGCGGTCGTCGACGATCGGGCCGCTCACATTGCACCGCTCGTAGAGCCGCGCACCGGCCTTCTGGGCCTGCCGGGCGAGCTGCTCGTCGAAGTCGTCGCGCTTGCGGACCAGGCCGTAGTCCGGGTACGAGGCGAGCTCGGGCCAGTCGAGCTGCAGGCGGACGCCGCCGCCGATGATGCGCAGGCCCTTGTTGCGCAGCCAGCCGGCTTCCTCGGAGATGTCGATACCCATGGAGACGAGCTGCTTGGTGGCGCGCGGGGTGAGGCCGTCGCCGCAGACCTTCTCGCGCGGGAAGGCGGTCTTCTCCAGGAGCAGGACGTCCAGGCCGGCCTTCGCGAGGTAGTAGGCGGTCGTGGAACCGGCGGGACCGGCACCGACGACGATCACATCTGCGGTGTGTTCGGTGAGAGGCTCGGTCACGGCGGGTTCTCCCCCGGTCTTGAGAATTCGGTGCCGATCAGCACGGGACCTGTGCAGTCTATGGGGGCGTACTGATCAACGATCCGAAGGGCTGCCCCGGATGACCGAATCGCTTCCCGCATCGCTTCCCGCCGTGACTCTGCGCGTCCCCACCGAGGAGGACGCGTACGCCTGGCACGAGGTCTTCGACGACCCGGATGTCATGGAGTTCCACGGCGGGCCCGCGGAGCTCTCGGTCTACATGGAGCTCACCGCGCGGCAGCGGGCCAGCGACGCGCTGCACGGCTTCTGCCTGTGGACGCTGCTCGACGAGGAGGGCCGGGTGATCGGGTTCACCGGTGCGCAGCACTGGCCGCGGGACTGGGGGCCGGTGGGTGAGATCGAGATCGGGTGGCGGCTCGCGCGGCGGGCGTGGGGGCGCGGGTACGCGACGGCGGCGGCGCGGGAGACGCTGGCCCGGCTGCGTACGGCCGGGGTGCGGGAGGTCGTCGCGATGGTCGACTCGCGCAACGAGCGGTCGGTGGCGGTGACGCGTCGGCTCGGGATGGTGCTCGGTGAGACCTTCCGGACGCCGCAGTCGCAGCGCGAGGGGTACTGCTTCCGGCTCACGCTGTGACGTGGCGGCGGGGGCGGTACGGGCTCAGTCCTCCAGGCGCCAGGTGTCGAGGGCCACGCGGAAGGTTTCCTCCGGGCCGTCCGCCCAGAACTCGTCGTACTCGGTCAGGTAGATGGCGTACTCGGTGCCGTTCTCGGCGACGTAGCCCTGGTCGATGGCGTGCACCGTGCGCCCGGTCTCCTTCTCGGTGAAGGTGTACTCCCACAGGGCGCCGGGGCGGCCCTGGAAGGTGTTCCGTTCCAGCTTGAGCCGGCGGTAGTCGGGCTTCTTGCGGGCCTTCTCCTCGATGGTGCGGAAGTTGTCGTAGCTGGAGACGGGGGTGTTCGGTACGACGCCGATGAGGAACTGCGCGTAGCCGGTGGTGCCGGAGTAGGTGATCTGGCCGCTGTTCTCGCCCGCCCGGCTCCAGGCCTCCGGGACGGCGAAGGAGAAGCCCGCCTGGTCGTGCAGGATGTGGTAGCCGTCGGGGGCCGTGGCGTCGTCGGTCGGTTCGCCGTCGGCGGGTCCGTCGTCGGTGGAGTCGGAGGGTGACGGGTCGTCGTCGGCCGGTTCGGTGGGGTCGTCGGTGCCGGCGGACGGGCCGGGCGATGGGCCGTCGGATGAGGTGGCGGCCGGCTTGTCGTCGCGGCCGGGCGCGGCCTTGTCGCTGCCGTTGTCGGTGAGCAGCAGGGCGCCCGCGGTCAGACCGCCGCCGATGACGAAGGCGGCCAGCAGGGTCACCGTCCACACGAACGCCTTGGACCGGGGCGGCCTGGAGGGCTCGGCGCGCCCCGCACCGAGATGGAAGGTGTTCGGGTCGTACGGATCGGCTGCGAAGAGTCCGCCCGGGTGGGGCTGCTGCCCGGGAGCGGGCGACTGATGTCCGGCGGGTACGGGCACGGGTCCGCCCGTACCCGGGGTGCCACCCTGCGGCGGGGCTCCACCCTGCGGCGGCGCAGCGCCGAAGACGCCCTGACCGGGGGCGCCCGCCACGGGCCCTCCCGCACCGGGGACGTCCGGAGGCGGAGCTTGAGGAGTCGGCCCCGCACTCGGTGCCGGCGGCACCGGCGGCACCGGCGGCGGCACGATTCCGGTCGGGCGTCCCGCCATCTGCAGCAGATACGGGCCGAGGAAGGTCGCCGCCGCGATCCAGAGCAGGCCGAAGAGCAGCGCGTCCGGCACGCTCGTGCCGACGGTCAGCCGGCCGCTCCCGCCGCCCAGGCCGCCCGCCGAACCCGAGGCGTCCAGGGACAGTCCGTCGACGGCGCAGAGCAGCAGGAAGAGTCCGAAGTAGAGCCCGGCGGACAGGAGTTGCTCGCGCCGGTCACGGGAGCGGCGCGCCGTGAGCACGCCCATCAGCACGGCGCAGAACAGGCCGAGCGCCAGGACGCCCACCACGGCCCAGGCGTTGAACTCGTCGCCGAGCGCGCCGAGGTCGAGGGTCTCGGAGTCGTATCCGCCGCCGATGCCGGAGGAGTCGCCGGTGAACTCGGCCTTGATGCCCGCACCCCAGCCGAGCGCGAGGATCATCGCGCCGATGTTGGGCAGGACGAGCAGCGAGAGCAGCAGCCCGTCCTGCTCCATGTCGTCGGCCTGTGCGAGGACGACGAATCCGACCACCGAGCACACCACGACGGCGATCAGGAGGGCCCGTACCGCGGTGCCGGCGGCGGCGAACAGGGCCCGTACGCCGGGACGTTCGACCAGCCAGCGGGTCAGGTCCGCACGGTTCAGGACCCCGACCGCGAGCAGCAGGCCGAGCACCAGTGCCCCGAGCGCGGCGAGCACCGGCGACGAGGACACCTCCACGCCCTGCACCTCGGGCTGTGCGAACAGTCCGAGTACCAGCACCCCGCCCGTCGCCACCACGGCGACCCGCACTGCCGCCTCCAGGCCCGCGGTGCCGGCCGCCGACTCGACGAGCCGGCCGCGCAGCATGCGGACGCCGATGAACAGCGCGGCCGCCCACAGCGCCGTGACGGTGAGCGGTACGACGGACAGGCTGCCGCCGCCGCTGAGTTCGGAGCCGAGCTCGCCGAAGGACGAGCCGTAGCCGCGGCCCCCGCCGCTGACCTCGAAGCCGCCGCCGAGACCTTGCAGGAGCAGCGCGAGCGCGATCCGCAGCCGGTCGGTGAAGCCGACGACGACCTCGTCGTCCTGGCCGTACGACGGGATGGCGAGCGCCAGGGCCGCGACCAGGAGCAGTACGAGCGGCCAGGCGGCGGCCTTCGCGGAGCCGCCCCAGGGCCCGCGCATGGACCGCCCGAAGAAGGCACCGACCGGCGACGGCCCGGCGGGCGGCGGGGCGTATGCAGGTGGTGGCGGGCCCACCGGAGGTGCGGCGAGCGGAGGTGCGGGAGGCGGCGGCGCGGACGGCTTGTCCGGAGCAGGCTCGGGGGTGGCCTCCGGCGCGGCGTCGCCGGGCGGGTCCGACTCTCCCCCGTCCGCGGGCAGTTCGACCCGCTCCCGCCCGCACTTCATGCAGAACCGGGCATCGTCCGGAAACTGGGTACCGCAGGCAGGACAGTACGGAGACAAAGGAGCGCTCCTGGCTAGGGCCGTCGGCCGGGGCCGTGGGGACGGCGGGACGGGACGACAGGACGGGTACCGCACGGCGGGTGGGGAGGAATCCGCCACACGCACGGACACATCCTGCACGGACCGTGGTTCCCGTCAACCCGGAGTGATCAGGAGCGACTCCGGCCCCGGCCACGCTCCGCGCTCAGACCGGCTTGAACCCCCGGTGCAGCGCGACGATCCCGCCCGTCAGATTGCGCCAGGCGACCCGGGACCAGCCGGCCTGCCCGAGGCGCGCGGCGAGCGCGGGCTGGTCGGGCCAGTCGCGGATGGACTCGGCGAGATAGACGTACGCGTCCGGGTTGGAGGAGACCGCGCGGGCGACCGGCGGCAGCGCACGCATCAGGTACTCGGTGTACACCGTGCGGAAGGGCGCCCAGGTCGGCTGCGAGAATTCGCTGATGACAACGCGGCCGCCGGGCCGGGTGACCCGCAGCAGTTCGCGCAGCGCGACATCGGTCTCCTGGACGTTGCGCAGTCCGAAGGAGATCGTCACCGCGTCGAACACGTCGTCGCGGAACGGCAGTCGGGTCGCGTCGCCCGCCGTGAACGGCAGATGCGGGTGCCGCGCCTTGCCGACCTGCAGCATGCCGGTGGAGAAGTCGCAGGGCACCACGTACGAACCGGCCGCGGCGAACGGCAGCGAGGAGGTGGCGGTACCGGCGGCCAGGTCCAGGATCTTCTGCGCGGGACGCGCGTCGACGGCCTTCGCGACCTCCTTGCGCCAGAGCCGGGACTGCCCGAGGGACAGCACGTCATTGGTGAGGTCGTATCGCTCCGCGACGTCGTCGAACATCGTGGCGACTTCGTGCGGCTGCTTGTCCAGGGATGCGCGGGTCACGCGTCCCATTCAAGCAGTACGGCCGCCGGGGCCGACGGCGGCCCGCTGCCGCGCACAAGTCAGCGCGCACGATGGACGAGGCGACCGCCGAGCACCGTCACCAGGCAGCCGCCGTCCGGCGCGTACACCGCGAAGTCCGCCGCGCCGGACGGGGTGAGCGAGCGGGACAGCGGGCGCTCGGGTGCGACGGCGAGGCGGCGGATGCCCGAGCGCTCCGCGGCGGTGAGCACCTCCGGGCGGCGGAACGGGCCCGCGAGGGCCGTGGTCCCGGAGGCGAGCAGCCGCTGCAGCCCACGGCGGGCGCTGCCGGCCCAGCGGGTGCCGGTCAGGTCGAGGGCGGCGAGCGCGTCCCCGGTCAGCGGCGCCGTGCCGAGCACGTCGGCCTCGCGCGGGTCGGGCCAGTAGGTGTCGTCGAGCAGCGCGGGCGCGTCCGGCTCGTAGCGGCCGGGCGTGAGGATGCCGTCCCAGGTGCGGACCCTGGCCCGGTCCCCGTACTGCGCGAGCAGCTCCTCGTACGGCCCGATCGCGGCGATGCGGCTGCTGTCGACCACGAGGGCGTGCCCGTGCTCGGTCTCCGCCTCGCGCGGGTGGTCGGCGTACGGGCGGACGCCCTGCACGCGGTGGATGGTGAGCAACTCGGCCTCGTCGGGGGTGGTTCGGGCGCGCTACGGCGTCGACCGTCAGTTGGAGGCGAGCAGCTTCAGCTCGGGATGCGCCGTGCCGCCCTCCCGTCGCCCACCACCACCCTTGCCGGAGGCGCTACGCGCCGCTGTTTCACCGTCGAACGCGGTGGAGGACACGTGCGAGACGACGCGCTCGTCGACCGGGTCGTTCGCCGGGTCGTCGTGCACCACCAGGTGCTCGTAGGTGGTGGCGCGCTGCGCCGGGACACGGCCGGCCTTGCGGATCAGGTCGATGATCTCGAGGCGGTTGGAGCGGTGCTTGGCGCCGGCCGACGACACCACGTTCTCCTCCAGCATGATCGAGCCCAGGTCGTCCGCGCCGTAGTGCAGGGACAGCTGGCCGACCTCCTTGCCCGTGGTGAGCCAGGAGCCCTGGATGTGCGCCACGTTGTCCAGGAAGATGCGGGCGATCGCGATCATCCGCAGGTACTCGAAGAGGGTGGCCTGGGTGCGGCCCTTCAGATGGTTGTTCTCCGGCTGGTACGTGTACGGGATGAAGGCGCGGAAGCCGCCCGTCCGGTCCTGTACGTCGCGAATCATGCGCAGGTGCTCGATGCGCTCGGCGTTGGTCTCGCCGGTGCCCATCAGCATCGTGGACGTCGACTCGACGCCCAGGCCGTGCGCGATCTCCATGATCTCCAGCCAGCGCTCACCCGACTCCTTGAGCGGGGCGATCGCCTTGCGCGGCCGCGCGGGGAGCAGCTCGGCGCCGGCTCCGGCGAAGGAGTCGAGCCCGGCCGCGTGGATCCGCCGGATCGCGTCCTCGGCCGAGACCCCGGAGATACGGGCCATGTGCTCGATCTCGGAGGCGCCGAGGGAGTGGATGACCAGCTCCGGGTACGCCTTCTTGATCGCGGAGAAGTGCTCCTCGTAGTACTCCACGCCGAAGTCCGGGTGGTGGCCGCCCTGGAACATGATCTGGGTACCGCCCAGCTCGATGGTCTCCGCGCAGCGGCGCAGGATGTCGTCGAGGTCGCGGGTCCAGCCCTTGGCGGTGTCCTTGGGAGCGGCGTAGAAGGCGCAGAACTTGCACGCGGTGACGCACACGTTCGTGTAGTTGATGTTGCGCTCGATGATGTACGTCGCGATGTCCACCGTGTCCGCGTACCGCCGCCTGCGTACCGCGTCGGCGGCGGCGCCGAGCGCGTGCAGCGGCGCCGAACGGTAGAGGTCGAGGGCCTCTTCCGGTGTGATCCGCCCGCCATCGGCGGCGCGGTCGAGAACGGACTGGAGGTCGGCCTTCTCGGTCACCGGATGTCCCTTTCAGCGGGGGTGTGCAACGACCGATCCAGCGTACGCCAGGCCCGGCCGGCCGACCGGAGCGCCTCCCGCGGCCCGGATCACCGACGGCCGTCGCCCTCCTCGAGGAGCCGTACGGTGCTGAGGATCTTGCGGACCGTGGCGTCGGACACCTCGTCGGGCACCCCGTGGGCGCCGATGAGGCTCCAGGACACGAAGTCGCCCTCGGCGTTCTCGAAGGCGAAGGTGGTCGCCTTGCCGTCGCTGTCGCACTTGCCCTCGGCGGGCGCTCCGGAAGAGGTGACGGTGGCGAGGCTGCCCTCGAGCCCCGACTTCGTCCGGTACGGCTCGGCCCTGCCCAGCTCGAGATGGGTGCGGTCGGGCTGGGTGTAGGCGCCGTAGACCCAGTTCTTCGCGGTGTCCTCGGCGGCCTCCGCGGTGTTCTTGGCGCCGTTGTTGCCGGTGGTGCCGGTCGAGGCGAGTTCCGTGTGCTCCTCGGTGCCGTCCTTGTCGTCGTCGGACGAGCACCACTTCGCCTTGAGTACGGCCGGACCCATCATGGCGACCAGCGGCTTCTCGTCGGGGTCGTCGTCCTCGGCGACATAGCTCACCCAGTCCGGGGACTTCACGGCCCAGGAGGGCGGCACGTCGAAGCTGATGCCGCGCTTGGCGTTGACCACCGTCTTCCAGCCGGAGATCTGGGGGCCGGAGCCGCCCTTCGTCCCCGAACGGTCGGTGTCGTCGGCGCTCACCGAGGCCTGCGGGGTGGGCTTCCCGTCGGCCCGCCGGTCCGCGTCTCCCCCGTCGTCGCCGAGCACCAGGAAGCCGGTGACCGCGGCGGCCACCACGACCACGGTGGCGGCGGCCACGGCGACGATCGTGGTCCGGTTGCGGGGGCTGCGCGAGGGCTCGGGCGACTGCTGTGACTGCCACATGAGCGGTGAGTCTAGATGTGTCATGATCCGGCCAGTCACAGCGACTGGAGAAGAGACCGACTCATGACCACGAGCCCCGGCGGTACCTCACCCCTGCCACCCTTCCCGCCGGAACTCCCTCACCCAGTCGGGCCGTACGGACCCCGGTACGGCCATCCGGCACCCTCGCCCACACGCTACGAACTGCTCGCCCACCGCGCCGAGGCGCTGCGCATCCTGGTACGCCGCGACCTCTCACCGCTCCGGCTCGGCTCCGGCGCACTGCTGACCCTCGCCGCGGGCACGGCGTGGTTCTCCTTCATCGGCGCGGTGGACGACCTGACGCGTGATCAGGGCGACGTCCCCCGGGCCGTGTTCGCCCTGATCGTCGGCGTACTGGTCACGGCAGGCTGCGCGTTGGCCCTGACACGGGGTTGGGCGGCACGCCGCCGGCGCCAACACCTCCTGTACGCCTGGGCGGCCTGGCACCAGCACCCCGCGGTCCAGGCGACCCCCGTCGCGCACGTCCCGGACAGCTCGTCGCGGGCGCCCGGCCACTACGCCCTGCGGAGCCTGTGGGTCTGCGTCGCCGCCCTCACCACGCTCTTCGGCCTGATCCTGGTGGCCCGCGGCGCGGACGAGGAACAGGCCCTGCACGCCGTGGGGTTCGGCGGTCTCGGACTGCTGCTGCTCGGGGCGGCGGCCCGCGGCACCTGGAAGGCGCTCCGGCTCGCGCAGCGGGTCCGCTTCACCGGCATCGACGAGATACCGGGGGCCGAGCACCTGTCCCGGCACACGACGACCGTGCGCGGCTCGCGGCCGCTCGGCTGGAAGTCCCTGAGGGATCCGGACACGCGGTTCGGCAGGTTCACGGCCCGTACGCCCGCGTGGGCCGTGCTCTGCGGGTCGGCGCTCCTCTCGGCCGCGGCAGCGGCGACCGCCTTCGTCGGCGGCTACGTCCTGGCGCTCGGTGTGCTGGCCGCGCTCGTCCTGTCGGTCACCGTCGGGGCGTACGACCACCGGGGGCGGTACGCCGTGCCCGCGCTGATCGCGGGCCTGTGCATGGCCGGCTTCGGCTGGGGCGCGGGCGAGGCGCAGATCCTCGCCGACCGCGGTGTGTGGATCGACGGCGTGGTGACGGACGTACGGGTACCGAAGGGCCGGGGCTCGACCAGCTGCGGCGTACAGGACGCGGACGGCGAACCGCTCCCGCAGCGCGTCAGCTCCTGCACCGGGCGCTCGGCCGGGGACCGGATCAGGGTGATCGTGGATCCGGAGAACGACGCCGCACCGGCCCTCACCGAACCCGCCCCGGTCGGCCTGCGCACGACCGCGGCCTTCTCGGCCGTGGTGTTCGTCGCGAGCGTGACGGCGGGGATGAGCCGGGGACACCACAACCGCCGGCTTCTGCAACAGACCTGAGCGGGCCGAGCCGTACGCCCACCTCCCCCGCACGCCGATTCCGGCGCACACTCGACAGGTGGCAGCGAATCGGGAAGCGGACGCACAGCAGACGGACACGCAGCACACCGGCACCGGCGCCGACGAGGCCGCGGCGTGGCGGGAACGGCTCGGCTGGACGCACGGCCTCACGGCGGACGACCCGGCGGCACGCACCACGGCCCTGACCCGCCTGACCGAATCCCGCCACCACATCGAGGAGGCCCTCGAGGAGCTGAACGGGATGTGGCGGCGGAAGTCGCCGCCGGGTTCCACCCGGCACTACCGGGAGACGGAGCTGACGCGGGCGAGCGTCAACTACGCGGAGGCCAGGAGCCGTTCACTGCCCGAAGGGCTCTGGGACCGGCCACCCGGCACGGACATCACCACCTGGCCCGGCCTGCCCTACGCACTCCGCTTCCTGGAGTGGGAGGCGAAGCACCCGCAGGAGTGGACGCGCCTGGCGAAGGCCTGGGGCACCAAGGAACGCCTGCTCAGGGACCTGGCCGCCGCACACCACGACGAGACGGTCACCGCACGACTCACCGACCTGGTCGAGCGGATCGTCGCCCGCCCGTACCGCTGCAAGGATCTCGAGTACGTACGGATCGCCCGGGCCGTCGACAGCGACGAGCTGCGCCGCCGGCTCGCAGCCGCCACCGAATCGGAACACTCCTGGGCACGGCAGCACGGCGCGTACGTCCTGTGGATGCTGGATCATCCATCGGTGCCCAACACCCGCCATTCCTGGCGGACTTGGCTCGCACAGGAGTGAACGGGCCGGCGGGTCGCCTCAGTTCTGCTTGGTCAGGCGGGCCGTCGGATTGCCGGCCTTCGGGTCCTTGAGGGCGTACGTCAGGCCGTCGTCGCCGACTCGGGTGAGGGTGACGGTCCCGGTGTTCGGGGAACAGCGGGAGTCCTTCTTGTCCGCCGGAGTGCCGGTCGCGACGAGCTGCTTCTCCGATACGGACTTGAGCTCGAGGATGTCGGTGCAGGTGCTGGCTCCGAGTTCGTCCGTCATCGCTGCGGTGCCGATCCGCTCGCCCTTCTTTCCCTGGCTCACGACCACCTTCATGGTGCCGGCGGGAAGCTTCCTGCCGAGGGCGTCCGCAGTCGCGTTGCCCTCCCAAGTCCCCAGGTACGCCGCCGGAATCGGCCCGGATCCACCGCCGCTGGGCTCCGCGTCGCTGGGTTCGCCCGAGGGCTCGTTCGTCGGTTGGTCCGTCGGTTTGTCGGAAGCCCCACTGCCCGGGGGGTCACCGGCCTGGTCCTGACCCCCTCCCCCGCCACTGCCCGGCAGCAGGTCGAACATGAACGCCGAGCCGAGCGTGACGGCGGCCAGCGCACCGGCCACCGCGAGCGCGACCGTGCAACTCACCTTGCGGCCACGGCCGTCGGAGTCCCGGGCGGACCCGGCCGCGACGGAGACGGACAGCTTGCCGGGCCCGGTCTGCGTCGCCGCTCCCGGCTCGGCGTGCGCGGCGGCCGGTGCGTCCTGCCCTCCGCCGGTCTCGGTCCGCGGGTGGCCCCCGGTCGCGGGGTCACCGCCCGCGCCGACGGCCGGCCCTTGGGCGTACGACGGATCGGGCGGCCCGAACATGCCGCCGGCCGGGGCGGCGGAACCCCTCGTACCGCCGTCGGAACCCCCGGCCACGGACGCGTTGGTGAACGGCACCGGCCCCGACGGCTCGTCCCCTGTCGCCTCCAGGTCGAGGAGGCTGACCGCGCTGCGGCTGACCTGCTCCACCAGCGGTGCCGGCAGCCAGCCGGAGGCGGCGAGGGCGGCCGCGCCGTCGGGGGCGAGCCGGGACGCGACCTCCTGCGGGGTGGGCCGGTCCGCCGGGTTCTTGGCCAGGCAGGCGGCGATCAAGGCGTGCAGATCGTCGTCGGGCAGGGAGAGTTCGGGCTCCTCGTGGACGACCTTGTAGAGCAACGCGGCCGACGAGTCACCGGCGAACGGCGCCCCGCCCGTGGCCGCGTACGCCAGCACCGCACCCAGCGAGAAGACGTCGGCCGCCCCGGTGACGCCCTTGCCGAGGATCTGCTCGGGCGACATGTATCCGGGCGAGCCGATCGAGACGCCGGTCGAGGTCAGCGAGGCGGTGCCGTCGGTGGCCCGGGCGATCCCGAAGTCGATCAGGCGTGGGCCGTCCAGGGACAGCAGGACGTTCGACGGCTTCACGTCGCGGTGCACCAGGCCGAGTCCGTGCACCGCCGCGAGGGACTCGCCGAGCCCCGCCCCGAGCACCCGCACCGAGTGCTCCGGCAGCGCGCGCAGCGGCCCGCGCTCGCCGACCGCGCGCGACAGGGCGGGCCCGGCGACATAACCGGTGGCCACCCAGGGCACCGAGGCCTCCGGATCCGCGTCCAGCACGGGCGCCGTCCAGGCGCCGCCGACCCGGCGGGCCGCGTCGACCTCGCGCCGGAAGCGCTCGCGGAACTCCTCGTCGAGCGCGAAGTGCGGGTGCACGACCTTGACCGCGACCGTGCGCCCGCCGCTGCTGCGGCCCAGATAGACGCGGCCCATGCCGCCCGCGCCGAGCCGGCCGAGCAGACGGTAGGGACCGATGACGGTCGGTTCACCGGCTTCGAGCGGCTGCATGACGTGGTGCCTCCCCCTGGAACTGCGCGTACAGGGAGCGTAGGCGCTGTACGGCACGGGATCACGGGGTGGTCGGCCGGGAAAGTACGGGAGGGCCCCGTCGGGAAGACCGAGCCGTACCGTCAGGAACTCAGCAGCTCCACCCGCGCGTCCGGCGCGAATCCGGTCGTCGGGCCGACCCGGCGCGCGAACTCCTCCACACCCGCCAGCTGATCGGGACCGAAGCGGAAGTCGAGCGTCGTGAAGTACCGCTCCAGGACCGCCGCGTCGAAGGCCTCCCAGCGCGCGGCCTGCTCCGCGACCTTGGCGACCTCTTCGAGGGACACGTCGCGCGAGGCCAGAAACGCCTCGTGCACCTTCTCCACGAGCAGCGGCTGCTCGGCCAGATACTCCTTGCGTACGGCCCACACCGCGAAGACGAACGGAAGGCCCGTCCAGTCCTTCCACATCTGTCCGAGATCGTGGACCTCGAGGCCGAGGCGCGGGGCGTCGTGCAGATTCGCCCGCAGAGCCGCGTCCCCGATCAGTACCGCCGCGTCCGCCTCCTGCATCATCAGGCCGAGGTCGGGCGGGCAGGTGTAGTAGTCGGGCGTGACGCCGATGCTCTCCGCGAGCAGCAGCTGGGCCAGGCGGACCGAGGTGCGCGAGGTCGAGCCGAGCGCCACCCGCGCCCCGTCCAGACGGTCGAGCGGGAGCTGCGAGACGATCACGCAGGACATCACGGGCCCGTCGCAGCCGACGGCAATGTCCGGCAGTGCCACCAGCTGATCGGCGTGCTTCAGGTACTCGACGAGGGTGACCGGGCCGATGTCGAGGTCGCCGCGGACGAGCTGTTCGCTGAGCTTTTCCGGGGTGTCCTTGCTGAGCTCCAGGTCGAGCAGCGTCCCGGTCCGGGCGAGGCCCCAGTACAGGGGCAGACAGTTCAGGAACTGGATGTGCCCGACGCGCGGGCGTGTACGGGGAGAATTGTCCACATCGTGAGGCTAGCCCCTTCGCCGCCGGATGCGACCTCGGGGTACCGAACAGTCGCTTGGCCAGGGCATTCCGTACGGTCTTCAAGCTTCCGGGTGACGTGATCTTGCCCTCTATCCCTTTCCAGTGACTGCGTGCTAGGCTCGCCGCAAGTTGCAGTTTGGTTTCCCTTGCAGTACAGAGCCTGCGGAGCATGTGACCGCAGGCTCTCGTCGTTTTCAGACTTTTACGAATGTGCTTGACACGCGTGCAGGTTCTGGAGCAGGGCAACCCTTTGGCCCAAGGAGGGCTTTATGGCTACCGGAACCGTGAAGTGGTTCAACGCTGAAAAGGGCTTTGGCTTCATCGCCCAGGAAGGCGGCGGCCCGGATGTCTTTGTCCACTACTCCGCGATCAACGCGTCCGGCTTCCGCTCCCTCGAGGAGAACCAGGCCGTGACCTTCGACGTTACGCAGGGCCCGAAGGGCCCGCAGGCGGAGAACGTCACCCCGGCCTGACCCGGAAAACCGGCCCGGCCGGTTCTCTGATCCGGAACGGATAGCAGTACCCAAGGAGCCCTTCCCCGCCTCGGCGGGGAAGGGCTCCTGCCTTTGATCCAGCACCTCCGGCCCGTCCCGAGGAAAGACCAGGAGTATGGAGGGTGAACTTCCGCTTTCCTTGCGGATCTACGAATCCGAACCCTCGTCCGCCCCGCAGGATGCCCCGGTACGCGGCACATTTCCGTACATCAGATAGTCGTTGACCTTCTGGTGCACGCATTTCGAGGACATGTAGCCGGTGTGGCCCTCGCCCCGGTTGTCGATGACGACGGCCGCGTCGCCGAGCCGTCCGGCGGTCTCCTCCGTCCACCGGTACGGGGTCGCCGGGTCTCCGCGGGTACCGACCAGGACGATCTTCGGGGTGTCCACGTCGTGGATCTTGCGGATGTAGTCGGTGCCCTTGGGCATCCCGGCGCAGCTGATCACGCTCTGCAGCCGGGACGGGCCGAAGACGGCCGACGCCTCGGTGTACTCCTTGAGGAGCTTGCCGGAGGTCTCCTCGGCCTCGAGCTGGGCGGCGGTCGGGCGGTCGGGGTCGTCGGCGCAGTTCACGGTGACGAGTGCGGTCGTCTCGTTGTCGGAGGGGATCTTGTCCGCGGCGAGCTTCGGTGACTGTGCCGGGACGCGCTGCCCCTGCCCGGAGTCCTGGTCCTGCTGCGCCGGTACCGAGCCGGTGAGGCGGAGCAGCGGTGTCGGGTCGCCCTCGCTGCCGAGGGCGCCGAGCGCCTGCGAGAGGTACGGCCACATGGCGCGCTGGTAGAGCGCGGCACCGATCGAGTTGACCAGGTCGTCGCCGCTGAACTGCAGTCCGTCGGCGGTCTCCAGGGGCTTGTTGTTCAGCCCGTCGACCAGCTTGTCCATGGTCTCGCGGGCGGTGCGGGCGTCGTCGCCGAGTACGCAGCCCGCGTTGGCGGTGCACCAGGTGATGAAGTCGTCCAGGGCAGTCTGCTGGCCCTCCGCGCTGATCAGCCCCTGCTCGACCAGCGGCTCCACGAGGGTGTCCACCCCGTCGAGCGCCATCCGGCCGACCTTCTTCGGGAACTGTGCCGCGTAGACCGCACCGAGCCGGGTGCCGTAGGAGAAACCCAGGTAGGTGAGCTTCTTGTCGCCGAGTGCGGCTCGCATGACGTCCATGTCGCGGGAGACGTTCACCGTGCCCATGTGCTCGAGGACCGGTCCGGAGAGCTTCTTGCACTGCTCGTACGCCGCGCGCAGGTATTCGATCTCCGCCCGGACGCCGTCGTCGGTGGGCTCGGGGAGGCCCTCGCCGTCGCCGCAGGTGACCGGGGAGCTCTGGCCGACTCCGCGCGGGTCGAAGCCCACCACGTCGTACTCGTCGGTGAGATCGCCGAGCGGCTTGGCGAGGTCGGCGATGCCGGAGACGCCGGGGCCGCCCGGTCCGCCGAAGTTGACCAGGACCGAGCCCTTCGGCTTCGTGGAGGCCGGGATGCGGCCGACGGCCAGCTTCACGGTGCCCTTGTCCGGGGCGGAGTAGTCGAGCGGGACGGTGACCGTGCCGCATCGCATGTCCTTCGGGGCGTCCGACAGATCGCAGGCGCCCCATTCGATCTTCTGCTGGTAGAAGCGGGCCAGGTCCGGATCGTCCTCGGCGGCGGCCAGGGCGGGTGCCCCGGCCGCGAGCAGACCGAGGGCGGCGGCTCCCGCTATCGCACCTCGTACGCGCATGGCAGCTCTCCCTGGGGAACGGGAACGTGCCCCTCGGATCACGATAGGGGCGACCTTCGGGTGCCGCCTGTTCACGCTGTGTGGTCACCGGGCGGGTGCGCGCCGCCCGCGGTCACGCACCGTACAGAGCGTCGATCTCCTTGGCGAAGTCCCGCTCGATCTCCGTGCGTTTCAGTTTCAGGGACGGGGTGAGGTGGCCGCCCTCCTCGGTGAAGTCCCCGGGCAGGACGGTGAATTCGCGGATCGACTCGGCGCGCGAGACCAGCTTGTTGGCGTCGTCGACCGCCCGCTGCAGGGTCTCACGCAGCTCCGGGTCCCGCGCGAGCTCCTCGGCGGGCATCCCGTCCTTCTTGCGCATCCGCAGCCAGTGGTCGATGCCGTCGGGTTCCAGCGTGAGCAGCGCGGTGATGTACGGGCGGTCGTCACCGACGACCATGCACTGGCCGATCAGCGGGTGGGCGCGCAGCCAGTCCTCGAGCGGGGCGGGTGCGACGTTCTTGCCGCCGGTGGTGATGAGGATGTCCTTCTTGCGGCCGGTGATGCTGAGATAGCCGTCCTCGTCGAGGGTTCCGATGTCGCCGGTCGCGAACCAGGTGTCGTACGCGGGGACCGCGGCGCCGAGCTCCGGGTCCCAGTAGCCGCTGAAGACCTGGTTGCCGCGGAGCAGCACCTCGCCGTCGGCGCCGATCCGTACGCCGGTGCCGGGCAGCGGCCATCCGACCGTGCCGAGCCGGGGCCGCAGCGGCGGGGTGACGGTGGCGGCGGCGGTGGTCTCGGTGAGTCCGTACCCCTCGTAGATCTGGATGCCGGCGCCGGCGTAGAAGGCGGCGAGCCGGCGGCCGAGCGGTGAGCCGCCGCAGATCGCGTACCGGACGCGGCCGCCGAGTGCGGCCCGGATGCGCCGGTAGACCAGCGGGTCGTAGAGCGCGCGGGCGGCCCGCAGCGCGAGACCGGGGCCGGGTCCGGTGCCGTGCTGCCGTGCCTCGACGGCCTCGCCGTAGCTGCGGGCGATGCGGGCCGCGCGGTCGAAGGAGGCGGCGCGGCCGAGCTTCTCCGCGGTGGCGCGGCCGGTGTTGTAGACCTTCTCCAGGACGTACGGGATGGCCAGCAGGAAGGTCGGGCGGAAGCCGGCGAGATCGGCGAGCAGGTCCTCGGTCTTGATGCTCGGGGCGTGGCCGAGGCGTACCCGGGCGCGCAGACAGCCGATCGCGACCATCCGTCCGAAGACGTGCGACAGGGGCAGGAAGAGCAGGGTCGAAGCGGGCTCCCTGGACAGCGACTTGAACACCGGGTGCAGGAGTTCGATGGCGTTGTCGACCTCGGCGAAGAAATTGCCGTGGCTGAGCACACAGCCCTTGGGGCGGCCGGTGGTGCCCGAGGTGTAGATGAGGGTGGCGATGCTGTCGGGGGTGAGGGCTGCGCGGCGCTCGTCCAGTGCGGCGTCCGGTGTGCCGGCGCCCGATTCGGCGACACCGCCCAGGTCTTCGAAGGTCCACAGATGCAGCAGGTCCGGGATGCGGTCGCGCTCCGGGCCGAGGGCCGCGGACTGGCCGCGGGTCTCCACGACGAGGGCGCGGGCGCCGGAGTTCTGCAGGATCCAGCGGGTCTGGAAGGACGAGGAGGTCGGGTACACCGGGACGGTGACCAGGCCCGCCGCCCAGGCCGCGAAGTCGACCAGGGTCCACTCGTACGTCGTACGGGCCATGATCGCGAGGCGGTCGCCGGGTTCCAGGCCCTGTGCGATCAACCCCTGGGCGAGGGCGCGGACTTCGGCCGCGAAGGCCGCCGCGGTGACGTCACGCCAGTGGCCGGTCGCGTCCTTGCGGCTGAGTACGGGCTCGTTTGGGGCCTCGGCCGCATTGGTGAACGGGATGTCGGCGAGCGACCCCTGGCCGACGGTCCCGGCGAGCGGCGGTACGGACACCTCCCGCACCTGCCCGTCTGTCCTGACCGTGTGCGGCTCGACGAGCGAGGGCGGCGGCGGGTTGGGCGTCCTGCGGGACATGGCGGCTCCGTGTGGGCAGGGGATGAGGGTGCGGTGCGGGCGGCGGCGCGGGTGGTGCGGGTGAGCAACAGCCGTACGGCTCAGGCGCGTTCGAGGATCGCCGTCACCCCCTGGCCGCCGGCCGCGCAGACGGAGATCAGGCCGCGGGCCGGGCCCTCGCGCTCGGCGAGCAGCTTGGCGAGGGTCGCGACGATGCGGGCGCCGGTCGCCGCGAAGGGGTGTCCGGTGGCGAGCGAGGAGCCCGCGACATTCAGCCGGTCGCGGTCCACGGTGCCGATCCCGCGCTTCTCCCAGGCCGCGAGGGTGGCGAGCACCTGGGACGCGAAGGCCTCGTGCACCTCGATCAGATCGAAGTCCGCCAGGGTGAGCCCGGCCCGCTCCAGCATCCGCGGCACCGCGTACGCGGGCGCCATCAACAGCCCGTCCTCGCCGTCCCGTACATCGCCCTCGACGAAGTCCACGGCGGCCGTCTCGCACTCGGTGAGATACGCGAGCGGGGTGTGGCCGTGCTCGGCGGCCCACTCCTCACTGGCGAGCAGCACGGTGGCGGCGCCGTCGGTCAGCGGGGTCGAATTGCCCGCCGTCATCGTGGGGTTCGTGCCGCCGACGCCGAACACCGGCTTCAAGGAGCCGAGTTTCTGCACTGTCGAGCCGGGGCGCAGATTGTGGTCGCGTGCGAGGCCGTTGAAGGGCACCACGAGGTCGGTGAAGAAGCCTCGCTCGTACGCGTCGAAGAGCCGGCGGTGGCTCGCGGCGGCCAGCTCGTCCTGCTCCTCGCGGGTCACGCCCCACTTCAGGGCGGTGACCGCGGCGTGCTCGCCCATCGAAAGCCCGGTCCTGGGCTCGGAGTTGCGCGGGATGTCCGGTACCAGGTGGCCTGGGCGGATCTTGGCGAGCGCCTTGAGCCGGGCGCCCGTGCTCTTCGCGCGGCGGGCCTCGAGGAGGATGCGGCGCAGGGCGTCGTTGATGCCGAGCGGGGCGTCGCTCGCGGTATCGGCGCCGCCGGCGATCGCACTGTCGAGCCGGCCGAGGGCGATCTTGTCGGCGGCGGCGATCACGGCCTGCAGGCCGGTGCCGCAGGCCTGTTGGATGTCGTAGGCCGGCGTGCGGGGATCGAGGGCGGAGCCGAGGACCGTCTCGCGGGCCAGATTGAAGTCGCGGCTGTGCTTGAGCACGGCGCCGGCCACGAACTCGCCCACCGGCTTCCCGCGCAGCCCGAAGCGGTCGGCGAGGCCGTCCAGGGCGGCGGTCAGCATGTCCTGGTTGGACGCGGTGGCGTACGGGCCGTCGGCGCGCGCGAAGGGGATGCGGCTGCCGCCGACGACGGCCACCCGCTTGACGGTTGCCGCCGGGCGTTCCGCTGCCGCCGTCTTTCCACCGGATGTCGTCATCTCTCGACCAGCTCCTGACCCTTGAGTAACCTTACTCCGAAGTAAATCTACGACCGCGCAGGGAGTCGGACAATGGCGGACCGCTATCTGAACTTCACCGGCACAGGACCCGGCCGTTTCCTGACGGGGAAGTTCGGACTCCCGCAGCCCGTCGCCCTGCACCGCTGGTCGGCCGAACGGCCTTCCCTGGAAGGGCCGTTGCTGCATCTCACCGCGGGCGGCACGCCGGCCGACGGCCTGCCCGGCGTACTGGACCGGACGGGCCTGCAGCGGACCACCGACCCCGCCGCGGCCCCGCGCCCCGCCGCCGTCGTGGTGGACGCCGTCTCCGTCGCGACCGCCGAAGGACTCGCCGGCGTGCACGCCGCACTGCACCCCGTGGTGCGGTCCGTGGCGCGCGGCGGCCGGGTGATCGTACTCGGTGCCCCTCCGTCGGCGGACGACCACCACCAGGCCGCCGCCCAGCAGGCGCTCGAAGGGTTCGTCCGGTCGCTCGGCAAGGAGATCGGGGGCGGGCGCACGGTGACCCTGGTACGCCTGACCTCGGCGGATGCGGCCGAGTCGACGCTGCGCTTCCTGCTCTCGCCCAAGTCGGCGTACCTCAGCGGGCAGGTGATCTCGGTGGCGGGCGGGGAGCTTCCCGCCGAGGACCCGGGCGCCCCCGACGACCGCCCGCTGTCCGGCCGTACCGCCCTGGTGACCGGCGCCGCGCGCGGGATCGGTGCCGCCGTCGCCGAGACCCTGGCCCGGGACGGCGCCCGGCTCGTGCTGCTCGACGTCCCCGCGGCCGAGGAAGATCTGAACCGCCTCGCGGACCGCCTCGGCGGCACCGCGCTTCCGCTCGACATCACCGCCGACGACGCCGGCGAGATCATCGTCGCCGCGCTCCCCGACGGCCTCGACATCCTGGTCCACAACGCGGGCATCACCCGCGACCGCAGACTCGCCAACATGCCTGCCGAGCGCTGGAGTTCGGTGCTGCGGGTGAACCTGGACAGCGTCCTGCGCACCACCGACGCCCTGCTCAAGGCCGGCACCCTGCGCCGCGGCGGCCGTATCGTCGCCACCGCGTCCATCGCCGGCATCGCGGGCAACACCGGACAGACCAACTACGCGGCGAGCAAGGCCGGAATCATCGGCCTGGTGCACTCGCTCGCCCCGCGCGCACTCGCCGAGCACGGCGTCACGGTCAACGCGGTCGCGCCCGGCTTCATCGAGACGAAGATGACGGCCGCGGTCCCGCTGTTCATCCGCGAGGCCGGCCGCCGGATGAACTCCCTTGCCCAGGGCGGACTTCCGGTCGACGTCGCCGAGACCACCGCCTGGTTCGCCGCCCCGGGGTCGGGCGCGGTCAACGGCCAGGTGGTCCGGGTCTGCGGCCAGAGCCTCCTGGGGGCCTGAGCATGACGACCGTACGTCTCGGATCGGCGCCCCGGCTCACCCCGCTGCTCGCCCGCGGCGCACTCCTGTCCCCCCTGAAGCGGCCGGCCGCCGCCGAGGGCGTGCCCGGCGGGCGGCTCGTCCTCGCGGATGCCGCCATCGACCGCGGGCGGCTGGCCTCGTACGCCCGGATCTGCGGATTCGCCGCGGACGGTCCGCTGCCCGTGACGTATCCGCACATCCTCGGATTCCCGCTCGCGATGCGCCTGATGGCCGCGCGGGCCTTCCCGCTGCCGGTGCTCGGCCTGGTGCACACCACGCTCGACATCACACAGCACCGCTCCCTCGACCCGGCCGAGCGCCCGGAGATCACCGTCTACGCCGACGGGCTCGTCCCGCACCGCCGGGGCACCGAGGCGATCCTGGTCACCGAGGCCCGGGTGGACGGCACCAAGGTGTGGGAGTCACGCAGCCGCTATCTGGCACGGCACCGCGTCGACCGCTCCCCGGCCACGGAAGGCGGCACCCCGGACCGGCCCGACGGCCTCACCACCGTGACCGAGTGGCAGCTGCCCGCCGACCTCGGCCGCCGCTACGGCGCCGCCTCCGGCGACCGCAACCCGATCCATCTGCACCCGCTGACGGCCCGGCTGCTCGGCTTCCCGCGCGCCATCGCGCACGGCATGTGGACGGTCGCCCGCTGCCTCGCGGAGTACGGCAGCGACGGGCAGGTGCGGATCGGCGCCGGCTTCCGGGCGCCGGTCCTGCTGCCCGGCACCGTCACCTACGCGGCCGGGGCCGGCGCCTTCGCGCTGTGCACCCCGGCAGCCGCCGGGCGCCCGGAGCGCCTGCATCTCACGGGCCTGGTCGAGCGGGGGTGAGGGCCGAACCCGGCTCAATGCAGCGGGAGTTCACCTCGAAGGAGGCGACCAGGACTTCCCGTCCATCAGATTGCCGAGACCCGACCAGGCGAAGTTCATCAGCGTCGCCGCGGCCTCCTTGGCGGTGACGCCCGAGGCGGCGTTCGCCCACACGGCGAGCGCCTCCGCGGCGCCCACCAGGGCCTCCGCCAGACCCGCCACATCCTGCTCGGGGAGCAGCGGATTGTCGTGCGCCTCGCGCGCCGCCTCGGCGATGAGCAGCGTGACGAAGGCCACGATCTCCTCGCGCATCACGGCGATCTCTGCGGCGAACGGCTCGCCGTGCGTCCGCGCCTGGCTGTGCAACACCGCCCAGGCATCGGGCCGTTCGGCAGTGTGGGTGAAGAACGCCCGGAGCCCCGCCCAGAGTTGCCGGTCGGCCGGCTCGCCCGGCGTGACACCGCCGCGGACCGCGTCCACCAGGGCCGCAGCCTCCCGCCTGATGCAGGCGGTGAACAGCTCTTCCTTGGAGTTCAGATACAGATAGACCAGCGGTTTCGACACCCCGGCGAGCTCCGCGATCTCGTCCATCGACGCCGCCCGGTACCCGCGCTGTCCGAAGACGCGCACCGCCGCGTCCATCATCTGCTGCTCCCGTACGGCACGCGGCATCCGCTTGCCCTTCACAGCCCCCACGCCGGTCGCCCTCCCGATCCGCCCATTTACTCCGTGGTAAGCCTACGTCTCGGCCCCCGGCGGCCGGACGCTGCCGCCGGGAACGACGGACGGCCGCGCTCCCCGGACGGGAGGAGCGCGGCCGTCGAGCGCCGGACGGATCCGGGCGGACCCGGACGGGTCAGGCGGTGGCGGGAGCGGGGACCGCCTTCGAGTCGCTCGTGGCCGAGTCGGTGTCGAAGTCGTCGACCGGGGACGCGGTGGCGGAGTCGTACGCGTCCTTGTCGAGGATGTTCTCGCGGGCCGCGACGATCACCGGGACCAGGGCCTGACCGGCGACGTTGGTCGCGGTGCGCATCATGTCCAGGATCGGGTCGACGGCGAGCAGCAGGCCCACGCCCTCCAGCGGAAGGCCGAGCGTCGACAGGGTCAGGGTCAGCATGACCGTGGCACCGGTCAGACCCGCGGTGGCCGCCGAGCCGACGACCGAGACGAACGCGATGAGCAGGTACTCCTTGATGCCCAGCTGCACATCGAAGATCTCGGCGACGAAGATCGCGGCGATCGCCGGGTAGATCGCGGCGCAGCCGTCCATCTTGGTGGTGGCGCCGAACGGCACCGCGAAGGAGGTGTAGTTCTTCGGAACGCCGAGCCGCTCGGTGACCCGCTGGGTGACCGGCATGGTGCCGACCGAGGAGCGCGAGACGAAGCCCAGCTGGATCGCGGGCCAGGCGCCCTTGAAGAACTGCAGCGGGTTCAGCTTCGCGACGGTCCAGAGCAGCAGCGGGTAGACGCCGAAGAGGACGAGCGCGCAGCCGATGTAGATGTCCGCGGTGAAGGTCGCGTACTCGCCGATCAGGTCCCAGCCGTAGGTGGCGATGGCGAAGCCGATGAGGCCGAGGGTGCCGATCGGGGCGAGCTTGATGACCCACCACAGGGCCTTCTGCAGCAGCGTCAGGATCGATTCGCTGATGTCGAGGATCGGCTTGGCCTTCTCACCGATCTTCAGGACGGCGACGCCGGCGACGGCGGCCATGAAGACGATCTGCAGGACGTTCAGGTCGGTGAACGGCGTGATGACGTTCTCCGGGATGATCCCGGTGAGGAAGTCGATCCAGGAGCCGGCGGAGTCGGGCTTCTCGCCGTCGCTCGCGCTGAGGCCGGTGCCGGCGCCCGGGTTGGTCAGCAGGCCGATGGTGATACCGATGACCACCGCGATCAGCGAGGTGATCAGGAACCAGAGCAGCGTCTGGCCGGCCAGCCGGGCCGCGTTGTTGACCTTACGCAGATTGGTGATCGACACCAGGATGGCGAAGAAGACCAGCGGGGCCACGGCCAGCTTCAGAAGCTGGACGAAGATGCTGCCGATTTTGTCGAGGGTGGTGACCAGCCAGCTGATGTCCTGGCTACGGGCCAGCCAGCCGAGCAGGACGCCGAGCACGAGACCGGCCACGATCTGGGCCCAGAACGGGATCTTGGGTATCCCGAAGCCGGATGGCTTCTCGGTGGTGGCGGTGGAATTCGCGGACACGGACACACTCCGGTGAGGAACGCACGGGGGCAGGGACAGGGGGGTGCAGGTGCAGGGCGTGCAGGTGCAGGTGGAGCGACGGCCGCAGGCGGTCGTACGCGAGGCCCGGACGGGGGCCCGGCGCTTGCCCTCAGGGCACCACTGCAGTTTGACGCTTCGTCAGGCGCAGCAACAGGTCGCGGGCCGGGATCCGCTGCGACACGGTGCGGACATACAGCGGCAGATTGCCGACATACAGCGGCAGAGATCAACGTGCAGGCGCGCCACGAGCGGGACGCTCGGCTCCATGAGCGCAGGGCTCATGGGCATCGGGGGCGCGGCTGATGTCATCACGTCGAATACGTTAACACTCGTACTTTGAGAACATCAAAGGTGTTCTTTGAGTCTCTCCTGGAGATCAAAGGCGGACCTCTGGCGATCCGGGCCGCCGCGTGTCCGGCGGGTGGCCGCCCTCCGGCGCGGCGGACGGCCGGCATGCCTCAACTCGCGTATGGGATACCGCCGTTGACCTGCAAAGGTCCGTACCAGACGCGGAACGCCCCGGTGCGAGCGGAGTGCTCGCACCGGGGCGTCCGGCGGGTCTGCTGTGACGAAGGTTACGAGGTGGAGCCCTGGGCCTCCGAGGTGGAGGGGCGGCTCTGCGCGCGGCTGCGCTCGGCGGCGTCGATCTGGTCGTCCTCCATCGAGCGGTTGGCGGCCAGCTTGGTGCGGGCCTTCTCGCGCGCGCGGTCGATGCCGGGCGCGATCTGCTCGGACATCGCGTCACGCTGGCTGCGCAGCAGTACGAAGCTGAGCGGGGCCGACACCACGATGGCGAGGACGAGCACCCAGAAGAGGTTGGAGGAGCCGAGGCCGGAGGGCAGCCAGCCCAGGGCGACCAGGCCCCAGATGGCCAGGAAGCAGCCGGCGAAGATGCCGATGCGCGCGGCGGTGTAGCGGAGGGTGGCATTCACCTTCGATGACACGGCCGACCTTCTCTCTCTTGCTCGTCCTGACTGACCTGTCCGACCAGTGAAGCATGTCCGCGGGAGTCCGGTTCAACGGGCCCTCGGGTTCGAGGTGCCCCTCAGCCGCCGCTCACCCCAGCGGCAGCAGCATCGTGACGTCGTCGCGGTCGTCGCCCGGCGCGACCCGGATCATGCCGGGCGCCCGGCCGACCTCCTTGTAGCCGCAGGCCTCGTAGAAGCGGTCCGCCCCGCTGCCGCCCCGGCAGGTGAGCCGTATCGCCTCGATGCCGTCCATCGAGCGGGCCGCGTCCGCGACGGCCGCCATCAGATCGCGGCCGTACCCCTTGCCCTGGTGCCGCGGGTGCACCATCACCGTGTACAGCCACAGCCAGTGCCGCATCAGACGGTGGCCGTTGTACGAGAGGAAGGCCGAGGCGGCCACGGCGCCCTCCTCGTCGTACCCGACAAGGAGGCGGGCGCGCCCCTCGGCCATCGCCACGAAGTGCCGGACCAGCTCGGGCCGTACGTCCTCGGTGGTGACGGGCGGTACGAAGCCGACCGCACCGTCCGCGTTCGTCACGTCGGACCACAGGGTGAGCAGCCCGTCCCGCAGACCGGGGTCGACCGGCGGGTCGAGGCGGAAGGTCAACGCCATGGGTCAGACCCGCATGGCCTGCGGCGCCTCGCGCCGGTCCGGGTCCGGGCCCTCGTACTCGCGGATGATCTCGTACCGGGTGTTGCGCTCGACCGGGCGGAAGCCGGCGTCGCGGATCAGGTCGAGAAGGTCGTCGCGGGTGAGCTTGTTGGGCGTGCCGTAGTTGTCCGCGTCGTGCGTGATCTTGTACTCGACGACCGAGCCGTCCATGTCGTCCGCGCCGTGCTGCAGGGCCAGTTGGGCGGTCTGCACGCCGTGCATCACCCAGAAGACCTTGACGTGCGGGATGTTGTCGAAGAGCAGCCGGGAGACCGCGAAGGTCTTCAGGGCCTCGGCGCCGGTGGCCATCGTGGTGCGCGCCTGGAGCTTGTTGCGCACCTTGCCGTCCTGCATGTCGACGAAGTCGTGCTGGTAGCGCAGCGGGATGAAGACCTGGAAGCCGCCGGTCTCGTCCTGCAGCTCACGCAGCCTGAGCACGTGGTCCACGCGGTGCCGCGGCTCCTCGATGTGGCCGTACAGCATCGTGCACGGGGTCTTCAGTCCCTTCTCGTGCGCGAGGCGGTGGATGCGCGACCAGTCCTCCCAGTGGGTGCGATGGTCGACGATGTGCTGGCGGACCTCCCAGTCGAAGATCTCCGCGCCGCCGCCGGTGAGCGACTCCAGGCCGGCCTCGATCAGCTCGTCGAGGATGTCGGACGCGGACATGCCCGAGATGGTCTCGAAGTGGTGGATCTCGGTGGCCGTGAAGGCCTTCAGGGAGACCGTCGACGGCAGCGCCTTCTTGAGCTCGCTCAGGGACTTCGGGTAGTAGCGCCACGGCAGGTTGGGGTGCAGGCCGTTGACGATGTGCAGCTCGGTGAGGTTCTCGCCCTCCATGGCCTTGGCCAGGCGGACGGCCTCCTCGATGCGCATGGTGTANTTGGCCAGGCGGACGGCCTCCTCGATGCGCATGGTGTACGCGTCCTTCTCGCCCGGCTTGCGCTGGAACGAGCAGTACGCGCAGGACGCGGTGCACACATTGGTCATGTTGAGGTGGCGGTTGACGTTGAAGTGGACGACGTCGCCGTTCTTCTGCGTGCGCACCTCGTGGGCGAGACCGCCGAGCCAGGCCAGGTCGTCCGAATCGTAGAGGGCGATCCCGTCCTCGCGGGTCAGCCGCTCACCGGCCCTGACCTTGTCCTCCAGCTCGCGCTTGAGCCCCGCGTCCATGTACGGCCTCGCAATCCTTCGCCAATCGGGCAACGACCACGGTACTCCCCCGCCGTCGGGGCGTAAGGGGCGGCCGCCGCTGTGCGGTCAGTCCTCGTCGGGCAGTTCGCCGACGCGGTTCTCCCACTTGGTGGAGAGCACGATCGTGGTGCGGGTGCGCGAGACGCCCTTGGTGCCGCTGAGCCGCCGGATGGTCCGCTCGAGCCCGTCCACGTCACCGACCCGGACCTTGAGCATGTACGAGTCGTCGCCGGCGATGAACCAGCAGTCCTCGATCTCGTGCAGTTCGCGCAGCCGGACGGCCACGTCCTCGTGGTCGGCGGCGTCCGACAGGGAGATGCCGATCAGGGCGGTGACGCCGAGGCCGAGCGAGGCGGAGTCGACCGTCGCGCGGTAGCCCGTGATGACACCGGCCGCCTCCAGGCGGTTGATGCGATCGGTGACGGAGGGACCTGAGAGGCCCACGAGGCGTCCGAGCTCGGCGTAGGACGCCCTGCCGTTCTCGCGCAGAGCCTGAATGAGTTGCCTGTCGACCGCATCCATATGCCTGGAGCCTTCCATTGTTCAGCAATGCTGCAACTTAACTTATAGAATCTAAGGCGCGCAGGGTCAACACCCTGCAATCATTCACTGATGTGCCGTGGGGCTCTGCATAACGGGCAGGCCTGGCCTATGTCGTGCCACCGCCCCGTGAGCCGCCGAGCTCGCCCTCCCAACGGCGGTACAGCGTGTGCGGCACCCCGGCCGCGTCCAGGATCCGGCCGGCGACGAAGTCCACCAGATCCTGGATGTGGGTGGCGCCCGAGTAGAACGCCGGCGACGCCGGGAGCACCACCGCGCCCGCCTCGTCGAGCGCCACCAGAGCCTTCAGCGTCTGGCCGCTCAGCGGGGTCTCGCGCACCGCGACCACCAGCGGGCGCCCCTCCTTGAGCGTCACACTCGCCGCGCGCTGCAGCAGATCCTTGGAGAGGCCGAGCGACACCCCCGCCACACTGGCCGTGGAGGCCGGCACGATCAGCATGCCCTTCGCCGGGTACGAGCCGGACGACGGCCCCGCCGCGAGGTCGCCCGCGGCCCAATGGCGTACGCCGTCGAGTACGACCCCCGCCGAGCTGCCGAAGGTGCCGGGCTTGCCGTCGGCGCCGCGGGCCAGCCAGTCGCGCAGGTCGTCCCGCCAGTGCGCGTCGCGGAACGAGATGCCGGTCTCGTCGAGCAGGGTGAGCCGGGCGGCCCTGCTCACCACCAGGTCGACGCTCTCCCCCGCCGCGAGCAGCGCGCGCAGCACGGCGGCCGCGTACGGAGTGCCGGAGGCGCCGGAGACGCCCACCACCCAGGGGCGCCGGGCCGGTGGGGCACCGCTCCCGGTGCCGTCCGGCGGGCGGACTTCCTCATCCCGATGCTGACGCTCCACATGTCCGAGCCTATCCGTCCCGTCCGGTCGGAACCCGGGGGCCCGTACCGGACGTTGAGGGGACAGGAAGGGGCATGCGGTGGTCCGCGCCATCGCGCCGAGCAAGGGGGACCGTCATGGCGTACGGGACACAGGGCAGCGGGACATGGGGCGGCGGGTCGTGGGGGCCGCAGCCGTCGCGGCGCGAGCGCGCGAAGACGGCCGCCGTGGTGATGACCGCCTGGCTGGCGCTGCTCTGGGCGCTCGAGCTGATCGACGTGGCCAGCGGTCATGCCCTGGACACCTTCGGCATCACCCCGCGGCAGGCGGGCGAGCTGCAGGACGTGGTGCCCGCCGCCTTCATGCACTTCGGCTTCGACCACCTCTCGGCGAACAGCGTGCCGCTGTTCGTCCTCGGCTTCCTCGCCGCACTCTCCGGGATACGCACCTTCGCCTGGGTGGTCATCACGATCGTGCTGACCAGCGGCATCGGCGTCTGGCTCACGGCACCCACGTACTCGACGACGGCGGGAGCCTCCGGGGTGGTCTTCGGGCTGCTCGGCTATCTGCTGATACGCGGATTCGTGGACCGGCGGATCGGCGACATCCTGATAGGCCTCCTGGTCGGCCTGGTCTACGGCTCGCTGCTGTGGGGCGTCCTGCCGAGCGCGACCGGAGTGAGCTGGCAGGGCCATCTCTTCGGGCTGCTCGGCGGGGTGGCGTCGGCCTTCGTGTTCCGGCGGGAGAGGCCCAGGACCGTCACGGCGTGAGCGGTCCGGAGCGCCCCGGTCGGAGTCGGGCCGTCAGACCGTCAGGCCCCGGACCAGCAGATCGAGCAGGGCGCAGACGAAGAGCGCGATGCCGATGAATCCGTTGACGGTGAAAAAGGCACGGTTCAGCCGGGACAGATCGTGCGGGCGCACGATCGAGTGCTCGTAGAGGAAGGCGGCACCGACGATCACCAGACCGATCCAGAAGAACGCACCGGCGTCCGTGGCGAGCGCGTACCAGACGAAGAGCGCCATCGTCACGGCGTGACAGGCCCGCGCCCCGTACAGGGCGGCCGGGATCCCGAAGCGCGCCGGCACCGACTTGACCCCGTGCGCCCGGTCGGCCTGCACGTCCTGGCTGCCGAAGATCAGGTCGAAGCCGCCGATCCACACTCCGACCGCGAGGCCGAGGATCACCGCGTCCCAGGACCAGCTGCCGGTCACCGCGATCCAAGCACCGACCGGGCCGATCGCCTGCGCCAGTCCGAGGATCGCGTGCGGGAAGTTCGTGAACCGCTTGCCGTACGGATAGACCACCATCGGCACCACGGCGAACGGCGCGAGGATCAGACACAGCGGATTGAGCAGCGCGGCCGCCCCGAGGAAGACCACGAGCGCGACAAGCGCGCCCGTCCAGGCCGACTTGACCGACACCGCACCGGTGACGATCTCGCGGTTCGCGGTGCGCGGGTTCCTGGCGTCGATCTCCCGGTCGATGATGCGGTTGCAGGCCATCGCGAAGGTGCGCAGCCCGACCATCGCCACGGTCACCAGGAGCAGCCGGCCCCAGTGGATGTTCCCGTCCAGCTGGAACATCGCGGTCAGGGACGCGATGTACGCGAAGGGCAGCGCGAAGACCGAGTGCTCGATCATCACCAGGCGCAGGAAGGCCCGTACCTTGCCCGCCGGCGCGGGCTCCGGTGCGCCGAGGACTCCTTCGGCGGCGCTCACAGTCCGTACTCCTTCCAGCGGCGGTCCACCAGGGCCGCCGTGTCCGGGTCGGACTCGACCATCTCCGGCCAGCCGCCGTCGCGCGTGTAGCCCTCCTCGGGCCATTTGCGGGTCGCGTCGATCCCTGCCTTGCCGCCCCAGAACTGCTGGTACGAGGAGTGGTCGAGGTGGTCGACCGGGCCCTCCACGACCGACAGGTCACGGGAGTAGTCCGTGTTGCCGAGCGCCCGCCAGGACACCTCGTGCATGTTGCGCACGTCGCAGTCCGCGTCGACGATCACGATCAGCTTGGTCAGCGACATCATGTGGGCGCCCCAGATGGCGTGCATGACCTTCTGCGCGTGCTTCGGGTACTTCTTGTCGATCGCGACGATCGCGCAGTTGTGGAAGCCGCCGGACTCCGGCAGGTGGTAGTCCACGATGTCCGGGACGATGATCTTGAGCAGCGGCAGGAAGAACTGCTCGGTGGCCCGGCCGAGCGGCCCGTCCTCCGTCGGCGGCCGGCCGACCACGATGGACTGCAGCAGCGGCCGCTTCCGCATCGTGATGCAGTCGATCTTCAGCGCGGGGAACGGCTCCTGCGGGGTGTAGAAACCGGTGTGGTCGCCGAACGGTCCCTCGGGCAGCATCTCGCCGGGCTCCAGCCAGCCCTCGATGACCACTTCGGCCTGCGCCGGCACCTGCAGCGGCACGGTCCGGCAGTCGACCATCTCGATCCGCCTGCCCTGCAGGAAGCCGGCGAAGAGGTACTCGTCGATGTCCCCGGGCAGCGGCGCGGTGGACGCGTAGGTCACCGCGGGCGGGCAGCCGAAGGCGATCGCGATGGGCAGCTTCTCGCCCCTGCGGGCGGCCACCTGGTAGTGGTTGCGGCTGTCCTTGTGGATCTGCCAGTGCATGCCGATGGTGCGGCGGTCGTGGCGCTGCAGCCGGTAGAGCCCGAGATTGCGGATCCCGGTCTCCGGGTGCTTGGTGTGGGTGAGGCCCAGATTGAAGAACGAGCCGCCGTCCTTCGGCCAGGTGAACAGCGCCGGCAGCAGGTCCAGATCGACGTCCTCGCCGCTCAGCACCACCTCCTGCACGGGGGCCGCGCCGGCCTTCACCTTCTTCGGCGGTACGTGCACCATCGAGCCGAGCTTGCCGAAGGCCTCCCGTACGCCCACGAAACCGTGCGGGAGTTCGGGCTTGAGCAGGCCGCCGATCTTCTCGCCGATCTCGGCGTACGACTTCAGGCCGAGGGCCTTGAGGAGGCGGCGGTCCGTGCCGTAGACGTTCATCGCCAGGGGCATCGAGGAGCCGCGGACGTTCTCGAAGAGGAGGGCCGGGCCGCCGGACTTCTGCACCCGGTCGACGATCTCGCCGACCTCCAGGTGCGGGTCGACCTCGGCCTTGATGCGCTTGAGGTCGCCCTCGCGCTCCAGCGCCCGGAGCAGGGAGCGAAGATCGTCGTAAGCCATACGCCCCAGTATCGGGCACCGACTACCCTGGACACTTCACCGGGGCGGGCGAACGGCCGCCACCACACTCGATCCTGCAGGGGATGCCCATGCGCGTACTGATGTTCCTGGTCCCGCTGGCGCTGAGCATCTACGCGTTCATCGACTGCATCAGCACCGACGAGAAGCACATCCGCCACATGCCGAAGCCGCTCTGGGCGATCCTGGTGCTGCTCTTCCCGCTGGTCGGCTCGATCTCGTGGCTGCTCGCCGGCAAGGAGCGCACCGCGGTCCGCCCCCGGCTCGCGGGCGGCGGTGGCTGGGTCGCGCCGGACGACAACCCGGACTTCCTGAAGTCCCTCGGCGAGGACAAGCCGGAGAGCCGCTCCGAGAAGCCCAAGGACGACGGCCCGGAGGACACTCCGCCGCGCGGCTGAACGCCGCAGATAGGCCGGCCCCGCCGCGTGCGGGGCCGGCCTTTCTGCGTACGCGGAGGTCAGACGCCCGCGTAGGAGTGCTTGCCGGTGATGAAGATGTTCACGCCGTAGTAGTTCCACAGCCAGGTGGCGAAGGCGAAGAGCGCCAGATAGGCGGCCTTGCGGCCCTTCCAGCCGGCCGTCGCCCGCGCGTGCAGATAGGCGGCGTAGACGACCCAGGTGACGAACGACCAGACCTCCTTGGGGTCCCAGCCCCAGTAGCGGCCCCAGGCGTCGCCGGCCCAGATCGCGCCCGCGATGATCGTGAACGTCCACAGCGGGAAGACCGCCGCGTTGATCCGGTACGAGAGCTTGTCGAGCGAGGCGGCCGAGGGCAGCCGCTCCAGGACCGAGGTGGCGAAGGCGCCGGGCTTCCCGCCGCTCGCCAGCTTGCTCTCGTAGGAGTCGCGGAAGAGGTAGAGCAGGGTGCCGACCGCGCCCAGGTAGAAGACCGCGCCGCAGAAGATCGCGGTGGAGACGTGGATCCACAGCCAGTACGAGTCGAGCGCCGGGACCAGCTGGTCGCTGTCGGTGTAGAGCCAGGTGGTGGCGACGCCGAGGTCCAGCAGGACGGTGGTGACCAGGATCAGGCCGATCCAGCGGACGTTCTTCTTCAGCGCGAGGAGCAGCAGATACGCGCCGACCGCCACTGTGGAGAAGGTGATGGAGAACTCGTACATGTTGCCCCAGGGGGCCCGCTGCACCGACATGGCGCGGGCGACCACACCGCCGGCCTCGACCAGGAAGCCGAGGATGGTCAGGGAGACCGCGATCCGCCCGTAGACGTCGCCCTGTTCGGTGCCACCGTCGGCGCCGGGGCCGTCCGGGACGTCCCGGGTGCCGGCCGCGGAGCGGGTCACGACCTTGGGGCGCTCCAGGACCGCGGTGCCGCCCTTGGACCTGGCGGTGACCTGCACGGCGGGTGCGGCCGCGGCCGTGCCGGTCAGCGCGGCGGCCGTACGGCCGACCTTGCTGCGGCTGCCGAAGACCCACTCGGCGATGTGCGCAAAGAACGCCAGGGTGTAGACGGCCATGGACGAATAGACCAGCACATTGCTGATGTTCGCCAGGTTTTCGTTGGTGGCGGCGGCGAGAGTCATTTCTCAGCCCCTTCGGCAGGGTGGTCGGCAGCCTCTTGGGCAGCGGCGGATTCGGCTGGGTCTTCGGCAGATTCGGCGTCTTCGGCAGACGCGGGGGCGTCGGCGGTGTCCGGTGCGGTGGGTGCCCCGGTGTGCAGGGTGGCGGCCAGATCGCCGAGTTCCTCGGGGAGTTTCGCGGACTCGCTGCGGCCGAGGCCCGCCATCTCGACGACGGTGATGCCGTCGGCGCCCCGGGTGGCGCGGATCCAGACGCGGCGGCGCTGGATGAACAGCGAGGCGACCAGGCCGGCGAGGGCGAGGACCGCGCCCGCGAGCGCGAGGCCGTTGCCCGACTGGTGGGAGACCTGGAAGGACGCCCACTCCTTGAGGTCCTTCTCGAAGGTGACGGAGCCGGCGCCGTTCGGCAGCTTCATCGTCTCGCCGGGCAGCAGGCGTTCCTTGAGGAGTTCGCCGTCGGCGTCCTCGAACTTCTTCATCTTGCTGGTGTCGAGCTGGTACACGTTCTGCGGCAGTCCGGAGTCGATGCCGAGGCTGCCGTGGTACGCGGAGAGCGCGAGCACCGGGAAGTCCGGCGCGGGGAACTGCGAGAACATCTCGCCCTTGCCCTCGCCGGCGAAGGTCGGCACGAAGAAGGCGTTGAAGCCGAGCTGTTCCTTCTTGCCGTTCTTGTCGCGGTAGCCGTCGGCGACCTTGATGGCGCCGGTGGAGGTGCTGTTGCTGTCGATCGGGAGCAGCGGTACGGCGCCCTGGTAGGCGACCTTGCCCTTGCCGTCCCGGACGGTGACGACGGGTGCGTAGCCGTGGCCGATCAGATAGACCTTCGTGCCGTCCACCTCGAGCGGACGGTTCACCTCGATCGCGGCCTTGCGCTCGGCGCCGTCGGTGCCCTTGGACCAGGTGACGTGCGCCTTGTACACGCGGGGTGTGCCGCGCTCGGGTCCGGACGGCTCGTAGCTGCCCTCGAAGCGGTCCAGGGTGAAGCTGAACGGGGCGAGGTCGCCCGTGTCGAAGAAACTGCCGGACTTGAAGTCGTCGTACTGCGTGAGGTGGTTGGCGAAGCCATCGCCCTCGACGACCAGCTTGCCGCCCTCGGACTTGAAGAGGGTGCCGGCGGCGAAGGCGACCAGCATCACGATCAGCGAGACATGGAAGAGCAGGTTCCCGGCCTCGCGCAGATAGCCCTTCTCGGCGGCGACGGCGTCACCCTCGGTGTGCGCCCGGAAGCGGCGCTTCTTCAGCATCGCGAGCCCGGCCGCGCGCACTTCCTCGGGGTCCGCCTCGGTGCGCCAGGTGGTGTACGCCGGCATCCGGTTCAGGCGCCCGGGGGCGCGCGGCGCCCGGCTGCGCAACTGTCCGACGAACTGCCAGCTGCGCGGCACGATGCAGCCGATCAGGGAGACGAAGAGCAGCAGGTAGATCGCGGAGAACCAGACCGAGCTGTAGACGTCGAAGAGCTGCAGCTTCTCGTAGATCGGGGTGAGCGTCTCGTGTGCGGCCTTGAAGTCCTGCACCTTGAGTTCGTCGACGCTGTTCTGCGGGATCAGCGAGCCGGGGATCGAGCCGAGCGAGAGCAGGAAGAGCAGGATCAGCGCGACCCGCATCGAGGTGAGCTGCCGCCAGATCCAGCGCAGCCAGCCGATCACCCCTATCGACGCCACGTTCGGCGGCTCCTCCTTGGGCGCCGTCGACAGCTGGGCGCCCGCGGCGAGCTCGCGCTCGTCGACGCCGGCGGGCCCCGTCGCGTCGGTTTCCGTTGTGCTCATCGATCAGATCCCTACGGTGAAGCCGCTTGTCCAGACCTGCATCTCGGACACGATGCTGTCCCAGACACCGGTGACGAGCAGCAGTCCGGTCGCGATCATCATCACGCCGCCGATGCGCATCACCCATACGTAGTGCCGCTTGACCCAGGCGAAGGCGCCGAGGGCCCGGCGGAAGGCGACCGCGGCGAGCACGAACGGCACGCCGAGCCCCAGGCAGTACGCGACCGTCAGTATGGCCCCGCGGCCGGCGTCGGCCTCGTTCGCCGCCAGGGTCAGCACCGCGCCGAGCGTCGGCCCGATGCACGGCACCCAGCCGAGACCGAAGAGCGCACCGAGCATCGGCGCCCCGACAAGCCCGCTCACCGGCCTGGTGTGGAAGCGGAACTCGCGCCGGGTGACGGACGGCATGGCGCCCATGAAGAACAGTCCGAGCAGGATGGTCAGCGCGCCGAACACCTTGTTGATGACGTCCCGGTGCTCGAGCAGCGTCGAGCCGATGCCGCCGAACAGCGCGCCGGTGGAGACGAACACGGCGGTGAAGCCGAGCACGAAGAGTCCGGCCCCGGCGGCCATCCGCCCGCGCCTGGCGTCCGCGAGGTCGGCGCCGCCGACGCCGGTGACGTAGCTGAGATAGCCGGGCACCAGGGGCAGTACGCACGGCGAGAAGAAGGAGACGAGGCCGGCGAGCAGGGCGATGGGGAGGGCGAGCAGCAGCGCGCCGTGCAGCACGGTCTGCTCGGGTCCTGCGAGCGTGACGGTCGCCACGTCGGCTGCGGAGGGCTGCACCGAAATCACTTCTCCGCGATCAGCGGGTCGATCATCTTGTGCAGCTGCTTGTCGTCCAGGGCCTGCATCGCGCGGGCCGCGATCTTCCCCTCGCGGTCGACGACCACGGTGGAGGGGATGCCCTTCGGGCTCATCGTGCCGTTGGGGAAGCGCAGCATGAGCTTGCCGGCCGGGTCGAAGAAGCTCGGGTACTCGACGCCGAAGTCCTTCTCGAACTCGATGGCCGGCTGCTTGTTGGGGTCGCGGGTGTTGATCCCGACGAACTGCACGCCCTTGTCCGCGGTGGCCTTGGCGACCTTCGTGAGGTACGGGGCCTCGGCGCGGCACGGCGCGCACCAGGAGCCCCAGACGTTGAGCACGACGACCTTGCCCTTGTAGTCCCCGAGGTCGATCTGCTTGCCGTCGAGGCCTTCGCCCTTGAGCCGGGGGGCCTCGGCGCGCTCGCCCTTCTCCGCGGTGGAGACGCCGTCCTTGCCGACCACGAAGTTGGTGCCGCCGGAGCCGCCCTGGGTGCCGCCGTCCGAACTGCAGGCCGTCAGGGTGAGCGCGGCGAGCGCTGCGGTGGCGGCGAGCAGGGTGGGGCGGGGGGCGCGGCGGAGGGCGCGGCCATTACTCATGTGAAAAGTTTCGCATGGGTGTTTCGCGGATCTTGCCCGCCCCCCGATCCGGGCAGAACGGCCAGTTCAGGCGGCCTTCCAGCCGTTCGCCGGCGCCTGTCCGACCTCGAGTCCCTGGAGTTCGGCGAGCACGTCCGGCTTCTGCACGTCGAGCCAGTCGACGAACTGACGGAAGGACACCATGCGGACGTCCTTTTTGTCCGCGATGGTCTTGATCGTTTCCTCTACGGCATCCATATAGATACCGCCGTTCCATTCCTCGAAGTGATTGCCGACGAAGAACGGCGCCCGGTTCGACTCGTACGCCCGGTTGAATCCGGCGACGTAGGCCTCGGTCGCCTGGGTGCGCCAGCCCGGGTAGTTGGCCGGCGGCGCCTTGGTGGAGTTCTTCGACTGATTGGCCAGGATGTTGTAGTCCATCGAGAGGACCTCGAAGCTGTGACCCGGGAAGGGCACGGCCTGCAGCGGCAGGTCCCACACGCCCTTGCGCTTGACCGGCCAGCGCTGGACGCCGCCCGCCGATGAGGCGTCGTAGCGCCAGCCGAGCTCGCGGGCCGTGGGCAGCAGATTGTCCTGGCCGAGCAGGCACGGGGTGCGGCCGCCGACGAGCTCCTTGTCGTAGTCGAACGGCAGCGGGGGCAGATCGTCCCAGCCGCTGTTCGTACGCCACTTGGTCACGAAGGACTTCGCCTGGTCGATCTCGTCACGCCACTGGGCCTGCGTCCAGTTGGCCACCGATCCGGTGCCCCCGCAGAAATGCCCGTTGAAGTGGGTGCCGATCTCATGGCCGTCGAGCCATGCCTGGCGGACGTATTTCAGGGTGTCCTTGATGTGACCGTCGGTCAGATAACCGATGTCCGAGGCACCCACGGGATTGTTCGGCGGCTTGTAGAGACGCTTCTTGGATTCCGGCAGGAGATAGAGGCCGGAGAGGAAGAACGTCATGTGCGCGTTGTGCTGCTCGGCGAGTTCCAGGAAACGCGGAAACAGTCCGTTGCCGACCTCGCCCGCGCCGTCCCAGGAGAAGACCACGAACTGCGGTGGCTTTTCGCCGCGTTCAAGCGGAACAGGACTGTCCGGCTGCTTCGGCTGCTTGCCCGTGTACGCCGTGGAGCCGTCCCCGATGGGCCGCCCCTCGCTCGCCGACTTGCTCGGGTCCGGCGAACCAGACCCTGGTCCACCTGGATTTCCGCCCGATCCGCCGGAGGATCCTCCGTCGTGGTCAAGGGCACCGCATCCGGCCACCGAGGCGGCTGCGGCCCCAAGTCCGATGCCCAGGAGCCCCCTTCTGCTGATATCGCGCATGGCGTCCCGTTTCCTCCCGCATTCGCGTCCCGCCTGCCGCCCGATTCCTGCGGAGGCCGACAAATACTTAGAGTGCGTCAGGATGCCCCGGGTTCCCGGTAACTTGTACATACTTTCTGACTCGTGCCGGATACACGCGGTGAACACTGCAGGCCAAGCGCACAGCACGACGGGGCCGTACGGCCGAACGCCGTACAGCCCCGTGGCAATCGTCACTGCATCGAGACCTGGATTCGCGTGGCGGTCACAAACGGAATCCACTCACGCGCCGAACGCCCGGCCGTTCACGCACCGAACGCCTTGTCCTTGCCTTTCACGGGCTTCGCACCGGCGAGCAGATGCGGCGGTACGAGGTCCCGGGCCGGCTCCGTATAACCGACCGAGACGATCCGGTCCCCGCGATAGGTGAAGGTGGTCAGCGAGGCCAGCGTGCACTGCCGCTTGCGCGGGTCGTGCCAGAGCCGCCGCCGCTCCACGAAGCTGCGCAGCGTCCAGATCGGCAGCTGGTGCGAGACGCACACCGCCTCGTGACCGCGCGCCGCGTCCCGGGCCGCGTCGAGGGCGCTCATCATCCGCACCGCCTGCTCGACATACGGCTCGCCCCAGGACGGCTTGAACGGATTGACGAGCAGCTTCCAGTTCTCCGGCCGGCGCAGCGCTCCGTCGCCGACGCCGAAGGTCTTGCCCTGGAAGGCGTTGGCCGCCTCGATCAGACGGACGTCACTGCCCAGGTCGAGACCGTGTGCCTTGGCGATCGGGGTCGCCGTCTCCTGTGCGCGCTCCAGCGGGGAAGCGACGACGTGAGTGATGTCACGGCTCGCGAGGTGCTCGGCGACCCGGTCGGCCATCTGCCGGCCGAGCTCGGAGAGGTGGTAGTCGGGGAGCCGGCCGTAGAGCACACCCTCCGGGTTGTGCACCTCGCCGTGGCGCATCACGTGCACGACGGTCAGTTCCTCGCCCTCGGGCGTCGTGCGGCCTGCGCCGCCCTGCGCGGCGCTCATGCGGTGGCCTCGGCGGCGGCACGGGCGGCGGCGGGCAGCGCCTGGGCGATCTTCTCGAGCGTGCGGTCGTCGTGCGCCGCGGACAGGAACCAGGACTCGAAGGCCGACGGCGGCAGGTACACACCGTCCGCGAGCATCGAGTGGAAGAACGCGGTGAAGCGGAAGCTCTCCTGCGCGCGGGCGTCCTCGTAGTTCCGGACCGGTCCGTCCGTGAAGAAGACCGAGAACATGTTGGAGGCGTTCTGCACCCGGTGCGCCACGCCCTCCTTGGTGAGCGCCTCGCTCACCAGCTGCCGCAGGCGGGCGGAGGCCTGGTCCAGGTGTGCGTACACCGCGTCGTCCAGGAGCCGCAGTTGGGCGAGGCCCGCGGCGGTCGCGACGGGGTTTCCGGACAGGGTGCCCGCCTGGTACACCGGCCCGGCGGGTGCCAGGTGCGCCATCACGTCGGCGCGGCCGCCGAAGGCCGCGGCCGGGAAGCCGCCGCCCATCACCTTGCCGAAGGTCATCAGATCCGGCCGTACCCCGTCGACGCCGTACCAGCCGGCCTTCGAGGTACGGAAGCCCGTCATCACCTCGTCCGAGATGTACAGCGCGCCGTGCTCCCCGCAGAGCTCCTTGAGCCCGGCGTTGAAGCCGTCCGCCGGCGGGACGACGCCCATGTTCCCCGGCGAGGCCTCGGTGATCACACAGGCGATCTCGCCCGGGTGCGCGGCGAACGCGGCGCGCACCGCCTCCAGGTCGTTGTACGGAAGGACCACCGTGTCGCCGGCCTGCGCACCGGTGACGCCCGGGGTGTCCGGCAGCGCGAAGGTCGCGAGCCCCGAACCGGCCGCGGCGAGCAGCGCGTCCACGTGCCCGTGGTAGCAGCCGGCGAACTTGATCACCTTGGCGCGGCCGGTGAATCCGCGGGCGAGGCGGATCGCGGACATGGTCGCCTCGGTGCCGCTGGAGACCAGACGGACCTGCTCCACCGGCTCGATCCGGGCGACGATCTCCTCGGCGAGCGCCACCTCGCCCTCGCCGGGCGTGCCGAAGGAGGTGCCGCGGGCGACGGCCTCCTGCACGGCGGCGGTCACCTCGGGGTGCGCATGGCCGAGGATCATCGGGCCCCATGAGCCGACCAGGTCCACGTAGTCGCGTCCGTCGGCATCGGTCAGATACGGGCCGGTGCCGGAGACCATGAACCGGGGCGTGCCGCCCACGGCGCGGAAGGCGCGCACCGGTGAGTTCACGCCGCCGGGCGTCACGGCGGCCGCGCGGTCGAAGAGCGTCTGTGAAACGGGGGCTTCGTATGAGTACGACACTTTGGTCCTGATCTGCGATACGTGGTCGGGGGCGGTACGTCGAAGATTCTCGGCCACCTGTGAGGACAGTCTCAGCCACGGGTGGATCGGGCCTCTTCCCCGGTGAGCGGGGCGCGCGGTCTCCTCGTATGTCACCTAGTAGTTACGACACGGCATCAGCGCCTCGCGTCTGCAAAACTGGGGCGTCACAGGGAGAGCTCACACAAGCCATGGTGTCAGAGGCGCCCGGCATCCTGCGGACAGGTGTTTCAGTGCACGTTTCGGCGGGCGGCCGTGGGGGAGGTCACTGACACGATGATCGGGTCGCACGGGCTGCGCGACCCAAAAGCAGTCGGGTGGAGATATGCATCGCGGTGGCGGACTGGGCGAGGGGACCGACGGCCTCGGCCCGCGGCGTGCCCGTCGGGGGAAGCACCGGCGCGCGGCGGCGGAGACGCAGGCACAGGCACCGGCAGGGGCCCAGGCGGGAAACAGGAGCGGCCGGGTGGGGGTGAGCTATAAGTACTTCGGCGCCCCGGACGGCGCGACGGCTGCTCGTGTGCCCATTTCCATGCGCCCCGAAGAGCTCGGTGGTGACGAGCTCGGCATGGGCGGCATGTTCACCAAGATCAAGCCGGAGACGATGGCGGCGATGGTCCTCACCGGCATCGAGGGCATACCTCTGCACAAGGTCCCCCCGCTCGAACTGGTCGTCCTGCACCCGGACTACGCGGTCGTCAAGCTCCCCATGACGGTCGTCGACCCGCTGCGCGGCATCGGCGAGGAATCGGTCGGCGCAGCGGCCTTCATATGGTCCACGGTCCCCGACCGCGGCGGCCCCCGCGACGCGTTCAACGTCTACCAACTCCTGCACGAATGGCAGGACTTCAGCCACCGCCTGCACGAGGCGGGCCACCAGGCGTACTGCCTGGTCTGGCCCTGACCCCACCACCTCCCCGCACCCCGCGCACACGATGAAAACCCTACTCATCGGCGCCAGCGGCTTCCTGGGCAGGGAGCTGGGGCGGCGTGGGGTGGCGGCGGTCCAGGCGGAGCACAAGTTCGTCCTGCGCCACTCCCTCCTCGGCATCCCGGTCTACGCGATCTTCGATCCACGCGCCGCCTTGTGACCCGCGCTGTCGGGCTGCGGGTGGGGTGGGATCCGGGGGTTAACCCGATATTCGGTTGGGTGGGCTGCTGGATCGTGGTGACGGTGGCGGCTCCGTAGCGTTTGGGGTGGAGCGGCGGTTCGTGGGGAGTCGCGGGCCGTTCGGCAGAGTTCAGCGCGCAGTCCGGAGGCCTTTCATGCGTACGTCTCGTCGCACCCTTTTCGCCGTGTCGGGCGCGCTGCTCGCCGGTGTCACGCTCGCCGGATGCGGCGCGGGGGACGGGGAGGAGGAGCGCGCGGAGCGCTCGTTCGCCCTGCCGCAGGACCGGCTCACGGTCGACGTCGACAACGGCAGCGTCGACATCCGCACCGCGGACGTGGACCGGGTCGAGGTCACCCGATGGTTCACCGGCCGCTCGATCGGCGGCAGCGCCAAGGCCGACTGGACCATGAAGGACGGCGCACTCACCCTGCGCAGCAAGTGCGGTGGCATCTCGCTCAGTTGCGAGGCCCGGTACGAGATCCGGGTCCCCCGCGGCTCGGCGGTGAAGCTCGACACGCGCAACGGCGCGGTGGAGGCCGCCGGCTTCACCGAGGCCCTGGATCTGCGCAGCGCCAACGGGGCGGTGACGGTACGGGAGTCGAGCGGCCCGGTGAAGCTGCGCACGAACAACGGCAGCCTCACCACGGAGCAGATCACGTCCTCCCGCGTGACGGCGGACAGCGCCAACGGCAGCGTACGGCTCGCCTTCGCCGAAGCCCCTGACGAGGCGCGGGCGTCCACCCACAACGGCGAGATCGACCTGGTCGTACCGCGCGGCACGAGCTACGCGGTGTCCACCGAGACGAAGAACGGCAAGGCCTCGGTCGACGTCCCCGAGGACGAGTCCAGCCGGCACCGACTGTCCGCGAAGTCGCACAACCGGGACATCACGGTGCGGGCGGAGTAGGACTCACGCTCTCGATCACTCTCCGAAGGGGATGTCCTCGGGGCCCGCCATGCGGCGGGTGTCCCGGTGCGCTTCGACGTAGGTCGTGATGCCCGAGAGGGCCTCGCGGACGGCCTTGTCGTCGGTGCCGCAGCCCTTGGGGCCGGCGACGCCGTCCGGGTAGCAGGACATGCGGTTGCCGTAGATGAGGCTGTCCACGGCCGGGGCGCCGGCGGAGGTGTCGAGGAGGGTGGCGGTGCGGTCGGCGTCGCCCTTGGCGACCGTCCAGCCGACGGTCTGGGCGAGCGCGCCGTCGTCGCGGTCCGCGCGGGCGGCCGTGAGCTCGTCGCGGATCGTGCCGAACTTGAGGGACATGTCGAACAGGCCGTTGTCCATGATGCGTTGGCTGCCGGCGAGGTCCGGTGCGTGCTCGGCGAAGCCGTCGCGGACGTCGGCCGCGGAGCCGCTGTAGCTGACGGCCTCCTTGGAGTTGAGGTCGCCGAGCGCGTCCTGCCAGCCGCTGCCGCCCTCCGTGCCGTAGAAGCCGTAGAGGACGCGGATGCCCTTGCTCTCCAGCTTCTCGCGCGCCAGGTCGCGCAGGGCCGCGACCGAGCAGTGGCGCCACTCGGGGTCCTCGCTGTCGCACCAGTCGGGATTCTTCATGTCGAGCCAGACGAACGAGACATGGCGCCCGCCCTCGTACTCCTTCGCCACCTGGTCGAACATGTCCGACATGGTATCGCCGTAGCTCGTGAGGGTGCCGTCGTGGTCCGCCCACCAGCCGTCGCGCCAGGCGGTGGCGTCGATCTCCAGGGCGTTGGCGCCGTTCTCGAGGGCCCGGGTGACGCCGCCGGTGGTGAGGACGCGATGGGCGATGGCCCAGGTGGGGCGCTGCTGGTCGGCGGTGGTGCGGGGGGCGTCCGCCTGCGGCGCGGCCGCCGCGGATCCGGTGGTCAGGGTGGCCGTGGAGATCATCAGGGCCAGCGGGAGCAGTGCGGCGCGGAGCTTGCGGCGGGTGGCGGCCATGCGGTGGGTCCTGTCTGTTGCTCGGGCTCGGGCGTGCGGGCCCGGGTGGTCGACTGGCAGCACCCTACGTTGAGTTACCCGCGGGTAATCGGTGGTTGCGGACGGTACACGGGACCCCGGGGGGCGGGGACGGCGGTCTGCCCGGCCTGCTGTCGGCGGTCTGCGGTCTGCGGTCTGCGGCCTGCGGCCTGCGGCCTGCGGTCTGCGGTCTGCGGTCTGCGGTCTGTAGTCGGCGCGCGCGGACTGCCGTACGCCCCCACGCCGATGACAGACTGGCCGGCGACCACGACCGGGCCGACGGGGAGTCGAGGGGGAACCGCTCGTGCCGATGATCCGCAAGCTGCGCGGCATGGTGCGCCGCACACGCAGGGCGGCGGTCGACCTGAGCCATCCGGCGCGATCGCCGCTCGGCAGCGCGGTCGTCAACTGTGTGGTGTACCGGGGCGGCAAGCGCGTCCCCGGCGACGGTGCGGCTTCGGCGGCCGGGGCGCTGCGGCAGGTGCGCGAGGCCGGCGAGGGGTTCGTCTGGATCGGTCTGCACGAACCCTCGGTCGATGAACTCGCCGAGCTGGCTGCGCTGTTCGGCCTGCACCCGCTCGCCGTGGAGGACGCGGCGCACGCACACCAGCGGCCCAAGGTGGAGGCGTACGACGATTCCCTGTTCGCCGTGTTCAAGTCGGTCTGCCATGTCGGGCACGACCGTTCCGGGCACGACCATTCCGGGCCCCACCAACTCGCCGCGGGCAGCGAGGTGGTGGACACCGGCGAGATCATGCTCTTCGTCGGCCGGGACTTCGTGATCTCCGTGCGACACGGCAGTCATGGGTCGCTCGGCCCGGTCCGTGAGGCGCTGGAGGCGGAGCAGGAGTAGCTGGCCAAGGGGCCATCGGCGGTGCTGCACGCCGTGGCGGACCATGTCGTCGACGAGTACCTGTCGGTGACGGAGGCGTTGGAGGAGGACATCGACGCCGTCGAGTCCGAGGTTTTCGCGAAGGAATCAGGCGGCGCGGCTTCGGGCGCCAGGCCCTCGGGCGGCTCGCGTTCGGGCGGCGCCGATGCGGGCCGTATCTACCAGCTCAAGCGCGAACTCCTCGCGCTCAAGCGGGCGGTCGGGCCGCTCGGCCGGCCGCTCACCACCCTCGCGACACGGCCGTCGGCCCTGGTCGACCCCGGCATACAGGCGTACTTCCGCGATGTGACGGACCATCTCACCGAGGCCGGCGAACGGATCGCCTCCTTCGACGCCCTGCTCGACTCGATCCTGCAGGCGCACCTGGCCCAGGTGACCGTCGCCCAGAACGAGGACATGCGCAGGATCACCGCCTGGGCCGCGATCATCGCCGTACCGACCATGGTGTGCGGGGTGTACGGGATGAACTTCGACGTACTGCCGGAACGGCACTGGACGTACGGCTATCCGCTGGTCATGGGCGGGATCGCGGTGGCGGCGTACGCCCTGTACCGGACGTTCCGGAAGCGGGGGTGGCTGTGACGTGCCCGCCCCTCCGCCTAGGCCCTGGCGAGCGTCAGGGTTTCCAGTGCGGGCTGCGGCCCACCAGGGCGAGGAGGCGCTCGAACTCCGTGGCGCCCTCGGGCACTTCGGCGGGCTCGCCGATGACTCCGTACTGGCGTGCCGTGGGTGCCATCTCGGTGGCGAACTCGTTCAGGCCGGCGAGCACCTCCGCCGACGGGCCGTGGCGGTCGTACTCCTGGCCCGTCGCGCGGGCGAGGTCCCAGGCGTGCACGGTCAGATCGAGCAGCGCCATCGCGCCGACCACGCGGGCCGGCAGGTCCATCTGCCCGGCCGTGCCCTCCTCGGCGCCCGGCTCCGCCCAGGCCGCGATCAGCCGGTCGGTCTCCTCGGCGAAACGGTCCCGCCAGCCCGGCTCCGCGATCCGGTCGGGGGTCTCGCCGGTGAAGTCGGCGTTCTGCTTGGCCGCGAGCTGCTGGAACTCGACGACCACGTGGACGAGGTGATTGAGCAGCTGCCGTACGTCGTACTCCGTGCACGGTGTCGGGATCGTCAGCTGGTCGTCCCGGATGCCGCGGACGACGGGGACGGCGTGCGCGGCGGCTGTGCGGAGCAAGGTGCTGATGGGCTGTTGTTCCTTCGAGTGGGTCCGCTCCGTCGTGTCGGGGGTCCCTGTGTCGGTGTGCGTCATACGGCCGACGCTAGGGCGGTCCGTACGGCGGTGGCTTGAACAAACGCGACAGGGCGCCCCGGAGCGTCCCACGGCGTCCCGTGTGACGGGCCGTTCCGGCAGGTCAGCGGCGCGATGTCCGCAGAGGCCGTCAGTCGCTTTGCGCGCCGCCGCACGGGCGTGCGGAGCGGGGCGCGTGCCTTCTTCGGTTGGGGGGCGGCGGGTTCCGGACGGGCGCCGCGGGGCACGGATTTCGGCCATGACCCGACGGACCCCTCGCCGAGCCGGGCCCGGCACCTGCCCCGACGGGCCAATTCCCGCTCGCCGGGCCGGTGTCGGTGGGCGGTCGTAGACTCGCCGCATGGCCGGCCCGCGACGTGACACCCGCGGCATCGTCGATGCCGCCGAGCTGTTCGCGCACGTACGCTTCCGGCGGTACGAGGCGGCCGAGACCCTGCGGCGATACGTCGACAACTACTGGCTGATCGACTGGGACCTCTCCGAGTCCGAGCCGTACGCCTCGCACATCGTGCCGCACCCCTCGGTGAATCTGGTCTTCCAGCGCTTCAGCGAAGGGACACCCGATTTCCCCGGGGTGGTGGGATCCGCCGGGTTCGGCGAGGTGGCCGGAGTCGCACTCGGGCTCTTCACACAGAAGCTGGAGGGGCGCGGCCGAGTCTGCGGCGTGAAGTTCCGCCCGGGCGGCTTCCGCCCCTTCGCCCCGACCCTGCCGGTATCGACCCTGACGGGACGCCGGGTACTGGCGGGCGAAGTGTTCCCGCCAGGGCCAGCGCCAGCGCCCGCGGACGGCGGGGTGCCCGCGGGCGGCCGGGTGAGTGGGGTGCCGGCGGGCGGCACGGTGGGCGGGGTGCCCGCGGACCGCACGGTGGGCGGGATGCCCGCGGACCGCACGGTGGGCGGGATGCCCGCGGGCAACGGGGCGGGCGGGGCGAACGCGGGCCGCACGGCAGGTAGCGCGGGCGCCGCGGCTGCAGACCACACGGCAGGCAGCGCGGGCGCCGCAGCTGCGGACCGCACCGCGCACAAGACCGGTGCGCCGGCCATCGGCGACACCACGGGCGGAGCAGCCTCGGAGCGGACTGTGGGCAGGGCCGGCGCGGACCGCACGGCGGGCGGCGCAGGCGCGGACCACACCCTGGGTGAGACAGGCGCGGCGGCCGACGCCGCGGGCGCAGGCGCCGGCGTGAGCGGGGACGCGGCTGGCGCAGCAGCCGGGCCGGGAGAGTGCACGGCGGGCGG
>NZ_QUAK01000108.1 GCF_003429565.1 Streptomyces triticagri
CGGGGCCCAGGGGTCGGCCTTGCCGAGCGACACGTGCGGGGCGTCGCCCGGGGGCGCGGCCGCGCCTGCACCACCCGTGGCGTCCTCCGCGCCGCCGACGGTTCGCACGCCGGGCTGCCCTCCGACGTCCGACGAGCTCCCGCGGCCACCGAGCCCCGGCCGCCCGACACCGGCCGCCCTCTGCTCGTCCTCCGGGGCGCCGGCGCCTTCCGCGTCACCCACACCGTCGGCCGGCACCTGGGCACCCGCACCAAGCCGCCGCTCCCCCAACGGCGCCCGCTCGCCGCTGAGTTCGGCTCTGAGGTCCCCGAGGCCCGGGGGTGGGCCGATGAGGGTGTCGTCGGGCGGCGAGGGCAGGTCGGTGATGAGGGTCTGCGCCAGCGGGTCCGTCCCGGTGGACGTCGGGTCCGAGTCCGTACCGGAGTCGGGGAGGTCCCCGATCACCGTGTCCGGCAGCGGCACCTCGCGCTCCGACGCGGCCGCCGCGGGCTCGGGCGGAGCCCAGACGTCTCCACCGAAACCGTCACGCCCGGACACACCGGGCTCCGCCGCGCCGCTGCCGTCCGCCGCAGGGCTGCCCGCTCCCCCGGCCACCGAGTCCGTACCGCCTCCGTCCTCCGCACCCGTACGGGAGGAACGTCGGTCGTCGGAGTGCTGCGGTGTGTGGTCGGACATGGTCATGGCCCCCTCTGCTGCGCGTCGCGTCATGCTACGGCCCGCGATCCGGCGTCCCCCGGCCGCCGCCTACGATGAGCCCGGCCGCCGGTGACCGCCATGCTCCGAGGCCCGACATCCGCACCCGACCCAGCCGCGATCCGACGGAGGACCCCTTGACCGATCAGACCGGCCCGGACGCCGCGGCCGTCACGCCCCACGACTCCGCCGACGCCTCACTCGCCCTGAACGACCCGGCTCTCGGCCCGGCGCACGAGGCCAGGGTCGCGTTCATCGCCGGGCTGCCCAAGGCCGAGCTGCACGTCCACCACGTCGGCTCCGCCTCCCCGCGCATCGTCGCCGAACTGGCCGCCCGCCACCCGGACTCCAAGGTCCCGACCGACCCCGAGGCGCTGGCCGACTACTTCACGTTCACCGACTTCGGCCACTTCATCGAGGTCTATCTGTCGGTCGTGGACCTGATCCGCACCCCGTCCGACGTACGGCTGCTGACGTTCGAGGTCGCCCGGGACATGGCGCGCCAGAACATCCGGTACGCCGAACTGACCGTCACCCCATGGAGCTCGACCCGCCGCGGCATCGACGAGCAGGCCTTCATGGCGGCCATCGAGGACGCCCGGGACGCGGCGGAGCGGGAGCTCGGCGTCGTCCTGCGCTGGTGCTTCGACATCCCCGGCGAGGCGGGTCTGGAGGCGGCCGAGCAGACCCTGCGGCTCGCCGTCACCGACGGCCTGGCACCCGAGGGCCTGGTGTCCTTCGGCCTCGGCGGTCCCGAAGTCGGCGTACCACGGCCGCAGTTCAAGCCGTACTTCGACCGGGCGGTGGCCGAGGGCCTGCACAGCGTCCCGCACGCCGGCGAGACGACCGGCCCGGACACCGTCTGGGACGCGATCCGCGAACTGCACGCCGAGCGGATCGGCCACGGCACCAGCTCCGTGCAGGATCCCGAACTGCTCAAGTACCTGGCAGAGCACCGCATTCCGCTCGAGGTCTGCCCCACGTCGAACATCGCGACACGAGCCGTCCCGACGCTCGCCGACCATCCCCTCAAGCAGATGGTGGACGCCGGCGTCCTGGTCACCATCAACTCGGACGACCCGCCGATGTTCGGCACGGACCTCAACACCGAGTACGCGGTGGCCGCCCGGCTGCTCGATCTGGACGAGCCGGGCATCGCCGCACTCGCGAAGAACGCGGTCGAGGCGTCGTTCCTGGACGAGGCCGGCAAGGCGCGGATCACCGGCGAGATCGACGCGTACACCGCACAGTGGAAGGCACGTTGAGCCTTCGGATGCGAGCCGCCGGGCAGCGGTGATCGGGCTGGGGGAGGATGGCCGCATGCATGCCGTGACTGCCGTGGGCCACCGGGGCGACCCGTACCAGGTCCGCGAGAACACCCTGGCCTCCCTCCGCTCCGCACTCGCCGCGGGCGCGGACGCCGTCGAGACCGATGTGCGTCCGACCCGCGACGGGGTGCCCGTCCTGCTGCACGACTCGACGCTCGAACGGCTGTGGGGGCACGAGCGGAGGCTCGCCCGGCTCACGGCCGACGAGGTACGAGACCTCACGGAGGGCGGAGTGCCGACACTCGAGGAGGCACTCGCCGTCACCGACGGCGCCCGCATGATGATCGACCTCCCCGGGGCCACCGACGTCACCGTGCGCACGGTCGTCGCCGCCGTGCACGACTGCGGAGCGGCCGACCGGGTCTACTACTGCGGGGGCGCGACGGCGATGCTCGCGGTGCGGGCCGCGGCCCCGGACGCCGAGATCGCCCTCACCCGCACCACTCTCGCCCCTGCGCGTCCGGCGCTCCTCGATGCCGTCCGGCCGCGCTGGCTCAACTACCGCTTCGGCCTGGTGGACAGGGAACTCGCCGACCGTGTGCACCGGGACGGATTCCTGGTGTCGTGCTGGACCCCGGACACCGGCCGCTCGATGCGCAGGCTGCTGCGCGCGGGCGTCGACTCCATCACGACCAATCGAGTCGGCCTCCTGCACCGTCTCAGGTCCGCCCGTTGAGCCGGTTACTCACCGCGGGTCCCCTCGACCTGATACGCCGGGCCGGGCCGCAGACGGTCGACCTCGCCGTGGCCCTGCTCGTCCAGGCGGCCGTCACCATCCCGTACGTCGTACCGCGACCGGCCGGCAGCTCACCCGCCGACTGGCTCGACTACTGCCTCACCACCCTGACGGTGGTACCGCTGATCTGGCGACGCCGGGCGCCGGTCGTGGTCCTCTGCGCGGTCGTGGCGGCCCACCCGCTGCTGCTCCTCACCGACGCACCCGGCCAGCCGCTGCCGTACACGCCGCTGCTCGCGCTGTACACCGTGGCCGCGCGGAGCCCGGCGCGCACGCGGCGGACCGCCGGCGTGGTGATGCTCCTCATCGTCTTCCCCTCGGTGGCCCTGAACACCGGGCAGGCAAGGGAGTTGCTGTTCTCCCTGTTCGTCTTCGGCGCGGCCTATGTGCTCGGCCGGCTCACCGACGTACGCCAGGCGTACGCCAGGGCCCTCGCCGAGCGGGCCGCCCAGTTGGAGCGCGCCAACCGCATCGAGGCCGAACAGGCGCGTGCGCAGGAACGGACGCGCATCGCCCGGGAGATGCACGACATCCTGTCGCACGCGGTGAGCCTGATGCTGGTACAGGCCGAGTCCGGTCCACCGGCGGTACGGGCCAGGCCCGAGCGCGCGGAGGCGGCATTCGAGTCGATCTCGGCGACGGGCCGGGACGCGATGACCCAGCTGCGCCGCATGCTCGGCGTACTGCGGACCGAGGCCCCGGACGCCGACGCACCGGACACCGTCGATCCGGGCCGCACTCCGCAGCCGTCGCTCGCCGAACTCCCGCAGCTCGTCGAGGGGTTGAGGTCCGGCAGCCGGACCGTGTCGTACGAGGTGACGGGGCCGGTCCGGCGTCTCGCTCCGGACATCGAGGCGGCCGTCCACCGCATCGTGCAGGAAGCGCTGACCAACACGGTCAAGCACGCCGGTGACTGCACGGTCTCGGTCCGGCTCGCGTACGGGACGGACACCTTGCGGGTCACCGTCCTGGACGACGGACACGGGACCGGCGGATCCGTGGGTCGCGGCCACGGTGGCGACTCGGGCACCGAGGGCCGCCCGCGTCCCGGTCACGGGATCCGCGGCATGCGGGAGCGCGCCACGGCGCACGGCGGTACGGTCCGCACCGGTCCCGGTCCGGACGGCACCGGCTTCGAGGTGACCGCCCACTTCCTGCTGCCCCGGCCGGCCGCGCCGGCCGCTTCGGGTAACCTCCCCGCGGAGGTGCCCCGTTGGTGATCCGTGTGGTCGTCGCCGACGACCAGGAGTTGGTGCGCAGCGGCTTCGCCCTGATCCTCGACCTCGCGGACGGGATCGAGGTCGTCGCCGAGGTCGGCGACGGCGCCGATGCGGTGGCCGCGGTCCGCGCACACCGTGCCGATGTGGCGCTGCTCGACATCCGTATGCCGGGAACGGACGGCATCGCGGCCTGCCGGGCGATCACCGAGGCGGGCGACTGCCGCTGCGTCATGCTCACCACCTTCGACTCCGACGCGTACGTGTACGACGCGCTGCACGCCGGGGCCGCGGGCTTCCTGCTCAAGGACGTACGCCGGGACGATCTCGTGCACGCGGTCCGCGTCGCCGCCACCGGGGACGCACTGCTCGCGCCCACCGTGGCACGCCGGTTGATAGCCGAGTACGTGTCCCGGCCCGCGCCCGGTCCGCCCGCGGCGCGCCTGGACGTCCTGACGGCCCGCGAGCGCGAGACCCTTCTGCACCTGGCCCACGGGTTGTCCAACGCGGAGATCGCCGACCGACTGACCGTCAGCGAACACACGGTGAAGACCCACGTCGGCCACGTACTCGCCAAACTCGGTCTGCGCGACCGCATCCAGGCGGTGATCTGCGCCTACGAGACGGGCCTGGTCACCCCGTCGCCGTAGCACCTGCACTCCCCCGCCGGGGCGAGGGACGCCCGCCGTCTCGCCCGCGCGAGGGAGAGCGACGGTCGCCCACAACCGCTCTCCACGGCGATCCGCCCGAGGGCCGCACCGAGCAGGATCAGTGGTGTCCGAACACCTCCGATCCTGGGGCACCGATGCGAGCACGCACCCGCACCACCCTGATCGCCACCGCTCTCGTCCTCGGCGTGGCTGCCGCCTCCCCCGTCGGTCCTGCCGCCGCCGGACTGAGCGCGGACTTCCCGGGCACGGCACGGACCGCCGCGGAGTCCGAGGCCGGGTCCGAGACCGACGGCGGCCCGGACACCGGGCAACTGGCCGCAGCCCTCGAGGGGCTGCCCGACGACGACGCCACCGCGGCGCTCGTCCGCACGAGTTGGGCGCAGGGCAGCGGCAGCTGGCGCGGCAGCGCCGGTGTCCGGGACACCACCACGGGCCGGGAGGCCGTCCCGCAGGCCCGGTTCCGCGCGGGCTCGACCACCAAGGTGATCACCGCGGCGCTGGTGCTGCAGTTGGCCTCCGAGGGGCGTATCGACCTGGACGGGCATGTGCAGACGTACCTGCCGGGGCTGCTCGACGAGCGATTCGAGCCCATCACGGTCCGGCACCTCCTGACGTACACCAGCGGTCTGCAGCCCGGCAGTTCACTCGGCGCCGAGGACGGCGAGGGCTATGTGAACCGGTTCCGCACGATGACGCCGGCCGAGGTGGTCGCAGGCTCGGTGGCCAAGGGGCCCTACCGGGGAGACGGCGAGGGGCCGGGCCGTAAGCAGCGTTACGCGAACATCGACTACACCGTCCTCGGCCTGCTGGTCGAGAAGGTCACCGGCGACACCTACGCACACCAGGCGAAGCGGCGGATCCTGCGGCCGGCGGGCATGCGGCACAGCTCGTTCCCGGTCGGTCCCGACCCGCGCATCCACGGGCTGCATCACCGCGGCTACCAGAAGCTGACGGACGGTCGGGTCGTGGACGCGACCGAGTGGAACATGACGGACCGCAGGGCGGCGGGCGATCTCGTCTCGACCACCGAGGATCTGGAGAAGTTCCTGTTCGCCCTGTTCCGGGGCGAGTTGGTGCCGAAGCCGCTGCTGAAGAAGGAGATGCTCACGCTGCCGAAGGCCGAGAACGCCACGATGAGCGCCGGGCTGCAGCGGGTCGACGCCGGCGGCGGCCTGGTCGTCTGGTGCAAGACCGGTGCGCGGCCCGGCTACAGCACGTTGATCGCGGCGACCGAGGATCTCTCCCGGACGCTGGTCTATTCGGTGAACTCCGTGGACGCGAAGGCGGAGGAGACCAATCCGGTCACGGAGCGCATCCAGCGGGCGGCTTTCAGCGACTGACCGGACTCCCGGAGTCGTGGGGGCTCCGGGGCTCCGCGGGGCGGTGGGGGCTCCGCGGGCCGGTGAGGGCTCCGCGGAGTGGAGGGGGCTCCGCGGAGCCCGGACGGTCGGCAGGGCCGCGGGGGACCGGGGCGACCGGGAGCGGCGCGGCGCAGGGAAGGGAAGGGAAGGGAAGGGCGTACACCGACGCACGGCCGTCGGGTCACCCGCGCTCGCGCAGGTACGCGTCCAGCTCCGCCGCCCCGGTCAGCAGCGCCCGGCCGCGGGTGGCCAGCCGGCCGTGCCAGTCGGTGAGAGCTGCCTCGAGGGGCCCGAGCCCACCGGCCTCCCGCACCTGGGTGACCAGCGGGGCGATCTGCTCCAACAGGTAGCCACCGCGCCTGAGTTGGTGGACGAGGCGGGCATCCCGTACGGCCGCCTCGTCGTAGACCCGGTACCCGGTCAGCGGATCGCGGCGCGGGCGCACGAGGCCGGCACGCTCCCACTTGCGCAGGGTGGCCGGCCTGATGCCGAGCTGCTCCGCCAGCGGTCCGATGAACATGCCGGCGCAGGCAGTGGCTTCGACGGGCTCCAGGTCGCGAAGGGCATTCTCCACGGCCCGCAAGGTCCGCCGGTCGTCGAGGAGTTGGGCGTGGCTCGCGTCGATCAGTGCGTATGCCTCGTCCGACGCGCCCTCATTCACCGCCCGCATGATCGCCGAGGCCGTCCGGTGGCCGTGCGCGGGCGCCAGGGCGAGAAACGCCCGCAGGGCGCTCGCGTGCAGCGGGGTGTAGGTGCGGTAGCCGTGCGCCGTGCGGTCGGCGGCGGGGAGGATGCCGGCCTCCTCGTAGTTCCGTACCGCCTGGGTGGACAGACCGTGCCCGCGCGCGAGGTCGACCGGGCGCAGGCGTACTCGTCTTTGAAGGTTTTGCACCACGACACCGAAGCTATCGCAGAAAAGTTTCCACCGAAGGTTCAACGATACCGTTGAAGGCATGGGTACCGACAGCAAGGACGCCACCCGTTCACTCGAAGCCTCCTCCGTCCTCGGACTGCTCACGCGCCGGCCCAGGCTGCTGGCCCTCGGCGAGCCGACGCACTGCGAGGAGACGCTCCTGGAGGTACGGAACGATCTCTTCCGGCAGCTCGTCGAGGAGGCGGGCTACCGCACGATCGCGATGGAGACCGACTGCCTGACGGGTCTCACCGTCGACGCGTATGTCACCTCGGGCAGCGGCACGCTCGACGAGGTCATGGAGCACGGATTCAGCCACGGCTGGGGCGCGTTCGCGGGCAACCGCGACCTGGTGCGCTGGATGCGCGCCCACAACGCGGACCGACCCGCGTCCGAGCAGATCCGCTTCGCCGGTTTCGACGGCCCGCTGGAGATCACCGGCGCGGCGAGCCCCCGCCAGGCACTGACCGCGCTCCACGACCACCTCGCGCCGCACCTGCCCGGCCTGCTCCCCTGCACCCGGGACACCCTGGACGCCCTGCTCGGCCCGGACGACCACTGGACGAACCAGGCCGCGATGACGGCCCCCGGCCGATCCGTGGGCAGGTCACCCGAAGCGGACCGACTCCGCCTGCTCGCCGACGACTTGACGGCCCTGCTCGACGCGCAGACTCCGCATCTGCTGTCGACGGCGTCGCGGGAGTCCTGGACCCGGGCCCGGCTGTACGCGCGCACCGCGACGGGCCTGCTGCGCTACCACTACCTGATGGCCGACACCTCGCCCGCACGCATGCCCCGGCTGCTCGGCCAGCGGGACGCGATGATGGCCGAGAACCTCCTCGCCACCGTCGACCGCGGCCCGACCCTGGTGCACGCCCACAACTCCCATCTGCAGCGGGTGCAGAGCTCGATGCGCATGTGGGACCACCCGCTCGTCGAGTGGTGGAGCGCGGGCGCCCTGGTGAACGCCCGCCTCGGCCCGGAGTACGCCTTCGTCGCCACGGCGCTCGGCACGATCCGCCACCAGGGCGTGGGTGCACCCGCCCCGGACACCCTCGAAGGCCATCTGCACGAACTCCCGGGCGACCGGGGCCTGTTCGACCCCGCCCAGCTCGCCGCCACCTTCGGCGACACCCTGCCCGTACCCCGCGAGTCCCCCTGGTTCGGCTATGCCCCGCTCGCCCCGTCGCACCTGCCCCACATCGACGCCTTGCTGTACGTCAAGGACATGGCGGCGCCGGAGTCCGCCCCGGTGGGCTGAGGCGCGGCCGTCCTGCAACAGCGCGGCCCCGGACGGAAGTTCCCGTCCGGGGCCGCGAGAGGTGAGTGAGTGAGTGCCCACTCACCCGGAGCCACGTGCCGAGTGAGCACCCACTCACCCTCGCCGTACGACCGGCCCGGCTCAGCCCAGCGACGTCATCACGTGCTTGATGCGCGTGTAGTCGTCGAATCCGTACGCGGAGAGGTCCTTGCCGTAGCCGGACTTCTTGAAGCCGCCGTGCGGCATCTCGGCGACCAGCGGGATGTGGGTGTTGATCCACACACAGCCGAAGTCGAGCGCCTTGGAGAGCCGCATCGCGCGCGCGTGGTCCTTCGTCCAGACCGAGGAGGCCAGGGCGTAGTCCACGTCGTTGGCGTACGCGATCGCCTGGTCCTCGTCGGTGAAGGACTGCACGGTGATGACCGGCCCGAAGACCTCCTGCTGGATGATCTCGTCGTCCTGCTTGAGGCCGGAGACCACGGTCGGGGCGTAGAAGTAGCCCTTGTCGCCGACCTGTTGGCCGCCCGCCTCGACCTTGGCGTGCGCGGGCAGGCGGTCGATGAAGCCGGCGACCTGGGCGAGCTGGTTGGCGTTGTTGAGCGGGCCGTAGAGCACGTCCTCGTCGTCCGGCAGGCCGGTCTTGGTGTCCGCGGCGGCCTTGGCGAGCGCGGTGACGAACTCGTCGTGGACCGACTCGTGGACGAGCACGCGGGTGGCGGCCGTACAGTCCTGGCCGGCGTTGAAGAAGCCCGCCTCGGAGATGCCGGCGACGGCCCCGGCGATGTCGGCGTCCTCGAAGACCACGACCGGCGCCTTGCCGCCGAGCTCCAGGTGGACCCGCTTGAGGTCCTTGGCCGCGGACTCGGCGACCTGCATGCCGGCCCGTACGGAGCCGGTGATGGAGGCCATCGCGGGGGTCTTGTGCTCGACCATCAGACGGCCGGTGTCGCGGTCGCCGGTGACGACGTTGAAGACGCCCTTCGGGACGATGGAGCCGATGATCTCGGCCATCAGGACAGTGGAGGCGGGGGTGGTGTCCGAGGGCTTGAGCACCACCGTGTTGCCCGCGGCGAGCGCCGGGGCGAACTTCCACACGGCCATCATCATCGGGTAGTTCCACGGTGCGACCTGCGCGCAGACGCCGATCGGCTCGCGGCGCACGAAGGAGGTGAGGCCCTCCATGTACTCGGCGCCCGCGCGCCCTTCGAGCATCCGGGCCGCGCCCGCGAAGAAGCGGATCTGGTCGAGCATCATCGGGATCTCTTCGCTGCGGGTCAGGCCGATCGGCTTGCCGCAGTTCTCCGACTCGATCGCGATCAAGTCCTCGGCGCGCTCCTCGAAGGCATCGGCGATCTTCAGCAGTGCCTTCTGGCGCTCGCCGGGCACGAGATCGCGCCAGGCGGGGAAGGCGGCGGCGGCCGCGGCCATGGCGGCGTCGACGTCGGCCTGGCCGGAAAGCGGGGCGGTGGCGTAGGCCTCGCCCGTGGCCGGGTTGACCACCTCGGTGGTCCGCCCGTCCGCGGCGTCCCGGAACTCCCCGTCGATGTAGTTGCGCAGACGACGCAGTTCGGTGGTCACTGGCGGCCCTCCTGGGGTTGCTGTCCGATGGGTGAGACATCCACCCTAGACCGTAGACCAACGCTTTCGACACCGCCGGAGCGTCACATCTGCGGATTCCGTGACTCGGAATGCCATCGACAACGAATTTCATCGATCTGGCCTTGCGGAACTGACGAGACCTCGTGCACAGTGGTCGCGTGGTCAGTCGAAGCGCAGATTCCAGCAATGGACACGGCACATCCCGCGTCCCGGCCTCCGCGGCCGGGTCCGACCCGTCCCGGCGCACGTCGGGCACGGTCGACGCCGTGTCGCTCGCGATCATCGAGCAGCTCCAGGAGGACGGACGCCGCCCGTACGCCGCGATCGGCAAGGCCGTGGGCCTCTCCGAGGCGGCCGTGCGCCAGCGCGTCCAGAAGCTGCTCGACCAGGGCGTGATGCAGATCGTCGCGGTCACGGACCCGCTCACCGTGGGGTTCCGCCGCCAGGCGATGCTCGGCATCAATGTGGACGGCGATCTCGAACCGGTCGCGGACGCGCTCGACGCCATGAAGGAAGTCGAATACATCGTGATCACCGCAGGGTCCTTCGACCTGATGGTGGAAATCGTCTGCGAGGACGACGACCACCTCCTCGAGGTGATCAACAAGCGCGTCCGGACCCTGCCGGGCGTGCGCTCCACCGAGAGCTTCGTGTACCTGAAGCTCAAGAAGCAGACCTATATGTGGGGAACCCGATAGCCGTGAGCAAGGACCTCAGCCGCACCGCGTACGACCACCTGTGGATGCACTTCACCCGCATGTCGGACTACGAGAACTCACCGGTGCCCACCATCGTCCGCGGTGAGGGCACCTACATCTACGACGACACGGGCAAGCGCTACCTCGACGGCCTGGCGGGCCTGTTCGTGGTGAACGCGGGGCACGGCCGCACCGAGCTGGCCGAGACCGCGTACAAGCAGGCCCAGGAGCTCTCGTTCTTCCCGGTGTGGTCCTACGCCCACCCGAAGGCCGTCGAGCTGGCCGAGCGCCTCGCCCACCACGCCCCCGGCGACCTGAACAAGGTCTTCTTCACCACCGGCGGCGGCGAGGCGGTGGAGACCGCCTGGAAGCTGGCGAAGCAGTACTTCAAGCTGGTCGGCAAGCCCACCAAGCACAAGGTCATCTCGCGCGCGGTCGCCTACCACGGCACCCCGCAGGGCGCCCTGTCCATCACCGGCCTGCCGGGCCTGAAAGCCCCGTTCGAGCCGCTGGTGCCCGGCGCCCACAAGGTCCCGAACACGAACATCTACCGGGCCCCCATTCACGGCGACGACCCGGAGGCCTTCGGCCGCTGGGCCGCCGACCAGATCGAGCAGCAGATCCTCTTCGAGGGCCCCGACACCGTCGCCGCGGTCTTCCTGGAGCCCGTGCAGAACGCGGGCGGCTGCTTCCCGCCTCCGCCCGGCTACTTCCAGCGGGTGCGCGAGATCTGCGACCAGTACGACGTCCTGCTCGTCTCCGACGAGGTCATCTGCGCCTTCGGACGGCTCGGCACCACCTTCGCCTGCGACAAGTTCGGCTACGTACCGGACATGATCACCTGCGCCAAGGGCATGACCTCCGGCTACTCGCCGATCGGCGCCTGCATCGTCTCCGACCGCCTGGCCGAGCCGTTCTACCAGGGCGACAACACCTTCCTGCACGGCTACACCTTCGGCGGCCACCCGGTCTCCGCGGCGGTGGGCCTCGCCAACCTCGACATCTTCGAGCGCGAGGGCCTCAACCAGCACGTGCTGGACAACGAGGGCAAGTTCCGCGCCACCCTGGAGAAGCTGCACGACCTGCCGATCGTCGGCGACGTCCGCGGCAACGGCTTCTTCTACGGCATCGAACTCGTCAAGGACAAGGCCACCAAGGAGACCTTCAACGACGAGGAGACCGAGCGCGTCCTGTACGGCTTCCTCTCCAAGGCGCTGTACGACAACGGCCTCTACTGCCGCGCCGACGACCGCGGCGACCCGGTGGTGCAGCTGGCGCCGCCGCTGATCGCCGACCAGTCGACGTTCGACGAGATCGAGCAGATCCTGCGGAAGGTGCTGACCGAGGCCTGGGCGAAGCTCTAGACCCGCCGGCACGGCCCCGCGGCCCGTCGCCGCACCCCGGCCCGGTCCTGCCCCGTTCAAGTGAGAACGCGGCAGGACCGGGCCGCGCGTTGTCCGCGCGATGCGGCCGTGTCCCTACGGTGCCAGTGACCGAATCGGCCCTGTCCTCGTTCCCTCAATCGGGGGAGCTCCCCCGCTCGGGGGATCGGACCGTCGTCACTGAACCGAGGTGCTGTTCGCCATGGTTGCCCCGCCGGACAACGACGTGCTGTGGGCCCGCGCCCTGCACGTCTCCCGCAATGGATCGCCCGCCCTGACCGGGGTGTCGCTCGGTGTGCAGGACGGCGAGATCCTCGCCGTGACCGGCCCCCGCGGCTCCGGCAAGACCACCCTGTTGCAGTGCCTCTCGGGTCAACTCGTCGCCCGCCAGGGCGAGGTGTGGTTCAACTCGACGCCCGTCCACACCATGGGCCCGCTCACCCGCGAGCGGCTGCGCCGCGACCGCTTCGGCTGGATCGACCCCGAGCCGCATCTGGTCCCCGAACTCAACGCCTGGGAGAACGCGGCCCTGCCGCTGCTCCTGCGCGGCTACGCGAACCGCCCCTCGCGCAAGGTCGCCGTCGAATGGCTGGAGCGCCTGGACGTCGGCGACTGCGCCCGCAAACGCCCGCACGCCCTCACCCAGGCGGAACGCCAACGGGTCGCGATCACCCGAGCGTTGGTCACCGAACCGACCGTGATCTTCGCCGACGAGCCGACCGCGCCGCTGCACCGGGCCGACCGCACCCATGTGCTCCGTACGCTCACCACCGCGGCCCGCACGCACGGCATCACCATGGTGCTGGCCACCCACGACGACGCCGTGGCGGCCCTCGCCGACCGTACGGTGTCCCTGCTCGACGGCCGCCGGGTGCACGCCGCCCGCACGCCCGACGGGGAAGGGGCGGCGTGCTCGCTCTCCGTCTAGCCCGTGGCGCCCACCCGGTCGTCCTGCTGCGGCGGCTGTCCGTGGCCGCGGCATCGGCCGGTACCGGGTTTCTGCTGCTGTGCACGCTCGCCCACGCGCTCGGCCATCCGCAGGCGGCCGGCGGCTCATTGCTGCGGCTCGCCTGGTGTGTGGCCCCGGTGGCCGCGACGATCCAGCTGGCGGTCGCCGTGTCGCGGACCGATCCGGGAGTACGGCCGCGGGCCGGGCTCTCCGCCGTGGGGCTCGGGCCTGCCCGTCTGATGACCCTGGCCGCCGTGTCCACCGGGCTGTCCTGTCTGCTCGGCTCGGCCGTGGCACTGCTGTTCTTCCTGCATCTGCGGGGCGATCTGTCGGGGCTGCCGTTCGACGGTGCGGCGCGTGAACTGCTCGCCGCGGACCAGCCGTTGCCGCTGCCGGCGACGCTGACACTGCTTGCGGTGGTGCCGGTGGCGGCCGCCCTGGCCAGTGGGCTCGTACTGCTGCCTCGAAGGGGCGCGAAGCCGGCGGGAACCGGGCGGCCGGGGGGACCTGGGCAGTCGGGGGGATCCGGACAGTCGACGGCATCCGGGCGGTCGGCTCAAGAGGCGCCTGCCGAGCCGGAGTTGCTCGATCCGGCAGCACTCGGGGTCGAAGTCCCCGGCGAGGGACGGAATGTGGAAGCCCCGCCGATCGCGGCCCCCGCCGGGGCGCCGGCATCGGACACCCCCTCCCCCGCGGACGCCCCGTTCCTGTCCGTACCCGAGCCGCCCGCTCCCGCCCCGGCGCCGACCGGACTGCCCTGGGGCGTCGCCCTGATGGCGGCCGGCGTCGCGCTCGAGATGTACGCGGCGCGCAGTGGCGAGACCGGCCTCCCGCTGCCGGGACGGCTCGCCGGTGGCACACCCGCCGCCGTACTCCTGGGACTTGCCGTCACCGCCGTGGGTCTCGCGCTCGCCGGACCGGGCCTGACGTACCTCTGCGGCAAGCTGCTCCAGGCCGTACGCCCGGGGGCCGCGCGGCTGCTGGGCGGCCGGGTGCTGCAGGAGGAGGCGCGCCGGATCGGGCGCCCGCTGGGAGTGGTGTGCGCGGTGGCCGCGGTCGCCGTGGCGATCGCGACGCTGCACGAGAGAAGCCCTGCACTGCGCGAGGGCGCCGCGACCTCCATGGGGCCGCTGACCTTGCTCGGCGCCGGCCTGGTCGCCGGCTGCACCACGCTCACGCTGTTGAGCGCGGCCGTGGAGTCCCGCCAGGAGCGGTCGCTCACCAGCTCTGCACTGCTCCGACTCGGCGCCCCCGTATCGCTGTTGAGGGCATCGGTGGGGCTGCGCCTCGCCGTACTGCTAGCCGTCTTCGGCCCGTTGACCTGGGCGATCGGCAGGCTGGCCACACTCGGCGTGACGTCCTGAGCCGTCCCGGTCCGACTTCTCGAAGAAATCTCCCGCGCGGGCGATGAGTTACGCGCGGACCCCCGGTCTATCCCTACGAACGCCAGGGCACCGACCGAGGAGCGACATCATGGCCACCGGCAGCTACCAGCAGATGATCTTCGTCAATCTGGCCGTCGACGACCTGACGACGTCAAGGAAGTTCTTCGAGGAGATCGGCTACACCTTCAACCCGGTCTTCAGCGACGAGAACACCGCCTGCCTGGTCATCAGCGACACCATCCACGCGATGCTGATGACCAGGGACCGGTTCGCCGACTTCGCGAAGAAGCCGCTCTCCGACTCCGCCAGGTCCACCGAGGTGCTGCTCTGCCTGAGTGCCGAGACCCGGGCGGACGTGGACAGGCTGGCCGATGCGGCCCTGGCCGCCGGCGGCTCCCCGGCGGCCGAGCCGGTGGACTACGGCATGATGTACGGCCGTTCGTTCTACGACCCGGACGGCCACCACTGGGAGGTCATGTGGATGGACCCGACCGCCACGGAGGAGCCGGTCTGAGCCCTGCTCGTCCGCACGTCCCCGGCACAACGCCCGGTGTTCAGGCGGCGGTCGACTGCGCGGGAGCGCGGTCGGCGCGCCAGTATCCACAGAAGTAGATCTGCTCCTTGGCGACGGACCGCTCGTTGACGAGGTACCTCCGGACCGAGGTGGCCAGCTTGGCCTCGCCGGCGACCCACACGTAGGGCTTGCCCTCCGGGAAGGCCATGTCCCGCAGCGCCCGAATGACCTGCGAGCCGCGCGGGCCCGAGCGGTGGAGCCAGGTCGCGGGGGCGGCCAGGTCGAGCACATCACCGTCGTCACCCACTTCGAGCAGCGCCCGCGCGCGGCCCCCCGGCCCTTCGAGGGCCGACGCGATCGACGGCAGTGCCGTCTCGTCGCCGATGAGCAGCTGCCAGTCGGCGTCCCCCGGGCGGTACTCGGCACCGTCGCTGAGAATGCCGAGCCGGTCGCCCGGCCGGGCCGAGCAGGCCCATGCCGAAGCGGGTCCGCTGTCACCGTGCAGCACGAAGTCGATGTCGAGCTCCCCGCTCGCCCGGTCGATCCGGCGGACCGTGTAGTTCCGCAGCACGGGCCTACGTTCTTCGGGCATCGCCTGCAGCTCGGGCCACCAGCGCTCCGTCTGCGGCAGCCGGAAGTCGTCGCTGACGGGGAAGAACACGCGGGCCAGCTGATCCGGACCCTCGTACGCGAAGTGGCGCACCTCGTGCCCGGCGAGGGTGATCCGCGCCATGCGTGCGGAGAGGCGGCGCACCGCGGTGACGGTGACGAACATCGGCCGCTGGGGCAGCACTTGCGGTTCCGCAATCGTTTGGGTGGTCATCGTGGTGGATCCACTTTCGCCCGGTAGTTAGGTTAGGTTTACTTAATTTCCGTTGCTACTCTAACGCCGGATCGCGAGGCGGGGAAAACGGGAACTCCTCAGTTGGATGCGGTGGCTGTGGTGGATGCGGTGGGTGCGGTGGATGCGAGCGGCACGACCTCCGAGGCGTCGAAGGCGACCCCGACGGTCCGCCCAACCTCGGGCGCGTCGCGCAGCGGACAGGCCGCATCGACGGGCGGCCCGTCCTGCGGCCGCAGCGTCACCGCCACATGGGTGCCGCGGAAGGTACGCGCGGCGACCACGCACGGCAGGCCCTCGTCCGCGTGCACCAGGCGAACTCCCGTCGGCCGCACCAGAATCCAGGCTTCGCCCGCGGCCGTGCCGGCCGGCACCGGGACCTTGCCCCACACGGTGTCGGCGACCTCGCCGGACACGGTCGCGGCCACGACGTTGTCGAAGCCGAGGAAGCGTGCGACGAAGGCGTCCGCGGGCCGCTGCCAGACCTCGAGCGGCGTGCCCGACTGGGCGATCCGCCCGTCCCGCATCACCACCACCCGGTCGGCGAGCGCGAACGCCTCCCCTTGATCATGGGTCACCGCGAGCACCGTGGTCCCCAACTCGCCGAAGAGCTGGCGCAGTTCGACGACCAGGCGTTCCCGCAGCGAGCGGTCGAGCTGCCCGAGCGGCTCGTCGAGCATCAGGAGCCGCGGGTTCGGCGCGAGGGCGCGGGCGAGCGCCACCCGCTGCTGCTCGCCCCCGGACAGCGAGGACACGGCGCGCGCTCCGGCGCCGGGCAGTCCGACCAGGTCGAGCAACTCCTCGACGCGCCGCTCCCGTTCGGGCCTGGCCACCTTGTGCATACGAGGGCCGAAAGCGACGTTCCCGGCCACGTCCCGCTGCGGGAAGAGCTGGTGGTCCTGGAACATCAGGCCGACGCCACGACGGTGTGCGGGCACCCCGCGCTGGTCCCGTCCGTCGAGCAGCACCCGCCCGGCATCCGCCTCCTGCAGGCCCGCGACGACCCGCAGCAGGGTCGACTTGCCGCTGCCGCTGGGCCCGAGGACGCAGACGATCTCCCGCTCCGCGACGTCGAGCGAGACGCCGTCGAGCGCCTGGTGGCCGCCGAATCGTACGGAGATGTCGTCGAGGCCGAGCAGGCCAAAGTGCTGTTCGGCCATCAGAATTCTCCGGTCCGGTCGGTGCGGGAGCGTTCGAGCAGCAGCAGGCACACCGCGCAGACCAGCATCAGCAGCGTGGAAAGGGCCATCGCCTGCCCGTAGTTGAGGTCTCCGGGACGGCCGAGCAGGGTCGTGACGGCGACGGGCAGGGTCGGCCGGTCGGGCTGCGCGATGAACACGGTCGCCCCGAACTCGCCGAGCGAGACGGCGAAGGCGAAACCTGCGGCGACGTACAGCGCCCGCCGCACCAGCGGGAAGTCGACTTCCCGCCAGACCTGCCAGGGGGATGCCCCGAGCACGGCGGCGGCCTCCCGCAGCCGCCCGTCGACGGCGCGCAGTACGGGCAGCATGGTCCGCACCACGAACGGCACACCGACCAGGGCCTGCGCCAGCGGCACCAGGATCCAGGAGGTGCGCAGATCGAGCGGTGGCTCGTCCAGGCTGATCAGGAAGCCGAATCCGACGGTCACCGCGGAGACGCCGAGCGGCAGCATCAGCAGCGCGTCGAAGCCCCGGACCAGGCGTCCGGGCCGGGACCGCCCCCGGGTGAGGGTGAGCGCCGCGGCCGCGAGCCCGCCGACGACGAGCGCGATGGCGGTGGCGGCGAGGGCGTACTGCAGGGAGTTCCCGATCGCCTCCACCGGCGGTACGAGGAACGCTCCGCCGTCGGCCGAGGCCAACTCGCGGTAGTACCCGAAGCCGTAGCCCTGCGCGGTGTCGAAGGAGCGCGCCACGAGCACGGACAGCGGCACGACAAGGAGGAGCAGCACGGTGACGAGCACGGCGCCGAGCAGCGCCCACTGGCCCGCTCCGGAGGGCCTGCGCGCGGTGGTCGCCGGGTCCACCAGGCGCAGTGCGCTCTCCCTGCGGCGCACCGTCCAGGCGTGCACGGCCAGCACACAGCCGACCGCGGCGAACTGCACCAGGGTCAGTACGGCGGCGGTGTCCAGGGCGAGTGACTGGGCGGTCTGCCGGTAGATCTCGACCTCGAGCGTGGCGAAGGTCGGCCCGCCGAGGATCAGTACGACACCGAAGGAGGTGAAGGTGAACAGGAACACCATCAGGGCGGCTGCCGCGACGGCCGGCCCGAGTGCCGGCAGCGTGATCCGCCGCCAGGCCGCGAGGCGGGAGGCGCCGAGCATCCGGGCGGCCTCCTCCTGCCGTGGGTCGAGCCCGGCCCACAGCCCGCCCACGGTGCGTACCACCACCGCGTAGTTGAAGAAGACATGGGCGAGCAGGATGGCCCACACGGTGGTGTCCAGGCGGACGCCCCACAGGTCGTCGAGCAGCCCGCCCCGGCCGAGTACGGCGAGGAAGGCGGTGCCGACGACGACGGTGGGCAGCACGAACGGCACGGTGACGACGGCCCGAAGGAGCTGCTTCCCGGGGAACTGGAAGCGCGCGAAGACATACGCGCCGGGGAGCGCGATCAGCAGCGTGAGGGCCGTGGAGGCGAGCGCCTGCCAGGTGGTGAACCACAGCACGTGCCGGATGCCGCTGTCGGTGAGCACCTCGCCGAAGCCCGCGAGGTGCCAGGCGCCTTCGGATCGCAGCCCGCGCGCCACGATCGCCGCGACCGGGTACGCGAAGAAGACGGCGAAGAAGACGCAGGGCACCGCCATCAGGCCGAGCCGCACGGCGCTCCCCCGCACGTCCCGTGCGGGGGAGGCGTGCTCCGGCTGGTCCGTCGCTTCGGGACCCTTTACTTCAGGACCAGCGACTGCCACGACTTGACCCAGTCCTCGCGGTTGCCCGCGATCTTCTCGGGGTCGAGGGTGTACGGCTTGTCGATCTTGGTGCCGAACTCGGTGTAGACCTCGGGCAGTCGGGCGTCCTCGAGCACCGGGTCGACGAACATCGTCAGCGGCAGGTCCTCCTGGAACTCCTTGGAGATCAGGAAGTCGATCAGTGCCTTGCCGCCCTCCTCGTTCTTGGCGCCGGAGAGCAGTCCCGCGAACTCGGTCTGCCGGAAGCAGGTGCCGGTCGCGACGCCGGTCGGTGCCTCCTTGGGCTTCGGCTTGGCGTACAGCACCTCGACGGGCGGGCTCGAGGCGTAGGACACGACGAGCGGACGGTCGGCGCCGGCCTTCTTGCCGCCCGCCGATCCGGAGAACTCCTCGTTGTAGGCCTGCTCCCAGCCGTCGACGACCTTCAGGCCGTTGGCCTTGAGCTTCTTCCAGTAGTCGGGCCAGCCCTTGTCGCCGTACTCGGCGGCCGTGCCGAGCAGGAAGCCGAGGCCGGGCGAGGAGGTGGCCGCGTTTTCCGTGACGAGCAGGTTCTTGTACGAGGGCTTGGTGAGGTCGTCCAGGGTCTTCGGCGGGTCGAGCTTCTTGTCGGCGAAGTACTTCTTGTCGTAGTTGACGCAGACGTCGCCGGTGTCGACGGGGGTGGCGCGGTGCTTGCCCGCGTCGAGCTGCTGGTCCTCGGGGATCCCCTGCAGTCCCTTGGCCTTGTACGGGGTGAACAGGTCGTTGTCGAGGGCGCGGGACAGCAGGGTGTTGTCGACGCCGAAGAACACGTCGCCCTGCGGGGTGTCCTTGGTGAGGATGGCCTTGTTGACGGCCTCGCCCGCGTCGCCGCTCTTGAGGACCTTGACCTGGTACCCGGACTTCTTCTCGAAGTCCTTCAGTACGTCGTCGGAGACGGCGAAGGACTGATGGCTGACCAGTGTCACGGTCTTCGACCCGGAATCGGAACCGGAGTCCGAGCCGCCGCCGCACGCGGCGAGGGCGACCATGCCGAACCCGGTGGTCACGGCTATGGCCGTGAACTTCTTGTTGGTGCTCACTGACTTCCTCCTGGGGTTGACCAGGAAGAGACGCGGCCCTGCCCGCAGGCCTCGCGGCGTGCGGGCAGGGCGCAACAGCTTGGAGATGACCGAACTCCCTACCCGGAATGACCCGGGCGAGGTTCAGAGGGTCTGCGGCAGCCGTCCCGTGACCGGTGTCGGTGCCGCACTCTCAGCGCTGTGGCGCTCCCCTGTCGGAATATGCAGATGTGTTCAGGCCAGGCTACCGCTCGGAGGCCGCGAGCTGGCCGCAGGCCCCGTCGATCTCCTGACCTCGGGTGTCCCGGATGGTGACCGGCACTCCGTGAGCGGCGATGGCCTCGACGAAGCGCTTCTCGTCCTCGGGGCGCGAGGCCGTCCATTTGGAGCCCGGCGTCGGATTCAGCGGGATCAGATTGACGTGCACCCGCTTGCCCTTGAGGAGGCGTCCGAGCCGGTCACCGCGCCATGCCTGGTCGTTGATGTCGCGGATCAGGGCGTACTCGATGGAGATGCGCCGGCCGGACTGGTCCGCGTACGCCCATGCGGCGTCGAGGACCTCGCGGACCTTCCAGCGGGTGTTGACCGGGACGAGGGTGTCGCGCAGCTCGTCGTCCGGGGCGTGCAGGGACACCGCGAGCCGGCATTTGAAGCCCTCGTCCGCGAAGCGGAGCATCGCCGGCACCAGACCGACGGTGGAGACCGTGATGCCGCGCTGCGAGATGCCGAGGCCGTCCGGCTCGGGGTCGGTGAGGCGGCGGATGGCGCCGACGACCCGGTTGTAGTTCGCCAGGGGCTCGCCCATGCCCATGAAGACGATGTTGGACAGTCGGGCCGGTCCGCCCGGGACCTCGCCGTCCCGCAGGGCCCGCATGCCGTCCACGATCTGGTGCACGATCTCGGCCGTGGACAGATTCCGGTCCAGGCCGGCCTGGCCGGTGGCGCAGAACGGGCAGTTCATCCCGCAGCCCGCCTGCGAGGAGATGCACATGGTGACCCTGTCGGGATAGCGCATCAGGACGGACTCGACGAGCGTCCCGTCGTGCAGCTTCCACAGGGTCTTGCGCGTGGTGTCGTCGTCGCAGGAGATGTGCCGGATCACCGACATCAGATCGGGAAGCAGCGCCTCCTGAAGCTTGCCCCGTGCGGCGGCCGGGATGTCCGTCCACTGCTCGGGGTCGTGCGCGTACCGCGCGAAGTAGTGCTGCGAGAGCTGCTTGGCGCGAAACGGCTTCTCGCCGGCCGCGGCGACGGCTTCCTTGCGCTCGGCGGGCGTGAGGTCGGCGAGATGCCGCGGCGGCTTCTTGGCTCCGCGGGGCGCGACGAAAGTGAGTTCTCCGGGCTTGGGCATGATGCTTCAAGTGTCGCAGACGTCAGAAGGCGGGCCCGCCGCCTGTGGACAACGAGCCCGCACCCGATGAAACCGCAGTTCAGGACCCTACGAACAGCACCAGAAGCAGCCACACCACCGGAGCCGTCGGCAGCAGCGAGTCCAGCCGGTCCATGATCCCGCCGTGCCCTGGCAGCAGTGTCCCCATGTCCTTGATCCCGAGGTCCCGCTTGATCATCGACTCGCCCAGGTCACCGAGCGTCGCACTGGCGGCGACGGCGAGGCCGACCAGGAGCCCCTGCCACCAGCTGCCGTCGTCGATCAGGAACTGCATGCACAGCGCGCCCGCCACCATCGCGAACGACACCGCACCGAACAGCCCTTCGCGGGTCTTGCCCGGGCTGATGCGCGGCGCCAGCTTGTGCTTGCCGAAGCGCCAGCCGATCGCGTACGCCCCCGTGTCGCTGACCACGGTCAGGAGCAGGAAGGTGAGCACCCGCTGCGGGCCGTCGTCGGCAGTCAGCATCATGGCGACGAAGGTCGCGAGGAACGGCACGTAGAAGGCGGCGAAGACACCGGCAGTGACGTCCCGCAGATAGTTCTCGGGAGGCTCGGTCATCCGCCAGACGAGCACCGCGAGAGCGGTCAGCGCCATGGTCACCCAGGCGCCCTCGGCCCCGCGCACATAGCCGGCGATCACCATCGCCGCACCGCCCACGGCGAGCGGCACCAGCGGTGCCTTGATGGACTTCTGCTCCTGGAGCCGGGACGTCAGCTCCCACAGGCCCACCACCACGGCGACGACGATGACGCCGACGAAGGCCGCCTTGACGACGAACAGCGAGGCGATGATCACCGCGCCGAGGCCCACGCCGACTCCTATGGCCGCCCGCAGATCGCGGCCCGCACGCTTCTTCCGAGACGGCTGCGGGGGCTCGGGCGTCGGGGTTGGCATGGGCTCCTGCGGAAGTTCGTCGCGGAACAAGGGACCGCCACTCGGAGCGGTCCCCGCACCACGGTCGTCCTGGTCCGGTCCGGCCTCAGGCGCCTCGGGCACGACCTGCATCGGCCGAGTCTCCTGCGCGGCGGGCCCATCGTAGGCAGGACCGGCCGGGGTGCGCCCCTGGACGGGCGCCATCTCGGGCGGTCCCCCAAAGCCGGCCTGCGGCGGAGCCCCCCAGGAAGAGTCGTTCATCAGACCTCGAGGAGCTCGGATTCCTTGTGCTTGAGGAGCTCGTCCACCTGGGCGACGTACTTCGCCGTGGTGTCGTCGAGCTCCTTCTCCGCACGACGGCCCTCGTCCTCGCCGATGTCGCCGTCCTTGATGGCCTTGTCGATCGCTTCCTTGGCCTTGCGGCGGACGGAACGGATCGAGATCTTGGCGTCCTCGCTCTTGGTCTTGGCGACCTTGATGAACTCCTTGCGGCGCTCCTCGGTCAGGTCGGGGAACACCACCCGGATGAGGTGCCCGTCATTGCTCGGGTTGACGCCGAGGTCCGAGTCCCGGATCGCCTGCTCGATGTTGCGCAGCGCGCTCTTGTCGAACGGCGTGACGACGGCCATCCGCGGCTCGGGCACCGAGAACGACGCCAGCTGGTTGATCGGCGTCAGCGCGCCGTAGTAGTCGGCCACGATCTTGTTGAACATCGCCGGGTGCGCACGCCCGGTGCGGATCGCGGCGAAGTCCTCCTTGGCGACCACGACGGCCTTCTCCATCTTCTCCTCGGCCTCGAGGAGGGTCTCTTCGATCACCACTTGCTCCTGCGTGTCTTGAGTGGGCCCGGCGTGCACGGGGCGGCCGGCTGCGTCGCGTCTGCTCTTTCCTGCACGGTGTCCGACCGGCAGGGCTTTGTCCATCCCCCGGGGAGCGGTGCCCGGGCCGGGGGATCAGGCCCGGGTGTGCTGGTCGCTCACGAGCGTGCCGATCTTCTCACCCTTGACGGCGCGCGCGATATTGCCCTCCGCGAGCAGTTCGAAGACGAGGATCGGCAGTTTGTTGTCCCGGCACAGGGTGATCGCGGTCATGTCGGCGACCTTGAGGTCGCGGGTGATGACCTCGCCGTACTCGAGCGCGTCGAACTTCACCGCTTCGGGGTTCTGCTTGGGATCCGAGTCGTAGACCCCGTCCACGCCGTTCTTGCCCATCAGCATGACCTCGGCGTCGATCTCGAGGGCACGCTGCGCGGCGGTGGTGTCGGTGGAGAAGTAGGGCATGCCCATGCCCGCACCGAAGATGACGACACGGCCCTTCTCCAGGTGCCGTACGGCCCGCAGCGGGATGTAGGGCTCGGCGACCTGCCCCATGGTGATGGCCGTCTGGACCCGGGAGTCGATGCCCTCCTTCTCCAGGAAGTCCTGGAGGGCGAGGCAGTTCATGACCGTGCCGAGCATGCCCATGTAGTCGGAGCGCGCCCGGTCCATGCCCCGCTGCTGCAGCTCGGCACCACGGAAGAAATTGCCACCGCCGATCACGACGGCGACCTGCGCCCCGTCGCGGACGACCGCCGCGATCTCACGGGCGACGGCATGCGCCACGTCGGGGTCCACGCCCAGTCCGCCGCCACCGGCGAATGCCTCACCGGACAGCTTCAGGAGATAGCGGCCGGACGTTTTGCCGTCGCCGCTCTGGTCGGCCTTGGTCATGGAGTTCTCCTCGTGGTGCACATACGAAGGAGGCCATTGCCGTGGGTTCGGATGTCCCTGAGCGGCAATGGCCTCCTCGTCAGATCTGCGGTCGTCCGCCGCGTACGAGATGCCGTACGCGATGTCGTACCCGGACGGCTGCTGTCGACCCTAGCGGGGTCTGGAGTCGAGCGCGGTACGGACTCAGAGGCCGACCTTGATGCGCGAGAAGCGCTTCAGGGTGACTCCGGCCTCCTGCAGGACCTTCTCGACGGACTTCTTGTTGTCCAGCGCGTACGGCTGGCCGAGGAGCGTGGCGTCCTTGAAGAAGCCGTTGACGCGACCCTCGACGATCTTCGGCAGGGCGGCCTCGGGCTTGCCCTCCGCGCGCGTGGTCTCCTCGGCGACGCGGCGCTCGGCCTCGACGACCTCGGCCGGAACGTCCTCGCGGGAGAGGTACTTCGGCGCGAAGGCGGCGATGTGCTGGGCGATGCCCTTGGCGACCTCGGCGTCGGCCTTGTCCAGCTCGACGAGGACACCGATCTGCGGCGGCAGGTCGGGCATCGTGCGGTGCATGTACGCGGAGACGTAGCCGTCCGAGAACTGCGCGAAGCGGTCCAGGACGATCTTCTCGCCGAGGTTGGCATTGGCCTCGTCGACGTACGCCTGCACGGTCTTGCCGGGCTCGATCTCGGAGGCGAGCAGCGCCTCGATGTCGGCCGGGGAGGTGGCGGCGACGTGCGCGGCCAGGGCGCCCGCCACGGCCTGGAACTTGTCGCCCTTGGCGACGAAGTCCGTCTCGCACTTCAGCTCGACGATGACGCCGGAGGAGTTGTCGTCGGCGATGAGGGAGACCACGGCGCCGTTCTCGGCGGAGCGGCCCTCACGCTTGGCGACGCCCTTCTGCCCCTTGATGCGGAGCGCCTCGACGGCCTTGTCGACGTTGCCATCGGCCTCGTCGAGCGCCTTCTTGCAGTCCATCATGCCTGCGCCGGTGAGCTCGCGGAGCTTCTTGACGTCGGCGGCGGTGTAGTTCGCCATGATTCTGTGAATCTTTCTCGAAGTCTGAAGATCGAGGATCCGCACGGACCCTCAAAGGTCTACGGGCGACGGGTCAACGGCCACGGGTGAACGGCGGGGGCCGGTGCCGTGTCAGGCACTGTTCGCCCCCGCCGTCAACCTCTTGCCTCCGGTGCCCGTGCGGGTCAGGCCTGCTCGGCGTCCGCGGCCGGGGCGTCGGCGGGCTTGTCCTCGGCCGGCTTCTCGGCCTCGGCGGCGGGCTTCTCGGCCTCGGCGGGCTTCTCGGCGGCAGCCTCGCCCTCGGCCTTCTTCTCACCCTCGAGCAGGTCGCGCTCCCACTCGGCGAGCGGCTCGCCGGCCTGCTTCTCGCCCTTGCCCTCACCGGCACCACCGGAGCGGGCGATGAGGCCCTCGGCGACGGCGTCGGCGATCACACGGGTGAGCAGCGTGACGGAGCGGATCGCGTCGTCGTTGCCGGGGATCTTGTAGTCGACCTCGTCGGGGTCGCAGTTGGTGTCGAGGATCGCGACGACCGGGATGTTGAGCTTCCGGGCCTCGCCGACCGCGATGTGCTCCTTCTTGGTGTCCACGATCCAGACGGCGCTGGGCACCTTCTGCATCTCGCGGATACCGCCGAGGGTCTTCTCCAGCTTGGCCTTCTCACGCGAGAGGACCAGGAGCTCCTTCTTGGTGAGGCCGGAGGCGGCCACGTCCTCGAAGTCGATCTGCTCGAGCTCCTTGAGGCGCTGCAGACGCTTGTAGACGGTCGAGAAGTTGGTGAGCATGCCGCCCAGCCAGCGCTGGTTGACGTAGGGCATGCCGACGCGGGTGGCCTGCTCGGCGATGGCCTCCTGCGCCTGCTTCTTCGTGCCGACGAACATGACCGTGCCGCCGTGGGCGACGGTCTCCTTGACGAACTCGTAGGCGCGGTCGATGTACGACAGCGACTGGAGGAGGTCGATGATGTAGATGCCGTTGCGCTCGGTGAAGATGAAACGCTTCATCTTCGGGTTCCAACGGCGGGTCTGGTGACCGAAGTGGACGCCGCTCTCCAGCAGCTCCCGCATCGTGACGACGGCCATGGCCGTACTCCTTGAGTGTTCTCGGTTTGTCCTGACACCCCGGCGCGCGCCATGCCGCGTACGTCTCCGGGGAGTCCGTACGGGGACCGAGGGGCGCTGACATCGGTACTCATGCGACCGGTGTCGGGGCGTGCGAAGTCGATCCGGTGACCCGGATCGCCACATGAAGTGTACGGGACCCGCGGAGCGGCGGGTGACGCCGTTGTCCACAACCGGCCAGTACTCCACAGATCCGGCCCGCGCCCGTTCTGCCGCCTCGATCCGAGCCACCCTGTCCCGGCGAGATCAACGGCGGTGTTGATCGATGACGGACGGCGGTGTCGGAGGTGCTGGGGATGGAGCGGACGGACACGCACGGGGACGTGGGAACGGGGCCGGTGGCCGCAACGGCGGGGTGCGGGCGGTCGGTTCCGGTCTCGCGACGGATGCGCGGCGGTGGGCGGGCGTTCGGAGTGCTGATCGGAGTTCTGGCGAGCGTGCTGGCGGGTCTGCTGCTCGGGACGGCGGTGGCCCTCGTGGTGCTGCTCGCCAGGTTCCTGGCGGCGGACGGGGCGGCGGTGGAGCGGCCGGAGCCGACCGGTACGGGGCGGCCTCCGGCACCGATCGCTTGGCGGGAGCCCGGCGCGATCGCCGCACCCGGGCCGCAGGCGAGGGCGGGGCCGCCTGCCCTGCGGGTACGCGAAGACGGGCGGACCTGGCCACTGGACGGGCGGACACTCGACGAGAGCCGACGGGGTCGGGCGGTGGGAGAGGAGGTCTGGGCGGAGAGGCCGCCGGTGGGAGAGCGGGCCTGGGCGACGGGGCAACCGGTGGGAGAGGGGGTCCGGCCGGAGAGGCAGTCGGTGGGAGAGGGGGTCCAGCCGGAGGGGCAGCGGGCCTGGCCGGCGGGGCGGAGAGCCTGGCCGGTGGGTGGGCGGCCGGCCGTATTGCGTGGCTGGGAGCCGCCTGCCGGTCCGTACGGGCCGGGGCATCGCGGCGTCGATCTGCAGGCGCCCGCAGGGGCGGTGGTGCGGGCCGCCGCCGCGGGGCGGGTCTCCTTCGCCGGCCGCGTCGCGGGGCGCGGTGTCCTGTCGATCGAGCTGGCGGGCACCGGAGAACCGCCCTTGCGCACCACGTACGAACCGGTGCGCACGCTGGTGAAGAAGGGCGCGAAGGTACGCGCCGGGCAGGTGGTGGCCGTACTGGAATCGGACGCCTCGCACTGCCGCCCGCGCGCCTGCCTGCATTGGGGCCTGCGCCGGGGCCCGCACTACCTGGACCCGCTGCGGCTGCTGCCGCCGTCGATGCTGCACGGAGCTCCGTCACGGCTGCTGCCGGTCATCGGAGTCCCGGAACCTGCCGGGCGGCCGGTTGTGCCCTGACTCATGGGGTGGAGGAGGTGGAGGTGGGTGGGGCGGGGGGGGAGCCCGAAGATTGTGAGCCGACCCCTACCAGTCAGCCCCCCACCCCCCGCAGCGCCATCGACACCGCAGCGTCCGTGATCGCGCCCGGATCCTCCGCCGCGCCCAGCTCGATCCGCCGCACCGCCGCGTCGACCACGCCCTGCAACAGCATCGCGGCCAGCCGCGGCTGCTCATGTCCGAGGGCGTCGAGCGCTTCCACAATCATCGCCACGAGTCCGCCGTGCGCCGCCCGGATCTTCTCCCGCGCTCCCGCGTCGAGTTCACTGGACGAGATGGCGACGACGGCCCGGTGCCGCCGGTCTCCGACGAGCGCGAGCTGCGCCCGCACGTACGCGGCGATCTTCTCCTCGGGCGTCACCGCCCGTGCCATGGCGCTCTCCACTTCGGCCGCCCAGACCGGGAAGTCGACCTCGCAGAGCTCTTCGACCACGGCAGCGCGAGAGCGGAAGTACTCGTAGACGGACGAGCGCGCCAGGCCCGTGCGCTCAGCGAGCGCGGGGAACGTCAGCGCCTCGGTACCGCCTTCGGACAGCAGGGAACGCGCGGCGTCGAGGAGGGCGCCGCGCTGCATCGACCGGTGCTCGGCCACGGAGGCCGCTCGAATCCTGGGCACACACCCACTCTACGGAGCGCGCCCGGATCCCGGGAGACGACCCGTCGAACCCGCGTCACCGCCGACGCAGACCGGGTCGCCGCCGACGCGGACCGGGTCCCGGGGGGGCTCAGCGCCCGAAGCTCGCCAGCTTGGCCCTGAGCTGCAGCACCGATTTGGTGTGGATCTGGCTGACCCTGCTCTCCGTCACACCGAGGACATTGCCGATCTCGGCCAGCGTGAGCCCCTCGTAGTAGTACAGGGTGACCACGGTCTTCTCGCGGTCGGGCAGGGTGTTGATCGCGCGGGCGAGCAGCCGGCGCAGTTCACGGTCCTCGGCGATCTCCACCGGGTTGTCGGCGGCCGTGTCCTCCAGGGTGTCCATGAGCGAGAGCCGGTCCCCGCCCTCGCCGCCGACGTGCAGGAGCTCTTCCAGCGCCACCACGTTGGCGAGGGACAGCTGGCTGAAAACGGAGTGCAGATCCTCCAGGGCGATGCCCATCTCGGCTGCGACCTCGCCCTCGGACGGCGTGCGTCGGTGCTGAGCTTCCAGGGTGGCGTACGCCTGCTCCACGGCGCGCGCCTTCTGCCGTACGGAGCGTGGGATCCAGTCGAGGGCACGCAGTTCGTCGATCATCGCGCCGCGGATGCGGGTGATCGCGTAGGTCTCGAACTTGATCGACCGCTCGATGTCGAATTTCTCGATCGCATCGATCAGTCCGAACACCCCGGACGAGACGAAGTCGGCCTGCTCCACGTTGGACGGCAGCCCCACGCTGACCCGGCCGGCCACGTACTTCACCAACGGTGAGTAGTGCAGGATCAGTTGCTCGCGCAGCCTGCCGTCTCCCGTGGACTTGTACGACCGCCAGAGCTCGTCGAGCGACGACGGTGCGGGGGGCCGCACGCTGCCACGGGCGGCGGGGGGAACTGCCGCCCGGTCAGACCCGGAGGTGTGCTGGGGCATTCGTTGCCTTGAGCCGTTCTGCTGTGAAGCGAGGTGATGTCGTCGGTCGGAACCAGAAGCTGTGAGCGTAGCGTGACTGGAGTGTCGCAGTGTGCGAAGGGTATGGGATCGCACGTGGTCAACTCCCTCGCTGCACGCGGCACCAGGGCCTCGTACGAGCCGTCGCCGGCCCCTCTTCCACGCCCTCGAATCACCACGTCTGCCAAGGTCACGGCGGATCATCCGGACGGCCGAACGCCTCCTGCCGCCACTCCGCTCCGGCCCCCGAGATCGACACCATCGCGTGGCGTGTCAACTGCCAGTCGTCGCCGTGTCGTTCGACGAACCCCAGTGACTGCAGTTCGTACAGTCTGGCGACCGCTCCGTCGGACGTGGTCCCGGCGGCGTGAGCGATGTCCGCGACGGAAGCGGGCCGTCCCGCGGGGAGCGCATCGAGCACCTGTGCGGCCGGCCAGGCCAGCAGGTCGCGCGGCAGCACGGGACCGCGCCGCTCGGGTGCCAGCTCGCCCATCTCGCCCACCAGCTCGATCACTTCGGATGCGTCTGTGATCAAGGTCGCCTCGCCGCGCAGGAGTTGGTGGACACCGCCCGAGTACCGGCTCGTCACCGGCCCTGGGAGCCCTATCGTGTGGCGGCCGAGGCGTTGTGCTCTGCGAGCGGTGACCAGTGCGCCGCTGCGGTGTGCCGCTTCGACGACCACGGTCCCGCGGGTGAGCGCCGCGATGACCCGGTTGCGCTGGATGAACCGGTACGCCGTCGGATGCTCGCCCGGGGGCAACTCGCAGAGCAGCAGCCCCTGTTCGGCGATGCGCTCGAGCAGGCGGAGATGCCCGCGCGGGTAGAGCACATCGACTCCGCCGGCGAGCACGGCGACGGTGGCGCCGCCCGAGGCCAGCGCACCGCGGTGGGCCGCCCCGTCGACGCCGTAGGCACCGCCGGAGACCACGATCCAGCCACGCTCGGCGAGTTCGGCCGACAAGGTGGCCGCCATGTGCGCGCCGTACTCCGTGCACGCCCTGGATCCCACGACGGCGACCGACCGCAGCGCCCACATCCGCAGATCGGCTCCGCCACGCACCCACAGGCCCACGGGTCGCGCCTCGCCCAGGTCGTCGAGCTGGGCGGGCCATTCCCGGTCGCCGGGGCAGACGAACCTCGCCCCGACGGCGGCGGCCGTGGCCAGATCCTGGTGCGGTCCCGGTCGCTGGGCGGCCCGCTGCCGCAGGCCTCGCAGGCGCTGTTTCCCGGCACCCGGCAGGTTTTCGTCGCCTTCGCGCAGTCTCCGGAGCAGGTCCACGGGCCCGTACGTACGCAGCCACGCGCCCGCGACCCGGTCACCCGGCTCCAGGATGCGCCCGAGTGCGACACGGGCCAGCCGTTCGACGTCGTCGGGGGCTGCGGTGTCCGGGGCCGGTCCAGCACGCCGGCCGGTCTCCCCTGCATCGCCGTCGCCCGATCGTGCGTCCGGGGCCCGACTCTCCGCGCTCATGCGCCGATCTCCATCGGCACACCGCGCTCGACGCCCGTACGCAGCTGCAGTGCGAGCGCCACGTCGACGGCCTCGGGCCGGTCCCGGCCGGCCAGATCGGACACGGTCCAGGCGACCCGCAGGACGCGGTCGAGACCGCGGGCGGTGAGCAGTCCGAGCTCCAGGTCGCGCTCGGCCGCGGCGAGCGCACCCGGGCCGGCGCGCCAGCGGGTGCGCAGTTCGTGTCCGGGCACCTCGCCGTTCCGCGTCCATGGGGTGCCGGACAGCCGGGCCGTGGCCCGGTCTCTTGCCTCTCGTACGCGGTCGGCGACGACCTTGGTGCTCTCCCGCGGTCCGGTGGTGCCGGCCAGTTCGGCGCGTGTGACGGGCTCGGCCTGCACTTTGAGATCGACCCGGTCGAGCAGTGGTCCGGAGAGCCGGGCCTGGTACCGGCGGATGATGGCGGGCGGGCAGTCGCCGGCGTCGCCTGTGAGCCGACAGCGGCCGCAGGGGCAGGGGTTGGCGGCGAGGACCATCAGGAAGCTCGCGGGCAGTCGTACGACGCCGGCGGCCCGTGCGACGACGACGTGCCCGGATTCGAGCGGCTGGCGCAGCGCTTCCAGCGCCTTGGCGCTGAATTCGGGTGCCTCGTCCAGGAAGAGCACGCCTCGGTGGGCCAGCGAGACCGCTCCCGGCTTCGGCAGCCCGGGGCCGCCGCCGACGAGGGCCTGCATGGTCGACGAGTGGTGCGGGGCGCAGTAGGGCGGGGTGTCCACCAGGGGCCGCCCCGAGGGCAGGATCCCGGCCACCGAGTGCACGGCCGTGACTTCGAGTGCCTCCCTGCGGGTCAGTGGCGGCATGATCGGCGGGAGCCGCTCGGCGAGCATGGTCTTGCCGGCGCCTGGCGGCCCGTACAGGAAGAGGTGGTGGCCGCCGGCCGCCGCGACTTCCAGTGCGGTGCGCCCTGGGCGCTGACCTGCCACGTCCGCCAGGTCCCGGATCGCGGTGTCGTCGTCGGGCGCCCCCGGGGGCCCCAGGCCGGCGCCGAGTCCGGCGCCCGGCAGTGTGAGCGCCCGCAGTGTGGGGTCGGGCCGGCCGGGCTCGTCGGGTTCCTCCTGCGGGACCGGTTCGTCCGTGAGTACGGCGATCAGTTGCCGCAGGCTGCGCACTCCGAGTACGGAGATTCCTGGTACGAGTGAGGCCTCTGCGGCGGCGTGCTCGGGCACGACCACTTGCTCGTATCCGGCTTCCGCCGCGGCCAGCACGGAGGGCAGGACTCCGGGCACGGGGCGGACCCGGCCGTCGAGTCCCAGTTCGCCGATCATCACGATGTCGGCGAGCACGCGGGGGTCGATGCGCTCCGCGGCGCCGAGGACGGCGCAGGCCACGGCCAGGTCGAAGCCGCTGCCCCGCTTGGGCACCGATGCCGGACTGAGCCCCACGGTGAGCTTCTTCTGCGGCCATGCGTCGCCGGAGTTGACCACGGCGGCCCTGACCCGGTCCCGGCTCTCCGACAGGCTCTTGTCGGGCAGGCCGACGAGCGTGAACGCGGCCACGCCCGGCTCCAGGTCGGCCTGCACCTCGACCACGACGCCTTCGACGCCGACGAGTGCCACCGAACAGGTCCGTGCGAATCCCATCAGGCCACCCCTCGGGCGTGCTCGACGACGGGTGCGCCTCTGGCGGGCAGCAGCACGCCCACGACGTCGATGCGCACGCCGCCGTCCGGTGGGCCGCCGTGCCGGCAGATCCAGTGCTCGGCGAGCTCTCGGAGCCGCTCCGCCTTGGCCTGCGTGACGGCGGCCATCGGGTGCTCGTAGGTCCCGTCGTCCGGGTGCTCGTAGGCCCCGCCGCCTCGGCCACCGGGCGCGGCGGCCCGCGCGGCGCTGCGTGTCTTGACCTCGCAGATCACCAGGGCGTCACCGTCCAGGGCGACGATGTCGATCTCGCCGCTGCGGCCCGGCCGCCAGTTCTGCGCCAGGATCGTCATCCCGGCCTCGGTCAGCCTTCGGGCCGCCAGTTTCTCGCCGTATCGGCCGATCGCCGTCCGTGCGTTCATCCCGCACCACCTCCGCGGACGAAGGTGACGCATCACGGCGAACCGTGGTGATCTTGGTGGACAACGGGCCGATTGTGGATAACTCCACCACTCGTACGGGTGGAAATCGCGGCGGAACCCGTACGGCGGGAACTTCCGTCAGCCGCTCGGCAGCTCGAGATCGCTCTTGTTGAGCTCCTCGATGTTCACGTCCTTGAATGTGAGGACCCGCACCTGCTTGACGAAGCGAGCCGGCCGGTACATGTCCCACACCCACGCATCGGCCATGGACACCTCGAAAAAGACCTCGCCCTGTACCGAGTGCACCTGCATCTCGTAGTCGTTGGTGAGGTAGAAGCGCCGCTCGGTCTCGATCACGTATTTGAACAGGCCGACGACGTCGCGGTACTCCCGGTAGAGCTTGAGCTCCATCTCGGTCTCGTACTTCTCGAGATCCTCCGCGCTCATGGCATGTTCCCCTTCAGCCGTGCGTCCCCCTATTGTGCGCCAGTCCCGCGAGCCCCTAGACGATTTCGGTGTCGAGGACCACGGGACTGCCCGGAGGCCCCTCGTCGAGCAGCTTCCCGAGCAGCCCGGCGAGCCTGGTCGGATACACAGTCTCACGGGATCCGGCGAGTTCGGGGTACGTCCACCAGCGCAGCCCCGCGACACTGCGCCGCTCAAGGTCCGTGAACCCGGCGGTCACCGTCGCCGTCCTCGTCGTACGGGCCAGGAAGTACCACTCGTCCTGGTCCCAGCGCCTGCCGTCGAAGGGGAAGGAGCAGATGCGGCGCCAGAGCACCGGACCGAGCTCCACATCGGTGATCCCCGTCTCCTCTGCGAGCTCCCGAAGCGCGGCCTCCTCGCGTGTCTCCGTGCCTTCGAGGCCGCCGCCCGGCGTGAACCACCAGTCGTCCGCGGGGTCGTCCGGTTCGTGTCCGTGCAGGAGCAGGATCCGGTCCGCGGGGTCGAGCAGCACGACCCGGGAGACCCTGCGCAGGTCAGCGGGCACCGGCCGGCTCCGTCCCGCGCGGTGCGGGCGCCTTGCGGCGGCGCGCGGCAGCGGCCAGCGGACCGTAGGCGGCGCCGCAGAGGATCAGTACGGCCCCGGCCGCCACGGCCGACACCTGCAGGCGCAGCGGACCGGGCTCGGACACCCCGCCGGGCAGGCCGGCGAAGCCGTCGGGCCGCTCCAGCATGCCGTTCATCGGCCAGGCCACCGCGTCGACGCGTGCGTTCACCGCGCTGCGCGGCACCGTGCCGTTGCCGGCCTCATCCAGGTGCACGCTGGAGTCGAGCGACCCGGCGCGCTCGTCGCCGAGCAGGAACAGCCGCCCCTCGGGCACCACCGTGGCAGGTATCGGCTTGGCCTTCAGGCCCGGGGACTGCTCCAGATACGGTTCGTCGACCGACTTGCCGTTGACGGTGAGGCCACCGCCCGCGCAGCAGGCGACCTTGTCCCCGCCGACGCCGACCACACGCTTGACCATGGGCAGATCGCCCCAGGACTGCTGCTTGAAGACCACCACGTCGCCGCGGCGGACCTGGTCGCCGTCTATCCGCTCGGCGAGCACCCGGTCGCCCGCGCCGATGGTCGGGGTCATGGACTCGGTGGGCACCGTGTACGGCTGGTAGACGATCGCGCCCCAGGCGAAGCCGCCCAGGAAGAGCACACAGCCGAGGGCCACGGCACAGCCCGACAGCACGCTGCCGAGCCGTCCGCGGCCCTCGCCCGTACGTCCCTTTGAGGTCATCCCAGCGCTCCCGGTTCGGAGAACCGATCTCCCGTGCGGAAGATCGTCGATCTGGGACGGCACCCTACCCGGCGGTACGGCCGCCAGAAACCCTCCGCCGGCGCCACAGCACGAGGGGCAGTGCGCCCGCGAGCCCGAGGGCTCCGGGGGTCGCCGCCGCGGCGGTGGCCGCGATCCCGGACTGGCTGAAGGTGTCCGGCACCGGGAGCGTGCCCCAGCGGTTGACCGGCCAGGCCTTCACGACCGCGCGGCCCACCACCTTGTCGGTGGGCACGAAGCCGCCGCCCGGGTCCTGCTGGTGGTAGCGCGAGTCCAGCGAGTTCTGCCGGTGGTCGCCCATCACCCAGATCTTGCCGGCAGGGACGGTGACCTTGAACTGGCCACCCTGGTCGTCCTTGCTGCACGGGGTGTTGCCCGGGAAGACGTAGTCGTTCTCCTCGAGGGCCTTGCCGTTCACCTTGAGGGGGCCGGTGCCCTTGCACTCGACCACGTCGCCCGAGGTGCCGATGACCCGCTTGATCAGGTCCTTGTCCTCGGCAGACGGCATCAGGCCGATCCAACTGAGCGCCCGCTGCACCGCGTTGGGCGTCGGGGTCGGCTCGCCGGCGAGCCAGTTGCCCGGGTCGTGGAAGACGACCACCTCGCCGCGCTCGGGCTCCGAGCCGAACCACGGTGTCAGTTTGTCGACCAGGACGCGGTCGCCGCGCTGCAGGGTGTTCTGCATGGAGTCCGAGGGGATCGAGAACGCCTGGACCAGGAACGTCTTGATCACCAGGGCCAGGACGAGGGCGATGCCGATGAGGAGCGGCAGCTCCTTCCAGAAGGACTTCGCCTTCTTCGGCGCGGAGCCCTTCGACCGGCCGCCCGGGTCACCCTCGCCGGGACGCCCGCCGTCGTTCCCGGAGCCGTCGCCGCCTCCGCTGCCGCCCGACGCGCTGCTGCCGTCCGGACCACCACCGCCGATCGCCTCGCGTGCATCGCGATCGTCCTCGGGTCCCTCGTGTCCGGATCGTGCCCCGACGGCCAAATCCCCCACATCCACTCCTCGATACGTACCGCTGCCTGCCCCAGACGTGATGCAGGCCTACCACTCCCATAACGAGCGGGAGTTCCGCAGGGGTCGGGAGGTGGGGTCGTGCGTTCAGATTCTCGGGCGCCACCCTATGCGACGTGCCCTCGGCCGTGGCCTTCACGCCACCCGCTTCCTGCGGGTCGGGGACGGAGGCGTAGGTTCCGCGCTCCTCCAGGGTGCGCCAGTGGTCGAACGGCCAGGCCGTGACGACCGCGCGCCCGACCACCCCGTCCTCGGAGACGGTCCCGTCGTGGCCTTCGTCGAGATGGGCGCGGGAATCCGCCGAATTCGACCTGTGGTCGCCCATGACGAAGAGTCTGCCCTTCGGCACGGTCACATCGAATTTGGTCATCGACGGACGGTCGCCCGGATTGAGATACGGCTCGCTGATCGGGGCCCCGTTGACCGTGACCCGCCCGTCCTCGCCGCAGCATTTGACCCGGTCACCGCCTACCGCCACCACGCGCTTGATCAGGTCCTGCTCGTCCTCGGACGGCAGCAGCCCGATGAAACCGAGGCCCTGCTTGAGCTTCTCGACGACCACGGGGTCGTCGTTGTCCCTGGTGTTCGGCTCCTCCTGGAGCCAGCCGCCGGGATCCTTGAAGACGACGACGTCACCGCGCTGCGGCTTGGTGCCGAACCAGGGCGTGAGCTTGTCGACGAGGACGCGGTCGCCGATCTGGATGGTCTGTTCCATGGACCCCGAGGGGATCACGAAGGCCTGCACCAGGAACGTCTTCAGGCCGAGCGCGATCAGCAGGGCCACGCCTATCAGGAGGGGTATCTCCTTGATCGCCGAGCGACGGCGGCGACGCTTGACCTTCTTCGCGAGTTTGCGGCGCTCGGCCCGCCCCGGCGGTGTCGGAGCGCTGGTGGGCCTGGTCCCGGTGGGCAGTCGGGCGTCTGTGCGGCGAGCGTTGCGTGGGCGTCCGCGACTACCCATGCGCACCGCCGGGCTCCGGCACGCGCGCGAAGGTCCCGGGGCGGTCGATCGAGGTCCAGCGGTCGGCCGGCCACCCGATCCAGTCGGCTCTGCCGATCACCGAGTCGACCGGCACCATGCCGCCGCCGGGCGATCCCAGGTGGTCCCGCGAGTCGCTCGAGGCGCTGCGGTGGTCGCCGAGCACGAAGAGCGATCCTTCTGGTACGACGATGTCGAAGGCGGCCGCCGAGGGCGCGTCGCCCGGGAAGAGGTACTGCTCGTCGACCGCTTCGCCGTTCACCTCGAGCCTCCCCTGCTCACCGCAGCACACCACTCGGTCACCCCCGACGCCGGCGACGCGCTTGATGTAGTCGTCGTCTCCGAAGTACCCGGATCCGTCGAACACGACGACATCCCCGCGCCGCGGCTCAGAATCGAAACGGTACGCCAACTTGTTCACCAGGACCCGGTCCCCGGACTTCAGACCCGGTTCCATCGAGCCACTGGGGATGAGGAACGGCTGCATCAGGAAGGTGCTGACGCCCCAGAGACAGACGGCGCACACCAGGACGACCAGGAAGGCCTTGCGCCGCAGCGACCACCGGCCGGAACGCACGGAGCGCGATCCCTCCTCCCCGTCCGCCGCTTCGGCGTCCGGTGAGGAGCGATCGCGCTCCGTGTGCTGTGCTTCGGTGTCCATCGGGGCCAGAGCTTATCCGGCCTTCCTTCGAACGCCCGCGCCAGTGCCCTGGCGCGGGATCAGTTCTCGCGCTTCTCCTTGATCTTCGCGGCCTTGCCGCGCAGGTCGCGCAGGTAGTAGAGCTTCGCGCGACGGACGTCACCGCGGGTCACGAGCTCGATCTTCTCGACGATCGGGGTGTGCACCGGGAAGGTGCGCTCGACGCCGACGGAGAAGGAGACCTTGCGGACCGTGAAGGTCTCGCGGACACCGGAGCCCTGACGGCGGATGACGACGCCCTTGAACTGCTGCACACGGGAGCGGCTGCCCTCGATGACGCGCACGTGGACGTTGACCGTGTCGCCCGGGCGGAACGCCGGGACGTCGTCGCGGAGCGACGCGGAGTCGACGGAGTCGAGCAGGTTTGCCATGATCGTCTGCTTCCTCGCTGATGCCACAGGTCATCAGCGGATTCGTGAGAGGTAAGTGGGTGCTGATCGCGTCGGACGGGCGTCGTGTCCCCCTGTGGCAGGGGCGCACGCCGGACGTACAGCAGCGGCCTATTCTTCCACGGCGTCGGCCCTGCGCCAAAATCGGCCATCGGGCTCCGGCTCCCAGCCCAGGATCGACAGCATCTCGCGGTCGTACTTGTCGAAGGTGCCGGGGTCGAGCCGCTCCACCAGGTCCGGCCTGTTGGCGGTGGTGCGGCGCAGTGCCTCGTCGCGACGCCAGCGGGCGATCTTGCCGTGGTGGCCGCTGAGCAGCACCGGCGGGATGCCGCGGCCGCGCCACTCGGGGGGTTTGGTGTACACGGGGCCTTCGAGCAGGTTGGCCATGCCGCCCGGGGCGAAGGAGTCGTCGCGGTGCGACTCCGCGTTCCCCAGGACGCCAGGCAGCAGCCGGGCCACCGCCTCGGTAATGACGAGGACCGCGGCCTCGCCGCCGGCCAGGACGTAGTCGCCGATGGACACCTCGTAGACCGGCATACGGGTCGCGTACTCGTCGACGACCCGGCGGTCGATGCCCTCGTAGCGGGCGGGGGTGAAGATCAGCCAGGGCTGTTCGGAGAGTTCCTGGGCGAGGGCCTGGGTGAAGGGCCGGCCGCTGGGGGTGGGGACGACGAGTGCCGGGCCCGAGGCGCCCTGTTCGTAGCCGTCGGCGAGGACGGTGTCGAGGGCGTCGCCCCAGGGTTCGGTCTTCATGACCATGCCGGGACCGCCGCCGTAGGGGGTGTCGTCGACTGTGTTGTGCCGGTCGTACGCCCATGTGCGCAGGTCGTGCACCTGGACGTCCAGGCGGCCGCGGGCGCGGGCCTTGCCGACGAGGGAGACGTTCAGGGGTTCGAGGTACTCGGGGAAGATCGTGACGACGTCGAGCCGCATCAGCCGGCGTCCTCCGCGGGCCGTGCTTCGCCGTCCTCGGCGTCGCGTGCGGAGGCGATCTCCGCGCGGTCGTCGATGAGGCCGGGCGGCGGATCGATGACGGCGCGCTGCTCGTCCAGGTCGATCTCGGTGACGATCTCCTCGACGAACGGGATGAGCACCTCGCCGCCGTCCGGCCGCTCGACGATGAACAGATCCTGCGACGGCAGGTGCGAGATCTCGGTGATCCGGCCGACCTCGGTGCCGTCCACGGTCACCACGTCCAGGTCCATGAGCTGGTGGTCGTAGAACTCGTCCGGTTCGTCCGGTAGTTGCTCCGGGTCGACCTCGGCGATCAGCAGGGTGTTGCGCAGCGCCTCGGCGGCGTTCCGGTCGCGTACGCCCACGAAGCGGAGCAGCAGCCGGCCGCTGTGCACCCGGCCCGCCTCGATGGTCAGCGGTCCTGCGGACGCGGGGTCGGTGGTCAGTACGGCACCCGGGGCGAGCCGCAGCTCGGGCTCGTCGGTGCGCACCTCCACGGTGAGCTCACCCTTGATGCCGTGGGCCCGGCCGATGCGTCCCACTACCAACTGCACGTGCCTTCTCCTGTCGTACGACGACGGGCCGGAGCGGGCTGCCCTCAGCGAGGGTGCCCGCCCCGGCCCGAGCCGGTGCTGCGATGGGTCCGATGGCCGGAGTGCGGCTCAGCGGACCTGGTCCACGTCGACGAGGTCGACGCGGACACCACGGCCGCCGATGGCACCCACGACGGTGCGCAGTGCGCGTGCGGTGCGGCCGTTACGGCCGATCACCTTGCCGAGGTCGTCCGGGTGAACCCGGACCTCGAGTACGCGCCCGCGGCGCAGGTTGCGCGAGGCGACCTGCACGTCGTCGGGGTTGTCGACGATGCCCTTCACGAGGTGCTCGAGAGCCTCCTCGAGCATGCTCAGGCCTCAGTCGACTCGGCGGACGCCGGGGCGTCGGCCTTCTCGGCGTCGTCCTTCTTGTCGGACTTCTTCGCCTTCTGGGTGATGGCCTCACCCTTCGGGCCGTCCTCGGCGCTCACGGCGTCGAAGGTCGGACGGGCCGCCTTCTCCTCCGGCTGGAGCAGCGGGGCCGGGGCGGGCTCGCCCTTGTACTTCTGCCAGTCGCCGGTCTTCTTGAGGATGGCGAGAACCGGCTCGGTCGGCTGCGCGCCGACACCCAGCCAGTAGGCGACGCGCTCGGCGTCGACCTCGATGCGCGAGGGGTTCTGCACCGGGTGGTACAGGCCGATCTCCTCGATGGCCCGGCCGTCACGGCGGGTGCGGGAGTCGGCGACGATGATGCGGTAGTGAGGCGCGCGGATCTTGCCCAGGCGCTTCAGCTTGATCTTGACTGCCACTGGAGTGGTGTCTCCTGGTCTTGACGTGGGTGGGCACGACGTGATGCCGCGTGGGGTTGCGGTACTCGTGTGCCCGATGGACGCGTCAGCCGGAGGAGAGAGGGGTCCTGTGCGGCTGTCGAGTACAGCTAGCCATTGTGCCACAGCACCTCGGGGCCGCCGACCGCGGGCGGACGGGGCTCCGGCGGCC
>NZ_QUAK01000112.1 GCF_003429565.1 Streptomyces triticagri
CCACCCGGCGCGGCAGCCCTTCGGGGGCGCCCCTGCGCCCGGCCCGGCGCACGCCCGGCCACGGCGCCACGGCCCACTGCCCAGTCTCGTACTGATCCACGGCGCGGCCGCCGTCACCGCGGCCCTCTGCCTCACCCACACCCTCTGGCACGGCCTGGACGAGCGCGGCGCGACGCTCGCCTTCGGCACCCTGATCCTGCTCGGCGAGCTGGCCCGCTGGGGCGGCGGCCAGCGCGAGCCGGCGCCCCTCGGGGCGGCCGGGGCCCTCGCGTACGCCCTGCTCGGCGACATCGCGGGCCGGCCGGCGGAGCACGGCGCACTGCAGGTCGTCGCCGTGGTCGGGGCCGCCACCCTGGCCGGCTCGGTGCCGCACATCGCCGCCGGGCAGGGCCGGGCCCTCGAGCACCTCACCCGCCGGACCCTGACCGTGGGCTTCGCCGCCGTCTGCTTCCAGACGCCGTACAACACCGGGCTGCTGGACCAACTCGTGGGCCGTGGACCGTTCTACGCCCTGTGGATCGTGCTCGTCCTGGTGCTCACCGCGCTCAGCGACGCCGTGCTGGCCGCCGCGCTCGCCCGGGCCCGCACCCTCCCCGACGCCTTCCGCCGCACCGGCGGCACCCCGCTCCCGTACGGGCCGCTGCTGCGCGACCAGCTGCGTGCGATGACGGGGATCGTCTCCGCCGTCGGGGCCACCGGCGCCGTGATGGCGCTCGCCGTCGCGGTCGGCGGGCTCTGGGCGCTGCCGGTCTTCTGCGTACCGCTGCTCCTGACCCAACTGGCCTTCCGGCGCTACACCGCGGTGCGCACCACCTACCGGCAGACCATCGCCTCACTCGCCCGGGCCACCGAGATCGCCGGCTACACCCCGCAGGGCCACGCCCGCCGGGTCGCCCTGCTCAGCCGCGCGATCGGCCGCGATCTGGGGCTCACCGGACCCGACCTGCAGGTACTCGAGTACGCGGCCCTGATGCACGACATCGGCCAGCTGTCCCTGGTGGACCCGGTCCCGGCCGGCGCCACCGCCGAGCTGCCGGCCGCGGACCAGCGCCGCATCGCGCTGCTCGGCGGTGCCGTGGTGCGTCAGACCGGAGTCGCCCGGGAGGTCGCGGTCGTCGTGGAACGCCAGGCAGACCCCTTCCGGGAGCAGCCGCTGACCGCCAGGATTGTGCGTACGGCGAACGCTTACGACGAGATGACCCGTGGCGACGGACCCGGCGGCGCCCTGGCCGCACTGGAGCGGCTGCGCCTGGGCACCGGGCACGACTACCAGGCCGAGATCGTCGAGTCCCTGGCACGGGTCCTCTCGCGCGGCGGACCGGCTCGCTCCGCAGCGGTCTGATCCGCGTCCTGCCTGGGTAACCCATGGGTAATGAGCGGGCCGAAGACGGGGCATGGTTGGATGCGAAGTAGTGAGTAGTCATGGGTGCCCGGGGGCACAGGCCCGGCACAGGACAGTTCCCAGTGAAGCTGGCAGGCGGGAATCGTGAGGATCTTCGGCAAGGGACGGCACCGGCCCTCCGCCTCCTGGCGGCAGGCCACCGACCGGGCATTCACGCTCATCGGGGACGGCCGCTACGAGGACGCGGGAGCACTGCTCACCCGGGCCGCCGATCTGGAGCCCTGGCTCTCGGAGTCCTGGTTCAATCTGGCACTCCTGCACAAGTTCCGGCACGACTGGGAGCAGGCCCGCGCCGCCGGACTGCGCGCTGTCGCCCTGCTCGACCGCGAGACGGGCGCCCCCGACTGGTGGAACGTGGGCATCGCCGCGACCGCCCTGCAGGACTGGCCGCTCGCCCGGCGGGCCTGGCAGGCGTACGGCCTGAAGGTCCCCGGCGGTGCGGCCGCCGCGGGCGAGCCGCACGGCATGGACCTCGGCAGCGCTGCCGTGCGGCTCTCGCCCGAGGGCGAGGCCGAGGTGGTCTGGGGCCGCAGGCTCGACCCGGCTCGCCTGGAGATCCTGTCGATCCCGCTGCCGTCCTCCGGGCGCCGCTGGGGCGAGGTCGTCCTGCACGACGGGGTGCCGCACGGCGAGCGGACCACGGCCGCCGGCCACTCGTACCCGGTCTTCGACGAGATCGAACTGTGGGCGCCCTCGCCGGTGCCGACCTGGGTGGTGCTCCTGGAGGCGGCGGGCGAGGCGGACCGCGACGCCCTCGAGCGGCTCGCGGCCGAGGCCGGTTTCGCCGCGGAGGACTGGTCGTCCTCGGTGCGGCTGCTCTGCCGGATGTGCTCGGAGAGCCGGATGCCGAGTGACGAGGGCGACGGTGAGCATCTCGACCCGCACGACCACAGCGAGCCGGGCCATCCGGGCCCGCTCGGCCACCGCAGCCCCGGCGCCCTGTGGGTGCCCGAGCGCGAGTGCGGGATCGCGGCGCCGGCCGGCCTGGTGCGCGGACTGCTCGACGGCTGGGTCGCGGACAGCCCGGACACCCGCGACTGGCGGGACCTGGAAGAGGTCTGCTGAGCCCGTCCGGGACCGGCGGGGCTTTCGGCCCCGTAGGCTGTACGGCATCACAGGCTTGTCGAGGAAGGCATACGTCGGACATGGCGCAGCAGGACACTGAGCAGCAGCACGCCGGGGTGCTCCCCGTCGACGACGAGGGTTTCGTCGTGGACGTCGAGGACTGCGAGGAGCGCGAGGCGGCGTACCGGGAGCGGGGCACGGCGCGGCCGATCACCGTCGTCGGCAATCCCGTGCTGCACAAGGAGTGCCGGGACGTCACGGAGTTCGACGCGGAGCTTGCGAAGCTCGTCGACGACATGTTCGCCAGTCAGCGGGCGGCAGAGGGTGTGGGGCTCGCGGCGAACCAGATCGGTGTCGATCTGAAGGTCTTCGTCTACGACTGCCCGGACGACAACGGCGTGCGGCACGTGGGGGTGGTGTGCAACCCGGTCGTCGAGGAGCTCCCGGCCGCCGACCGCTCCCTGGACGACTCGGGCGAGGGCTGCCTCTCCGTCCCGACCGCATACGCGCCGCTCGCTCGGCCCGACTACGCGGTGGTCACGGGGCGTGACGAGCGGGGGAATCCGATTCGGGTGCGGGGGACCGGGTACTTCGCGCGGTGCCTGCAGCACGAGACGGACCATCTGTACGGGTACCTCTACATCGACCGGCTGTCGAAGCGGGAGCGGAAGGACGCGTTGCGTCAGATGGAGGAGGGGACTCCGCGGTACGAGACGGTGCCCAACGCCTGAGCGGCGGGTATTTGTCCCCTACCCGCCCCTTCCCGAGACTCCTGCTGGAGGGGCCTCCTCAAGCTCCCCCAGACTTCGTCCGGGGGGACCCCCAGGAGGGGCTGTAGAAGGCCCCCGGAACGTACGCCGGTACGAGTGCGGTGTCGTGCCGAGTGAGGCGAGGAAGTGGTGGCGGAGGGCTGCTGCGTTGCCGAAGCCCGCGTGGGCGGCTATCGCGTCGATCGTGTCGTCGGAGCCCTCGAGCAACTCCTGGGCGAGCAGCACCCGTTGCCGCAGCAGCCAGCGGTACGGCGTGGTGCCCGTCTCCTCCTTGAAGCGGCGGGCGAAGGTGCGCGGCGACATATGGGCGCGCTCCGCGAGCGCCTCCACGGTGATCTCCTCGTCCAGATGGCGTTCCAGCCAGGCGAGCACCCCGCCCACGGTGTCGCACCGGGTGCGTGGCAGCGGGCGTTCCACGAACTGCGCCTGCCCGCCGTCCCGGTGCGGCGGCACCACCATGCGGCGCGCTATCGCGTTCGCCACCTCCGTGCCGTGCTCCTCGCGCACGATGTGCAGGCAGGCGTCGATCCCGGATGCCGTACCCGCCGAGGTCACCACCCGGCCCGACTCGACGTACAGCACATCGGGCTCGACCCGGGCCCGCGGGTGGCGTGCCGCCAACTCCGCCGCGTGCCGCCAGTGCACGGCGCAGGGCCGGTCGTCGAGCAGGCCCGCGGCGCCGAGGACGAATGCGCCGGAGCAGACCGAGAGCACCCGGGCGCCGCGGTCCACGGCCCGGCGCAGCGCGTCCAGGAGCTCCTCGGGGAAGGCGCGGTGCACATACGACGTGCCGGCGGGCACCGCGATCAGGTCCGCCTCCTCGAGCCGCTCCAGACCGTGCTCGACCAGCAGGGAGAATCCCGCGTGGGTGTCGAGGCGTGCGCCCTCGGCGGAGACCACCGCGAAGTCGTACACCGGCAGGCCCTCGTCGCTGCGGTCGAGGCCGAACACCTCGCAGACCACGCCGAGTTCGAAGGGGTGCACTCCGTCGAGCAGGACGGCGGCCACGTTCTTCAGCATGTCTCCAGCTTGCCGTAGGTTTCCTGGGGTGGGGAGTCCCGTACGGATGTGACCTGGACTCCCCGACCCGTCCGCCCGGCCGGTCGGGATCACGACTACGCAGTGAGGAACGCCTTGGCCACGGAGTCCCCGACCGTCGAACTGCCGCAGTTGCCCCCGCCGCCGCCCCTCGCCGACCAGGCGGAACGCCTGATCGAGCTCGGTGTGCACACCCTGGCGAAGCTGCCCGCCGAGGAGCTTCGGGCCTTCGCCGCGCAGGCCGGCCGCGACGGCACCCTGCTCGCCGTCCATCCGGACCGGGTTCCCGCGTCCGCGCTCGCGCCGCTGCTCAGCCGCGCGGGCAAGCCGGGTTTCGTCGTGGTCGACATGCCCGACGTCGACGACTTCGCCCCCGTCGGCATCGAACCGCCCGACGCACCCCTGTACCTCCTCGACGCTGTCGACCGCGGCGACGACAAGGCCAACTGGAGCCCGGAGGAGGCCCTTCCGACCCTCACCGAGCAGGGCCGCAGCCCGCTGCTGCTCTCCGAGGGCATCCACTGGGTGCTGCAGCAGCCGGAGGCGCTCGCCCGCAACCGCTGCTTCATGACCATCGGCTCCCGGCTGCGCAAGGCCAACGGCGCCTTCGACGCCCGTACGCCCGCGATCTGGATCAGCAACGGCACGGGGCGGGACGGCAAGGAGCGCCGGGACGCACCCAAGGTCGGCTGGTGCTGGTGGGGCAACCGCCACACCTGGCTGGGCTTCGCCTCCACCACGGGCCGCGGTGCCTAGCACTCCGTACGCGTACGCACCCGGAGCCGTTCGTCCGACCGAGACCGAAGGAAGTGAGCACGTGCCCCCGCTTGTCCCCGCCGACCCCCACGCCCTGCATCCGATGCCGGAGCAGCCGCGTGTGGTGCTGCTCAAGCCGCTGGTCAGCTCGCCGCTGATCGAGGTCGGGGAGTTCTCGTACTACGACGATCCGGACGATCCGACGGCCTTCGAGACCCGGAACGTGCTCTATCACTACGGGCCCGAGAAGCTGGTGATCGGCAAGTTCTGCGCACTGGGCGAGGGCACCCGGTTCCTCATGAACGGCGCCAACCACCGGATGGACGGCCCCTCGACGTTCCCCTTCCCGATCATGGGCGGCTCCTGGGCCGAGCACTTCGACCTCATCACCGGCCTTCCGGGGCGAGGCGACACGGTGGTCGGCAACGACGTGTGGTTCGGCTACCGGTCCCTGGTGATGCCGGGCGTCCGGATCGGCCACGGAGCGGTGATCGCCTCCGGCGCCGTCGTGGTCGACGACGTGCCCGACTACGGGATCGTCGGCGGCAACCCGGCCCGCCTCATCCGCCGCCGCTACAGCGACGACGAGGTGGACCGGCTGCTTGCCGTGGCCTGGTGGGACTGGCCGCCGGAGCACATCACCGAACACACCCGCACGATCATGTCCGGCACCATCGACGCACTCGAGGCGGCCGCGCCGCGGACGGATTCGGCCCATGACTGAGACCACCGACCGCACGCCGTTCGCCGCCTGGCTGCGCGAACACGTCACACCGCTCGACACGATCGACCCCGAGGCGCCGCTCGACGACCTGGAGCCGCTGCGTGAACTGATCGGCGGTGCCCGGGTGGTGGCCGTCGGCGAGAACTCGCACTTCATCGAGGAGTTCGCCGCGATGCGCCGCCGCATACTGCGCTTCCTCGTGGAGCGCTGCGGATTCACCGTGCTCGCCTTCGAGTACGGCTTCAGCGAGGGCTTCGCGCTCGACGCCTGGGCGCAGGGCGGTGGCGCCGAGGAGGATCTCGGGGAGCTGCTCGCCGGGTCGATCCCGGTGGGAGTGGCCGAACCGCTGCGCTGGGTACGGCAGTTCAACCGCGACGCAGGCCGGCCGGTGCGCTTCGCCGGGATCGACGTCCCGGCCGCCGGCGGCTCGCTGCTCCCCGTCCTCGCCCCGGTCGCCGACCATCTGCGCAAGGCCGACCCGGAGGTGCTGCCGCTGATCGAGCGGGCGATGCGGATCGCGGAGTCCTTCGCCGGGCCGTCCGCCGCCGCGGCCGCACCACGGTGGGCACGGCTCGAGACGGCCGAACAGGACGCGCTGACCGCCCTGTTGAGCCGTCTCCTGGTCCGCTGCCGCTCCCTGTCGCCGCTGCACACCACGGCCGCCGAGGCTCATGACCATGCGGTCGCGGTACGGCGTCTGGAGGTCGCCTGTCACGCGGACTACTCGTTCCGCGCGATGGCCGACCTCTTCGCCGGGCGCGGCCTGAGCGGCGACACCTCGGCCCGGGACCGTTCGATGGCCGATTCGCTGCTGTGGCACCTCGAACGCAGCGGTCCCGATGCCCGGGTCGTACTGGCCGCCCACAACGCGCACATCGTGAAGTCCCCGATCTCCTTCGACGGGCACCTCACCGGGCTGCCGCTCGGGCAGCATCTGCACGAGGCGCTGGGCGAGGACTACTTCGCGCTCGGACTGACCGGCGTCGACGGCCGCACCGCGGACATGCTGCCCGACGAGGACGCGCCGTTCGGCTTCACCGTCACCGACGCCCCGCTCGGTCCGCCCGAACCGGACAGCATCGAGGCCGCGTTCGCGGACGCCGGGACCGGACCCGGACTGGCCGGCCTCCGCCGGGCGCGGCCGCTCGGCGGCCTCGCGCGCCCCGACCGCACCCGGCTGCAGAGCGCGTATCTGCAGGTCCCGGTGCTCGACGCGTTCGACGCCGTACTGAACACGGGGACGTCCACGGTCGCGGCGGAAGCCCTGCAGTGAGGGGCGGCAGGAGCGGCGTCCGGGACCCGGAGACCGGTTGGCAGTAATTCGATGATGCATGACAGTCCTGCCACTCACCCCGCGCCGCCGGCCGCGGGAGAGTGGGGGACATGAACGCATTCATCGACTGGTCCACCGTCCTCGGCGTCGCCCTCCTGCTCGCCGCCCCCTCCCTCGCGGGCCACCTCAACGACCGGCGCATCGACCGGCAGTTGAGGAACGCCGAGCGAGGTCCCGCCGGGAAGGTCCGGATTCCCGATCCTCCCCGACGGGACCTCGTGGTCCCCCTGCCGATCGTCCGGAACGCGCCGGCGACCGCTCAGAACTCGTCGTCGAACGACACCGAGCCCTCCACCGCCACCTGGTACGCGGACGGCCGGCGCTCGAAGAAGTTGGTCAGCTCCTGAACGCCCTGCAACTCCATGAAGGAGAAGGGGTTCTGCGAGCCGTACACCGGCGCGAAGCCGAGGCGTACGAGCCGCTGGTCGGCCACGCACTCCAGGTACTCGCGCATCGACTCGGTGTTCATCCCCGGCAGTCCGTCCCCGCACAGGTCACGGGCGAACTGCAGTTCCGATGCGACCGCCTCCCGGAGCATCTCGGTGACCTGCTGCTCCAGCTCCTCGTCGAAGAGGTCCGGCTCCTCCTTGCGGACGGTGTCGACCACCTCGAAGGCGAAGTTCATGTGCATGGTCTCGTCCCGGAACACCCAGTTGGTGCCGGTGGCGAGGCCGTGCAGCAGGCCGCGGGAGCGGAACCAGTACACGTAGGCGAAGGCGCCGTAGAAGAACAGGCCCTCGATGCACGCCGCGAAGCAGATCAGATTCAGCAGGAAGCGGCGCCGGTCGGAGCGGGTCCTCAGCTGGTCGATCTCCTCGACCGAGTCCATCCACTTGAAGCAGAACTCGGCCTTCTCGCGGATCGAGGGGATGTTCTCGACCGCGGCGAAGGCGGCCGTACGGTCCTCCGGATCGGGCAGATAGGTGTCGAGCAGCGTCAGATAGAACTGGACGTGCACGGCCTCCTCGAACAGCTGCCGGCTCAAGTAGAGCCGCGCCTCGGGGGAGTTGATGTGCTTGTACAGGGTGAGCACCAGATTGTTCGCCACGATCGAGTCGCCGGTGGCGAAGAAGGCCACGAGGCGGCCGATCAGGTGCTGCTCGCCGGGGGTGAGCTTCGCCAGGTCGGACACGTCCGAGTGGAGGTCGACCTCCTCGACGGTCCAGGTGTTCTTGATGGCGTCCCGGTAGCGCTCGTAGAAGTCCGGGTAGCGCATGGGACGCAGGGTGAGCTCGAAGCCGGGGTCGAGCAGGTTCTTGGCCGTGGCGGCGGTTGCTTCGGGTGCGGTGGTCATTACTGGCAGGCCTCGCAGGACTCGGGGTTTTCCAGGGAGCAGGCGATCGCGTCGGCCTCGGCGGCCGGCTGCTGGGGTACGGGGGCGGATTCGCTGGTGGCGCCCGATCCGGCCGCGCGGGCGATCCGCGTCGCAGGCCGGGAGCGCAGGTAGTACGTGGTCTTCAGGCCGCTCTTCCAGGCGTACGCGTACATCGAGCTCAACTTGCCGATGGTCGGCGTCTCCAGGAACAGGTTCAGGGACTGCGCCTGGTCGAGGTACGGGGTGCGGGCCGCGGCCATGTCGATCAGGGCACGCTGCGGGATCTCCCACGCGGTGCGGTAGAGATCGCGCACCTCGGCGGGCAGCTCGGTGAGGCCCTGCACCGAACCGGAGGAGTCCCGCAGGATCTCGCGGGTCGCCGCGTTCCACTGCCCGAGCCGCTTCAGATCCTCCACCAAGTAGGCGTTGACCTGCAGGAATTCACCGGAGAGCGTCTCGCGCTTGAAGAGGTTGGAGACCTGCGGCTCGATGCATTCGTACGAGCCGGCGATGGAGGCGATCGTCGCGGTCGGCGCGATGGCGAGCAGCAGGGCGTTGCGCATGCCGGTGGCGGCGATACGCTCCCGCAGGGCGGCCCAGCGCTCCGGCCAGTGCGGCTCGACGCCGTAGTGGTCGGGGTGCAGGACGCCGCGGGCGGCCCGGGTGTGCTCCCAGGCGGGCAGCGGTCCCGCCTTCTCGGCGAGGTCCGCGGAGGCCTCGTACGCGGCGAGCATGATGCGCTCGGCGATCCGCGTGGAGAGCTCCTTGGCCTCGGGGGAGTCGAAGGGCAGCCGCAGCTTGAAGAAGACGTCCTGCAGGCCCATCGCGCCCAGACCGACCGGCCGCCAGCGGGAGTTGGAGCGCCCGGCCTGCTCGGTCGGGTAGAAGTTGATGTCCACGACGCGGTCGAGGAAGGTGACCGCCGTGTGCACGGTGGCGTCCAGGCGCTCCCAGTCGATCGTGCCGTCCTCGGTGACGAAGGCTCCGACGTTCACCGAGCCGAGGTTGCAGACGGCCGTCTCGCCGTCGTCGGTCACCTCGAGGATCTCGGTGCACAGGTTCGAGGAGTGCACCACGTGGCCGGGCTCGGCGGTCTGGTTGGCGGTGCGGTTGGCGGCGTCCTTGAACGTCATCCAGCCGTTCCCGGTCTGCGCGAGGGTACGCATCATCCGGCCGTACAGGTCGCGCGCGGGCAGCGTGCGGCGGGCGAGCCCGGCGGCCTCGGCCCTCCGGTACGCGGCGTCGAACTCCGCGCCCCACAGGTCCACAAGCTCCGGCACGTCCACCGGCGAGAACAGCGACCAGGTGCCGTCCGTCTCCACCCGCCGCATGAACTCGTCCGGGATCCAGTGCGCCAGATTGAGGTGGTGGGTGCGGCGGGCGTCCTCGCCGGTGTTGTCCCGCAGTTCGAGGAACTCCTCGATGTCGGCGTGCCAGGTCTCCAGGTAGACGGCGGCCGCACCCTTGCGCCGGCCGCCCTGGTTCACCGCGGCGACCGAGGAGTCGAGGGTCTTGAGGAACGGCACGATGCCGTTGGAGTGCCCGTTCGTCCCGCGGATCAGCGAACCCCTCGCGCGGATACGGGAGTACGAGAGGCCGATGCCGCCGGCGTGCTTGGAGAGGCGGGCGACCTGGTGGTACCGGTCGTAGATCGAGTCGAGCTCGTCGGCGGGGGAGTCCAGGAGGTAGCAGGACGACATCTGCGGGTGCCGCGTACCGGAGTTGAAGAGCGTCGGCGACGACGGCAGATAGTCGAGCCGGCTCATCAGGCGGTAGAGGGAGGCGACTTCGTCGACCGCGGGGGTGCTCGCGTCCGCGGCCAGACCGGCGGCGACGCGCAGCATGAAGTGCTGCGGGGTCTCGACGACCTTGCGGGTCAGCGGGTGGCGCAGCAGATAGCGGCTGTAGACGGTGCGCAGGCCGAAGTAACCGAAGCGGTCGTCGGCGGCCGGGTCGATCAGGGCGTCGAGGCGCGCGGCGTGCGCGGTGACGAACTCGGCGGTGCGGTCCGCGATCAGGCCCTCGCGGTGCCCGGTCGCCACCGAGTCGGTGAAGCTGCGTACGCCCTGGGTCGCGGCCTCCTCGGCGATGGTGAGGGTGAGCAGACGCGCGGCGAGGCGGGCGTACGCCGGGTCGTCCGAGATCAGACCGGCGGCCGCGTCCGTCGCGAGCTCGCGCAGCTCCGCCTCGTCGGAACCGGCGTGCCGGCCCCGGAGCGCGGCGGCCGCGACCCGGCCGGGGTCCGTGTCGGGCAGATCGGCGGTCAGCTCGGTGAGGGTACGCAACAGGGCGGTACCCGGGGCGTCTTCGACCTGTTCGGCGACCGCGGCAAACGGATCGGCTGGCGCGATGGTCACGTGGTGCTCTCCCTCGCTCGGCTCGGGGCCGTGCGGGAGGCTTGGCGTCACGGATCGGCGCGCCCGCGCAGGGCCGCGCTCCGCGTCCACCGGCCCATTCCGCGAGGCCCGGACGTCGTCGGCACCCGGGCCGGACGGACCGGGTGCACTGTCGTCAGGTCCTCGGACTCATGGGTACGCGAATGCGCACACATACACCGTTGCGGGACAGTTCCGGATTCGCACCGGATTCCCCTGGCATGACAGCGAGCACGAGCATACATGTTGGGTCTGACTCTGCGGGCGCACCCCACATCTTGTGTCACGGCGCGTTCATACCGGAGCGTCCCGGCCGGGCCCTACAGGGCCAGACGGTACGTCAGCAGGCTGACGCCCGGCACGGGGACCCAGTCCCGCTCGGGTGTCCGGGCGAAGCCGAGCCGCCCGTAGATGCGGTGGGCCGTGCGCATCGTCTCCTGTGTGGACAGGACGACGGCGGTGCAGCCGGTGGCTCTCGCGCGGTCCAGACAGGCCCGCACCAGCGCCTCGCCGACGCCACGGCCGCGCGCTTCCCGCGCCACCGCGAGGGCACGGAACTCCGCCTCGCCGGGCAGGCAGACCTGGGCGTACGGCGTGCCGTACGGCGCGAACGTCACGCCGCCGAGCAGCCCGCCGGACCCGTCCACGGCGACCAGGACCTCGGCCTCGGCGGCCCGCTCCGCGACCGCGCGCAGCGTGTCCAGGTAGGGGTCGTCCGTGCGGAAGCCGAGCAGTCCGTCCTGCAGATAGGCCTGCACCGTGAGCTCCCCGAGCGCCTCGAACTCACCCTGCACGGCCCGCCTGATCCCGAAGTCCATCCCCGAATTCTGCCGGACGCCACCGACAACGGGCCGGGCGCCCTCCGAAGAGGCCGCCCGGCCCGCGCCCGGCTCAGCAGCAGCGGAAGCCTTCGCGGGGGTCCGCCTCCTGCGCGTCCGTGCGGCTGCGTTCGAACTCGCGGCGGGTCATGACCTCCGCGTCCGGACTGCAGGACCGGGTGTGCGCCACGTACCGGTCGTACGTCGCCTCGCCGGTCAACTCCCGCCAGTAGTAACGGAATCGGCTCGCGAAGTGCCGGACCCGGCCTGCGGCGGCGGTCCCGGCGCCCGCGGTCACGACCGGCCCCCGTCCCCGTCCGCCGGCTCGGACGCCGCACCGACCGCGGCGAGTTCGGCCTTCTCGCGCTGCGTCGGGAACATCCCGTCCGGCGCGACCAGTTTGGACTCCACGTACTTCACCTCGGCGAGCTTCGCGCTCTGCGGATCCCGGATGACCTTGTAGCAGACCCGGGCCGCGTCCGCGAGGACGATGATGATGAGGACCGCGAAGAGGATCGAAAGGACCCCGTCCACCGTGGAGTTGGTGACCACGGTGTGCATGTCGTCCATCGACTTCGCGGGCGGGAGCACCTCACCGGCCTCGATGCCGTCCTGGTACTTGGCGCGCTGCGAGAAGAAGCCCACGGCCGGGTCGCCGGAGAACACCTTCTGCCAGCTCGCGGTCAGGGTGACCGCCGCGTCCCAGGCGAGTGGTACGGCCGTGATCCAGGCGTACTTGAGCCGCCCCGACTTCACCAGGAGCGTGGTGCAGACCGCCAGAGCGACCGCGGCGAGCAGCTGGTTGGCGATGCCGAACAGCGGGAAGAGCTGGTTGATGCCGCCCAGCGGGTCGTGCACGCCGACCCAGAGGAAGTAGCCCCAGCCGCCGACCACGACGGCGCTGGCGATCCAGACGCCCGGCTTCCAGCTGACGTCCTTCATCGGCTTGTAGACGTTGCCCAGCATGTCCTGGAGCATGAAGCGGCCGACCCGGGTGCCGGCGTCCACGGTGGTGAGGATGAACAGCGCCTCGAACATGATCGCGAAGTGGTACCAGAAGGCCTTGAGTCCGGCCCCGCCGATCACCGAGGAGAAGATCTCGGACATGCCGAGCGCGAAGGTCGGTGCACCGCCCGTACGGGAGAGCAGGCTGGCCTCCTCCACGTCCTTGGCGGCCTGCGCGAGATCGTTCGGCGAGATGCTGAAGCCGAGTCCGGCGACCGCCTGCGAGGCGGACTCCACGGTGGTGCCGATGACTCCGGCCGGCGCGTTCATCGCGAAGTACAGACCGGGATCGATGATGCAGGCGCAGATCAGGGCCATGATCGCGACGAACGACTCGGTGAGCATCGCCCCGTAGCCGATCATCCGGACCTGGGTCTCCTTCTGGATCATCTTCGGGGTGGTGCCCGAGGAGACCAGCGCGTGGAAGCCGGAGAGCGCGCCACAGGCGATCGTGATGAAGACGAACGGGAAGAGCGACCCGGCGAAGACCGGCCCGGTCTCCTCGAAGGCGAACTTGGTGACGCCCTCCATCTGCAGCGTCGGCAGCGCGATGACGACTCCGACGGCGAGCAGCACGATCGTGCCGACCTTCATGAACGTCGACAGGTAGTCGCGCGGCGCGAGCAGCATCCACACCGGCAGGACCGAGGCCACGAAGCCGTAGATGACCATCCAGATGACGAGCGTGCCCGCCTCGAGCGTGAAGGTGTCGGCGAGCGAGGACTCGGCGACCCAGCCGCCGGCCACGATCGCGAGCAGCAGCAGTGCGACACCGATGAGCGAGACCTCGGTGACCCTGCCAGGGCGGAGCGTACGCAGATAGAAGCCCATGAACAGGGCGATCGGGATCGTCATGCCGATCGAGAAGACGCCCCAGGGCGAGTCGGCCAGGGCGTTCACGATGACCAGGGCGAGCACCGCGAGCAGGATGATCATGATCATGAACACCGCGACGAGCGCCGCGGCACCGCCCAGCGGCCCGATCTCGTCGCGCGCGATCTGCCCGAGCGAACGCCCGTCCCGCCGCGTCGAGAAGAACAGGACCACCATGTCCTGGACGGCACCGGCGAAGATCACGCCGGCCACGATCCAGATGGTGCCCGGCAGATAACCCATCTGGGCGGCGAGGATCGGACCGACCAGCGGGCCCGCGCCGGCCACCGCAGCGAAGTGGTGCCCGAAGAGCACCCGGCGGTCCGTGGGGTGGAAGTCCACGCCGTTGTTGAGGCGTTCGGCCGGTGTCGCACGGGTGCGGTCGGCCTTGAGGACCTTGTACTGGATCCACTTCGCGTAGAAGCGGTAGGCGATGGCGTAGGAGCCGAGTGCCGCAGCGAGCATCCAGACGGCCGACACCTCCTCGCCACGGGCGAGTGCGAGTACGACCCAGCCCACCGCGCCGATGACGGCCACGAGTGACCATCCGGCGATGGCCTTGGGCGTCAGTCTCCGTGCGTCCTCCGGCGGTGTCGTCGTCGGTGGCGTCGGTGTCGGCTCTGACATCGGTGGGCTCCGTCCCCTAGATCCCCCACGTATTAATGCGCTGGAAATCTAGAGGACTGTCTCGCAGGGAGTCACCCCCCGTCCGCATATCGGTACGGACACAAATCGGGGTCCGGTGGAACCGAATCGGGACAACCCGCCAACCGCCTCAGTCCTGCGGCCTCTTGAGCCGTGCCACGAACTTGTACCGGTCACCGCGGTAGACCGACCGCACCCACTCGACCGGGTGACTCGAACCGTCGAGCGAGTGCCGCGAAAGCATCAGCATCGGCAGTCCGACGTCGGTGCCGAGCAGCCCGGCCTCGCGCGGGGTCGCGAGCGAGGTCTCGATGGTCTCCTCGGCCTCGGCCAGATGGACGTCGTATACCTCGGAGAGCGCCGTGTAGAGAGAGGTGTACTTGACCAGCGAACGGCGCAGCGCGGGGAAGCGCTTGGCGGACAGATGGGTCGTCTCGATGGCCATCGGCTCGCCACTCGCCAGGCGCAGCCGCTCGATGCGCAGCACCCTGCCGCCCGCGGCGATGTCGAGCAGTCCGGCGAGCCGGTCGTCGGCGGTGATGTAGCCGATGTCCAGGAGCTGCGAGGTCGGTTCGAGCCCTTGGGCCCTCATGTCCTCGGTGTACGAGGTGAGTTGGAGCGCCTGCGAGACCTTCGGCTTGGCGACGAAGGTGCCCTTGCCCTGGATGCGCTCGAGCCGCCCCTCGACGACGAGCTCCTGCAGGGCCTGGCGCACGGTGGTGCGGGAGGTGTCGAACTCGGCGGCCAGCGTGCGCTCGGGCGGGACCGGGGTGCCGGGCGGCAGCGTCTCGGTCATGTCGAGCAAGTGCTTCTTCAGTCGGTAGTACTTGGGCACGCGCGCGGTGCGTCCGGCCGCGGCCGGTTCGGCCGACGGTGTGGCCGTCGCGCCCTGCGTGCTGCCCATGCTCGACCCACCCGTCTCCCGGCCGGCGTTCGCGGTCGTCGCACTGCGTGCGGTACCGCGCTGCGGCTCCTGTGCTGCTGCCGTCACCGGCTCCTCCGTCTGTCGCGGCTCACATCGTGGCACGGCCTGCCCGGCACCCGCCGTAGTCGCTCAGGTGTCGGTCCGGTAACGGGATGTGCGACCCCTCTTATACACCCTTGACACCCCTAAAGGTCTAGGCCAAGCTCCCCGTACTGGTCTACACCATTAAAGACCAGATCCCGGCCCCACGGCAGTACTTGGCGTATCTCACGCAGCGGGCAGGGGGGTTGTGAGCATCCCTGAGGAGGGTGGCGTGAAGCGCAAGCTGATAGCCGCGATCGGTGTCGCGGGCATGATGTTCTCGATGGCCGCGTGTGGTGATTCCGGCAGTTCCAACTCGTCGAAGGACCCGAAGGACCGGGACGAGACGCTGACCGTGTGGCTGATGGTCGATGCGCAGAGCACCTGGCCGGAGCTGGTCAAGGACGTCAACGCCCAGTTCAAGAAGAAGTACCCGAAGGTCAACGTCAAGGTGCAGTACCAGCAGTGGGCCGACAAGGCCAAGAAGCTGGACACCGCACTCGGCGGGGACAAGTTCCCCGACGTCGTCGAGCTCGGCAACACCGAGACCATGCAGTACATCCTCAACGGTGCGCTCGCCGAGATCGACCCCAAGAAGTACGACAACTCCGACACCTGGATCCAGGGCCTCAAGGACACCTGCTCGTTCGAGGGCAAGCAGTACTGCGTCCCCTACTACGCCGGCGCCCGAGTCGCCGTCTTCAACAAGGAGATGGTGAAGAAGGGCACGGACAGCGACAAGCTGCCCACCACCGAGGACGAGTTCCTCGCGGCGATGGACGACGTGCAGAAGGAGTACGGCACCAAGGACAAGCGCTTCTCCTCGCTCTACCTGCCCGGCCGTTACTGGTACGCCGCGATGTCGTACGTGCACGCCTACGGCGGCGAGATCGCCACGTACGACGAGGGCTCGAAGGAGTGGAAGGGCGCCCTCTCCAGCGCCAAGTCCAAGCAGGGCATCGAGCACTTCGTGAACCTGGTCAAGAAGTACAACAAGGCCGACCAGACGAAGGACGAGCAGGACCACGCCAACGTGGTCGCCAACTCCAAGGCCGCCGTCATCTACGGCAACGGCTGGGAGGCCGGCTCGGTCGTCGAGGGCAAGAGCGGCAACCCCAAGCTCAAGGGCAAGATCGACGTCGCCGCGATGCCCGGCCCGAACGGCAAGCCGCTGCCCTCCTTCATCGGCGGCTCCGACCTCGCGGTGACCGCCAAGTCCAAGTCCGCGGACCTGGGCGAGGAGTGGATCTCGATGTACACCAGCGAGAAGTCCCAGGAGGTCCTCGCCTCCAAGGACATCCTGCCGAACAACACCAAGCAGCTCGAGCCGCTGACCAAGAAGCCGGCCACCGCGCCGGCCGCGAAGGCCGTGCCCGAGGCCTGGTTCACGCCGATCGCACCCGGCTGGACCTCGATCGAGAAGGAGGAGGTCCTGGAGAACCTGCTCCTCGACATCCTCAAGGGCGGCTCCGTGGACGCGGCCACCAAGAAGGCCGACGCCAAGATCGACGAGCTGATCAACAAGGAGTCCTGAGCCAACAGGCTCCCGGGCGGTGGGCGGCGACGCGTCGGTACGGGTCGCCGCCCGGCCGCCCCTTTCGGTGCAGAGAACAAACGGAAGGTCCCCCACGTGACTGCCGCCGACACCCAGGCCGTAGAAGCGAAGGCCCCCGTCGCCGGGGGCGTGAACGAACCGGGCACCCGGCCGCCCGCACCATCGGGGAGCGGCGGAAAGGGCCGCGCGGGGCGAGGGAGGAACGGCCTTCTTCCCTACCTCCTGATCCTCCCGGCCATCGTGGCGATCGCCGCCGTATACGCCTACCCCCTGGCTCGTACGGTGATCATGTCCTTCCAGGACATGGGGCGCCGCGAGCTGTGGACCGGTGAGTCACCGCCCTGGGTCGGGCTCGATCAATTCACCAACATCCTGGGCGACTCGGAGTTCTGGAGCGTCACCGGACGCACCGTGCTCTTCATGACCGTGTGCGTGGTGCTCACCATGGGTCTCGGCCTGCTGATCGCCCTCCTCATGCAGCGCCTGACCACCTGGGTCCGCCTCACCCTGACCGTGGCCCTGATCGCCGCCTGGTCGATGCCGCTGCTCGTCGCCTCGTCCATCTTCCGCTGGCTCGCGGACTCCGACTACGGACTGCTCAACACCCTGATCGCCAAGGTCGCGGGGGAGGACTTCCTCGGCCACAACTGGTTCCTCAACCCCTGGCAGGGCTTCGCGGTCATCATCTGCCTGGTCGTCTGGGGCGCCATCCCGTTCGCGGTCATCACCCTGTACGCCGCGCTCACCCAGGTGCCCAAGGAGCTCGAAGAAGCAGCCCAGTTGGACGGCGCGAGCCCCTTCAGCGTCTACCGGTTCGTCACCTGGCCGGTCATCAAGCCCGTCTTCATCATGGTCACCACGCTCTCGGTGATCTGGGACTTCAACGTGTTCGGCCAGATCTGGCTGCTGCGCGGCAACAAGCCCGAGCCCGAGTACGAGACCCTCGGCCTCTACTCGTTCTCCAAGGCCTTCGAGTCCACCTCCTTCAGCCAGGGCACCGCCATCGCCCTGATCACGGTCGTCCTGCTGTCCGGCGTCGCCGTGTACTACCTGCGTCAGCTGATCAAGACAGGAGAGGTCGAATGAGCGCCTCCGCCCCGGTGAGCCGTACGCCGGCCGCTCCGTCCGAGCCGCGCGTGCTGCGCCCCGACCGCAAGAAGTCCCGCTTCGGCTACAACGTCATCGGCCTGGCCGTCGCCGCCGTGATGGCCTTCCCCGTCTACTGGCTGATCGTCAGCGCCCTGCGCCCGAACCACGAGATCCGGTCGTACGACCAGACCCTGTGGCCGTCGTCGATCACCTTCGACAACTTCGCGCGGGCCGCGAAGCAGGCGAACTTCGGCACCGCGATCCAGTCGAGCCTGATCGTCTCCATCACGGCCGTGCTCGGCGGCATGATCATCGCGACCTTCGCGGCCCTGGCGATCGGCCGCTTCCGGTTCTTCGGACGCAAGTCCCTGCTGCTCGTGCTCATCCTGGTCCAGATGCTGCCGCCGACCGCGATGCTGATCCCGATCTACGCCCAGCTGAACTCGATGGGCGGGCTGAACGAGTACTGGGGCCTGATCGTCGTCTATCTGGTCTCCACACTGCCGTTCGCGGTCGTGATGATCCGCGGCTTCGTGGTCAACATCCCGGTGGAGCTCGAGGAGTCCGCGATGGTCGACGGGTGCACCCGGATGGGTGCCTTCCGCCGGGTGGTGTTCCCGCTGCTCGCCCCCGGTCTCGCGGCCGCGTCGATCTTCGCCCTGGTGAACGCGTGGAACGAGTACCTCTTCGCGTACATCCTGATGAACGACAACGACAAGTACACGCTCAACGTGTGGCTGATGACCTTCACCACCGAGCGAGGCACCGACTACGGCGCGCTGATGGCCGCGTCCACCATGATCGCCCTGCCGGTGGTGATCTTCTTCATGATCATCCAGAAGAAGATGGCCACGGGGCTCACCTCCGGCGCTGTGAAGGGATGACTCCGCCTCCATGACCACACTCGCCCGCGGCACGGACACGCTCACCCGCGACGTCCTCACCGTCCTGCAGCCCGGCTTCACCGGGACCACCGCCCCCGACTGGCTGCTGCGCAGGATCGACGAAGGTCTGCACTCCGTCGGCCTGTTCGGCCGGAACATCGCCTCCGAGGAGCAACTGGCCGCGCTCACCGCCCAGTTGCGCGCCGAGCGCGGTGACGTACTGGTCGCCATCGACGAGGAGGGCGGCGACGTCACCCGGCTCGAGGTGCGCACCGGCTCGTCGTTCCCCGGCAACCACGCCCTCGGCGCCGTCGACGACCCCGAGCTCACCCGCCAGGTGGCCACCGAACTGGGCCGCCGGCTCGCCGCCTGCGGAGTCAACCTCAACTGGGCGCCGTCCGCCGACGTCAACTCCAACTCCGAGAACCCGGTGATCGGCGTACGCTCCTTCGGCGCAGACCCGGACCTCGTCGCCCGGCACACCGCCGCGTACATCACCGGTCTGCAGTCGGCCGGCGTGGCCGCCTGCGCCAAGCACTTCCCCGGACACGGCGACACCTCGGTGGACTCGCACCACGCGATGCCGCGCATCGACGCCGACCCGGACACCCTGCGGGTCCGCGAGCTGGTGCCGTTCCGTGCGGCCATCGAGGCCGGCACCAAGGCCGTGATGAGCGCGCACATCCTGCTGCCGGCCCTGGACGCCACCCACCCGGCCACGCTCAGCCCGGCCATCCTCGCCGGACTGCTGCGCCGGGAGCTGGGCCACGACGGCCTGATCGTCACCGACGGCATGGAGATGCAGGCGATCTCCGCCACGTACGGCATCGAGCGCGGCAGTGTGCTCGCCATCGCGGCCGGCGCGGACGCCATCTGTGTGGGCGGCGGACTCGCCGACGAGGACACCGTGCTGCGACTGCGCGACGCGCTGGTCGCCGCGGTGAAGTCCGGCGAACTGCCCGAGGAGCGCCTCGCCGACGCGGCAGCGCGGGTACGGGCGCTCGGCGAGTGGACCGCGGCGGCCTCCTCCGCCGCGCACCGCGAACCGGTCGCCCCGCGCACCGACATCGGCCTGGTCGCGGCCCGCCGGGCGCTGCGGGTCACCCGCACCGAGACCGTGGTCGAGCCGCTGACCGAGGCCCCCTACGTCGCGGCCTTCACGCCGGTCGCCAACATCGCCGTGGGCGACGAGACCCCCTGGGGCGTCGCCGCGGAGCTGGCGCGCCTGCTGCCCGGCACCGAGACCGGCAGCTACGCGGGGGCGGACGCCGAGGCGGACGTACGCACCCTCGTGGCGGGCCTCCTGGCGGCCGCGGGGGACCGGCGGGTGGTCGCCGTGGTCCGCGACGTGCACCGTCACCCCTGGATGGCGTCCGCCTTGGACGAACTGCTCGCCGCCCGGCCCGAGTCGGTCGTCGTCGAGATGGGCGTCCCGGGCGCCCCGCCGTGCGGCGCCCTGCACCTCGCCACGCACGGCGCGGCCCGGGTCTGCGCCGTGGCCGCGGCAGAGGTGATCACCGGCCGTCGGTAGCCGAGGTGATCACCGGCCGTAGACGAGTGCCCGAGCCGGCCGCGTGCGTCGGCGGTGCGGCTCGGGATCCGTCCGTACGACGCACGACTGCCGGGCACCCCATGACGGGTGCCCGGCAGTCGTGCGTGCGGGGGAGAGGCGTCAGATCCCCTGCCAGTCCGGCTTGTTGACGTAGGCGTGCCGGAAGTAGTCGGCCAGCTTCAGCTTGGACGCCGCCGCCTCGTCGACCACCACCGTCGCGTGCCGGTGCAGCTGCAGCGCCGAGGCGGGCACCACGGCGGCCACCGGGCCCTCGACCGTCGCGGCCACCGCATCGGCCTTGCCCTCGCCCGTGGCGAGCAGCACCAGGTGCCTGGCCTCCAGGATGGTGCCGATGCCCTGGGTGATCACATGGTGCGGGACCTGCTCGATGTCACCGTCGAAGAACCGGGCGTTGTCCACCCGGGTCTGCTCGGTGAGCGTCTTGATCCGGGTGCGCGAAGCAAGCGACGAGCAGGGCTCGTTGAAGCCGATGTGCCCGTCGGTGCCGATGCCGAGCAGTTGCAGATCGACCCCGCCGGCGTCGGCAAGGGCCTGGTCGTACGCCTCGCACGCACCCTGCACGTCCTCGGCGCTGCCGTCCGGACCCATGAAGGAGTCCTCGCCGAGCCCCAGCGGCGCAACGACCTCGCGCAGCACCACCGAGCGGTACGACTCGGGGTGCCCGGCGGGCAGTCCCACGTACTCGTCGAGCTGGCAGATCCGGGCCCGCGAGGCGTCCACCTCGCCGGCGCCGGCCTTGGCCGTCAGCGCCTCGTAGATCGGCAGCGGCGTGGAGCCGGTGGCCACGCCGAGCAATGCGTCGGGCTTGCGCCGCAGCAGGCCGGCCATGGCCTCCGCGATGAGCTCTCCGCCTGCCTTGGCGTCCGGGACGATGACAACTTCCACGCTTGGCCTGCCGATCTGGTGAAGGGGCATCGGGTCACTGCATGTGGTATAGACCAATCTAGCAGAGTGTGCCCATCGGCACACCCGCTACTGCTCCGCCCGGACGCACCGCGACCGGGCGCACCGCGACCGGGCGGCCCGGGATCACCCGCGGCTCCGGCTGGCGACGGCGGCGACCCCCGTGGTCGACTTGGAACAGCCCCGCGGCCGCCCCTGGGAGGAAGACCGGAATGTCCGCCACGACGAGCGCCCGGCACAGCGAGCGACCGGGCAGCATCATGTCCGGCGAGATGGCGGAGCAGCCCGCGGTGCTGCGCCGCATCCTCACGGACGGTGCGCCACGCATCCGCGAGACCGCCGCCCGGATCGCCGCCAAGAACCCGCGCTTCGTCCTGCTCACCGCCCGCGGCACCTCCGACAACGCCGCCCTGTACGCGAAGTACCTGCTGGAGATCCGGCTCGGTCTGCCCTGCGGCCTCGCCTCGATGTCCACCACCACGGCGTACGGGGCGAAGCCGGACCTCACCGACGTGCTGGTGATCACCGTCAGCCAGTCCGGTGGCTCACCGGACCTGGTGGCCTCGACACGGGCCGCGCGCGAGGCCGGCGCGATCACGCTCGCGGTGACCAACAACCCGGACTCGCCGCTCGCCGCCGTCTCCGAGTTCCACCTCGACATCCTGGCCGGACCGGAGCGGGCACTGCCCGCGACCAAGACGTACACCGCGTCCCTGCTCGCCCTCTACCTCTTCGTCGAGGGCCTGCGCGGCGGCGACGGCGCCGCGGCGGACGGGCTGCCGGACCAGGCCGCCGGGCTGCTCGCGCGCCAGGACGAGGTGCGCGGGCTCGCCGCCCGCTACCGCTTCGCCGAACGCATGGTCATCACCTCCCGCGGCTACGGATACCCGACCGCCAAGGAGGCCGCCCTCAAGCTGATGGAGACCAGCTACATCCCCGCTCTGTCGTACTCCGGTGCCGACCTGCTGCACGGCCCGCTCGCCATGGTCGACAACATCTCTCCGGTGATCGCCGTCGTCACCGACGGCCGCGGCGGCGAAGCCCTGCAGCCCGTACTCGACCGGCTGCGCGGCCGCGGCGCCGACCTCGTGGTGATCGGCCCGAAGGCACAGGTGGAAGCGGCTTCGGCCGGCTTCGAACTCCCCACCGCGGGCGTCGCCGAGGAGGTGCAGCCGATCCTCGAGATCATCCCGCTGCAGCTGCTCGCCTACGAGGTGACCATCGCCCGTGGCCAGGACCCCGACGCCCCGCGCGCCCTGGCGAAGGTCACCGAGACCCGCTGAGCGCCGCGACCGGTGAACCGCTGCGGCACACCCGCCGTGCTCCTGGGTGCAGGGCCTTCGTACGGTGCCATCGGTACCTGTTGGAGAAAACCACGGAAACTCACACCGCCGCACGCATGGACACCGGAGAATGGTCTAGTCCACAATGCAGTAGTCCACCCTGGAGTGGACAGGCTCCCGCTCTCCCCGCACAGGAGAGCGGAGCGAGGCACCGGCGCTCTCTGCCCTGACTGCGCCGGAGCCTCCACTCGGCCGCCGGGACCGCACACCCGCCGGCCGATGCAACCCGGGCTGCGGTGCCGGGAGGGCTGAGGGTCCCTCCCGAGCGCCGCGGCCCGCGGGTGTCTGCGGGGCCCGCCCACCGGCCGTGACCAGGCACGACTCCCGGCCGGGTACGCTCGGCCCGTGCCCTCCATGAACGAACTCGTACGCCAGCACACCGCCCTCGGCGACACCGACCTCGAGTGGCTGCATCTGCTGGTCTCGGAGTGGCAGCTGCTCTCCGACCTCTCGTTCGCCGACCTGGTCCTGTGGGTCCCGACCCGGGACGGCACGCGCTATGTCTCGGTCGCCCAGATGCGGCCCAACACCGGCCCCACCTCGTACCAGGACGACATGGTCGGGCACCTGGTCCCGCGCGGCCGCCGCCCGCTCCTGGACGCCGCGCTCGACGACGGGCGCATCGTGCGCGAGGGGGACCCGGAGTGGCGAGAGGAGGTGCCGGTCCGAGTCGAGTCCATCCCGGTACGCCGGGACGGCCGGGTCCTCGGCGTCATCGCCCGCAACACCAATCTGCTCACCGTCCGCACCCCGTCCCGCCTCGAACTCACCTATCTGCAGTCGGCGTCCGACCTGGCCCAGATGATCGCCGCGGGTTCCTTCCCCTTCCCCGACCAGCAGGTCGACATGGACGCCTCGCCGCGCGTCGGCGACGGACTCATCCGGCTCGACGCCGACGGCATCGTCCAGTACGCCTCGCCCAACGCCCTCTCCGCGTACCACCGGCTCGGCCTCGCCGCCGATCTGGTCGGCCACCACCTCGGCACCGCCACGGCCGAACTCGCCCCGTCCCGCGGCCCGGTGGACGAAGCCCTGGTCAAACTCGCCAGCGGCTACGCCCCGCGCGAGACCGAGGTCGAGGGCGACGACGGCGTCATCCAGCTCCGCGCGATCCCGCTCAAGCCGAAGGGCACCCGCATCGGCTCCCTGGTGCTCTGCCGCGACGTCACGGAACTGCGCCGCCGCGAACGGGAGTTGATCACCAAGGACGCCACCATCCGGGAGATCCACCACCGGGTGAAGAACAACCTGCAGACGGTGGCCGCCCTGCTCAGACTGCAGGCCCGGCGCATCGGCTCGGAGCGCGGCCGCGAGGCCCTGGAGGAGGCGGTACGTCGGGTCGGCTCCATCGCCATCGTCCACGAGACGCTGTCCCAGAACCTGGACGAGCGCGTCGAGTTCGACGAGATCGCCGACCGGGTGCTCGCGATGGTCGCCGAGATCTCACCGGGCAAGGTCACCGGACGGCGCACCGGCCGCTTCGGCATCCTGGACGCCGAGGTCGCCACGCCCCTGTCGATGGTCCTCACCGAGGTACTGCAGAACGCCCTGGAACACGGCTTCGGCGAGGGCGAGCACGGCACCGTCGAGGTCTCCGCGGTCCGCGGCGGCACCAGCAAGGAGCGCCGGCTGCTCGTCACCGTGCAGGACGACGGCGTGGGGCTGCCCGAAGGCTTCGACGTCCGGCAGGCGGGCAATCTGGGCCTGCAGATCGTACGCACCCTGGTCGAGGGGGAGTTGGGCGGCACCTTCGACATGGTCCCGGCGCCGGAGCGCGGTACGCGGGTGATCCTCGACATTCCGGTCCGAGCCGAGAAGGTCCGCCCCGATCAGTAGCCGCACAACCCGGTAGCCGCACAACAGTGAGCCCCGGACCGTGGTGCGGTCCGGGGCTTCACTGTCTACGGCTGAGCGCATTGAGGGTACTGCGCGCTGCGGCTCGGGGGCGGGAGATGCGTACTCGCCGTACGCGCCGCCGGGCTCAGGCTCGTGATGGGGTGGGGCGTCAGGCGCTGGCCTGGCGGGCCCGGTTGCGAGCGGCGCGGCGCTTCATCGCGCGGCGCTCGTCCTCGCTGAGGCCACCCCAGACGCCGGAGTCCTGGCCGGACTCGAGCGCCCACTGCAGGCACTGCTCCACGACGGGGCAGCGACGGCAGACGGCCTTGGCTTCCTCGATCTGCAGCAGCGCAGGACCGGTGTTGCCGATGGGGAAGAACAGCTCGGGGTCTTCCTCGCGGCAAACGGCGTTGTGACGCCAGTCCATGGCTGCTACCTCTCTTGGTGTTTCGGACACTTGTGCTTGTGAATGTGAACGCTTTCACGAATCCCTCCGCAAGGGAAGGGGCGACCACCAGATGACTGGCGTCGTCCTTGCGTTTGAGGAGGGGGTTCGGGCTCTCTGTGGGGCCGGTGGTGCGGGCCGTCCTGAGCGCCATGTAGAGATTCGCAAACCTCGGCTGCGGATACAACCCCTTCCGAGAAGTTTTTTTTGATTCCTCGGTGTCGACTAGGTCACAGCCGTACTTCCATGGGGTGGACCCTGGCCTAAACGTTCGAGTGAAAGGACTTTAGGCCCTTCCACTCACACAATCACACGCAGTGCACGGCGAACGCCTGTGAACGTCACGCTCGTCCGCAGCCCCAGATGGTCACCGTCCATCTGCAGGGGCAGGGGCACCTTCGAATGCAAGGTGAAGCTCGAGAGGTCGTGGAGCGTGACCGCGTTCTTGCCGCGCGGGCCGCGTTCGGGCGTCGACATCAGCAGTTGGGTGCCGTAGCGGGTCACGGCGGGAGTCGAGAGTTTCTTGAGTCCGAGCACGTCGAGGCCGGTGTCGAAGGACGCGTCCGGCGTCGGATACAGCGGCTTGTTCCCCAGGAACGACCAGGGCGACGTGTTGCTGACTATGGACACGACCAGATCCTCGACCGGGTCCTCGCCCGGCCGGTCCAGGGTGATCGTCCCGTGCCGCCGGTCGGCCTCGCCGAGGAACTGGCGTACCACCTGGCGCACATACAGGGCATGTGTCGAGCGCTTGCCGCGCTCCCGCTGCTGCTCGACCCGGCCGACCACACCCGCGTCGAAGCCGAGGCCGGCGCTGAAGGTGAACCAGCGGGGCGGCACCGCCTCGTCCTCGGTGCCCGGGGTGCCTGCGGTCAGTCCGAGGCCGACCGTGCGTTCGCTGCCGGTGCGCAGGGCGTCGAGCAGGGCGCCGGTCGCCTCCACCGGGTCGTTCGGCAGACCGAGGGCGCGGGCGAACACATTGGTGGAGCCGCCGGGCACCACCGCGAGACCGGGCAGCGAGTCCGGCTGCGGGCCGGCGTGCAGCAGGCCGTTCACCACCTCGTTGACCGTGCCGTCGCCGCCGAGGGCGACCACAAGGTCGATGTCCTTGCTCTCCGCCGCCTGCCTGCCGAGGTCGCGGGCGTGACCGCGGTACTCGGTGGTCACGGCCTCGAGCTTCATCTCGCTGGCGAGGGCGTGGATCAGTACGTCACGAGTGCGCGCACTGGTCGTGGTGGCAGCCGGATTGACGACGAGGAGTGCACGCATGCGATGCAGCGTACCTACCGCCCTCCACCGGGCACAGGGCCAGCCCCCGGGCGGCCGGGGCTACCCTGCAGGGGTGAGCAGGCTCGACGACACCACGAACGACCAGGGTCCCCGCCCCGTGCGGCTGACCGCCGCCGCCGCACTGGCCGCCCTCGAAGGGCTGGCCCTCGTGGCGGCCGGCGGCTATCTCCTCGTCGAGGGGGTCTTCGGCAGTCCGGACAGCGCCGAGCAGGCCGTGACCGGCGGCGTCACCATGATCGTGCTCGCCGCGCTGCCGCTGATCGCCGCCCGCGGACTGCTCAAGCTGCGCCGCTGGGCCCGCGGTCCGGTCCTGGTCACCCAGATCCTCGCGCTGCCCGTCGCCTGGCAGCTGCTGCAGGCGGACAGCCTGCTCATCCCCGGCGGTATCGCACTCGCCGCTGTGGCGATCACCACACTCGCCCTGCTGCTCAATCCGGAGTCCACCGAGGCCCTGGGCATCGGGCCGCGCGACACGGCGTAGGCCCGTACCCGCCGCGTGCGGATACGGGCCCGGGGCCGTCACTCACTCCTCGACGAGGAGCTTCTCGCGGAGCTGGGCCAGGGTCCTGGCGAGCAGCCGGGACACGTGCATCTGGGAGATGCCGACTTCCTGGGCGATCTGCGACTGGGTCATGTTCGCGAAGAAGCGCAGCAGCAGGATGCGCTTCTCGCGCGGTGGCAGGTCCTCGAGCAGCGGCTTGAGCGACTCCCGGTACTCGACGCCCTCCAGAGCCTCGTCCTCCGCGCCGAGCGTGTCGGCCACCGCAGGTGACTCGTCGTCCGTGTCCGGGACGTCCAGGGACAGCGTCGAGTACGCATTGGCCGATTCGAGTCCCTCGAGGACCTCCTCCTCCGAGATGCCGAGCTTCTGGGCCAGCTCGTGCACGGTGGGGGAGCGGCCGTGCAGCTGGGAGAGCTCCGCGGTCGCGGTCGTCAGGGAGAGCCGCAGCTCCTGCAGCCGGCGTGGGACCCGTACCGCCCAGCCCTTGTCGCGGAAGTGGCGCTTGATCTCGCCGACCACCGTCGGGGTCGCGTACGTCGAGAACTCGACGCCCCGCTCGGGGTCGAAGCGGTCCACCGACTTGATCAGGCCGATGGTGGCCACCTGGGTCAGGTCGTCGAGGGGCTCGCCGCGGTTGCGGAAGCGGCGGGCCAGGTGCTCGACGAGCGGCAGATGCATACGGACCAGGCGATTGCGCAGATCCGCGTACTCCGCGCTGTCCGGGGGCAGCTTGCGCAGCTCGAGGAAGAGCGCCCGCGCGCCGCTGCGGTCGTGCGGATCGTGCTTGTCGTGCCTGTCCTCGTGATCCGTCATGTGTCCCGCCCGTCGCCCGCCGTCGACCCGGCCGGTGAGCGCCTCATGCTCGCCCCCGTCATCACGTCCCGTCCGCCGTACCGCTTGCTCCTGAGATTCCTGTGGGTGCGGCCGGGCCTGCTGCTCCGGGATGCCGGCGGCGCGCGATGTGCCGTCCCTGCCGCCGGTGTCCGCGGCGGAGGGCCTGCGTGTGCCGTGCTCCCCGTCCCGCACGGGCCCGTCCCCGCTCACGCCGGCCCGGGTCCCGCGCCGCGCTGTTTGTAGAGGCTGATCGAGACCGTGCGGTCGTCGGCGACCGTCGATTCGACCTTGCCGGCGAGGGCCGAGAGCACCGTCCAGGCGAAGGTGTCGCGCTCGGGTGCCCGGCCGTCGGTGGTCGGCGCCGACACCGTGACCTCCAGGGAGTCGTCGACCAGGCGGAAGACGCAGCTGAGTACGGAGCCCGGAACGGCCTGCTGCAGGAGGATCGCGCAGGCCTCGTCGACCGCGATACGCAGATCCTCGATCTCGTCGAGGGTGAAGTCCAAACGTGCCGCGAGACCGGCCGTGGCCGTACGCAGCACTGAGAGATAGGCACCCGCAGCCGGCAGCCGGACTTCCACGAAGTCCTGCGTCCCGGGCTCGCCTGCGATCTGGGACACCCTCACCTCCAAGGTGGTACAAGCTCATTCGAGTCGACGGTCCACCGCGGCGCAGCGGTGGGTCCGGCACAGCGTCGCACGGGGTGACGCTCCCGTGTTCCAGCGGTGACGCTATCGCGCTCCTCGGCTCCGTGTCCCGGTGACCCCCGGCCTTCCTGTCACTCATAGTAGGCCTTCGGGTACGCACAGTGGCAGGGGTCTGCGGGCCCAATTGGGAAGAGCGCGCGCCGGGTTGACGTACCCAGGCGTCAGACGATCGAACCGTCCACGAAACACCACCGCCAATCCTCGCCCGGCTCGAAGCTGCGCATCACGGGATGGCCGGTCGCCTCGAAGTGCCCCGTGGCATGGCGCAGCGGGGACGAGTCGCAGCAGCCGACGTGCCCGCAGACCAGGCAGAGGCGCAGCTGCACGGGGTGGGCGCCGACGGCGTCGCAGGCCGGACAGCTCGCGCCGAGCGGCGTCGGTTCCGGCTGTGGCAGCAGGGCCACATGCTGGCATTCATCCATGATTGGCAGGTTACGTCGAGGCCCGCGGAACGGGACGTACTGCCGGACGGGATGTGCTGCCGATGGAAACCCTGCCCCTGCTCCTCCTGGTCGCCGGGAGCACGGCCGTGGCCGGTGCCGCCCGGCGCACCCCGGTCCCCGCGCCCTTGCTGCTCGTCGCCGTGGGGCTGCTCGTCTCGTATCTGCCGGGAGTGCCGGAGTACGAGCTCGATCCGCACATCGTGCTGCCGCTGCTGCTGCCGCCCCTGCTGTACACCGCCGGTGTGGAGAGCTCGTATCTGGATCTGCGGGCCAACTGGCGTCCCGTGGCGCTGCTTTCGGTGGGGTACGTGCTCTTCGCCACAGTCGCCGTCGGGTGGGCGGTGCACCAGCTCGTGCCGGATCTGCCGCTGACCGCGGCCCTTGTGCTCGGTGCGGTGATCGCCCCGCCGGACGCGGTCGCGGCCACCGCGATCGCGCGTCGGGTCGGACTGCCGTCCCGGATCACCACGATCCTGCAGGGCGAGTCCCTGGTGAACGACGCCACCGCGATCACCGCCTACAAGGTGGCCCTCGCGGCGGCCGTGGGGGAGGGCGCGAGCTGGGCGGCGGGCGTCGGCGAGTTCGCGCTCGCCGCGGTCGGCGGGGTCGGGGTGGGACTCGTCCTGATGGTGCCGCTGCACTGGCTGCGCACCCATCTCGACGAGGCCCTGCTGCAGAACACGCTGTCGCTCCTGATCCCGTTCGTCGCCTATGCGGTGGCGGAGCAGGTGCATGCGTCCGGGGTGCTGGCGGTGGTGGTCGTGGCGCTGTATCTCGGCCACCGTTCCTGGCAGGTGGACTTCGCGACCAGGCTGCAGGAGGCCGCGGTGTGGCGGATGGTCGGCTTCGTCCTGGAGTCGGCGGTGTTCGCGCTGATCGGACTGCAGCTGCCGGTGGTGCTGCGCGACCTCGGCGAGTACGCGGGCGTGCAGGTCGCCTGGTACGCGGTCGCGGTCTTCCTGATCGTGGTGGTCACCCGGTTCGTGTGGGTGTACCCGGCGACGTATCTGCCGCGGATGCTGTCCGCTCGGATCCGGGAGCGGGAGGCGGACACCGACTGGACGCGGCCGCTGATCGTGGGCTGGGCCGGGATGCGCGGGGTGGTCTCGCTGGCCATCGCCTTCTCCGTCCCGCTGACCGTCGACGACGGTTCGGACTTCCCGGCGCGGAATCTTGTCCTGTTCCTCACCTTCACCACCGTGATCGGCACCCTCGTCGTGCAGGGACTGAGCCTGCCGGCCCTGATCCGCCGGCTGCGGCTGCCCCGGCGCGACGTCCGCGCGGACACTCTCGTCGAGGCGCAGGCCCAGAGCGAGGCCTCGGCGGCCGCGCAGCAGCGCCTCGACGAACTTCTCGCGGACGAGCACAACAGCCTGCCTCCGCCGCTCGCCGACCGGCTGCGCACCGTGCTCGAACGCCGCCGCAATGCGGTGTGGGAGCGGCTCGGCGCGGTCGACGCGGTGACCGGGGAGAGTGCGGACGACACTTACCGGCGGCTGGCCAGGGAGATGATCGCGGCCGAGCGCGAGGTGTTCGTGGCGCTGCGCGACCGGCGGCGCATCGACGACGAGATGCTGCGGACCCTGCTGCGGAGGCTCGATCTCGAGGAGGCGGCGGCGTACCGGGAAGAGGAGCTGTGAGTATCTGGCCGACGGCCCGGGGGTGGTTGCGTGGGCCGGGGTTCAGGGCTCGCGGCGGCCGGTGATCACTGCGGCGATCCGGGTGCCCGGGCGGAAGGCGCCCCGCTCGGCGAGTGACGTGAGGGCGAGGAGCATCTTGGCGACGTACAGACGCTCCACCGGCAGTCCGTGCCGGTCCTCGAAGTCCGCTGCGAACGCCTCGAGTTCGGGTGTGGAGCGGGCGTAGCCGCCGCAGTGGAAGCCGTCCTCGACGTGCCACTCGCCGCGTGGTCCGCCGAACGCCTCCTGCTGCAGCCGGGCCACCTCGGCGCTCAGGAAGCCGCCGCGCAGCACGGCGACGCCGATCGCACGCTGTCCCGGGGCGAGGCCCGCGGCCAGGCCGGCCAGCGTGCCACCGGTGCCGCAGGCCACGCCGACCACGTCCGCGCGGCCGCGCAGCTCTGTGCCGAGGGGCAGACAGCCGGTCACGCCCAGGGTGTTGCTGCCGCCCTCGGGGACGATGTGCACCGGGCCCGTGAGGGCGGCGCCGGCCAGCACCTCGTCCAGGACGAGCGGGTCGGTCACTTGTCGATACGTCGATCGGTCGATGAAGTGGAGCCGCATGCCGTCGGCCGCGCACTGGGCGAGCGATGGATTCAGCGGTCTGCCGGTCAGTTCGTCGCCCCGTACGAAGCCGACCGTGCGGAAGCCGAGCAGCCGGCCCGCGGCCGCGGCGGCGCGCAGGTGGTTGGAGTACGCGCCGCCGAAGGTCACCAGGGTGCGGTCCGCGGCGGCCGTCAGATTTGGGGCGAGTTTGCGCCATTTGTTGCCCGGGAGGGCCTGGTGGATCAGATCGTCGCGCTTGAGCAGGAGGCGGATGCCGCGACGGGTGAAGCGCGCGTCCTCGATCTCCGTCAGGGGAGACGGGATGCTCGGCCGCAGGCCGTGGTCCTGGTGCGCGTTCACCCGTCCATTGTCACCGGTGAGTCACTTCAGGCGCTCGGCAATGCGCTCGCGCATCGCGTCCATCGTGAAGCCGCGCGGATCGACCTTGCCCGGCTGCCATTCGAGGTGGCCGATCACCGATGGGGCGTTCCACCCGTGGACCCGGAGCAGGGCCGCCGACGCCTTCTCGATGGCCTCGAGCTGGGCGGCGGGCCAGGGGTCCTCGCCGTCGCCCAAGTTCTCGCATTCGAAGCCGTAGAAGTGGCGGTTGCCGTCCGTGTTCGCCTCGTTGTCCGGGGGGAGGCGCTTTTCGGCGATGACGGCGCGCAGGACGTCGTCATCGCCCATGCCGGCGTGATTGGCCCTGCCGTATCCGACGAGGTGGACCCGGCCGTCCTTGGTGATGACGCCGTGACACAGCGGGCCCGGCAGCGAGGCGTATCCGTCACGGCAGATCTCGACCGTGCGTGCGCTGCCGGACGTCACCGTGTGATGGATCATCACGCCGTGCACCGGGCCCCAGGGGCCCTTGTGATTGCGGTTGTGCTCACGCCAGTTGCCGACCTCGACCACGGTCAGGCCCTCGTCCTTCAGGGCCTCGAGGAACCGATCGGCAGACATGGGTGGGGCCATGGCCGTCTCCCTTGCGCAGTGCGGCGGCCGCTGGTCGCGAGCCGCCTCGTACGCCGCTTCTACCCCAATGTCCGGTCCCCGACCAGCCGTTCACCCCCGGAACGACTCGATCCGGTCAGCTCCTGAGGAAGCCGTCCCCGTTCGCCGCGATGTGTGATTCGAGGGCCTGCAAGGCCTGCTGGGTGGCCTGCGGGCTGCCGGTGCCGCGCTTCTCCTCGTAGTACGCGACGCCCAGCTTCTTGAGCAGGTCGGTGCCGGCGCGCTGCATCTGGACCTCGTCGATCTTCTGCTTGCCCTGCGTGATGCCGCGCTGCGCCTGCTCCTTGGCGCGATCCAGGAAGCCAGCCATCGTCTTCTCCTCTTCGACGTGCGGTCGGTGCGTTGCACTCGGTGAACGGAGCGGCCGATCTTGGAGTTCCCCGCCGGCGGCCCCCTTTGCAATTGCCCGTATTTGCTCGCGCCCGACCGTGTGTGATCACGCTTCGGGTCGGCCGCCGGCTCGATGGGCCGCTTCCCCGACCGCGGTGATCCATTCCCCCTCGTTTGTGTAATGGCGCAGACACGAAGCGTGCTGGAACGCTGCTTTCTGCACGTCAGCGCATTGCCGTTGCACGATCTGGAGGCACATACATGTCGGTAGGCGAAGAGATCCGTACGGAGCAGGGCAGGCCGCAGCAGAGCCTTGCCACGGGGGCCGCACGGAATCTGGCCACCACGACCAAGTCCACCCCGCAGATGCAGGAGATCAGCTCCCGCTGGCTCCTTCGCATGCTGCCCTGGGTGCAGGTGCAGGGCGGCACGTACCGGGTGAACCGCAGGCTGAGCTACTCGGTGGGCGACGGTCGCGTCACCTTCGTGAAGACCGGGGACCAGGTCCGGGTCATCCCGGCCGAGCTCGGCGAACTTCCGGCGCTGCGCCGGTTCGAGGACCTCGCCGTCCTCGAGGAGCTCGCACAGCGGTGCAGGCAGCGGGAGTTCGGCCCGGGCGAGACCATCGCGTCCTTCGGCAGCGCGGTGGACGAGGTGTATCTGCTCGCCCACGGCCGCGCGGAGAAGCTCGGCACCGGACCGTACGGCGACGACGCGGTGCTGGGCGTCCTGGCCGACGGCGCCTACTTCGGCGACCAGTGCCTCGCCGACCCGGACGCCATCTGGGAGTACACGGCGCGCGCCGCCACCGCCTGCACCGTCCTCGCCCTGTCCCGGCAGGACGTCGCACAGCTCGCCGAGCGCGCGGACTCCCTGCGCACCCACCTCGCCGGACTGCACGCGGTCCCCGCCCAGCGGACCAACAAGTACGGCGAGAAGGAGATCGACCTCTCCGCAGGCCATGTCGGCGAGGCCGACATCCCGGGCACCTACGTCGACTACGACGCGGCGCCCCGCGAGTACGAACTGAGCGTCGCCCAGACCGTGCTGCGCATCCACACCCGGGTCGCCGACCTCTACAACCAGCCCATGAACCAGACCGAGCAGCAGCTCCGGCTCACCGTCGAGGCACTCAAGGAGCGCCAGGAGCACGAACTGGTCAACAACCGCGAATTCGGCCTCCTCAGCAACTGCGAGTACGACCAGCGACTGCAGCCGCACGCCGGTGTGCCCAGCCCCGACGACATGGACGAACTGCTCAGCCGCAGGCGCGGATCCAAGATGTTCCTGGCCCACCCCCGGGCGATCTCGGCCTTCGGACGTGAGTGCACCAGGCGCGGCGTCTACCCGGACACGGTGGAGGTGGCCGGCCACCACGTCCCCGCCTGGCGCGGCGTCCCGATCTTCCCGTGCAACAAGATCCCGATCAGCGACGCCAGGACGACCTCGATCCTGTGCATGCGGACCGGCGAGGAGGACGCCGGCGTGATCGGTCTGCAGCAGGCCGGCATCCCCGACGAGATCGAACCGAGCCTGTCCGTCCGCTTCATGGGCATCAGCGAGCAGGCGATCATGTCGTACCTCGTCACCGCCTACTACTCGGCCGCGGTCCTGGTCCCGGACGCCCTCGGGGTCCTGGAGAACGTGGAGATCGGCCGATGGAGGTGACCGGGACGGCGGGGACGACGGAGACGGCAGGGGCGTGGCCCGCCGCCGTGCCCGCCCAGGGCCGCGGGACCAGGGCCGGGCCGGACGGCGCTGCCGACGGCCAGGAGGCCGCCGACCTCCTGGAGCGGACCCGGCAGGCGGTCGAGCCCGAGCTGCGCAGGGCCGTCGCGCTGCTGCCGGAGCCGCTCGGCCGGATCGCCCGGTACCACCTCGGCTGGGAGGCGGTCGACGGCACACCCGTCACCGGGCAGTCGGGCAAGGCGATCCGGCCGGGTCTGGTGTTCGCCGCGGCGCGGGCGACCGGCGGGCAGCCGGCGGCGGCCGCACGGGCGGCGGCAGCAGTGGAGTTGACCCACAACTTCACCCTGCTGCACGACGACGTCATCGACCGCGACCACACCCGCAGACACCGGCCGACGGTCTGGACGGTCTTCGGGGACGCGGACGCGGTGCTCGCCGGGGACGCCCTGCAGGCGCTCGCCGTACGGCTGCTCGCCGAGGACTCGCATCCGGCCGCGGCCCGGGCCGCGGCGCGACTGGCCGGCTGTGTGATCGAGCTCTGCGCGGGCCAGCAGGCGGACTGTGCACTGGAGCACCGGCCTCCCGGGGAGGTGACGCTCGAGGAGTGCCTGGCGATGGCCGAGGCCAAGACGGGAGCACTGCTCGGCTGCGCCTGCGCCCTCGGTGCCCTGTATGCGGGCGCGGAGCCGGACGAGGTGGAGGCGATGGACGGCTTCGGGCGCCAGGCCGGTCTCGCCTTCCAGCTCATCGACGACGTGATCGGCATCTGGGGTGATCCGGCTCGTACGGGCAAGCCCGCGGGCGCCGATCTCGTCGCCCGGAAGAAGTCGCTCCCGGTGGTGGCCGCGCTCACCTCGGGTACGGCTGCGGGGGCCGAACTGGCCGCGTACTATGCCGGATCGACGGACCCCGCAGCGGTGGACCGGGCCGCGGACGCCGTGGACCGGGCGGGCGGCCGCGACTGGGCGCAGGCGCAGGCCGCGGACCGGATGGCCCGAGCCGTGCACCAGCTGTCCCGGGCCGTGCCCGATCCCGACCGGGCGGGAGGTCTGCTGGCTCTGGCGGAGTTCGTCACGCGCCGGACGCACTGAGGCCGCGGCACTCCAGCCTGCGCGAGGGGTCCGGCCGGCCGGACCCCTCGCGCAGCGCCGCCGAACCTCGCGCAGGACCGAACCCTGTGCGGGGGGACCGATCGAACGAGGAATCCGAACACCGGGGAGGTGATCGCCTNACCTCGCGCAGGACCGAACCCTGTGCGGGGGGACCGATCGAACGAGGAATCCGAACACCGGGGAGGTGATCGCCTACGCTGCCAACGGACAGTGCGGCAGCGGTTGTTGAGGAGTGAGGACCGGGATGGGCGTGACGGTGCGCAGGGCGGGCGAGAGCGATCGGGAGGCCCTGGTGCGGCTTCTCGAGGAGACCTTTCACGACGACCCGGTCAGCAGCTGGGTCTTCCCGGACGAGGCGAGGCGCGCGGAGACGCACGGCCGCTTCATGGGCTGCTTCCTGGATGCGGCGCTCGGCGAGGGCTGGGTGGACATGACGGAGGACGGCACGGCCGTCGCCCTGTGGCTGCAGGTGCCCGCCGGTGAGCCCGAGGGCGAGGACGACACCCCGGCCCTCATGCGGGAGGCGTCGGACCCGGACAATGAACGGGCCGAGCTGGTCGGCCGGTTGACCGGCGCGATACACCCGTACCACCGGGAGCACGCCTATCTGCTCCTGGTCGCGGTGGCGGACGGCGAGCAGGGCCGGGGGCTCGGCAGCGCGCTGCTCGGCGAGGTGCTCGACCGCTGCGACCGGGAGGGCCTCGCCGCCTATCTGGAGGCGAGCAATGTGCGCAGCCGGGAGCTGTACGAGCGACTCGGCTTCCGGCTCAGGGACAGGCCGCTCCAGCTGCCCGACGGTCCACCGATGTTCCCGATGTGGCGCGAACCCCAGGGCGTCTGAGGCGCGGTTCCCGCGGCTCGCCCGGGCTCCCGGGCCGGCCGCGGCGCGTACCTCCGCGGGCACGGGCCGTGACGCACACCTGGTCGACCTGCCGATTCCCGCCTAACCTGGGCATATGGGCAAAGACGCCGAAGACGCGGCCCACACCGAGTCTTCGCAGGGCGGCCTCGTCTGTCCGGCCTGCAAGCGACCGGTGGAGACGGTCGTACGACGCCGTAAGGTTCTCGGGGCATTCGTCCCCGTCTGGGGTCCCGGCCCCTGCCACAACGAGCAGTGCCACGCATATGTGGAGGGCGAGCCGGAACCCGTGAAGAAGATCGGACGCCATTCCAGAAAGCGGCCCGGCCGGGAGATCCGGCCCGACCGGGACGTCCGGCCCGACGGAAAAAGCTGAAATCCGGCCCCGCGGGATGTCGAGGACGTGGGTCCGGCTCCGACGTACCCGTGAAAGCCGCCCGCGAGGGGCGGCGGCAGGGACGAAGGAGTGGGACTCATGAAGTATCTGGTGATGGTTCTCGGCAGCCAGGCGGACTACGAGGGGATGACCGGAAACCCTTCCCCGGGCAGCCCGGCGTGGAACGAGCAGGAGATGGAGGCGATGTTCGCCCACATGTCCGCGATCAACGACGATCTCGCCGAATCGGGCGAGCTGGTCGACGCACAGGGCCTCGGTGAGCCGGGCAAGGCCCGATACGTCACCGCGGGCAGTGACGGGAAGCCCGTCGTGACGGACGGCCCCTACGGCGAGATCAAGGAACTCCTGGCCGGCTACTGGGTGCTCGAGTGCGAGAGCCTCGACCGCGTCACCGAGATCGCCGGCCGCGTCGCGCAGTGTCCGGTTCCGGAGGGCAGCACCGAGTACCCGGTCGTCATCCGGGAGATCCAGGGCGGAGTCGACGACCCGGCGGCCGTGGCCGACGCCGAAGACCGGCTGAAGAGCACGACCCGCTGAACGGCCGCCGGGCCGAGGCCCGAGGCCGGCGCAGTCCCCGAGCACCCCGCACACGGCGCGGGGTGCTCGACGCGCGCCCGTGCGCACAGCACCATCGTCGGCATGACGAACGCAGGCGCCGACCACGGCACGACGCACCCGGCCGCCCGGGCCGACCTGCCCGCCGGTGGCGCCGGGCCGTCGCGGACCGAGGCGTTGCTCCGCGAGCATGCGCCCCAAGTGCTCGGCGCACTCGTACGCCGGTACGGGCACTTCGACCAGGCCGAGGACGCGGTGCAGGAAGCCCTGCTCGCCGCCGCCGGACAGTGGCCCGACCAGGGCGTGCCCGACAACCCCCGCGGCTGGTTGATCAAGGTGGCGTCCCGCCGTCTGGTGGACCAGCTCCGCGCCGAGCAGTCCCGCAGGCGGCGCGAGGAGACGGCCGCCGCCCTGTCCGTACGCGACCACGACGCCGCACCGGCGCCCGGCGAGAGCCGCGCGCCGTCCGAGGACGACACGCTCACCCTGCTGTTCCTGTGCTGCGACCCCTCGCTCACGCCCGCCGCGCAGGTCGCCCTCACCCTGCGGGCCGTCGGCGGGCTCACCACCGCCGAGATTGCCCGCGCGCACCTGGTGCCCGAGGCGACCATGGCCCAGCGGGTCAGCCGCGCGAAACAGAAGCTCAAGGGCGTCCGCTTCCGGCAGCCGGGTCCCGGCGACCGCGACGCACGCCTCGACGCCGTACTCAAGGTGCTCTACCTGATCTTCAACGAGGGGCATACGGCCACATCGGGCAGCGATCTGCACCGGGCGGAGCTCGCCCGCGAGGCAATCCGGCTGACCCGTGCGGTGCGCCGGCTGCTGCCCGAAGAGGGCGCGGTGACCGGCCTGTTGGCGCTGATGCTGCTCACCGAGGCGCGCAGCCCGGCCCGTCTCGACGCCGACGGCACACTCGTCCCGCTCGACGAACAGGACCGCACCCGCTGGGACACCGGCGCCGTCGAGGAGGGCCTCGCGCTGGTCCCTGAGGCCCTGGCCCGCACCCCCGTCGGCCCGTACCAACTGCAGGCCGCCATCGCCGCGGTGCACGACGAGGCGCCGCGCGCCGAGGACACCGACTGGCCGCAGATCCTGGGGCTCTACGACGTACTGGTGCGGCAGCAGCCCGATCCGATGGCCCGGCTCGGCCGCTCCGTCGCCGTAGCCATGGTGCACGGCGCCGACGCGGGCCTTGCGGAGGTCGCGGCGCTCGACGGCGAACTCGGCGAACACCACCGGCTGTTCGCGGTGCGCGCCCACCTCCTGGAGCGGGCCGGCCGCGGCGCGGAGGCCGTGGCCGCCTACCGGACGGCCGCCGAGAAGACGCTCAGCACTCCGGAGGCGGAGTATCTGCGGCGCAGGGCGAAACGCCTGGACGCCTGAGGCACGCCGCCGCACCTCCTGGGCCCCAGGGCCCGCACCCGCCCCTGACCAGCACCCTTGCCCGGTCAAAGGCCGTACGCGCGCGATAGATTGCGCGTCATGTCGATACCGAACCCGTACGGGCAGAGCTCCGATCCCCATGCCGGCCCCAACCCGTACGCCCAGCAGCCTCCGCAGGCGTCCCAGGCCCCGGGTACGAACCCGTACCAGCAGGCTCCGGGAGCGGTATCGCCCCATCCCTACGCAGCGCAGCCCTCGCAGCCCGGCGGATACCCGCCGCCGCCCGGCGGTCCGGGCGCTCCGCCTCCCGGCACCCGCCGTTCCGCGCCTTCCTGGCTGTGGGCCCTCGGCGGTGTGGTCGTCGCCTCCGCCGTCTGGGGCGGGCTGCTGCTCACCGGCACGGTGGGATCCGGATCCGGCTCCGGCGACGCCGACTTCGCCGGGAACGCCTTCCAGAAGAACCTGTGCAGCACCGTCGAGCTCAAGGCGATCCAGAAGCGCTACGCCCTGAAGACGTCCGACGACGGCGAGACCAGGTTCGCCTCCCGGCAGCCGGGTCTCGACCGCTCGCACTGCGGCCGTCCGGTCGAGGACCGCAAGCCGGGCGGCGGCTCGACGAGCACGTACATCCACACCACCGCCGAATGGCACAAGAAGACCGATCCGAAGGGCGAGTTCGAGTCCCGGCAGCGGGGCTACGAGGACCAGTCGGAGGACACCTACGCGTACGAGACCGAGGAGGTCGGCGGGATCGGCGACGAGGCCTATCTGATCGCCGAGCGGCGCGGGGACGACAAGGACACGCTCGGCGGCATGACACTGGCCGTCCGCGAGGGGCACTTCACCTTCGAGATGCGCTGGAGCTGGTTCGCCGGCAGCAGCGAGAACCGCGCCGATCCGCCCTCCGAGGAGGCGGTCGAGAAGATGCTCCGGGCCGATGTGAAGTCGGCCCTCGCGGCGATGAAGCAGGGCTGAACCCGGCGCGCGCATCGGGGACTTGGGCTCCCGCCGTCACCGCCCGGGTGCCACGAGGCCCGCCTCGTACGCGATGATCACCAGCTGGACCCGGTCGCGGGCGTCGAGTTTGGCGAGCAGCCGGGTCAGATACGTCTTGGCGGTGGCGACGCTGATGTGCAGGCGTGCCGCGATCTCGGTGTTCGACAGGCCGCTGCCGACCAGGGTGAGGACCTCCCGTTCCCGGCTGGTGATCGCGTCGAGCGCGGCGGTGGCGGCGGAGTCCGGGGCGGACCCGCCGTCCGGCCGCCGCGCGAACTCGCGGATCAGCCGACGGGTCACCCCGGGCGCGAGCAGACCGTCCCCGCCGGCGACGACCCGCACCGCCGCGAGGATGTCGTCCAACGCCATGTCCTTGACCAGGAATCCGGCGGCGCCGACGCGCAGCGCCCCGTACACGTACGCGTCGTCGTCGAAGGTGGTCAGGACGATGACATGCGCCCCGGACGGCCCTTCGGTGATCCGGCGGGTGGCCTCGATGCCGTCCGTGCCGGGCATCCTGATGTCCATCACCACGACGTCGGGGGTCAGGGTCTCGGCGAGCCGCGCGGCCTCGGCGCCGTCGGACGCCTCGCCCACCACCTCCAGATCGTCCGCGTCGGCCATCACCATGCGCAGCGCGGTCCGCACCAGCGGCTGGTCGTCGGCGAGCACGATCCGCAGCGGCGCGGCGCTCCCGCCCGTCACCGCACACCCTCCGGACGCCGCCGCCCCTCGGGACCGGCGAGCGCGCCCCCTTCGTGCGCCGGGGGCCCGTCCGCCCCGGGCGGCAGCGGCAGCACGGCCGACACCCGGAAGCCGCCGCCCGCCCGCCGGCCCGCGCTGAACTCGCCGTCGAGCAGGGCGACTCGCTCCCGCATCCCGACAATCCCGTAGCCGTGCACCGCGACACGGTGCGCGGGCCCCGAACCCAGCCCGCGTCCCGCGTCCACCACCTCGACGGCGAGCGAACCGGCACCGTACTCCACGGTCACCCGGCAGGAGGCGCAGTCCGCGTGCCGTACGACGTTCGTGACCGCCTCCTGCACGATCCGGTACGCGGCCCGGTCGACCTCCGGCGGCAGTGGACGCTCCGTGCCGTACTGCCGGATGTCGACCCGCACCCCGCAGGCCGTGGTCGTCTCCGCGAGCCGCGCCAGGTCGGCGAGGCCCACACCGTCCGCGGCGGGAGCCTCCGGGGGCAGGCCCCCGCCACCGTCGCCGTCCGGCTCCCGCGGCCGGTGCTCCGCGGTGCGCAGCGCGCCCAGCATCCGGCGCAGCCCGGACAGGGTCTCGCGGCCGGTCGTCTCGATGCTGCACAGGGCCTCGCGAGCATCGCCCGGCCGGCTGTCGATCACCCGCCGGGCCGCGCCCGCCTGCAGGGCGATCACCCCGATGCTGTGCGCCACCATGTCGTGCAACTCGCGGGCGATACGCAGCCGTTCCTCCGCCACCGCCCGCTCGGCGGCCTCTGCGCGCACCTTCTCGGCGTGGTCGCGGGACTGCCGCACCGAGTTGCCGACCAGCCAGGCCGCGGCGGCGACGGTGGCGTAGAAGCCCCAGGAGGACCAGCTGCTGCCGAGCGTGCCGGAGTACTCGAGCGGAAGCCCGAGAGCGATGCGGGTGAGCGCGTACGCGGGTACGAGGCCGAGCGCCAGGACGCTCGCCGCGCCCCACACCGCGCGCCGGCAGTCGGCCACGATCGCGCCGAACGCCACCATCACCGCCAGGACGTGCGGGACGGCGATCTCCGCCTCGTCGACGGCGATGGTCGCCGCGAAGGTCGCGGTGAGCAGCAGCGCGAAGGCGAGCAGCGGCATGCGGCGCAGGAGCCGGGTGGCGGCGACCACGGCGACCGCGGTGGCCACGGCGAGCAGCGCCCAGTCGTACGGGGCCGGGGTGCGCTCCGGGCTGTGCGGCATCAGCGGGATGCCGAGAAAGGCCCGTACCGACACCAGCGTGTACGCACACCACAGACAGGCCGTCCAGGCGCCCGGCGAGATGCGCCTGAACAGGGGTGGAGCCGGGGTCGTGGGCATGCACCGATCGTAGTCAGGGCCCCCGCGGCCGGGCATCGGTCCAGGGCTGTACAACCGGGGTCGACACCGGCGCCCGCAGGTGTCGGCGCCGGTCCGATGCCGGCGGCGGGCATCCGGCGGCACGGTGTTCTGTGTGATCGAAGTCAGCGAACTCACCAAGAGGTACGGGCCGAAGACGGCCGTCGACGAGCTCTCGTTCACCGTGCGGCCGGGACGGGTGACCGGCTTCCTCGGGCCGAACGGTGCGGGCAAGACCACCACCCTGCGCATCCTGCTCGGTCTCGTACGGCCCACCGCCGGAACGGCGACCGTCCTGGGGCGTCCGTTCCGGGACCGCCCGCGCGGCCTCCGGGACGTCGGCGCGCTCCTGGACGCGGGCGATGTGCACGGCGGGCGCACCGCGCGCGGGCATCTCCGGTTCCTGGCCCGCGGCAACGGTCTGCCGCGCGGCCGGGTCGAGGAGGTGCTCGACGAGGTGGGCCTGACCGATGCGGCGGGCCGGCGCATCGCCGGCTACTCGCTGAGGATGCGCCAACGCCTCGGTATCGCCGCGGCGTTGCTCGGCGACCCACCGGTCCTCGTCTTCGACGAGCCGCTGAACGGGCTCGACCCGGAGGGGGTGTGGTGGGTGCGCGGCCTGTTCCGCCGGCTCGCCGACGAGGGGCGCACGGTCTTCGTGTCCAGCCATCTGATGTCCGAGATGGAGAACACCGCGGACGACCTGGTGGTGATCGGGCGGGGAGCGCTGGTCGCCGCCGAGCCGCTCGCCGCGTTCGCCGCGCGGGCCGCGGCGCCGGTCGTCACGGTGCGTACGCCGGAACCCGAGGCGCTGGGTGCGCTCCTGACGGCGGAAGGGGCCTCGGTGGAGCGGGGCGGCACGACGGGTCCGGAGCAGGAGGCCAACGAGCTGTCCGTCGCCGGGCTCTCCGTCACCGAGCTGTCCGTCTCCGGACTCTCCGAGGCACGGATCGCCGAAGTCGCCCTGCGGCACGGTCTGTTGATCCTCCAGCTCACCCCTCGGACGCCCTCGCTCGAAGCCGCCTTCCGGGAGCTCACCGCCGACCACGTCGAGCACCGGACGACGCCCCTCGCGCCGCCGCCCGCCGCCGATTCCCACCACCCCGGAGGCCCTGCATGAGCACCGTGACCGACCGCCGCAGCGATCCCCATCCCCGCGACATCGACCCCCGCCCCACCCATCCCCGCTTCACGGACCTCCTCGCCGCCGAGTGGCTCAAACTGTGGTCCCTGCGGTCCACCCCGTGGACACTCGGTCTGGTCCTCGCCGGCGTCGTCGCGTTCAACGCCGCGATGGCCTGGGACACTTACCGCTACTGGACCTACGACGACCCCGGCGAGGCCGAGCGTTACATCAGCGACGGCATCCCGTTCCACGAGGCCTTCAACGCCAATGCGGCGCTGTGCTTCATGCTCGCCGTCGCCGCCGTCGGGGCGGTCACCGTCGTGGGGGAGTACGGCACCGGTCTGATCCGTACGACGTTCGTGGCCGTGCCCGCGCGGCGTTCACTGCTCGGGGCGAAGGTGCTCGTCGTCTCCGCCGTCACCACCGTGCTCGGCGGCTGTGCCGCGCTCGGCTCGTTCCTGCTGACCCAGGCGATCCTGTCCGGGCGGGGCGTGGGGGTGTCGCTCGGCCACCCCGGGGCGTGGCGGGTGGTCCTGGCGTCCGCGCTGATCGCGCCGGTGTGTGCGCTCTTCGGCATGGCCGTCGGCGTGATCCTGCGGCACACGGCGACCACCCTGGCGCTCACCTTCGGCGTACTCGTCGTCCTGCCGCCCGCGTTCAGCGAGGAACGGCACTGGTCGGCCGTCGTCAACCACGCGCAGCCGTTCATGGCATGGAACCGTCTGACCGACGTCCCGTACGAGCCCGCCGCCCACCCGTGGTCCACCGCGGGCGCCTGGTCCGTGTACGCGGTCTGGGCCCTGGTCGCAGCGGCGGTCACCGTCCTGGTGCCGCACCGCCGCGACCGCTGACCCGGCGCGCAGACCACTGACCCGGCGCGTACGCCCGCCGGCCGCGCCCGGATCAGGCCTCGTCGCCCCACAGCCGGATCGCGCGCCCCCGCACCAGACCAGCCACCCGGTCGGCGAACTCCCGCACGGGCAGCGGCGGCAGCCGGCGCCCGTCCCGCAGCCGTACGGACACCTCCCCGGCGTCCGCCTCCCTGCCGCCGACCACCGCCTGGTACGGCACCAGGCGGGCGTCCCGGATCCGGGCGCCGAGGCTGCCCCGGCCGGCCGGGACGAGCTCGGCGCGCAGCTCGCGCTCCGCGCAGAGCGCGACGAGGTCCCGGGCGGCGCGCTCCTCCAACTCCCCGCCGGACACCGGGAGTACGGCGACCTGGGTGGGCGCGAGCCACGCCGGGAAGGCGCCGCGGTGCACCTCGATGAGCTGGGCCACGGCCCGCTCCACGCTGCCGATGATGCTGCGATGGACCATCACCGGGCGGTGCTTGGCGCCGTCCTCGCCGATGTAGTGCAGTCCGAAGCGCTCCGGCTGATGGAAGTCGATCTGCACGGTCGACAGGGTCGACTCGCGGCCCGCCGCATCCACGATCTGCACATCGATCTTCGGACCGTAGAAGGCGGCCTCGCCCGGCACCGCCTCGTACGCCACCCCGGACCGTTCGAGCACCTCGGTGAGCAGCGCGGCGGCCTGCTTCCACATGGCGGGCGCGGCCACGTACTTGCCGCTGTCGGCGACCGCGTCATCGTCGGCGATCGCGTCGTCGTCGGGCAGCGACAGGCGACAACGCGCCGCCTCGATGCCGAGATCCCGGTACACCTGCCGGATGAGTCCGAGCGCGGCCGCCGCCTCGTCGGCCGCCTGCTCCAGGGTGCAGAAGACATGCGCGTCGTTCAGCTGGATCGCCCGTACGCGGGTGAGGCCGCCGACCACACCGGACGGCTCGGAGCGGTACATGCCGCCCAACTCGGCCATACGCAGCGGGAGTTCGCGGTAGCTGCGGGACCGGGAGCGATAGATCAGCGCGTGGTGCGGACACAGACTCGGCCGCAGTACGAGCTCACCGTCGGCGTCTTCCTCCCCACCCTTGAGGGCCATCGGCGGAAACATGTCCTCCCGATAGTGGGACCAGTGCCCGGAGATCTCGTACAGCTCCCGCTTGCCGAGCACCGGCGAGTACACATGCCGGTAGCCGGCCCGCCGCTCGGCCGACCGGATGTACTCCTCCAGGGCGTGCCGGACGGTCGCCCCGTCGGGCAGCCAGTACGGCAGTCCGGCGCCCATCAGCGGATCGGTGCCGAAGAGCCCGAGCTCGCGGCCGAGTCTGCGGTGGTCGACGGGGGCCTCGTCCTGCCCGACAGGGGCCGCATCGGGGTTCACCGGGTTCTCATTCATACGGGGTCTCCTCGCGGAAGGGAGCGAGTGACCGCACGGCGAAGCCCCGGGGCACTCGCCCCGGGGCTTCGAACCAAGACAACTCTCAGCGCGCCGGGACACTCTCCGGCGTCGTCGTGATCGACACAGCGCGCTGCATGCCCCGAAGGTAGCAGCACGCCTCGGCCGGCGCCCACCGGTTTCCGCCGCGGTCGTGCCACCCCTCAGCGCGGACGCCGGCCCATCCGTCGTACCTCCTCGTGGAGGGCCCAGGCGTCCGCCACCGGACCCAGGTGCCCGAGCTTGTCCGGGTTGCTCACCGAGAGCACCGACCGGATGTGGCCGTCGGCCATCTCGAGGGCCAGGGTGTGCAGCACCCTGCCGTCCCGGTCGCGGAAGACCGCCCCGGGCAGGCGGTTGATCTCGTGCGGCTCGAAGGTCACCCCGGTCAGCGCGATCCGCGGATACACCGAGCCGAGCAGCCGGGCCATCGCATCGGCACCGCCGACGGCCCGCGCGAGCGCCGGTGTCCTGCCGCCGCCGTCGCCGACCAACGTCGCGTCCGCGGCGAGCAGTTCGCGCAGTACGTCGATGTCCCCCTTGGTCAGCGCCTCGAAGAACCGGGCCGCCAGCTCCTGCCGTTGCTCGGCGGCCGCCTCGAAGCGCGGCCGGCCGGCGTCCATATGGCGCCTGGCCCGTACGAGAAGCTGCCGGCAGGCCGACTCGGACCGGCCCACCGCGGCGGCGATGTCCGCGAAACCGAAGGCGAACACCTCCCGCAGCACGAACACCGCCCGCTCCGGCGGACTCAGCCGCTCGAGCAGCAGCAGGGCCGCCGTGGACACCGAGTCGGCCAGCTCCGCCGACCGCTCGGGGTCCTCGTACGGGTCGCTGAGCAGCGGCTCCGGCAACCAGGTCCCCACGTACGACTCACGGCGCATCCGGGCCGAGCGCAGTACGTCGATCGAGATGCGGGTCACCGTGGTGGAGAGGAACGCCTTCGGCGAAGTGGGCCGGGTCGCGGAGAGGTCGTAGCGCAGCCAGGTCTCCTGGACCGCGTCCTCGGCCTCGCCGACGCTGCCCAGGATCCGATAGGAGATCGAGAACAGCAGCGGCCGCAGCGCCTCGAACTCCTCGACCTTGCTCACGTCGTACTCCCTCTCACCGGAACGTGGCCGGGACGGTGCTCAGTGGAACTGTCCGGGCTCGTAGTCGCCGGCCGGCTGTCGGGTGATGATGTTCATCCGGTTCACCGCGTTCATGAAGGCGATCAGGACCACCAGGGCGGTGAGTTGATCATCCGAGTAGTGCTTGGCGGCCCGCTGCCACACCTCGTCACTGACCCCGTCTGAGGCGTCCGCGACCCGGGTGCCCTCCTCCGCGAGTTCGAGCGCGGCACGCTCGGCCTCGGTGAACGGCTTGGCCTCCCGCCAGGCCGCCACGAGATTCAGCCGCACGGGGCTCTCGCCCGCGGCGACGGCGTCCTTGGTGTGCATGTCGATGCAGCCCGCGCAGCCGTTGATCTGGCTGATGCGCAGCGACACCAGCTCCCGCGTCGTCGCCGGCAGCGGGGACTCCATGACCACCTTGCCCGCGCCCATCAGGTGCTTCATTACCTCGCGGGTGCTCGGGGCGCTGAAGAAGTCGAGTCGGGCATCCATGGCGTACTCCTGTGTGCTCGTCGGTACACGCTCGTACTCCTTGAGACGAGACAGTCCACCGCCCTGTGACATGCCAGGCCGTCACCGGCCGTGGACGTGGAGCAGCTCGCGTGCGCGCCGTCCGGCCTCGGCCACCGGATCGTCGAAGATCTGCAGACCGTGCGCGACCAGCGCCCCCTCGTGGAGCAGCATGAGCGACCGGCCCAGCTCCTCGGCCCTGCCCTGGTCGACCTCGCCGGCGAGGCGGGTGAACAGATCGAGCATCCACCGCTTCTGCCCGGTGATGATCGGATGCGCCGGGTGGGACGGATCGCTGATCTCGGCATGGGCGTTGACCATGCTGCAGCCCTTGGTGCTGTGCTCGGCCGTCCAGGCGCGCGAGGCGTCGAAGACGGCCAGGATGCGGGCGGCGGCGTCCGGTTCCGCGTCCCGTGCTTCGAGCTCCTCAAGCCACCGGGTGAGGAACGCCCGCCACCGCTCGTCGCGGTCCGCGAGGTACTCCACGACGAGCTGCTCCTTGGAGCCGAACCGGTCGTAGAGCGTCTTCTTCGTCACGCCCGCCTCCGCCGCGATCAGGTCGACCCCGACGGCGTGGATGCCTCGCTCGTAGAACAGCTTCCCGGCCGCTTCGAGGGCGCGACCGGCCGCCGGCGTCATGACGGTCCGCCGCGGCCCTCCGCCCGTCTGCGTCGTCTCGGTACCCATGGCACCCACTATACCGATCTGTATAGTCTACGAGTACAGATATACCGATCTGTTTACTTGGAGGCCCCGGCATGAACGTCCTGCTCTCCGCCGCCTTCGTGCTCTGCTGGAGTTCCGGATTCATCGGGGCCAAGCTCGGCGCGGGAAGCGCGCCCGCGGTGACGGTCCTGATGTGGCGGTTCCTGCCGCTGGCCGCCGTCCTGCTCGCGGTCGCTCTCGTGGCCCGAACGGCCTGGCGCGGCCTGACGGTTCGGGACGTGTCCCGGCAGGCGGCGATCGGCGTACTGTCCCAGTCCGGCTATCTGCTCACGGTCTACTACGCCATCGAGCTCGGCGTCTCCAGCGGCACCACCGCCCTCATCGACGGCATCCAGCCCCTCGTCGCGGGCGCGCTGGCCGGCCCGCTGCTCCGCCAGTACGTCTCCCGCCGCCAGTGGCTCGGCCTCCTCCTCGGGCTCGGCGGAGTCGCGGTCGTCACCACGGCCGACGCGGCGGCCGGCACCGCCGTCGCCGGGTGGGCGTACCTGATCCCGCTGCTCGGCATGTTCTCGCTGGTGGCGGCCACGTTCCTGGACGGCCGCTCGCGCACCCGAGTGCCGCCCACGGTGGCCCTGACCATCCACTGCACCACCAGCGCCCTGGTCTTCACGGCCCTGGCCACGGGCGCCGGGGCCGCGCTGCCGCCGGCGGGCACCTCGTTCTGGCTGGCGGTCGGCTGGCTCGTCGTCCTGTCGACCTTCGGCGGCTACGGCCTCTACTGGCTCATCCTGCGACGCTCCGGCGTCACCGAGGTCAACACCCTGATGTTCCTGATGGCCCCGGTCACCGCGGTCTGGGGCGCCCTCGCCTTCGACGAACCCTTCGGCCCCCGCACGGCCCTCGGCCTCACCCTCGCCCTCACCGCGGTAGCGGTCGTACGCACCGCAACTCACCGCGCACCGCCCACAGTCGATCCCCTCCACGACCACACCACCGCCCCCACCCCAGAGCTCCCATCCGCCCAGCGGGACTCCCCGGACCACACAGTCCCCAGCACCGGAGGACCGACGAAACCATGACCCCCCGGGCATCCACCTGGCCCTGCCCCCAAACAAACCGCACCCGGCCCGTCACCGATGCCGAGGAACGGCGTGGTGCGGACCGGGTGCGGTCGGATGGTCCGTGAGCTCCGCCCCGGGGCGGACGACGGGACCGGTCAGGCCTTCTTCGTCTCCCAGAAGATCTTGTCGATCTGGGCGATGTAGTCGAGCGCCTTCTGGCCGGTGGCCGGGTCGGACGAGCCCTTCGCGGCCGAGAGGGCCTTGAGGGTCTCGTTGACCAGCTGGTGCAGCTCCGGGTACTTCTCGAAGTGCGGCGGCTTGAAGTAGTCGCTCCACAGCACCGAGACGTGGTGCTTGGCGAGCTCGGCGCGCTGCTCCTTGATGACGATGGCGCGCGTCTGGAACTGGGCGTCGTCGTTGCCGGCCATCTTTTCCTGGACGGCCTTGACGGACTCCGCCTCGATTCGAGCCTGGGCGGGGTCGTAAACGCCGCACGGGAGGTCGCAGTGGGCGCTGACCTTCACCTTGGGGGCAAACAGGCGGGAGAGCATGGAGCTGTCCTTCCTCGTGATCGTCTTCTCAAGGGGGACATTACTCCGTGGCGGACGGGTTTTCGCGAGGGGCCCCATGGGCTTAGGACGAAAGTCCAGGGTCGGGTTCGAGACTTCTCGAAGGGTCTGGCGGATCCCATCAACGCCTCCGGGCGGGATCCGACCGGAGGCGCCCGGCCGGCCGCCCGAGGGCGCACACTGGTTCCAGGATCGGACCGGGAGGTGCCGGATGCGGGAACCAGGGGTGGAGCCGGGGCGGCCCGGTGAGGCGCGCAAACCGTTCGGCCTGGCCGAGGTGTACGGGCCCTCGATGGTGCCCACGCTGCGTCACGGGGACCAGCTGCTCGTCCGTTACGCGGCGCGGGTGCGCCCGGGGGACGTGGTGGTGCTGAGGCACCCCTTCCAGCAGGATCTGCTCGTGGTGAAGCGGGCCGTGGAGCGCCGCGAGGGCGGCTGGTGGGTGCTCGGCGACAACCCTTACGCGGGGGGCGACAGCACGGACTACGGCACGGTGCCCGAGGAACTGGTGCTTGCCAGGGTCGGGCTGCGCTACCGGCCGCCGGGGGCGGGACGGCGCGGTCCGTTGCGCTATCTGCTCTGGGCGCTGTCCGCGGTGCGGCCCGTACTGCGTGACCGGTCGTCGCGCGGCTCCTCGCGCTCCTCGCGCTTGCGGGCCCGGTAGGCGGCCACATTGGCGCGGGTGGCGCAGCGGTCGGAGCAGTAGCGCCGGGAGCGGTTGGTCGAGGTGTCCAGATAGGCGTTGCGGCAGGGGCTCGCCTCGCACAGGCCGAGGCGGTCGACGCCGTGCTCGGTGAGGTGGAAGGCCAGACCCATCGAGGCGATCGCGGCGTATCCGGCGGTCGCGTTCGACGGATGGTCGGCGAGGTGCATGTGCCACAACGGCCTGCCGTCGTCGTCCCGGTAGTCGTGTCCGGAGATCTGCGGGCTGACGGGGAACTCGAGCAGCAGTGAATTGAGCAGGTCGACGGCGAGCGTCTCCTCGCCGGAGTCGGCCGCCTCGAAGACGGCACGCAGCCGGGCACGTACCGAACGGAAGCGGGTGACGTCCGCGTCGGTGGCGCGCCTGGCGGCCGAGGCATTGCCGCCGAACAGCTCCCGGACCGCGTCCACCGTGGTCAGGGAGTCCGTGCCGCGACCCGGTTCCTCGCTGTTGACCAAGCGCACGGCGTAGTCCGAGTAATGGGTCAGTTCCACTTGTAGTCCTTACGGAGGCGGGCTAGGGTCGGGTCAGTCCTGGTAATGGGTGAATCTCAATCCAGGGTATTACGAAGAGCGTAGGACGAGAGCGCAGAACGAGAGCGTAGGACGAGAGGGAGGCCTTCCGATGACGGAAACCGCTGCGGGAACCGACTGGCTCGCCTGGCAGGAGAGCTGGGACCGACAGCAGGAGTGGTACATGCCGGACCGCGAGGAGCGGTTCCGGGTGATGCTCGACATGGTCGAGGCGACGGTGGGCCCCGAACCGAGGGTGCTGGATCTCGCGTGCGGTACGGGCAGTATTACGGACCGGCTGCTCAAGAGGTTCCCGAACGCCACCAGTACGGGAGTCGACCTCGACCCCGCACTGCTCGCGATCGCCGAGGGCACCTTCGCCGGGGACGGCCGGGTCACCTTCGTCACCGCCGACCTCAAGGACCCGCGATGGCCGGACGCGCTGCCGCACGACTCCTACGACGCGGTGCTGACCGCCACCGCACTGCACTGGCTGCACGCGGAGCCGCTGGCGGCGCTCTATGGGCAGCTGGGTCAACTCGTACGTGAGGGCGGCGTGTTCATGAACGCCGACCACATGTGTGACCAGGCGACACCGCGGATCAACGAGGCGGAGCGCGCCCTGCGGGTCGCCCGGCGCGAGGCCGCGCAGGACGCGGGCGCACTCGACTGGACCCAGTGGTGGGAGCTCGCCGCGAACGACCCGGTACTCGCGGGGCCGACCGCGAAGCGGTTCGAGATCTACGGCGAGCACGCGGACGGCGATGTGCCGCCGGTGGAATGGCATGCGCGGACGCTGCGCGAAGCGGGGTTCGCGGAGGCGCGGGCGGTGTGGGCTTCGCCCTCGGACGCGCTGGTGCTTGCACTCAAGTGAGGTGTGGGGAGTGGGTGTTCGGCAGCATCCACTCCCATCTCTCCCGCTGCGTCCGCCGGTTGAGGTGCCACGGACGAACGGGGGCGGGTGCCACGGACGAACAACGGACGAACAGGGGCGGGCGGTGCGGACGGCGGACGGATGCACAGCTGTCGAGAGTCACCGGGCTGAACGCTGGTCCAGTCCAAACCCTTGACGCGTACTGCGTGCGCACTTTAAATCAAGCCTTGACCGAAGGGTCGTATCACCTCCCCCCACTCCCACACCCGTATCGGATGTGACTGCATGACACCCCCACAGCGCCATGCCCGCCACACTCGCCGCACCCGTCGCACCCGTCGGTTAGCCGCCGTGTCGGCCGCCCTGCTGGCGGCCGGCGGCCTCTCCTTCGGCCTCCTCGCCAACGCGGGCGCCGCCGAGGAGCACACCGAGCGGCCCGCCGACGTCAAGGCGGCCGCCGACCCGATGACCGTCGCGCCCTACCTCTACAACGGCTGGGGCGACCCGCCGGACCCGAGCACCGTCTCGGAGGCCACCGGCGTCGAGTGGTACACGCTCGCCTTCGTACTCAGCAACGGCACCTGCGACCCGCAGTGGGACGGATCCCGTCCGCTCTCCGGCGGTGTCGACGAGCAGACGGTGGAGACCGTCCGGTCAGGCGGCGGCGACGTGATCCCGTCGTTCGGCGGCTGGAGCGGCAACAAGCTCGAGACGTCCTGCTCCTCGGCCGACGAGCTGGCCGGCGCCTACCAGAAGGTCATCGATGCCTACGACTTGAAGGCCATCGACATCGACATCGAGGCCGAGGCGTACGACGACCCCGAGGTCCAACAGCGCACGGTTGACGCCCTGTTGGCTGTGCAGAGCGACAATCCCGAGCTGAAGGTCCACGTCACCTTCGGCACCGGCCAGTCCGGCCCCGACACCAGCCTGATCCAGCGTGCCGCGGACTCCGGTCTGACCGTCGACGCCTGGACCATCATGCCGTTCAACTTCGGCGGCGGCGGCCAGAACATGGGCGAGCTGACCATCCAGGCCGCCGAGGGCCTGAAGAGCTCGCTGGTCGACATCTACGGCTACGACGAGTCCGAGGCGTACACCCATATGGGCATCTCGTCGATGAACGGCATCACCGACGGCGACGAGACCGTCACCGTCGGGGACTTCGAGACCATCCTGGGCTACGCGCAGGAGGCACAGCTGTCCCGGCTGACCTTCTGGTCGGTCAACCGCGACCGTCCCTGCGAGGGAGGCGGCGGCGACGACACCTGCTCCGGAGTGGACCAGGAGCCCTGGGAGTTCACCAGCGTGCTGGCCCGGTACGTCACGGAAGGGCGGTGACCGATGAGACGACGATCCGGACACGGGACCGGGACCGCCCCGCTTCAAGTCCAAGCGGGACACCCGGCAGGCGATCCGCTTCACTGCGAACGCCGGATGGAAGATCACCCCAGGCGGAAAACTGCGCGTGGAGAGAGCAGGAACCCACCCGGAGCAGCGCCCGACATCGGCGCGGCAGACGCGAATCGCCCTCCTTCAGGCGGGCGAGGACGTCAACAGAATGAGATGCCCTACGATCCGCCGGACCAGGAAGCCTGGATGGACGGAGACAACCGCGGCTATCCGGCTTATCAGGTGGCCGACTCCGTGACCGACCACCAGGCGTGGGGGCTCGGCAGTTACTGCTTCTTCAGCTTCAACCCCGATGTGGTCGCCGACCGCGCCATCTCCGCGCCGGAGGCGTCAGGCGTCCGGTTCAACCACATGGTGACCGTCTCCCTGGGCGGCGGCACCGGCAGCATCGACAACATCATCAACGACACGGGCGACTCCGTCGGTCCCGGCAACGAGGTGGTCAACCTCGTCAGTCACCCCTGATCACCGTGTGCGGCCCCGAGATGCTCCGGGGCCGCACACGGATCGCCCCGCAGGGCTAGAGCACCTTCGACAGGAACGACTTCGTCCGCTCGTGCTGAGGGTCCGTCAGGACATCCCGTGGATGGCCGGATTCGACGACCACACCCTCGTCCATGAAGACGAGCGAGTCGCCCACCTCACGGGCGAAGCCCATCTCGTGCGTGACGACGACCATCGTCATGCCGTCCTCCGCGAGGGACCGCATCACGTCGAGCACATCGCCCACCAGCTCCGGGTCGAGCGCCGACGTGGGCTCGTCGAAGAGCATCAGCTTCGGCTCCATCGCGAGCGCCCGCGCGATCGCGACCCGCTGCTGCTGTCCGCCGGAGAGCTGCGAGGGGTAGTTGCCCGCCTTGTCGGCGAGCCCCACGCGGTCGAGCAGCCGCTCGCCCCGCTCCCGGGCCACCGCCTTCGTCTCGCCCTTGACCTGCACCGGCGCCTCCATGACGTTCTCCAGAGCCGTCATGTGCGGGAAGAGATTGAAGCGCTGGAAGACCATGCCGATGTCCCGGCGCTTGAGGGCGACCTCGCTGTCCTTCAGCTCGTAGAGCTTGTCGCCCTTCTGCCGGTAGCCGACCAGCTCGCCGTCCACGTAGAGCCGGCCGGCGTTGATCTTCTCCAGGTGGTTGATGCACCGCAGGAACGTGGACTTGCCGGAACCGGACGGACCGATCAGGCAGAACACCTCACGCGGCGCGACCTCGAGATCGATGCCCTTGAGCACCTCGACGTGACCGAAGGACTTGTGGACGCCCTCGGCCTTGACCATGGGAGTCATCGCTTGGCCTCCGGCGAACGGGTGGAGAAGGAGAACAGGTTGGCCCGCAGCCTCTGCAGCGGCGTCGGCGGCAGACTCCGGGACGAGCCACGGGCGTAGTACCGCTCCAGGTAGTACTGACCGATGCTGAAGACGGTGGTCAGGACCAGGTACCAGAAGGCGGCCAGGAACATCATCTCGACCGTCGCGCCGGAGCTGGTGCCGATGTCGCTGGACTCCTTCAGGAGCTCGTAATACTGCACCACGTACACCAGGGAGGTCGTCTTCAGCATGTTGATGACCTCGTTGCCCGTGGGCGGCACGATCATCCGCATCGCCTGCGGGATGACGACCCGGCGCAGTGTCTTGCGGTGGCTCATGCCGAGCGCGTGCGAGGCCTCGGTCTGGCCCTCGTCCACCGACATCAGACCGGCTCGGCAGATCTCCGCCATGTACGCGGCTTCGTTCAGGCCGAAACCGAGCAGCGCCGTGAGGAACGGCGTCATGAAGTCCGACCACTCGTCCTTGTAGATCGGACCGAGGTTGATCGTGTCGAAGACGAAGCCCAGGTTGAACCAGACCAGGAGCTGGACGAGCACCGGGGTGCCGCGGAAGAACCAGATGTAGAACCAGGCGATCGACGACGTCACGGGATTCTTGGACATCCGCATGATGGACAGCACGATGCCGCCCGCGATGCCGATGGCCATGGCGGCCAGGGTCAGGATGAGGGTCTCCCGGACACCGCGCAGGATGCGGCTGTCGAAGAAGTAGTCCGGGATGACGCCCCAGTTGATGTCGCCCTTCGCGAAGGCGACGACGATGGCGGCGAGGATGCCGAGCGCGATCAGCGCGGAGACGTACCGGCCGTAGTGACGGACCGGGATGGCCTTGATGGCTTCCGGAGGAGTCGGAGGGGTGTCCTCCGGTCCCGCCTTGTTGATCTCAACAGTCACAGGTCAATGCCTTTCAACAGCGACGGTCGGTGTCACTTGCCGCCGTTGACCTCGGCCGACTTGATCGCGCCGTCCTCGACGCCCCACTTCTTGATGATCTTGGCGTACTCGCCGTTCTCGATGATGGCGTCGAGGGCTTCCTTGATCGCGTCCCGCAGCTCCGGGTTGGACTTCGGCACCGCGATCCCGTACGGCGCCGCCTGGACCTGCTCGCCCACCAGCTCGAAGTGCTTGCCGCCGCCGGAGGTCTTCACGGCGAACGCGGCGACCGGGAAGTCGGAGGAGCCGGCGTCCGCGCCGCCCGCCCGCAGCCGGGTCTGCGCCTGCTGGTCGTTGTCGAAGGTCTCGAGGGTGATCTTGCCCTTGCCGTCGCTCTCGCACTTCTTCGACTCGTCCTTGGCCAGGTCGTGCGAGACGGTGCCGCGCTGCACCACCATCTTCTTGCCGCAGAGGTCGGACCAGGTCTTGATGCCCTGGGTGTCGCCCTTCTTGGTGTAGATCGAGACACCCGCGGAGAAGTAGTCGACGAAGTCGACGCCCTCGCCGACCTTCTTGCCGGTCTCCGCGTCGACGCCGGACTGGCGGTCCTTGGTGTCGGTCATGGCCGACATCGCGATGTTGTACCGCTTGGAGCGCAGACCGCCGAGCAGCGTGTCGAAGGTGCCGTTCTCGAACTTGAACTCCACGCCGAGCTGCTCACCGAGCGCCTTGGCGATGTCGAGGTCGATGCCGACGACCTTGCCGTCCTTGTCCCGGTATTCCACCGGCGGATAGGCGATGTCCGAGCCGACCTTGATGACACCCGCGTCCTTGATGGCCTTCGGGAGCTTGTCGGCGAGCGTGGCCTTGCCGGAGTCCTGCTTTTCCGAAGCGTCGGAATCGGCGGTCTGGTCGCCGCAGCCGGTCAGGATCAGGGTGCCGGCCACCGCCATCGCGCCGACCGCGGCAATCCGGGACTTCGCGGTGCGATTACGACAGCTGCTGCGTGCGGTCATGGTGGGTTCCTCCGGCGGGGGGTGTAACCGATGGGTCGGGCACACACCTTCGGGTGTCGCGACCTTGTGTGATTACGGCATCCTGCCATTCGGACGCCCCGATTCAGGGTGCCGGGCATGTCAAAAATGGATAACAGGAAGGGTCATCCGGCCCGTTCCTGTCCAGTTCGGGTGCACCTTCTCCCGATCAGTACCCGGGGTACCGGAGATTCTCCGATACGTCTCGGATTCCGGCGCCGTTCGTATCGTCGGCCTCTGCGTTCGTACCGCCGCGCTGAATGTCCGGATTTCGGACTATGAGGGATCTCACCGATCAGTATCCGACTCGTCGGCCCCCCGTGCCATCCGGTAGAACAGACGGTTACACCCCTCATCCGGGGCTCAGGGCGCGTGTGCGGCGCGCCCGCGTGTCCGTACCTCCCCTTGTGGAGGCGGTCCAACCGCCGAGACAAGGCACGGACACGGTGCCCGCCCACTCCTCAACCAGGGAGTGGTCACCCTCAATTGATAAAGACTTAAGGGGTCAGACAACAGTGGCAGCGGAGATCGTCAATCCTCGCAGCGACGCCGGTACGGACGGCCCGGAAGAGGCCTTCGACCCGGCTTTCGCGCTGCACCGTGGCGGCAAGATGGCCGTGCAGGCCACGGTGCCGGTCCGGGACAAGGACGACTTGTCCCTCGCGTACACACCGGGCGTGGCCAAGGTGTGCAGCGCCATCGCCGACCAGCCGGAGCTGGTCCACGACTACACCTGGAAGTCCAGCGTGGTCGCCGTCGTCACCGATGGCACCGCGGTGCTCGGACTCGGTGACATCGGGCCCGAGGCCTCGCTCCCCGTCATGGAGGGCAAGGCGATTCTGTTCAAGCAGTTCGGCGGGGTCGACGCGGTGCCGGTGGCGCTCGCGACCACCGACGCGGACGAGATCGTCGAGACCGTGGTGCGGCTCGCCCCCTCCTTCGGCGGCGTGAACCTCGAGGACATCTCCGCGCCGCGCTGCTTCGAGATCGAGCGCAAGCTCCAGGAGCGCCTGGACATCCCGGTCTTCCACGACGACCAGCACGGCACCGCGGTGGTCACCCTCGCGGCGCTGCGCAATGCGGCCAAGCTGACCGAGCGCACGCTCGGAGATCTGCGTGCGGTGATCTCCGGTGCGGGTGCGGCCGGGGTGGCCATCGCCAAGTTCCTGCTCGAGGCCGGTATCGGGGACGTGACGGTCACCGACCGCAAGGGCATCGTCAGCCGTGACCGCGAGGACCTCACCGAGGTCAAGCGGGAGCTCGCGGAGATCACCAACCGGGCGGGGCTCTCCGGCTCCCTCGAGGACGCGCTGTCCGGTGCGGACGTGTTCATCGGTGTCTCCGGCGGTACGGTGCCGGAGCCGGCGGTGGCCTCGATGGCGCCGAACGCCTTTGTGTTCGCCATGGCCAACCCGAATCCCGAGGTCCACCCCGATGTCGCGCACAAGTACGCGGCGGTGGTGGCTACGGGGCGCTCCGACTACCCGAACCAGATCAACAACGTCCTCGCCTTCCCGGGGATCTTCGCGGGTGCGCTGCAGGTGCGGGCGTCGCGGATCACCGAGGGCATGAAGATCGCTGCGGCGGAGGCGCTTGCGGGGGTCGTCGGGGACGAGCTGGCTGCGTCGTACGTCATTCCGTCGCCGTTCGATGAGCGGGTTGCTCCTGCGGTGACTGCGGCGGTTGCGGCTGCCGCTCGGGCGGAGGGTGTGGCGCGGCGGTAGGGCCCTCGAGCCCTTCCGGCACCTCCAGCCCGTCCGGCATCCCCAGGCCGTCGTCCGGCATCCCCAGCCCGTCCGGCGTTTGAGGACATCTTTTGCCCGTTCAGGGCATCTCTCAGCCCGTCCGGCGTTTGAGGACGAGGCCCGTTCAGGGCCGTTGCGGTTCCAGGCATCGGCCTGGCGGCCTCGTCCTCAAGCGCCGGACGGGCTTGATTTGTCGGCCTGGCGGCCTCGTCCTCAATCGCCGGACGGGCTGAAAGATGTCCTCAATCGCCGGACGGGCTGGAGGGTGCCGCACGGGCTGGGGATGCCGGACCGGCGGAGGGTGCCGGACCGGCGGAGGTTGCCGGACCGGCGGAGGTTGCCGGACCGGCGGAGGATGCCGGACCGGCGGAGGATGCCGGATGGGCCGGAGTCACGTCGAGTCGTATGTGCGGACTCGTGCCGGGGGTCACACCGTCGGCCTGTACCGCGGATCGTGGGCCACCGCCTATGGTCGCCGCATGTTCGCTGCCTATGCCTCTCGTACCGATCGTGATCAGCCGCTGAGCGGGCTCGAGTTGGGGGAGCGGCCCGCTCCCGGTGACCGGCCCGGCTGGACGACCGTCGACGTCCGTGCCGCCTCCCTCAACCACCACGACCTCTGGTCGCTCCGCGGCGTCGGCCTCGCCGAGGACAAGCTCCCGATGATCCTCGGCTGCGACGCCGCCGGCGTGGACGCCGACGGCAACGAGGTCGTGCTGCACTCGGTCATCGGCCAGACCGGCCACGGCGTGGGGCCGGACGAGCCGCGGTCCATCCTGACCGAGCGCTATCAGGGCACCTTCGCCGAACAGGTCTCCGTACCGGCCTGGAACGTCCTGCCGAAGCCCGCCGGGCTCTCCTTCGAGGAGGCGGCCTGTCTGCCGACCGCCTGGCTCACCGCGTACCGGATGCTGTTCACCAACGCGGGTGTACGCCCGGGTGACTCCGTCCTGGTGCAGGGCGCCGGCGGCGGCGTGGCGACGGCGGCGATCGTGCTCGGCAAGGCGGCGGGCCTGAAGGTCTTCGCCACCAGCCGCGAGGAGGCGAAGCGCAAGCGGGCCCTCGAACTGGGCGCCGTCGAGGCGGTGGAGAGCGGTGCGCGGCTGCCGCAGCGGGTGGACGCGGTGATCGAGACGGTGGGCGCCGCGACCTGGTCGCACTCCATCAAGTCCCTGAAGCCCGGCGGCACCGTGGTGATCTCCGGTGCGACCAGTGGCGACGCGCCCTCCAAGGCCGAGCTGACCCGCATCTTCTTCCTCGAGCTGAAGATCGTCGGCTCGACGATGGGCTCCAAGGACGAGCTCGAGGATCTGCTGTCGTTCTGCGAGGCGACGGGCGTACGGCCGGTGATCGACGAGGTGCTGCCGCTCGACCGCGCCCGCGAGGGCTTCGAACGGATGGAGACGGGCGGGCAGTTCGGCAAGATCGTACTCACGGTCTGAGCGACGACACTGTCAACCCGGGTTGACGGCGAGATGGTGTCAATGTAAGTTGACATCATGACCGAAGCGACGGATCTCGCCGAGCGGGCCGGAGATCACGATCCACGGGTCGGGCTGCGGGCGGTTGCCGCGTTGCGGCGGCTGCTCGAGCAGCTCGAGGCGGTCCAGGTGCGCAGTGCGCGCAATCAGGGCTGGTCGTGGCAGGAGATCTCCGCCGAGCTCGGGATCAGCAGGCAGGCCGTGCACAAGAAGTACGGGAGGCGATGATGTTCGAGCGATTCACGCAGGGCGCCCGGGATGTGGTCGAAGGGGCTGTGCTGTACGCCGAGTTGCGCGAGGCCCCCACCGTCACGGCCGAGCATCTGGTGCTTGCGCTTCTCGACGCGGAGGGTACGAAGGGTGCGTTCGTCCTGCGGGCGTTGGGCGTCGCGGGGCAACGGGACGCGGTGGAACGGGACTTGGCCGAGGCGCGACGCCGTGGCGGGGTCTCGGACGCCGATGCGGAGGCCCTGGCCGGGCTCGGGGTCGATGTCGAGGCGATCGTGGCGCGGGCGGAGCAGGAGCACGGTGCGGGTGCGCTCGCGGGCCGAAAGGCCCGCAGGGGGCGGCGTCGGTTCGGTGGACATCGGCCGTTCGCCCGGGAGTCCAAGGGTGTCCTGGAGACGGCGCTGAAGGTGGCGGTCGGTCGCGGCGACCGGTTCATCGGGGACGAACATGTGCTGTTGGCGCTGACCGCCCGGCCCGGGGTGCCTCGGGACGTCCTGGCGGACCGCGGGGCGTCCCACGACGCGGTGACCCGGGTCCTGGGCTGACGGGCGCCCGTGAATCCAGCCCGTCTGGGGGCCCCGGACGGGCTGGGGGAGTTTGAGGACATCTTTTGACCGGCGGTCAGGCGCGTGGCTGGTCATACAGCTCGTCCGTGCGGCGACCCCCGCGCTGCCGTGATTCCGCTGCCGGTACGGTATTGGGTCGACCAAGGCCGCAGCGGGGGGACACAGCATGTCAGGGGACCAACCGGCGTCCAGCGATGAGGTCGACTTCCACGGCTACACGCTGAAGCGTCGTCTCGGCGCCGGAGGGATGGGCGTCGTGCATCTCGCGACCCACCCGGATCTGTCGCATCCGGTGGCGGTCAAGGTGATGCGGCCCGAACTCGCCGACGATCCCGGCTTCCGGGCCCGGTTCAGCCGGGAGATCGCTGCGGCGCTTCGGGTGCAGGGACTGCACACCGTCCGTGTCGTCGACGCCGGGACGGCCGAGGGGCGGCCCTACCTCGTCACCGAGTACGTCGACGGGCCGACGTTGTCCGAGATTATGGCCGCCGGCCCGCTCGGCTCCGGGACGGTGCGGCTGCTTGCACGGTCGCTGGCCGTGGCCCTGTACGACATCCACGACACCGGGATCGTCCACCGGGACCTGAAGCCTGCCAATGTGCTCATGGGCGCGGGCGTCATCAAGGTCATCGACTTCGGCATCGCCCAACTCGCCGACGCCTCCACGATATTGACCGACAGCGGTGCCACCATCGGCACGACGGGCTACATGGCGCCGGAACAGATCCGGGGCACCCCGGGACCGGCCACCGACGTCTTCGCCTGGGCGGCCACCGTCGCCCACGCGGCCACCGGTCGGCCGCCCTTCGGTACTGGCCCCACCGACGCCGTCATCTACCGCATCCTGCACGACGAGCCCGATCTGGACGGCGTACCGCCCGGCCTCGACGGACCGCTGCGGGCTGCCATGGCCAAGGACCCGGCGCAGCGCCCGACCGCCGCCGAGCTGATCGCCATGCTGGACGGGCACATACCTGCGGCCCCGGCCATGGCGACCGCGTCCACCGCCCCCGTCCGGCAGCCGCCGCCCACGCGCCGGTTCCCGGCTCCGGCCCCGATCCCTGCCTCTGCGGCTCCGCCCGCCGCGCCTCCTGCACCCGCCTCCGTCGTACGCCGGCCACGTACCGCCGGGCGGCGTCTGTGGTGGTTCCTCGCCGTGCTGGTCGTGCTGGCCGTCGTCAAGGCCGGCCTCGGCCAGTGGGGCGGCGCCTCGAACCACGATGCCGCGAAATCCGGCGGCGTGGAGCCTTCGACGAGCGACGACGCCGCCCCAGGGCATGCGTCGACCGAGTCGCCCGAGCCTGCCGAAGAGGCGCCCGAGGGCGGCGAGCCCGCACCGTCGGACACCGCCCCCGCGTCCGACTGCTCGATGGACTTCGAGGCCCGGCCACACAAGATTCTCGGCGGCTTCGACGTCGACGTCACCCCGGACTGTCCGACGGCCACGCCGTGGGCCCAGCAGGTGACGGTCGTCTTCCACCAGGACGCGTATTACTCCGGCGAGTGGGAGGAGGTGGACCGCCAGGAGGTGACCACGATCGAGCGGGGGTCCGACGAGGTCCACTCGGCGGAGACATCGACCGACGCCGAGTGCGGTACGTGGCAGGCGACGATCGAAGTGAAGGAGAAGGAGACGGCCACCTCGGCCTGGGAGGAGGTCGAGTACGAGGGCGGCGAGCTGACGACGGACGTGGCGGACTTCGACGCGGAGTGCGAGTAGCGGAGCCGATGAGGAGGCGACAGTGGCTCCGCCCTGGCCCCGCTTCTCAAGTGCCGCGAGGGCTGGGTCAGTCGGACGGGTCTGGCTTGTCCGAGGGGTCTGAGGTCGGAGACCTCAGGGTGGATGCGATGTGGGCCGCCGCCGTCGACAAGTGGCGGCGTGCCGCGCGTAGTTGTGCCTCGCTCACCCCATGGTCACGCGCAGCGTCCCGTACCTCGTCCCGGAAGCGGTCGAGCAACCGCTCGAGGTCACGCGCGGGGTCCCCGCCCGACACCTCCGGGGCCCATTCGGGGTCACCCGAGCCCGTCTCGTCCACCGGGACTCGCTCGACCGTGACCCCCGTGGAGGCGGCCCCCGTGCCGCCACCGCCCCGGCCGAACCGCCCGAACTCACGCGTGAGTTCGGTCAGTCCCTCGCGCAGCCCCGTCGGCCAGTCGCCGCGCGTGAAGTGGTCCTGGACCTGTTCCTGGACCCGCCGGGCCATGCGCTGCATCTCCTCGCGCGCCTCCTCGTGCGCGGCCTGCGCCTGCCTGCGAGCCTCCTTGGCGTCCTCGCGCGCCCGGCGCGACTCGTCCTTCGCGCGGCGGGCCTGGTCCTTCCACTCCTGCTTCGCGCGGCGCAGCTCCTCCTTCGCGACGCGCCAGGAATCGCCGTCACCGGACTGGCCGCTCTTGCCCGAACCTCCGTGCCCAGCACCGGACTTGCCCGTGCCGTTGCGGCTCGCGCCGGCCGCCTCCCGCATCTCGCGGCGCAGATCGCCCGCCGCGCCCCGTACGTCGTCCCTGATCTCTGCGGCCAGTTCGGCGACCGAGTCGCGGATCTCCAGCTCCAGGTCGGCGAGTTCGCCGCTGCGGGCGGCCAGTTCGGCGCGGCCCGCCTCGGTGATCGAGTAGACCTTGCGGCCACCCTCCGAGGTGTGGGTGACCAGGCCCTCGGCCTCGAGTTTGGCGAGCCGCGGGTACACGGTGCCCGCCGACGGCGCGTAGAGGCCCTGGAAGCGCTCCTCGAGGAGCCGGATCACCTCGTACCCGTGCCGAGGAGCCTCGTCGAGGAGCTTGAGGAGGTAGAGGCGCAGACGCCCGTGGGCGAAGACAGGGGGCATGTCAGAGCACCTTTCCGGTGGGCGGGGTGTCGGCCGGCGGTTCGTCCTCGCCCTCGGGCGCTGCGGGGCGGTGGAGCAGGGCGATGGCGCCGGAGACCGTGTTCGCCTTGAGGGTGCCGCGGCCGGCGCCGAGCCGGCCGGTGACGCGCTTGGCGCCCCAATTGCCGTCCACGCGCAGCTCGTCGAAGGAGTTCGAGACCGTGCCGCTCGCCGTGTTCGCCTCGACCTTCGCATCGGCGGGGTGCGGGAGGCGGACGGCGATCTCGCCGGAGACGTTGTTCAGCTGGATGTCCGTCGGGTCGCTGCCCGGGCCCACGTCGACGATCATGTGGCCGCTGACGGAGTCCGCGCGTACGGACGGGCCCGAACCTTCGACGACGGTGAGTCCGCCGGACACGGAACTGAACCGGAGCTTCCCCGTCACGGCCTGCGCCTCCACGCTGCCCGACACCGTCTCGGCCGTGACCGGTCCGGCGATGCCCAGCAGCGTGGAGTCGCCGCTGACGCCGCGGACCGTGGTCTTCGCCTCGATGCCGGAGACGACGGCGCTCGCTCCGACCACGCCCACCTCGACGCGGGTCGCGGCCGGGACCGCGAGGGAGACGACCGCGCGGCGCCGGTGGCCCTTGCGGTCGAACCACTTGAGGAAGCCCTGCCAGGGGAGGTCGTCGTACGCGACGGTGAGGGTGCCGTCCTCGAGGGTGACGCGCAGCGGTGGGCCCTCGATCTCCGAGACCTCGAGGCGGGTGGAGCCCTCGTCGGTGCCCACGACGTTCACCGTGCCGTGGACGGTGCGGACGTGTACGGCCGTGAGGGGGTCGTCGAAGGTGAGTTTGTGGGGCTCCGTGACGTCCCACGATGACTTTGGCATGGGGTGGCCTCCCGGGTCGGCGGGAGTCGCGCCATATCGCGTCTCCTCCCCACACGATATATCGCGTGAGCTCTTAGTCAAGGTGGATGTCTCGTTCGCCGGGTGGCAGGGGTGTGGGGGTCCATTTCCAGGCCCCGGCCCTGGGGGCCTTGTCCTCAGGGCCGGACAGGCTGACAAAAGATGTCCTCAAACGCCGGACGGGCTGAAACAGATGTCCTCAAACTCCCCCAGACTTCGTCCGGGGGGACCCCCAGACGGGCTGAGAGGGACGCCGGACGGGATCAAGGAAGAGGGTGAGGGCGAGGGGGAGGATGTCGTGCTGATGGGCGGAGGGGGATCAGTCCTCGTCCTCGTCGTCCAGGCGGGCCAGCCAGGTGGCGAGGCGTTCCACCGGGACCTCGAAGTCGGGGTTCAGGTCGACGAACGTGCGCAGCTGCTCGGCCAGCCACTCGAAGGTGACCTCCTCCTCGCCGCGCCGCTTCTCCAGCTCCTCGATGCCACGGTCGGTGAAGTACATGCTCGGTGCTCCGTCGGGTTCAGGCGGTGATGGGTTCGGTCCCGGGGACGGGAAAAGCATAGGCAGCCGGGCGCAGGCGCAGGCCACCGCAGGCCCGGCGCGACGTGGACGGCCCGGCACCCCCCGAAGGGGCGCCGGGCCGTCGACGTTGTACCGGGCCTGCCGAGGGCTACGCCTCGAACACCTCGCGTACCAGCTGCTCCTGCTCCGCCTGGTGGCGCTTCGCCGAGCCGACCGCCGGGGACGAGCCGTGCGGGCGCGAGATGCGCCGCAGCCGCTCGTCGTGCGGGACGTCGGCGCCGACCGCCAGGTCCAGGTGGTCGATCAGGTTGAGCGCGATGAACGGCCAGGCGCCCTGGTTCGCCGGCTCCTCCTGCACCCACAGGTACTTCGCGGCGTCCGGGTACTTGGCGATCTCCTCCTGGAGCTCCTTGCCCGGCAGCGGGTAGAGGCGCTCGATGCGGATGATCGCCGTGTCCGTGGCACCGCGCTTCTGCCGCTCGGCGTCCAGGTCGTAGTAGACCTTGCCGGCGCAGAAGACGACCTTGCGGACCGCGGCCGGGTCGACCGAGTCGTCGCCGATCACGGGGCGGAAGCCGCCCGTGGTGAACTCCTCCGCCTTCGAGGACGCGGCCTTCAGACGCAGCATCGACTTCGGGGTGAAGACGATCAGCGGCTTGTGGTGCGGGTTGTGCACCTGCCAGCGCAGCAGGTGGAAGTAGTTCGACGGCAGGGTCGGCATCGCGACCGTCATGTTGTCCTGCGCGCACATCTGCAGGAAACGCTCCGGGCGGGCCGATGAGTGGTCGGGGCCCTGGCCCTCGTAGCCGTGCGGAAGCAGCAGGGTCACACCGGAGTGCTGGCCCCACTTCTGCTCGGCCGAGGTGATGAACTCGTCGACGACGGTCTGCGCGCCGTTGACGAAGTCGCCGAACTGCGCCTCCCACATCACCAGCGACTCGGGACGGGCGAGCGAGTAGCCGTACTCGAAGCCCATCGCCGCGTACTCGGAGAGCAGCGAGTCGTAGACGTTGTACCGGGCCTGGTCGTCCGCGAGGTAGAGCAGCGGCGTGTAGTCGTCCGCGGTCTCGCGGTCGATGAGGACCGCGTGCCGCTGACCGAAGGTGCCGCGCCGCGAGTCCTGGCCGGAGAGCCGGACCGGGGTGCCCTCCAGGAGCAGCGAACCGATGGCGAGGGTCTCGCCCATGCCCCAGTCGATGGTGCCGTCCTCGACCATGGCCGCACGGCGCTGCAGCTGCGGGAGCAGCCGCGGGTGCACGGTGACCCGGTCGGGGATGTTCACCTGGGACTCGGCGATGCGCTTGACGACCTCCTGGGTGACCGCCGTGTTCACCGCCACCGGGAACTCGGCCTCGGCGCCCGGGACTTCGGCCGGGGCGGCGTGCGAGGTGGCCTCGCGGACCTCGGTGAAGACCTTCTCCAGCTGGCCCTGGTAGTCCTGCAGGGCCTGCTCGGCCTCTTCCAGGGTGATGTCGCCGCGACCGATGAGGGACTCGGTGTAGAGCTTGCGCACCGAGCGCTTCTTGTCGATCAGGTCGTACATCAAGGGCTGCGTGAAGGCCGGGTTGTCGGACTCGTTGTGCCCGCGGCGGCGGTAGCAGATGAGGTCGATGACCACGTCCTTGTTGAAGGACTGGCGGAACTCGAAGGCGAGGCGGGCGATCCGCACGACGGCCTCGGGGTCGTCGCCGTTCACGTGGAAGATCGGCGCCTCGATCATCCGGGCCACGTCGGTCGAGTACATGGAGGAGCGCGAGGACTCGGGCGCCGCCGTGAAGCCGACCTGGTTGTTGATGACGACGTGCACGGTGCCGCCGGTGCGGTAGCCGCGCAGCTGCGACATGTTGAGCGTCTCGGCCACCACGCCCTGGCCCGCGAAGGCCGCGTCGCCGTGGATGGCGATCGGCAGCACGGTGAAGTCGGTGCCGCCCTTGCCGATGATGTCCTGCTTGGCGCGGACGACGCCCTCCAGGACCGGGTCGACCGCCTCCAGGTGCGAGGGGTTCGCGGTGAGCGAGACCTTGATCTGCTCGCCGTCCAGACCGGTGAAGGTGCCCTCGGCGCCCAGGTGGTACTTCACGTCGCCGGAGCCGTGCATCGACTTCGGGTCGAGGTTCCCCTCGAACTCCCGGAAGATCTGCGCGTACGACTTGCCGACGATGTTCGCCAGGACGTTCAGGCGGCCGCGGTGGGCCATGCCCACGACGACCTCGTCCAGGCGGGACTCGGCGGCCGAGTCGAGGACCGCGTCGAGCAGCGGGATGACGGACTCGCCGCCCTCGAGCGAGAACCGCTTCTGACCCACGTACTTGGTCTGCAGGAAGGTCTCGAAGGCTTCCGCGGCGTTCAGCCGGCGCAGGATGCGCAGCTGCTCCTCGCGCTCCGGCTTGCCGCGCGGCCGCTCGATGCGGTCCTGCAGCCACTGCCGCTGCTTCGGGTCCTGGATGTGCATGAACTCGACGCCGGTGGTGCGGCAGTACGACTCACGGAGCACGCCGAGGATGTCGCGCAGCTTCATCATCGACTTGCCGGCGAAGCCGCCGACGGCGAACTCGCGCTCCAGGTCCCACAGCGTCAGCCCGTGCTCGGTGATGTCGAGGTCGGGGTGCTTGCGCTGGCGGTACTCGAGCGGGTCCGTGTCGGCCATGATGTGGCCGCGCTGCCGGTAGGAGTGGATCAGCTCGAAGACCCGGGCGGCCTTGGTGACGTCGTCGTCGTGGCTCGCGTCGATGTCCTTGAGCCAGCGGACCGGCTCGTACGGAATGCGCAGGGCCTTGAAGATCTCGTCGTAGAACCGGTCCTCGCCGAGCAGCAGATTCGCCACGATGCGCAGGAACTCGCCGGAGGCGGCGCCCTGGATGACGCGGTGGTCGTACGTCGAGGTCAGGGTCATGACCTTGGAGATGCCCAGCTTGTTCAGGGTGTCCTGGGAGGTGCCCTGGAACTCGGCCGGGTAGTCCATCGAGCCGACGCCCATGATGACCGACTGGCCGGGCATCAGACGCGGCACCGAGTGGACGGTGCCGAGGCCGCCGGGGTTGGTCAGCGAGACGGTGACTCCGGAGAAGTCCTCCATCGTCAGCTTGTTGTTGCGGGCCCGGCGGACGATGTCCTCGTAGGCCTGCCAGAACTCGAAGAAGTTGAGCGTCTCGGCCTTCTTGATGCCCGCGACGACCAGCTGACGGTCGCCGTTCGGCTTCACCAGGTCGATGGCCAGACCGAAGTTGATGTGCTCCGGCTTGACCAGGGTCGGCTTGCCGTCCTTCTGGGCGAAGGAGTGGTTCATCGACGGCATGGCCTTGATGGCCTGCACCATCGCGTACCCGATGAGGTGCGTGAAGGAGATCTTCCCGCCGCGGGCGCGCTTGAGGTGGTTGTTGATGACGATGCGGTTGTCGAAGAGCAGCTTCACCGGGACCGCGCGCACGGACGTCGCCGTGGGGACCTCGATGGAGGCGTTCATGTTCTTCGCGACCGCGGCGGCCGGGCCGCGCAGCGTCTGGAACTCCGGGCCCGCGGGCGCCTCGTCGGGCTGCTCGGACTTGGGCTCCTGCTGGGCCGGGGTCGGCTTGGCGACGGCCGGCTTGGCGGCAGGCGCGGCGGCGGGCTTCGCC
>NZ_QUAK01000123.1 GCF_003429565.1 Streptomyces triticagri
GCCGTGCCGCGCCGCGGGCCCAGGTGTCGACGACGACGTCGAGGCCTTCGGGGGTGTCGGCGACGCGGTGCAGCAGGCCGAGGGCGTGGGCGGTACGGGCGTCCAACACATCGCAGGTGAGGGCCAGTTCACGGATCCGGGAGGCGCCGATCTCGGTGATCAGGCGGGCTATCGCGCCGCCCCAGGCGGTGGGCAGTCCGACGGCGAGCTCCGGGAGGCGGAAGGCGGCGTCGGCGGTACCGGCGCGCAGGTCGCAGAAGGCGGCGAGGGCGAGGCCGGCGCCCACGGCTCGGCCCTGGATGCGTGCGATGGTCAGGGCGTCGGCCGCCTCGAGGGCCTCGCACACCTGCTTGGCCTTGTCCCCGAGGCGGCGGATGTCCGCGCCGCCCGGGTCCCCGGATATGCGCCGCTCGAGGTCCTGCCGATCGGTGCCGAGGCAGAAGTCGGTCCCGTCGCCGTCGAGTACGAGGACGCGCAGCGCGGGCCGGTCGCGCAAGGCGGTGAGTACCACGGCCAGGTCGTCGAGCAGGGCCTCGTCCACGACATTGCCGGAGCCACCGCCGTGCATCCGTACCCGGAGCACCGGGCCGTGCACGGTGGCGGAGAGCGTGTCGCGTTCGTGGTTCATGCGGTCACCAGCAGATTCCGCATCCGGCGGAACGCCACCCGCGGTTCCCACTGCGGCGGCTCCGCGAGCCTCAACCGCGGGAATCGTGGCAGCAGTTGCTCGAGGAGGACCGCGGCCTCGAGCCGGGCGAGTCCGGCGCCGAGGCAGTAGTGCGGCCCCTGGCCGAAGGCGAGATGGCGTGCGGCGGGGCGCCGGACGTCGAAGCGGGCGGGGTCGGATATGAAGTCCGGATCGTGCTGCGCCGAGGCGATCATGGCGTAGACCAGCTGTCCCTCATGGATGCCTGTACCTGACAGTGTGTTACCGCGGGAGGCTACACGAGTGACGACATGGACCGGGGGGTCATATCGCAGAATCTCCTCAACGGCCCCGGGAATGCCTTCGACGTGGTATCGCAACCAGTCGGCCTGGTCCGGGTGTTGCCCGAGCAGCCACACGGCGCTGTTGAGCAGAGCGGTCGTCGTCTCGAGTCCCGCCATGACGGTGAACATGGCCAACCGGCGTACGACGTCGGGCGATTGCTCCGGCGCGGCCTGCTGCCAGAGCCGCAGCCAGCCGGACACCACGTCGTCCCCGGGGTGGCGGCGGCGTTCGTCGACGAGTGCCTCGAAGTAGGACCGCAGCTCGAGGGCGGCCCGGTCCGCGGTGGCGAGCTGGGCGGCGGTGGGGAACAGCTCCTGGGCGAGGGTCTGTTCATGGGTGAGCCGGCGCAGCAGCGGGAAGTCGGCCGGCGGGATGGCGAGCCAGCTGCCGACGGCCGCCACCGGCAGTTCTTCGCCGACGGTCGCGGCGAAGTCGGCGGTGCCTTCCTTGAGTTGCTGCTCCAGATCGTCGAGCAGCCCGGTCACCTGGACGGACACGGTCTCCCGGAGGCGGGCCAGTGCGGCCCGGTCGAAGGCGGAGCCGAGTACGCGCCGCTGCAGGGTGTGGTCGGGCGGATTGAGCACCATCAGCATCTCGCCGAACTCGGCCGAGGCGGGCGAGGTCCAGCGCTTGCCCTGCCGGCGGCGCCACGGTGCGTCGAGGGTCAGCCAGTTGCGGTCGCGCAGCACCTGGTCGCAGGCCGCGTAGGAGGTGAGGAGCGGGCCGCCCCAGGGGGAGGCGACCACCTCGCCGTGCGCGCGCAGCCGCCGGTACACGGCGGCCGGGTCGCTCTGGCCGCGCGGTGAGCGCAGCGCGGCGAGCAGAGCGACGATCCGGCGGGAGTCGGTGCCGGACACGGACAAGTCGCTTGGCGCGGACGCCTGTTGTGGTGCTGCTTGCGGTGCTCCTCGTGGTGCGTCTTGTGGTGCGCGGGCGCCGGTCGGAGCGGTGGCGTTCTCCTGTGCAGGGGCGTCGCCCTGGGCGGGTACGAAGGGGCACGTGCGATGCATGGTGTCTCCTCCGATGAGGCGGTGTGCGGGCCGGCCACGGTGATCGCCGGTGGCTGAGGTCTCTGCCGTTGCAGGGGCGCGCACGCCGGGAAGGCTCGCGGGATCGTGATGCACCGCGGGAGCCACCGTACGGGCGCGCAGAGCGTCAGAGCCGTGGCGGCCGGGTGCCGGACCGCGGCACCGACCCTACGGCGTGCCGCGCACCGGAGGGACCGCCCGGCGCACTCGCCCCACGCCACCGCGTCCGGGCCTGGCGCCATGCGTTGCGCGCCCGCTTCTCGTCGGCGTAGGTCCGCAGGCTGACGTCACCGTCGGTGCCCGGGCTGCTGCCGCGACGGACTTCGGTGACGGTCCACAGGGTGCGCTCGCTCCGGTCGGCCAGGGTGAAGCGGACGCGATCGAGGTCGATGCGCACACCGTGGCCCGGGAGGCCGCCGCCGATGCGACGGGGCCCGTCCTGCCAGGTCTCGGCCAGCTGGGCCGTGAAGCCGGCCGCCGCGAGGAGTTCGGCCGCCAGCTCGTCGGGAACCGGGCCGCGCGCCCTGGCCAGGAGCTCGACGGCCGTCATGGCGGCGTCGTCCGGCACGGTCAGGTACCGGACGATCCGCGACGGCGTCTCGCGCGTGCGGTCAAGGACCCTGAGGGCCTGGGTGTACGAGAGTCCATGGCCCTTCAACTCGCGGGTCCGCCGCTTGCGTTCGCTGTTTCCGCGTTTGGTCATGGCCACTCCACCACGGGTCCACGCTGCCCGCCTGCCAGTGAGTCCATGCCGGTCACATCTGGGTCCCTCTCCGCGGGCCGTGCCCGGACGGACGTCCGGGTGCGCTTCGGCTGGCCTTCTACCGGAACCCTGGCCGCGTGGTGGCCGTCGGGTCGTCCCGGGTGCGTGCGCGTCCTGCACCGGTCAACAACGTACCCGCGACGGCCAGCCCTCATCAACCCCGCGCAGCCCACTGCTCGTTGACGGTCAAGATGCCTACCGGACACGTCACGGCGGCCGTGGGACGTGTGCGGTCTCAGGCCGTGTACTGATACGCCGGGTACGTCAGATAGCCGGTGTCGCCGCCCTGGTAGTACGTCGCCTCGTCGACGGGAGCGATCGGCAGACGGGTGCGCAGGCGCTCGACGAGGTCGGGATTGGCGATGAACGCCCGCCCGAAGCTGATCAGTTCGGCCCCGAGACCGAGCCAGCGCTCGGCTTCGGCGAGACCGACCTGCTTAGGCCCCATCGGAAGCACGGGGTTCATGATCAGCGTCCCGGGCCAGGCGCGGCGCAGTTCCACCAGGACCGTCTCGTCCGCGGTGGCCTCCAGATGGATGTACGCCAGGCCGAGACCGGCCAGCTCGGCCAGCAACTCGGCGTACAGCTCCGGGACATCACGCTCCTGAACACCCCAGAAGTTCGCGCCGGGGGACAGCCGGATGCCGGTCCTTGACGCACCGACCGCGTCCACGGCCGCCTGAACCGCCTCCACTGCGAAGCGGATCCGGTTGCTGCGGGAGCCGCCGTAGCGGTCCGTGCGGAGATTGGCGTTGGAGGAGAGGAACTGCGAGATGAGATAGCCGTTCGCCCCGTGCAGTTCCACACCGTCGAAGCCGGCGTCGAGGGCCCGCCGCGCCGCCCGGCCGTACGACTGTGCCTGCTCCGGCACCTCGGAGGTCTCCAGTGCGCGGGGCAGCGGCGCGGGCAGCGGGCCACCCGGGGTGAACACGTCACCGACGGCCGCCACCGCCGAGGGGCCGACGGGCTGCAGTCCGGTGGTGTCCGGGTGCGAGACCCGTCCGCCGTGCATGATCTGGGCGAAGATCCGGCCGCCGTTGGCGTGCACCGCGGAGGTGACCTGGCGCCACGAGGCGACCTGTTCGTCGGTGTGCAGCCCGGGCGTTCCCGGGTTCGACTGCCCGATGAGACTGGGCTGTACGCCCTCGCTCACGATGAGTCCCGCGGTGGCGCGCTGGGCGTAGTAGGCGGCCATGGACGGCGTCGCGAGGCCGCCGGCGGCCGCCCGGACCCGTGTCATCGGGGCCATCACCACCCGGTTGGGCAGGGTCAGTTCGGCGAGCTGGTGGCGGTCGAAGAGCGTGGTCACGACAGGGCTCCCTGGTGAGGTGGTCGACCCGGTTCCGGGCCTGTCGGTTACGCTAAAACCTCACATGGATGTCAGGGTCAAGCTCCTGTGTCCCGGATCACAGCCAGGAGGGGTCGGATGCGCATCGGAGAACTAGCGGCACGGACCGGAGTCAGCGTCCGCTCGCTGCGGTACTACGAGGAGCAGGGGCTGCTCAAGAGCACCCGCAGCCCCGGCGGTCAGCGCCACTACACGGAGAGCCACGCCGAACGGGTCGGCTTCATCCAGCGTCTGTACGCCGCCGGCGTCTCCAGCAGCACGATCATGGAGCTGCTGCCCTGCGTGGACTCCCCGAGCCTGGCGGCCACCGACGCCTCCCTCCAGCGCATGGCACTCGAGCACGAGCGGCTCTCCGAGCACATCGCCGAGCTGATGCGTACCCGCGAGGCGATGGAAGCGGTGATCGCCACGGCTCGCGCCCACCGCGAGATCCAACTCGCCGAGGAACGCGCGGACATCACCGCCTGACAGCCGGCACGCATCCCCCGCCGGCCGGTCTACGCCGTGGCCTCCGGCCCGATCCTGCTGCGGACCGCGGTCTGCACCTCGTCCTCCTCGGCGGGATCCGCGGCCAGTCTGCGCAACTGCTCGACCACGCGCGTGTCACCGGTCTCGGCGTGCCGGGCCGCGACCTCCCGGGTGGACTCCTCGCAGTCCCACAGGCACTCCACGGCGAACCCCGCAGCGAACGACGGATCGGTGGCCGCAAGAGCTCGCGCCGCACGACCGCGCAGATGCGACGACGCGGTCTCCCGGTACACGTGACGCAGTACGGGCGCCGCCGCGGCGACCCCGAGGCGTCCGGCGCCGTCGACGAGCTGCCACAGGGCGGGCGAATCGGCGCCGTCGTCCCGCACGGCCCGGCGCAATGCCGCAAGGACCAGCGCATGGTCCGGTGCGCCCCCGCGACAGGCGAGCACCCGGCCCGCCGCGGCACCGAGCCCGTCCTCGCGGTGGACCCACACGCGCGCCCGCTGCACGGCCTCGTCCCCCGGCATGCGCTCGAAGGCGTCGACGGCCGCATCGTGCACGACTCCGGGCCGGCCGGCAGCGACCGCCTCCTCGATCAGCCCGAGCACCTCCCGGTCGCGCACGGCCGCCAGATAGCGCAGCGCCGTCGCCCGCGCGCCGTCGCGCCCCGAGCGCGCGGCGGCGCGGATCTCCGGCCGGTCCTCGTCGCCGGCGACCGCGGCCAGACAGCGGGCCGCCGGCACATGCCGCCCCGGTCCGCGCTCGACGGCCTCCTCGGCCCAGTCGAACACGGCCTGCACACTCCACCCGGGTCGCGGTCCGGTACTGCTGAGCTGCCGCTGCCACTGATCGAAGGAGCCGCGCTCACTCGCCGCGCGCACCCGGCCGGAGATCTCCGGCCGCGGGTCATCGGCCCACAGCCGCCAGGGCCGGGGCTCGAAGGCGTCCCGTACGGCGGCGGCGAGGTCGGCCTCGCCCTGTGCGGTCCGCGGGAATCTGGCGAGGACGGGGCCGGCGAGATCGCGGAGCGCCGCGTCCTCGTCGCGCAGGGCCAGCTCGTCCAGGGCCCAGGTCCAGTTGGCACCCGACGACGCGTAACGGCGCAGCAGCGCGAGCGCGTCCGCCCGGCCGTACGAGGCGAGGTGACCGAGGACCGCGAGCGCGAGCCCGGTGCGTGATTCGGCGTCGTCCAGCGCGTCCTCGACGCAGAACAGATGCTGTTCGATCTCGTCGAGGGCGCCGTGCAGGTCGACGTACAGGCGGGCGTAGTACAGCGAGCGGTTCTCGACCTGCCAGTCGTGGCGCGGGTCGCTCAGCACGCAGGCGTTCAGTGCCGCGAGAGCCTCGGGCCGGGGCGCGGTGAGCGCGTGCAGCGTGCCGTCTCCCCGCCCCCGCTGGAGCAGGCCGAGCAGCGTACCGCTGGGCGCTATGACCGTATCGAACATGGAATGAGCCTCACATCAAGCTGTCGACGCAACAGGGGATCGCACTACCTGGCCGCGCGACAACAGATGCGACTGCCCGCCGTCTCTTGCTTGCTGAAGACCATCTTCCTCTGCCTCTCGTCGATGACCCGGAACGGGCCGCTCACGGCCCGCGTGCTGCGGCGTCTGCCCAGCAGTCGTGTCCGTGAATCACGCCGTCATGATGACCCAGCGGTTCGACGCACCGCGACCACATTTCCGCGCAGCGCCCGCAGGCCCCGGGGGCCATGGCCCCGAGCGGCGCTCATTCGGCCCCGAACAGCTCCAGGAGTTCCGCCTTCGCGAACATCCGGGCGGTGTCCACCGCCGAGGGCGTCCCGGCGGCCGGGTCGGCGCCGCCGTCGAGCAGTGCCCGTACGACCTCGTCCTCGCCCTTGAAGACGGCGCCGGCGAGCGGGGTCTGGCCGCGGTCGTTGACCCGGTTCGCGTCGGCGCCACGCTGCAGGAGCGCACGGACCGCACCGGGCTGTCCGTGGTAGGCGGCGAGCATCACGAGGGAGTCGCCGCGGTCGTTGGTGAGATTCACCGGCACGCCCGCGTCGAGATACGCCGAGAGGGCCTCGGTCTCGCCCTGCCGCGCCAGATCGAAGATCTTGGTGGCGAGCTCCACGACCTCCGGATCGGGTGCTTCAGTCATCGGCAGGACCGCCTTTCGGTGCGGGACGGGTGGGACGTAAGGGGACCGGCGGCCTTCGGCCGACCGGGTGAATCGCCAGCGTACTGCCCTGGTGGGCACATGAGTCCGCTCGCCGGAGGCAATGATCGCCGCCGTACCGCAGCGGCCGCTCCGCCGCACCCGGGTGGCCCCGAACTACTGCGCCGGCATGGTGAAAACAGCGGAATTTCACCCAGTTGCACCTTTTATCGTATGGATACATCCTGTGAGCCTGGAAGAACTCATGGTGACTGTCCCCCTCAACCAGGAGACCCTCATGATCCTGTCCATCTCGGGCGTCGTACTGCTCGGAGTCATCGTCTTCCTCTTCTTCCGAAAAGACGGACTCAAGGCCTCGCACGCGCTGGTGTGCGCCCTGTTCGGCTTCTATCTCGCGGGCACGGCCGTCGCCCCGAGCATCAAGGCCGGAGGAGCGAGCCTGGCCAGCCTCCTCGGCGGGATCAACTTCTGACTCGTCCGTCCGATCGGAATCACTTCAGGAACCAGGAGAACACCGTGGCCAGGCGACCACTCCCCCGCATCCTGACCAGCGGCACTGCCTCGATCACCCGCAGCAGGGAGCTGGCGAGGACCGCAGCCGACAGCGCCACCGACGTGCTCCACCCCCTGATCGTCATCACCCGGGGACTGCGCCGCCTTGCCGGGGCCGGGCGGCGCAAGTGGATGGAGACGCCCAAGGACCGCCGCGGTCCCGTGCTGTTCCTGGTGGCGTCCTGCGTCCTGGTCGTGGCCCTCGTGCCGTACGGACCTGTCGTCGCCCTCGTCGCCCTGATCGCGGCCGCCGCCTGGGCCGGACGCGACCGCACTCCCCCGAAGGAGGAGCAGCCGGACGCGGGCACCGAGCGGCTGCAGGCCCTCTATGAGGCGCTGGTGCCGTATTTCTCGGTCCCCGAGGACCCCAGCCCGCTCTTCGCGCACGGCGGCTCGTGGGACCAGGCCTTCGAGAGCCACTCCTTCGACGACGACGGACGGATCTGCCGTCTGGTCGTGCACTACCCCTCGTACTTCAAGGACGGCGAGACCGAGTCCCGCGCGCGGATCGAGCAGCTGCTCCAGGCCAAGTCCGGCCGCGGCCGCGAGTACCACTTCGACTGGGACGAGGAGGCCAATCGCCTCACGGTCACCGTCCTCACCGCGCTGCCGGCCGACATCAGCGCCCAGCCGTTCGTGACCTCACCGGGCGAGACCGTGCTCGGCTTCACCGACGACGCCCATGTCCAGCGCACCCTGCCGGTACGGACCGGGGACGAGCAGCGGGACGCGCCGCCGGTGGTCTGGCGCACCGGGATCCGCTCGACCGAGCCTCATCTGCTCGCGGTGGGCCAGCCCGGCAGCGGCACCTCGACGCTGCTGCGTTCGGTCGCTCTGCAGGCCCTGCAGCACGGCGACGTGGTCGTCGTGGACGGCGGTGGCACCGGCGAGTACGCCTGCCTGGCCGGCCGCACCGGAGTCGTCGCCGTCGAATGCAGCGCGGCCGGCGCCTCGGCGACCCTCGAGTGGGCCACGCACGAGACGGAGCGCCGCCTGATCGCCGCCAACCGCGCCCGCCAGGAGGGAAACACCCCTCCTGAGGACACCCGGAAACCGCTCTGGATCCTGCTCGACCGGCCGAGCGCGCTGCTGCAGCTCGCCGAGGCCGACGGGCGCCCGGACCCGCAGTCCCTGCTGCAGGTCCCCCTGCGGCACGGCCGGGCGGCCAATGTGACGGTCCTGGTGGCCGAGCAGTTCGACAGCCTCGAGGCACTGACCGCTCCGGTACGGCAGCACACCCGTGCGCGCGTGGTGCTCGGTCCCGCGTCGCCCGGTCAGATCGAGTCGGTCCTGGGCGCCCGGCCGAACAGCACCCCGGTGCCGGACGCACCCGCGGGCCGCGGTTACGCACGCCTCGGCCTGGGCCCGGTGCACCGGCTGCAGGTGCCAGCGACCCCGGATCCGTACGACGACGCCACCAGCGACGCACACCGGCAGGCCGTACTCGACCTGCTGCCCCCGCGGCACGGAGCGGCCGCCGATGCGCGGTCGGCGGTCGGGATGCAGCCGGTGATCCTGACCAAGCGGGCGGCCGGAAGCCTCGGCACGAGTGAGTCACCGTCACCGGTCGAGGACCAGGCCGCGGTCGAGGCACAGCAGCCGGCGAGCGTCGCGGTCGAGAGATAGCCCGGGCCGGCCACGCCCTGCGCCGGGCTCGCAGCGGTCCGGTCCGCGGGCCGCCCGCCCGGGGATCACGCGACGAAGGTCCTCGGCGCCTCGGCACCCGTGCCGGCCCCCTCGCGGACCAGGCGGGCGGCCGCCGCGAGCCGCACCGCCGCCTCGTCCGCCAGCGCACCGCCCACGGTGAACGGCAGCCGTACGTACCCCTCGAAGGCGCCGTCCACGCCGAATCTGGGCCCGGACGGAACACGCACCCCGACCCGCTCCCCGACCCCGGCCAGCCGCGACCCGGAGAGCCCTCCGGCCCGGACCCACAGCGTCAACCCGCCCTGCGGGACCAGGAATTCGAAGTCGGGCAGCTCCCGGCGCACCGCGGCGACCAGCGCGTCACGGTTCTCGCGCGCCTGCTGGCGGCGCAGTTCGACGGCGTCGGACCAGCCGCCCGTGGTCAACAGCCAGTTCACCGCGAGCTGTTCGAGCACCGGGGTGCCCATGTCCGCGTACGCGCGCGCTGCGACCAGGCTGCGGATCACATCGGGCGCGGCCCGCACCCAGCCGATGCGCATGCCCGCCCAGAAGGCCTTGCTCGCGGATCCGACCGTGATCACCGTCGATCCCGCCGGATCGAACGCACAGACCGGCCGCGGCATCGCCACGTCCGGGTCGAGCCAGAGCTCGGACATCGTCTCGTCGGCGATGAGCACCGTACCGGCGGACCGCGCGGCCTCCACGAGGGAGCGCCGCTGACCGTCGTCGGGCAGTGCACCGGTCGGATTGTGGAAGTCGGCCACCACGTACCCGAGTCGGGGCGCCGCGTCCCGCAGCACCTGGCGCCACCGGTCCATGTCCCAGCCCACGAGTCCGTCCGCCATCGCCACCGGCACCAGGCGCGCTCCCGCCTCGCGCATCAGCTGCAGGATGTTGGCGTACGACGGCGACTCCACGGCGATCCGCTCACCACGGCCGCCGAAGAGATGACAGATCGCGTCGATCGCGCCCATGGCACCGGTGGTGACCATGATCTGCTCGGGCATCGTGGGGATGCCGCGCGCGGTGTAGCTGTCGGCGAGCATCTGCCGCAGTGCGGGCAACCCGGCAGGATAGTCACCATGGGTGTGGGCGTACGGGGGCAGTTCCTCGAGGGCGCCCTGGACGGCCCGGGTCAGCCAGGGCTCGGGGGCCGGCAGGGCGGCGCAGCCGAGATCGATCATCGAGCCGAGTGCCTCTGGCGGCAGCGGTTCGAGTCCGCGGGCCGGCAGCGGGTTGCCGGCCGGTACGGCGGTCCAACTGCCCGCGCCGCGGCGCGATTCGAGGAAGCCCTCACTGCGCAGCGCCTCGTACGCGGCGGCGACGGTGGTGCGGCTGACGTTCAGGGCGAGCGCGAGCTCCCGCTCGGCGGGCAGGCGCGCGGCGACCGGCACCCGGCCTTCCAGGACGAGCAGCCGGACGCCGTCCGCCAGCGCACGATAGGCGGGAAGCCTTCGGGTGCCGGGGCCCGCGGGTCGCTCCTGCTGCGATCCGATCAGCCGGGCGAGCTGAGTGGCACCCACCGCCGACGTCCACTGCGCCATCCGAATCAGTCCACCTAACCTGAATTGGCCATGGTTCATAGAGTCCAACGAGCCACAGAGTGACACAGGACAGTCCACAGAGACCACCAGGGAGGCACCACTTGTCCGCCGACCCGACACCGCGGGCCCGCCGGCTCCCCCGCCGGCTGCTGCAGCTCTACATCGGGCTCGCGCTGTACGGCGCGAGTTCGGCCCTTCTGGTACGCGCCGGCCTCGGACTCGAGCCGTGGAACGTGCTGCACCAGGGCCTGTCCGAGCTCACCGGCCTGACCATCGGCGTGGTCTCGATCATCGTCGGCGCTGCGGTGCTGCTGCTGTGGATCCCGCTGCGCCAGCGCCCCGGGCTCGGCACGGTGTCGAACGTCTTCGTGGTGGGCATCGCCATGGACGCGACGCTCGCCCTCGTCCCGGACGCCCGGACGCTCGGCGTCCGCATCCCGCTGCTCGTCGCCGGCATCGTGCTCAACGGAGCGGCCACCGGCCTCTACATCTCGGCGCGCTTCGGACCCGGACCGCGCGACGGCCTGATGACGGGCCTGCACCAGGTCACCGGGCGGTCGATCAGGCTGATGCGGACGGGCGTCGAGGTGGCCGTGGTCGTCGTGGGCTTCCTCCTCGGCGGGACGCTGGGCATCGGGACCGTCGCGTACGCCTTGACCATCGGACCGCTCGCACAGCTCTTCCTGCGCGTCTTCGCCATACCGGAGAGCAGTTCGGTCGTCGCGCGCTCCGCGCCGCGGCGCGAGCAGACCCGCCGCTGAAGCCGCCCAGGGCTTTTGGCTGGCGGATTTACCCCTGGAGGCCAAAGGCCGGTAGTGTACGCCTTTGGCCTGCCGGATGGACCGTTACTGCGTGCCGAACTCTCGGAAGCGCTGGGTGACATCTCCTGTCAGAGGTGACAAACCGGTCACTGGTGGGTACAACAAGGGCGGCTACGACGGCGACACATGACCCGGAACCGGGAATCTTTACCGCCGACCGGACGTTGACCGGATGACGACGACAGCGACACCTGTCCTGTGGGCGACAAGCCCGGGAGGCACGATTCATGAGTGAGCGAGCTCTTCGCGGCACGCGCCTCGTGGTGACCAGCTACGAGACCGACCGCGGCATCGACCTGGCCCCTCGCCAGGCCGTGGAGTACGCATGCCAGAACGGACATCGATTCGAGATGCCGTTCTCGGTAGAGGCGGAGATCCCGCCGGAGTGGGAGTGCAAGGTCTGCGGGGCCCAGGCACTCCTGGTCGACGGTGACGGTCCCGAAGAGAAGAAGGGCAAGCCGGCGCGAACGCACTGGGACATGCTCATGGAGCGACGTACCCGTGAGGAGCTGGAGGAGGTCCTGGCCGAGCGCCTGGCCGTCCTGCGCTCCGGCGCCATGAACATTGCCGTGCATCCGCGCGACAGCCGCAAGTCCGCCTGACCGGACCGCGGGGCCACAGGCACGGCGCAGCACGAAAGCCGTGGGCGGCAGCACATTTCGGTGTGCTGCCGCCCACGGCTTTCTGTCTTCTCCGGCCTTCGCCTCAGGAGTTGGTGGGCGCCTCAGGAAGTGATCGGCGGGCGCGGGCCCTCGTCCTGGGGCGGAGGAGCATCGTCCCGGATGACCTCGCCCTGGACGACCTTGCCGTCGGGGCGGTGCATCCGGGCCTGCTGGAAGGCGTTCTCGAAGGTGCCCGGGCCGGCCTCGCGCAGTCGGCGCTCCATGGCGCGCTCCGACCGTGCGGTGACCAGCTTGCGGACCGGCGGCAGCAGCAGCACCAGACCGATGCCGTCCGAGATCAGGCCCGGGAGCATCAGGAGCAGGCCGGCCAGCATCGTCAGGCCGTTCCCCTCGGAGCGGCCCGGGCTCTCCGGGACGGCGCCCAGCTGGGCCGCCCTGAGCTGCTCGTTGAGACTCTGGAAGGCCCGGCGGCCGGCTCGCTTGATCACGATCCCGCCGAGCACCACGCCGGCGACAAGCAGCAGGAAGACGGTGAGACCGCCGGCGGCACCCGCCACCACAGTGAGCAGCCAGATCTCGAGCACCAGCCAGGCCGCGAGCCCGAGCGGCAGGAACCTGCGCAGGCGCGAGCGCGGCGGTCGGGCGGACGGGGTCGGAGGCGGCGTACCGGTCGTCATGACTCCAGTGTGCCCGCACATCCGTCCGTATGGCGTAAGCGGGCTGCGAGAGGCGACGGTGCGCGGGAGTCAGCCGCGCGGCGGTGACGGGCGCTTCCGCCCGCCGGTGACCTTGCCGACCCGCTCCGTCACGCCCCAGGCGGTGACCCGCCACAGCGCCTCGACCAGGATGTCCCGGCTCATCTTGGAGTCGCCGTACTCGCGCTCGACGAAGGTGATGGGCACCTCGACCACGTGGAAGCCGGACTTGACCGCGCGCCGGGCCAGGTCGACCTGGAAGCAGTAGCCCTGGGAGGCGACGGCGTCGAGGCCGAGGCCCTGCAGGGTCTCCTTTCGGAAGGCGCGGTAGCCGCCGGTGACATCCCGGATCGGGACGTCGAGCAGCAGCCGCGAGTAGAGGCTGCCGCCGCGGGAGATGAACTCGCGGGACTTCGGCCAGTTGACCACCCGGCCGCCGGGCACCCAGCGCGATCCGAGCACCAGGTCCGCGCCCTTCAGGGCGGTCAGCAGCCTGGGGAGCTCCTCGGGGCGGTGCGAGCCGTCGGCGTCCATCTCGACGAGGACGTCGTAGCCGTGCTCGATGCCCCACTGGAAGCCCGCGAGATAGGCGGCGCCGAGGCCCTCCTTGCCCTTGCGGTGCAGGACGTGGACGTGGTCGTCGCCCGCCTCCAGCTCGTCCGCCAACTTGCCGGTGCCGTCCGGGCTGTTGTCGTCCGCGATCAGCACATGGGCGTCGGGCACGGACTTCCGGACCCGGCCGACGATCGGCTTGATGTTCTCCGCCTCGTTGTAGGTCGGGATGATCACCAGAGCTGTGCCGAGCGGGCCGTACTGCCGCTGACCGCCGTCCTTCACAAACTGCCCCTTAAGTCCGTACGCAGATGCCCCACCATAGTCGGCGGCCGGCCGTGCCCGACGGCCGCACGGGTACGGGGGCGTCGGTGAGGCTGCGGTGTGGGGCCCGGCGCCCTTCGGGCCGGCCTGGGATCCGCTGGCTGCGGGTCGACCGAGAGCCGTTGTCTACTGAGCGTCCGGGCCCCATCCGGGTCACACCCTCCCGTGTGCGGGGAGGGACTTCCGACCGGGCGGGACCTCTTCGCCCCCGAGGCGCGGGCGCTGAACCTGGCTCCCAGTGGTGGTGTGCCGGTGCGGAGCACCACCCCGTGGTCCAGCGGCGTTCGACGACTGAGTGGAGGTTTCACCGGTCGGACGTCCTGTGGTGGACCTGGCCGAACCTACCGGTCCCGGTCCGCCGTCTGTCAACAGGCGTTTGACCTGGGGCATTTCGCGGGCTCAGCAGGTCATGCCCGAGGATGCCCAGGTGACGCGCCCCCGTACACGATCTTCCGGGCGCCGCACGGCGCTCCCGGACATCACCCGCCCGGCCCTACGAAGACGGTCCGGCCCGCGACCACCGTCCGCAGACAGACCGGGAGTTCGGCGCCCGGGGCCAGATCGGGGAGTCCCGGCGTGCCCGAACGGGGATCCGTGGACCAGCGGGCGACCCGGTCGTCCGGTGCCTGGACGACCAGTTCGTCCGCACGCCACACCGCGAGGTCGGCGGGCGCACCGGGCACCAGGACCCCGGCGTCGTCGCGGCCGACGGCGCGCCAGCCGCCCCGGGTGTGTGCCGTGAACGCGGCCCGTACGGACACCCGGTGCTCGGGTGTGCGGTGGAACGCGGCGGCCCGCACGGTGCCCCACGGGTCGAGCGGAGTGACCGGGCTGTCCGAGCCGAGCGCGAGCGGGACGCCGGAACGCAGCAGCGCGGCATAGGGGTTGAGGGTCTTCGCCCGCTCGGCGCCGAGCCGGTCGACATACATCCCGTCCGGTCCGCCCCACAGGCGGTCGAAAGCGGGCTGTACGGACGCGGTGAGGCCGAGTTCGGCGAAGGCGGCGACGGATTCGGGGGTGAGCATCTCGGCGTGCTCGACGCGATGGCGGGCGGCGCGGACCCGGGCGAGGCCGAGCTTGTCCGCGGCGGCCCGTACGCCCGTGACGACGGTGTCGACGGCCGCGTCGCCGATGGCGTGGAACCCGGCCTGCAGTCCGGCCTCGGTGCACAGCACGACATGGGAGGCCACGGCATCCGCGTCCAGGTGTGCCGTGCCGGTGTGCGGGGCGTCGGCGTAAGGCCGGTGCAGGCAGGCGGTGTGCGAGCCGAGTGCGCCGTCCACGAAGAGGTCACCGGCCGCGCCGAGCGCGCCGAGTCCGCGGATCCGGTCGGCGTCCTGGGCCGTGTGCAGCTGTTCGGCCCAGTAGCCGAAGACGCGTGGACCGGGCTCTTCGGCCGCGAGCCTCAGCAGGCCGGTCAGGTCGTCCTCGCCGGAGATCTCGGGGCCGGCGCACTCGTGCACGGACCCGATGCCGAGCGAGGCCGCGTGCCGCAGGGCGGCGCGCTGGGCGTCGGTGCGCTGCTCGGGGGTGAGCGCGCCGAGGGCCGCGGCGCGGACCGCGTGGTGCGCGTCGTCGGTCAGCGGACCCGAACCGTCGTACCCGGTACGGCCGGTGACACCGGGCACCAGGTCGAGGAGTGCGGTGGTCACCTGGGCGGAGTGGACGTCGATCCGGCTGAGGTAGAGCGCGCGGCCGCCCGCGGCCTCGTCGAGCTCGGCGCGCGAGGGTGCCCTGCGCTCCAGCCAGCGGGCGGCGTCCCAGCCGTGGCCGAGCAGGACCCGGTCGCCGGGCCGGCCGGCGGCGTACGCCCGTACCCGGTCGAGGGCCTCACCGAGGGTGCCCGCGTCGCTGAGGTCGAGGCCGGTCAGCGCGAGACCGGTGGCCGTGGTGTGCACATGCGCGTCCGTGAACGCCGGGGTGACCAGCGCCCCCTGCAGGTCCCACACCTCGTCGACGCCCGGGGCGAAGGCGTCGGCCGCGCCCTCCGAGCCGACCCAGGCGACCTGGCCGCGCTCGACCACCATCGCGGTCGCGAAGGGGTCGGCCGGGCTGTGGATGTCTCCGCCGCGCAGCAGTACGGTGCCGTCGCCGCCGGCGGAGGGGTTGCTCTCGCTCATGGGAACCAGTCTCGCGCCTCGGCGTCGCCGGTCGCACACGGGGTCACCGGCGGGGCAACGCGTCGGCCGGGCCCGTGGTCACTCGGACGTGGAGCGGCCGCGGCACTCAGACGTGGGGTGGCCGCGCCTCGTACGGGGTGGAGAGGACGACCGTGGTGCGGGTGGAGACGCCGGAGAGCGAGCGGACCCGGGAGAGCAGGTCCTCGAGCTCGAGCGGGGTGGCGACGCGGACCTTGAGGATGTAGTTCTCGTCGCCGGCGACGCTGTGACAGGCCTCGATCTCGGGTACGTCGGCGAGCCGTTCGGCGATGTCGTCGGGGGCGCTCGGGTCGAAGGGCTTCACCGAGATGAAGGCGGTCAGCGGCAGCCCCACGGCCTCGGGGTCGACCACGGCCACGTATCCGCGGATCACGCCGCGCTGTTCGAGGCGGCGCACCCGCTGGTGCACCGCCGAGGTCGACAGGCCGGTGGCCTTGCCGAGGTCGGTGTAACTCATCCGCCCGTCCTTGACGAGCAGCTGCACGATCTGACGGTCCAGCTCCTCCATGGCGCAAGAACCTACAGGGCCTTGATCCCTCGTGACAGCCGAGTGGCTCGCGGGTTCGGCCGTGCACCGGGCGGGTCCGACGGGCCACCGGATCATTCGTGTGACGAACGCCACAGGCATGTGACCGTGTCCTTCGGGGAGTCGTGATTACCCACGAGGGGAGGCGGGCAATGCTTGCTGTGGCCGACGCAGCGCGTTGTCGGCCCACCCGAGGGGGAGAGTCCCATGCAGAACGTGAAGCACCCCAGTCGCAGTACCAGGCCCCGGCAGCAGTCGGCCGTCGAGCCCCTGCCGGAGGGTGTCGATCCCGCCCAGGACGGCGTCGACACCGAGGAGACCTTCGAGATGTACCGGGTGATCTGCCCGGACTGCGCTCAGTCCATCGCCCTCCTCGCGGACGAGGACGCCCTGCCCGAGCACGCCAAGTGCCCCACTCCGTGGAACCCGTTCGGTCTCACCGTCTGCTCCGGCACCGGACGGCCGGCGGCCGAGGCGACCCCGGCGGACGGCGCCGAGGGGATCCAGGAGCAGGACACGGCCACCCTCCTGACGCTTCCTCAGGGGCTCGACTGGAGGACTCAGCCGTTCTCGCACGTGGGCGGCCCCGGATCGCGTCCCCTGCAGTCGCCTCAGCTCCGCTCGGCGGCCTGACGCCTCGTCAACTGCGGTCGGCTCTGCGTCATTTCCAGTACGTGCCCTGCACCATGGCCTCGAGCGAGGCGTGGTGCAGGATCATCCGGTCCGGGTTGTGCGGCACGGCGATCTCACCGAAGTGCACCTGCCGGTAGGCGATGCGCAGCATCACCACGGCGTGCCGGAGTGCGGCGTACAGCGTGTGGAAGTCCATGTCGCGCGGGGTGTGTCCGGTCAGCGCGGCATATCCGGCGACGACGTTCTCCCGGGTGAGGAAGTCCGGCAGCCCTCGCTGGCCGGTGCCGGTGGTCAGATCCTGGAAGAAGCGGTGCAGATAGATCGTCCAGCCCAGGTCGACCTCGCGCGGGGCCACCGCCGCCATCTCCCAGTCGAGTACGGCCGCGGGCTCGAAGCCGTCGTAGATGATGTTGCCGATCCTGGCGTCGCCCCAGTTCAGGACGGGTGTGCCGGGGTCGTGCGGCCAGAGCTCCTCGAGCCGGTCGAAGGCTGCCTCGATCAGGGGTGAGCGGGGAAGGCCGTCCACCACCCAGGCGTAGTAGGCGCGTTGGGCGGTGACGTGGCGGCGCAGGGCGCACTCGGTGCCTGGTGGGCTCAGGAACTCCGCGCGTTCGACGGGGAATTGGTCGTGCAGCCGGGCGAGCAGCCCGATCGTCGCGCTCTCCAGCGCCTCCCGCTGCGCATCGCTCGCGGAGTGCAGCCAGTTGCCCTCGTAGGTGTACGGCATGACATCCGGCGGGACACGCCCCTCGACACGCTCCATCACGAAGAACGGCGCGCCGAGCGGTGCCGGGTCGGGCTCGTACCAGTGCACCGCGGGCACCGGCAGTGCGGTGGTCGCGGCGACCTCGCGCATCAGGCGGTACTGCCGCTCCAGGTCGTACACCGGGAAGACCGTGTACGCGGCGGGATCGGCGGCCAGGCGCAACGCACAGGCCCGCAGCGGTGGTTCGGGGTGGTCGATGTCGAACAGGAGCGTCTCGCTCGACATCCCGTTGGACTCCGGGATCCGCAGGCCCTTCACTCGCGCGCCGGGCAGCCGGGAGGCGAGCCAGGCGTCGATCCGGCCGGCCAGCTCTTCGGGGTCGCGGGTGCTGGTGCGCGGACGCGGCACGGCAGCCATGGGTACTCCTCGGGCAGGCGGGTCAGGGCGCGGTGGAGTCGAAGCCGGTGAATCCGCTGGGGTCGTGGCGGCCGAAGCTGCCGTGCTCGAAGATTCCGTAGCCGGTCCGCCCGTCCAGGGTGAAGCGCGCGGCGTGGTCGGTGACTCCGTAGCCGGCGAGTGGGTGGGCCGCGGGGTCGGAGAGGTCGTAGCTGCGCCGGTCGGTCCAGTCGCGGCCGCGCCAGGTGCCGTGCTGCCAGTCGTCCGCGGGCGGATACCCGGCACCGATCGCCAGCGGCGAGGAGAGCAGGATCTCGGCCTTCATCTCGAGCGGGCGGCGGTCGGGGCCGGTCAGATGCAGGACGGCCTGTTCGGGGTGGCGGGTCCCGGAGCGGTAGGTGATGTCGGTGTGCGGCCAGCCGAGTTGGCGGTCGCGGTGGCCGGGGCGGACGAGCAGCGCCTCGTTCAGGGAGCGGTGGCCGTCCGCGTCCTCCTGCACGATCACCATCACGAAGCGGTCCTCGAACCGCACCGGCACCCAGAGCCAGTGGAAGCCCTCGGGCCTCCCCTCGTCCCCGGCACGTCCGGCGTCCTCGCCGGGGATCGGCCGCACCCCCCAGCTCCGGTCCCTGGTGCCGGTCCACTCCCCCGGCGTCAGCCGCGTCTCGGTGCCGTCCGCGCGCAGCACGCCGGTGACACTGCCGGCCTGGACGAACCGGCGGCCCTCCAGGGTGAGCCGGCCGCCGCGCCGCTGCACATGGTGCGGCTCCCACACTGCGGGGAAGTCGGCGGTCCAGGTGAGGTCGTACGAGAGCGAGTCCGGGCCGTCGCCCGCGCAGCGCAGGCGAAGGCGCTTCAGGGGTTCCTCGACGGTGATGCTCAGCGGTCCGACCCGCAGGTCCGTGCGGTCGTCGCCGAGCGCGTTCGAGGCCCGTACGGCGTGCAGGGTGTCGCCGATACGGAGGGTGGCATAGGCGTCGATCACACCGGCGTTCGGATAGACGCCGAGACCGAGGATGAGCAGCCGGCGCCCCGCGTGGTCGAGGATGTGGAAGATGCAGCGGTCGTAGGCGTTCCGGTCACCGGTCGCCACATGCTTCATGGAGAGCGGCACCTGATGGACCGGATACTCGTCGAGCGGTACGGGCCGGTCGTCCTCGGCCATGGTGGACCTCCCTGGACGCGCGCTTGACGGCGTGACCCGGAGGGGTGCGGCCCCCGGCGACTGGAGGTGACGGTACGTCAGAACTGCGCACGGGAGCCAGAGTTGTGCAGCGGTCCGGCGGAGCTGCCCCTTGGGACACACGGTCGAATCCGGCGGAGAGTGACCCGGGGCGCAGGTGGGGCGTTGGCCAGGCATGACAACGATGCACGAGGCGGTGGACCGGCGGCGCGAGCACTATGCGCCGCCGCCCGCAGAATCGGTTCGGCAGAACGAGGCGCAGGCGGCCGGCGCACGCCCTTCCGATCCGCCGATCTATCGCGAGATGCTCGCGCTCTGGGCCCAGCGAGGCCGTACGTTGCCGGGCATGCGCGACGCCGAATGGACGCGCCTCGCGGCGCCGATGGTGCGTGCGGGACAGTTCGGCGGCACGGCCGCGAGCACGGGCGCCATGGCAGGCAGCAGCACGACCGGGGTGTTCAGCGTGCCGCCGACCGGTGTGCCCGGGGTCAGCGCGACTCGGGACCCACGAGGTGACGCGCGATGACCAGACGCTGGATCTGGTTCGTGCCCTCGACGATCTGCAGCATCTTCGCCTCCCGCATCAGGCGCTCGACCGGGAAGTCGGCGGTGTAGCCGTAACCGCCGAGCAGTTGGACGGCGTCGGTGGTGATCCGCATGGCGGCGTCCGTGCAGAACAGTTTGGCGCTCGCGGCCTGACGTACGAAGGGAAGTCCGGCGTCCTTGAGGCGGGCCGCGGCCAGATACAGGGCGCGGCCCGCCTCGATCAGGGTCGCCATGTCCGCGAGCATGAAGCGCAGCCCCTGGAAGTCCGCGATCGGCCGGCCGAACTGCCGCCGCCCGGTCACGTATGCGAGGGTCTCGGACAGTGCGGCTTGGGCGAGACCGACCGCGCAGGCCGCGATGCCGAGGCGGCCGGAGTCGAGGGCGGACAGCGCGATGGTGAAGCCCTGCCCCTCGTCGCCGATGCGCCGGGCGTCCGCGATGCGCACCCCGTCGAAGGCCAACTGTGCGGTCGGTGAGCCCTTCAGGCCCATCTTCCGCTCGGGCCGGGCCGCGGTCAGGCCGGCCGTATCGCCCGGCACCAGGAATGCGGTGATGCCGCGGCGCCCCTCGTCGCCCGTGCGGGCGAGCACCGTGCAGAAGTCGGCCACTCCCCCGTGCGTCACCCAGGACTTGGTCCCGTCGATCACCCAGCCGGCGGACTCGTCCCGTACGGCCCGGGTGCGCAGGGCGGCGGCGTCGGATCCGGCGGACGGTTCGGAGAGGCAGTAGGCGCCGAGCAGTCCACCGGCGAGCATCCGTGGCAGGTGTTCGGCGACGCTGCGCGTCGGTGCCGTACTCGGCGAGTGCTTGGCAGGCCAGCGAGTGCACGCTCACGCCGAGGCCGACGGTGAGCCGGACCGCCGCGAGTTCCTCGACGACCTGCAGGTACACCTCGTACGGCTGATCGCCCCCGCCGTACGCGGAGTCGTACGGGAGGCCGAGCAGGCCCGCCTCGGACAGCAGGGTGAAGAGCTCGCGCGGGAAGCGGCCCGCCTCCTCGTCGGCCGCCGCCGTCGGCTCGATCTCGCGGTGGGCGATCTCCCGTACGAGGGCGAGGAGTTGGCGGGACTCATCGGTGGGCAGCAGCCGTTCCACCTGCTGCGGGGCGAGGTCGGGCATGCGGGCGTTCTCCTCGGTCACCGGGCTGCGGTGAGATGTTCCTGCCCGTGGCGGGGACGCCCATCACGGTCGGCGCCGGCTTTCACCCGGGATCGCGACCGTAAGGGAATTGGTCCGAACCATTGACCGCAGTGGTCTAGTCCTCTACTTTTCTGGCACTGCTCAACGCGTGCATGTCAAACACACGCACTCTGCAAGGTCGATCGCACCAGGCCTTTCCTCCCGTCCCCACACGAGGAGAAACGATGCTCAGACCGCACCGTCCCCGCACCCGCGTCCGGGCGCTCGTCGCCGCCGCATGTACCGCCGTCCTCGGCGCCGGGCTGCTCGCCGGCGCCGGCAGCGCGGGCGCCGCCGACCCCGCCCCCGCCGAGGAGGCGGCGGCCGCCTCCAAGGTGGTGGGCTACTTCACCGAATGGGGCGTGTACGACCGAAATTACCACGTCAAGAACATCGAGACGTCCGGCTCCGCGGACAAGCTCACCCACATCAACTACGCCTTCGGCAACGTCCAGGGCGGCAAGTGCACGATGGGCGACTCCTTCGCCGCCACCGAGAAGGCCTACACCGCCGAGGAGTCGGTGGACGGCACGGCGGACGACTGGGACCAGCCGCTGCGCGGCAACTTCAACCAGCTGCGCAAGCTCAAGGAACTGCACCCCGACCTGAAGATCCTCTGGTCGTTCGGCGGCTGGACCTGGTCCGGCGGCTTCACCCAGGCCGCGCAGAACCCGGAGGCGTTCGCCCAGTCCTGCCTCGACCTGGTCGAGGACTCCCGCTGGGCCGATGTCTTCGACGGCATCGACATCGACTGGGAGTACCCGAACGCCTGCGGCCTGACCTGTGACACCAGCGGGCGCGAGGCCTACAAGGACCTGATGGCCGCGGTGCGCGGGAAGTTCAGCGACCAGCTGGTGACGGCGGCCATCCCGGCCGACGCCAGCGAGGGCGGCAAGATCGACGCGGCGGACTACGCGGGCGCCGCCCAGTACGTCGACTGGTACAACCCGATGACGTACGACTACTTCGGCGCCTGGGACGCACAGGGCCCGACGGCACCGCACTCCCCGCTGAACGAGTACGACGGCATCCCGCAGGACGGCTTCAACTCCGACGCCACCATCCAGAAGCTCAAGGGCCTCGGCGTCCCGGCGGACAAGCTGCTCCTGGGACTCGGCTTCTACGGCCGCGGCTGGACCGGTGTCAGCCAGGCGGAGCCCGGCGGCACGGCAAGCGGCCCGGCGACCGGCAAGTACGAGCAGGGCATCGACGACTACAAGGAGCTCAAGTCGAAGTGCCCGGCCAACGGCACGGTCGGCGGCACGGCGTACGCGTACTGCGGCAACGACTGGTGGAGCTACGACACCCCGGAGACCATCGGCGACAAGATGGCGTACAAGAACGCCGAGGGTCTCGGCGGCACGTTCTTCTGGGAGCTCAGCGGTGACACGCCCGACGGTGAGCTGATCAACGCGATCGACTGACCGGGGCGGTACGGATCACGGGGCGGGGGCCGAGCGGGGTCCCCGCCCCTTCGGGGTGCACGGCCCGCGAAGGGCCCGGGACGCCCGAGGGCTCAGAGCAGTCCGGCCTGGGTGACGAACATGGCGATCACGACCACGAGCGTCCAGCCGAGCACATGCTCGAGGATCTTCGGCCCGTCGTCCTTCGGGCCCCCGGTGCGGGTCCGGAGGCGCTCGGCGGTGGCAGTGGTGGCGGTCATGGCGGCTCGCTCAAGGTCGTCGTGCGGATGCGTCCCCCCGATGCCCGCCCAGACTGCCACCGGGTCCGGGCACCGCGGTAGAGACCTCGGTCACGCCGGCTCCGGACGCCCGGTCCGTACCGGGCCCCTGCGCCCCCGGTGTGACCAGGCTCACCGGGGGCGCAGGCTCCGAGCAGGCCGGGCGTCAGTGGATACCGGCCGCGGCGAGGGCCCGGCGCTGCGGTCCGGTCAGCTCGGTCGGGAAGTACAGGTAGCAGACTCCGCCGGTGCCGGAGACGACTTCGCCGTCGGCGTTGTGGCGCTGGGTGCGGAGCCAGATGTTCTCCCACTCGCGGCGCTTGTAGACGCGGCGGACCGCGTCATTGTCCGGTGAGGCGGGGTCGTTGGCGATCACGTCGCCGTCCGCGGTGAAGCCGATGACCGTCATCAGGTGGCCCGCCGTGCCGTAGCCCGCGCCGGTCAGCTCCTCCTCGAGGAAGGACTGCGAGGTGATGGCGGGGATGCCGGCGGTGATCAGGGTCTCCAGCTCGTTGAGGGAGCCGAGGCGGGTGACGACCGCCTGCAGATCGCGGTACGTGGCGGCGTAGGCGGCGTTGAAGGGCCAGTTGCCGCAGCCCTCGTACTGGTAGTCGTAGGTGAAGCGGGCCGCGTGGCAGACCTGCGGGTCGGCGAAGTCGGGGTCGACCCAGGCCAGGTCCTCCTCGGTGGGCTTGCGCCCCCAGTACTCGATGATCATCTGCGAAGAGGTGGGGCTGCACCAGGCCTCGCCGCCGTTGTCGTACTCGGGGTACTGGCCGACGTGGATGTTCTGCGAGTAGCGCGGCACCTGAAGTTCGTGCGCCGCCGTCGGCGTGGAGGCGGGCACCGTGAAGCGGTCCGGCACGTCGGAGCCCATCGCGCCGATGCGCCACACGGTGGGCGTCGCATCGCTGCCGGGCTTGCGGTACAGGGTGACCCGCAGCTCGTACGTGACCAGGCGGAGCCCCGAGGCCGGGTCGTCGAGCGAGAGCGTGTCGGTCCACACCGAGCTCTTGTCGTCCGACTGGTCGTCCACCGAGGTGCGCCGGATGTCCTCGTCGCCGCCCGCCCACCGGCCCATCACGTACCAGGGCGTGCTCGCACCGTCCGTGTAGGCGCCGCGCAGCTCGACCTGGATCCAGGTGCCGGCCGGGGTGTCGGCGTTCCACGAGGCGATGACCTCGGTGGCCGGTACGGAGAGGCCGTGTTCCGTGGAGGTCCAGGAGCCGTACTCCCAGGTGTCCGTGCGCCCCGTGTGCGGGTCCGTGTAGTCGGTGCTGCCGGCCGGGGTGCCGATCACGACGCCGGGGCGGGCGCCCGCCACGACGCGGGTGCCGCGTGCGGTGCCGGCGCTCCAGTCCGCGTGCGATGACCAGAAGCGGTTGTCCACCGGCCGGCCGGGGGCGCCCTTGACGGACGCACGGGCGCGCGGGCCGGACGCGGCGAGCGCGGGGGTGGCCGCGCTGCCCGCGGCCGCGGCGAGTGCTGCGGCCAGCACGGTTCTGCGCGAGGTGGGACGGGTCATGGGAAGAAGCCCCCAGTCGGGTCGTGGCCGGTCGGTGCGTGTCCGTGGGTGGGCCGACGGTCGGTCGGTCCGTCGGCGGCGCGGTGCTGGGTCAGGTGCACGACAGTGGGGCAACTATGGCCGGTCGCCGGGGACTTCTGCCAGCACCCCGGGACGCGTGGCGCAACCGATATTGGCGTACACCTCTGACGATCCCTCAGCACATGTGGACGGCTGACCTGCGGCGGCGCGGCGGTCGGCGGGCGCGGAGCCTGGTCCGGGGCGGTCGTACGCTGGACCCGATGAGTCCCGTACACCGAGCCGCCGGCCCGCCCGGCCTGGAGCCCCTCGCCCGGCGGCTGCGCGCCCTGCCGCCGTCCTGCGGTCCGGTCCGGCTGGTCGGCATCGACGGCCACGCCGGCTCCGGGAAGTCCACCTTCGCCGACCGTCTCGCCGTCGCGCTCGGCGGGGCGCCGGTGCTGCGGCTCGACGATGTCCGCAGTCACGACGCGTTGTTCGACTGGACCGAACGGCTCGACAAGAGCGCGATCGAGCCGTTCCGGCACGGACGGGCCGGCAGCGTCGCTCCGTACGACTGGGAACGCCGGCGGTACGGACCGGAACGGACCGTCGAGGCGGCCCCGGTGGTGCTGATCGAGGGCGTCGGAGCGGGCCGGGCTTCCTTGCGGCCGCACCTGGCGTGGCTGGTGTGGATGGATGTGCCGCGGGATACGGCATGGACGCGAGGGCGCGGCCGGGACGGATCGGTCCAGAGCGGGTTCTGGGACACCTGGGAGCCCGCGGAGCGCACGCACTTCGCCGGGGACCCCACAGAACCGTGGGCCGACACGGTGGTACGCCAGCGTCCCGAGGGATATCTGCTGCTGCCGGGACCCCGTAGAACCGCAGGACAACCCCACACCGCCACGGAGAGTGACGGACCGTCGGCGATGCGCTGAGGCGGCGGAAAAGCGCTTCCATCAGTCCCCCAACTCCGCTTGACCCAGGGGTCGTACAGGTCTTACGTTCTCAATGTGCGCCCCGATGACGGCGCCCCGCAGACGCGAAGCCCCCGGTTGTTCCCCCGTGATCGGGGGCTTCGTTCTGCCCTTTGTCCCTTTCGTGGGTGCGCCAGGACGCCACATGTTCACCCTGGGTCACCAGCCGTCCCTGCGCCGGTGTGACCGCCCGATCACGCGGCACCCTTCGGTCGACGGCTCCCCCGCAGGTACGATGCCTGCGGAGCGGCCCCGTGGACGGCCGCGCCGGACAGTTGTTGAACTCCCGTCCACAGCACAGTGGTTGACGAAGGCCGTCGGCCGGCGGCTGTCGGTCGGCACACCACGGGGCACGGCTTGTGGGGGGGGACGGGATGGACTTCGGCACGCAGGGCTCGTCGGCCCCGGCCGACCTCGCCTGGCTGCGGGGCGTCGACGCGTACACGATGGGGGCGTATCCGCAGGCCGAGGAGGAGTTCCGGGCCGCGGTGCGGATCGATCCGGCGATGGCGGACGGCTGGCTCGGACTGCACGCCCTGCGCATCGACACGACCAATGCCCTCCTGCGTATGCACCGGCACCGCGACCGCTTCGGCGAGCAGCGGGCCCGCCACCGGCGCACGCTCAACTCCTGGTACTGGCTGGGCTGGTGGGTGCAGCCGGTGCTCGAGTCACCACGCGATCTGCTGCTCGCGCACGCCTCGCACTGGCTGGACGGACGGCACGTACCGGAGCTCGACCGGGCCCTCACCGGACTGCCGCCGGTCGACGCCGATCCGCAGGTGCGCTTCCTGCACGCGTGCCGCGCCTATCTCGTCAAGGACTGGGAGCACCTCGTCCGGCACACCGACCCGCTGATCGACGACCCCGTACTCGGCATCGAGGCGGGCCTGTTCGGCGGGATGGCACGGGTCCGGCTCGAGATGTACGGGCATGCGGAGCCGCTGCTCTCGGCGGCCCTGATGCGCTGTCGCAGCGAGCAGCCGCAGCGCAAGGAGCTGCGCTACTGGCTGGCCCGCGCGCACGAGGGCACCGGCCGTACGGCCGCCGCACTGCCGCTGTACCGCGCGGTGCACCGGGTCGACGCCTCCTTCATGGACACCTCCGCGCGCCTGGCCGCGATCTCCGAGGGCGACGGGTACGACGAGAGCTTCGATCTGGCCACCTTCTCGCTGGCCGGCGTGGGCCAGGACCTGGCCGACGCACAGGAGTCCGGGGACGGCCTCTTCGGCGGCGACGGCCGGGATCTGCGGCTCGGCCCGGACCCCGAGTCCGAGGCGGCCACGGGGGCCGGCGGCATGCCCCCGGACCTGGTCCGGGAGAAGGCCGTCTTCCCCGTGCAGCCGGGTCCGTCGCAGCTGCCGGCCGGCCCGTCGGATCCCGCACTGCTGCAGGAGGCGCTGGCCGAACTGGAGCAGATGGTCGGCCTGGAACCGGTCAAGCGCCAAGTCAAGGCGCTGTCCGCGCAGTTACGGATGGCCCGGCTGCGCGCCGGGCAGGGGCTGCCGGTGCAGCCGCCGAAGCGGCACTTCGTCTTCTCCGGCCCCTCCGGTACCGGCAAGACGACCGTGGCCCGCATCCTGGGCCGGGTGTTCTACGCCCTCGGGCTGCTCGGCGGCGATCATCTGGTGGAGGCGCAACGAGCCGATCTGGTGGGCGAGTTCCTCGGCCAGACCGCCGTGAAGGCGAACGAGCTGATCGACTCGGCGATCGGCGGAGTGCTCTTCGTCGACGAGGCGTACGCGCTGTCCAACTCGGGCTACAGCAAGGGCGATGCGTACGGCGACGAGGCGCTGCAGGTGCTGCTCAAGCGCGCCGAGGACAGCCGCGACCACCTGGTGGTGATCCTCGCCGGGTACCCGGAGGGCATGGACCGGCTGCTCGCCGCGAACCCCGGCCTCGGTTCGCGCTTCACGACGCGCGTCGACTTCCCCTCGTACCGTCCGCTCGAACTCACCGCGATCGGCGAGGTGCTGGCCGGGGAGAACGGCGACGTGTGGGACGAGGAGTCCCTGGACGAGCTGCGCTCGATCAGCGGCCACGTGGTCGACCAGGGGTGGATCGACGAGCTGGGGAACGGACGGTTCCTGCGCACGCTCTACGAGAAGAGCTGTGCGTACCGCGACCTGAGGCTGTCCGGCTTCACCGGGACGCCGTCCCGGGACGATCTGGCCACCCTGCGGCTGCCGGACCTCATGCAGGCGTACGGCGAAGTCCTGTCCGGACGCAAGCCGAACCCGACCTGAGCGCCCGACCCGCCCGAGCCCTAGGTCGGAGCCGATTCGACCAGATCGCGCAGCGCGCGTGCGTCCTCGATGGCCCGCTGCTTGGCGATCCCGGGCTGGATCCCCATCGCCGGCAGGCTGGTGCCGTCGCTCAGGTCGAGAAAGACCCAGGCGTCACCGGGCCGCAGGTTGACCTGGACGATCTCCGCCCAGGCGAGGCGGCGCGTGGTGGTCAGATTGACCACCGTGACACCGGCCTCGTCGGCGACGATCCTGGGCCGGGCGAGCAGGAGCAGCACACCGAGGATCAGTGCGCCGACGAAGACGAAACTGATGCGCTCCCCTGGGCCGAGATTCTCGAGCAGCAGGGCGACCGCGGTGATGACGGCGAGGATGGCGACGCCCGAGGAGATCAGGACGGCGCGCGTACGGGCGGGGCGGAAGGTGACCGGGAGGGTCGGCGTGCTGGACACGGTGCGGGCCGTCAGAGCCGGCAGGCGTGGATCGCGGTGGTCAGGATGGCCCGGGCACCGATCCGGTACAGATCGTCCATGATCCGCTGGGCGTCCTTGGCGGGCACCATCGCGCGGACGGCGACCCAACCCTCGTTGTGCAGCGGGGAGATGGTGGGCGACTCGAGGCCGGGGGTGAGGGCGACGGCCTGCTCCAGGTGCTCGGCCCGGCAGTCGTAGTCCATCATCACGTACGTACGGGCGACCAGGACGCCCTGCAGCCGGCGCAGGAACTGCTCGACCTTCGGGTCCTCGGACTCGGCTCCGGTGCCGCGGATGACGACCGCCTCGGACTGCATGATCGGCTCGCCGATCACCTCGAGGCCGGCGTTGCGCAGGCTGGTGCCGGTCTCCACCACGTCGGCGATGACCTGGGCGACGCCGAGTTCGATGGCGGTCTCCACGGCGCCGTCCAGGTGCACCACGGAGGCGTCGACGCCCTTGTCGGCGAAGTGCTTGGCGACGATGCCCTCGTAGGAGGTGGCGATCGTCAGGCCGGCGAAGTCGGTGAGGCCGGTGGCAGTGCCGGGGCGGGTGGCGAAGCGGAAGGTGGAGCGGCCGAAGCCGAGCGGCAGGATCTCCTCGGCACCGGCACCCGAGTCGATGAGCAGGTCGCGGCCGGTGATGCCGATGTCGAGCTTCCCGGACGAGACGTAGATCGCGATGTCGCGGGGGCGGAGGTAGAAGAACTCCACCTCGTTGGCTTCGTCGACGGCCACCAGCTGCTTGGACTCGCGGCGCTGCCGGTAGCCGGCCTCATGCAGCATCTCCGCCGCAGGTCCTGACAGGGAACCCTTGTTGGGGACGGCGATGCGCAGCATGAGGTCGGCTTCCTTCGTTCGGTGCGGGTGGGTGCGGCGGGGGTGTGGATCAGAGATGGGCGTACACGTCGTCGAGGGAGATGCCGCGGGCGACCATCATCACCTGGACGTGGTACAGGAGCTGCGAGATCTCCTCGGCGGCGGCTTCCTTGCCCTCGTACTCGGCGGCCATCCAGACTTCGGCGGCCTCCTCGACGACCTTCTTGCCGATGGCATGGACGCCCTTGTCCACCAGTTCGGCGGTGCGGGAGGTGGCGGGGTCGCCTTCGGCGGCCTTGTGCTGGAGCTCGGTGAAGAGCTCCTCGAAAGTCTTCTTGGACATGGTGCTGCTCACTCTACGCGGAGCGCCGACCGCGGCGCGCGGCGCCTCCCGCCGCCCCGGGGGTCAGGGGCGGACGGGCGGCACGGTCGGTCAGCGCCAGGGTTCGGTGACGGTGCGCAGAGCGGCCGCGGTCGCGACGGCGGCGGTCACGGCCTCGTGGCCCTTGTCCTCGTGCGAGCCCTCGATCCCGGCCCGGTCCAGGGCCTGCTCCTCGGTGTCGCAGGTGAGGACGCCGAAACCGATCGGGACTCCGGTGTCGATGGAGACCTGGGTGAGGCCGTAGGTGACGCCCTGGCAGACGTACTCGAAGTGCGGGGTGCCGCCGCGGATGACGACGCCGAGGGCGACGACGGCGTCGTAGCCGCGGCCGGCCAGCTGCCCCGCGACCACCGGCAGCTCGAAGCTGCCCGGGACGCGCAGCAGGGTCGGCTCGTCGATGCCGAGCTCACCGAGCGCGCGCAGGGCGCCGTCCACCAGGCCGTCCATGACCTGGGTGTGCCACTGGGCCGCGATCACGGCGACGCGCAGATCGCCGCAGTTCTTCACGCTGAGTTCGGGTGCGCCCTTGCCGCTCACGTTTCTCCTCGGATGGTGCTGGGTGGTGTCCGGTTCCGGTGGTGCTCAGCGGGCGTCGAGCCACGGCAGGTCGTGGCCCATCCGGTCCCGCTTGGTGCGCAGATAGCGCAGATTGTGCTCGCCCGCCTCGACGGGCATGGTCTCCCGGCCGCCGACCCGCAGGCCGTGGCGGACCAGGGCCTCGGTCTTCTCCGGGTTGTTGGTCAGCAGGCGTACGCCCTGGACGCCGAGGTCGCGCAGGATCTGCGCGCCCGCGCCGTAGTCCCGGGCGTCGGCGGGCAGGCCGAGCTCCAGGTTGGCGTCGAGGGTGTCGCGGCCGCGCTCCTGCAGCTCGTAGGCGCGCAGCTTGGACAGCAGGCCGATGCCGCGGCCCTCGTGGCCGCGCAGATAGACGACCACGCCGCGGCCCTCCTCGGTGATCCTGGCCAGCGCGTTCTCCAGCTGGGGTCCGCAGTCGCAGCGCAGCGAGTGGAAGACGTCCCCGGTCAGGCACTCGGAGTGCAGCCGTACGAGCACGTCGTCGCCCTCGGCTTCGCTCAGGTCCCCGTGCACCAGGGCGACGTGCTCCACTCCGTCGACGGTCGAGCGGTAGCCGTATGCGGTGAACTCGCCGTAGGAGGTGGGCAGTCGGACCTCCGCTTCGCGGCGGACGGTGGGCTCACTGGTGCGCCGGTAGGCGATCAGGTCCTCGATGGAGATGATCGTCAGGCCGTGCTTGCGGGCGAAGGGGACGAGCTCCGGAAGGCGCAGCATGGCGCCGTCCTCGCCGGCGATCTCGACGATCGCACCGGCCGGGCGCAGGCCCGCGAGCCGGGCGAGGTCGACGGCGGCCTCGGTGTGGCCGTTGCGCGCCAGGACGCCGCCGGGGCGGGCCCGCAGCGGGAAGATGTGCCCCGGCCGTACGAAGTCGGCCGGTCCGGCCTCGCCGCCGGCGAGCAGCTGCAGGGTGGTGGCGCGGTCGGCGGCCGAGATGCCGGTGCTGACACCGTGTGCAGGACCCGCATCCACCGAGACGGTGAAGGCGGTGCCCATCGACTCCGTGTTGTCCTCGACCATCTGCGGCAGCCGGAGGCGGTCGAGTTCGGCGCCCTCCATGGGTGCGCAGATCAGGCCGCGGCACTCGCTCATCATGAAGGCGACGACCTCGGGGGTGGCCTTCTCGGCGGCGATGACGAGGTCGCCCTCGTTCTCCCGGTCCTCGTCGTCGACGACCACGACGGGGCGTCCGGCCTCGATGTCGGCGATGGCCTGCTCGACCGGGTCGAGGGTGAGCAGCTCGTCGTCCGTGGGGCGCAGAGGGATGGCGTTCATGCCGGAGCTCCTTCGAGGACAGGTGCGGTGGCGCGGGACCGCTGCCACCAGTCGCGCATCCCCCACAGGACGAGGGCGAGGTAGATCACGTACACGAGACCGGAGAAGGCGAGGCCGCTGTGGAAGGCGAGCGGCACCCCGACCAGGTCGACGAGGAGCCAGGCGAACCAGAACTCCACCAGGCCACGGGCCTGCGCGACCATCGCGACCAGCGTGCCGACGAAAATGTAGGCGTCCGCCCACGGGCTCCAGGACAGCGACGGGAACGCGACGAAGATCCCGCCGACCGCGAGGGTGCCGGCGGCGGCGCCCGCGAGCAGCAGACCGCGTTCCTTCCAGGTCGCGAAGCGCACCGCGATGGTGCCGTCCTGCGCCTGCTGCCGGCCGCGCTGCCACTGCCGCCAGCCCCACAACGCGACGCCGATGACGAGCAGTTGCTTGCCGACGCCGCCGGACAGCTGCGCCGATGCGTAGGCGGCGACCAGGATCAGGCCGGAGAGGAACTGGGCGGGCCAGGTCAGGATGGAGCGGCGCCAGCCGAGGGCGAGCGCGGCGAGGCCGATGCTGTTGCCGACCATGTCGGACCAGATGACGTGCTGGCCGAAGGCGGTGAAGGCCTCGGCGTTCAGCCAGTCGAGGGTGCTCATCGGGCGGACTCCCGGTCGTGGTCGCCGGCGTCGGCGCCGAGCAGTCGCTCGACGTACTTGGCGATGACGTCGACCTCGAGATTGACCGGGTCACCGGTCTGCTTCACGCCGAGCGTGGTCAGCGCGAGCGTGGTGGGGATGAGGCTGATGGTGAAGAAGTCGGCCCCGGCCTCGACGACGGTGAGGCTGACGCCGTCGACGGTGATGGAGCCCTTCTCCACGACGTAGCGGGCGAGCTGCTCCGGCAGGGCGATACGGACGATCTCCCAGTGCTCGGAGGGCTCGCGGCCCAGGATCGTGCCGGTGCCGTCCACATGGCCCTGCACGATGTGTCCGCCGAGCCGGTCGCCGACGGCGGTGGGACGCTCCAGATTGACCCGCGAGCCGGGTGCGAGGACGCCGAGGCTGGACCGCTGCAGCGTCTCGGCCATCACGTCCGCGGTGAACTCGTCGCCGTCGTGCTCGACCACCGTGAGACAGACGCCGTTGACGGCGATCGAGTCGCCGTGGCGGGCGCCCTCGGTGACGACGGGTCCGCGCAGTCGAAAGCGTGAGGAGTCGCCGAGATTCTCCACGGCGGTGACCTCACCCAGCTCTTCGACGATTCCGGTGAACACGTCAGTGCTCCTTCGAGTTCGGGACGGGGACTGCAGGTGCTGGAGGTGCTGCGGGGACTGCGGTGATGCGCAGATCCGGTCCGATACGGGCGGACTCGGTCAACTCGAGTCGCAACGCGGCGGACAGCGTGCTGATTCCGGCGTCGCCGAGCGCGGCGGGTCCGGAACCGAGCAGTACGGGGGCGAGATAGCCGATGACGCGGTCGACGGCGCCGGCCGCGACGAAGGCGCCGGCCAGCGTGGGGCCGCCCTCGAGCAGCACGGAGCGCACATCGCGCTGGTGCAGCGCGGTGAGCAGCGCGGTCACGTCGAGACCGCGCGCGGCGCGCGGCAGACGCAGCAGCTCGGCGAGGGCGGTGGAGTCGGCGGCCCAGGAGGGCGCAGTCGCGTCCTGGGCGACGGCGACGAGCGTGGGCGCCGCGTCGTCGAGGATGCGGGCACCGTCACGTACCGCGGAGGCATGGGTGTCGACGACCACCCGCAGCGGCTGTACGGCGCCGGGCACCCCGCGGACCGCGAGGTGCGGGTCGTCGGCGGTGGCCGTGCCCGAGCCGACCACGACGGCGTCGCTCTCGGCGCGCAGCCTGTGGACGTCGGCGCGGGACTCGGCCGAGGTGATCCAGCGGCTGCTGCGGTCGGCGGCAGCGATACGGCCGTCGAGGGTGGCGGCGTACTTCCAGGTGACGTACGGGCGGCCGAGGCGCATCGAGGTGAGCCAGGCCGCGTTGCCGGCGGCGGCCTCGTCCTCGAGGAGGCCGGCGACGACGTCGATGCCGGCCGCGCGCAGGGTGCGTGCGCCGCCGGTCGCGGAGGGGTTGGGGTCCGCGACGGCGTGGACGACCCGGGTGACGCCGGCCTCGATGAGGGCCTGGGCGCAGGGTCCGGTGCGGCCGGTGTGGTTGCAGGGCTCCAGGGTGACGATCGCGGTGCCGCCGCGGGCGCGTTCGCCGGCCGCACGCAGGGCGTGGATCTCGGCGTGCGGTCCGCCGGCCCGCTCGTGGTGGCCCTCGCCCGCGACCTGTCCGTCCGCGTCGAGGACGACGCAGCCGACGACCGGATTGGGGCTCGTGGCGCCGAGGCCGCGTGCGGCGAGCGCCACGGCGCGGCGCATGGCGGCACGCTCATGCTCCGGCACTGCGGGTGGGGTGGCGGCCACCGGGTCCTCCTGCCTCTGCGGGCACGGACTCCGGGGCCTGTCGATGACGACAGAATCGACGGAACAACGCATGGGGATCGCCGGACGGCGGCCCGACGGCTGCTACGGCCGGCGAAACCGACGGCGGCGCACCCAGGGGTGCTGATCCGCCGCGCACTGCCTCCCATCCGGACTTTCACCGTCGGTCCAGGAATTTCACCTGGTCAACCGGCCACTGGATGCGGCCGGGTCGCGGACTTTAACCGCCGGTTCGGAATTGCACCGACCCCGGAGTGCGCTGCTTCTGGTACACGGCCAGTGTGCCACGCCTGATCGTCGGCCAGACAGGTGAGGGCTGTGGCCTCACTCACAGCGATCGGAGGCATACCTTCGAAGGTGCGGAATCGGGGTTCCGGGGAGCTTGCGATGTCACGTTCCCGGGCACCCTGTCCGTCCGCGTGGTGTACGGGCCGTCCCCGTGGTGTACGGCAGGCCTCAGCAGCGGGAGTGAACAGATGACGACCGTCCTCGTGACCGGCGGAACCGGGACCCTCGGCCGGCAGGTGTGCGAGCGGTTGCGCGCCGGGGGCCACGAGGTGCGCGCTCTGAGCCGGCATGCCCCGGACTTCCCGGTCGACCTGCTCAGCGGTGCCGGCCTCGACCGCGCGGTGACCGGGGCCGAGGCGATCGTGCACTGCGCCTCGGCGCAGCAGGCGGGCGCCGACGAGCGGGCGGCACGCAATCTGATCGAGGCGGCCCGCCGGGCCGGCGTCGGACATCTGGTCTACATCTCGATCGTCGGCGTGGACGAGGTGCCGCTCGGCTACTACCGCACCAAGCGCCGGGTGGAACAGCTCGTCGAGGAGTCCGGCATCGGCTGGACCGTCCTGCGCACCACGCAGTTCCACGAGCTGATCCTGCAGATCGCGACGGCGGTGACGCGGCTTCCGCTCGCGCCGTTCCCCTCGGAGGTGTCGAGCCAGCCGATCGCGGCGGCCGAAGTGGCCGACCGGCTCGCGGAGTTGGCACTCGCCGGTCCTGCGGGGCGGGTGCCGGACATGGGCGGGCCCGAGGCACGTACGCTGCGCTCGCTGATCGGGGCGTACGCGGCGGCGGCCGGGCGGCGGCGGGCGTTCGTGCCTGTGCGGCTGCCGGGGCGCACCTTCGCGGCGGCGCGTGCGGGGCGGCTCCTTGCGCAGGACCGGGCGGTGGGGCGGACGACGTTCGAGGAGTTCCTCGCCGAGCGGATGCCGGTGCGGTAGCCGGCGGCCCGGGTGTACGAGGCCGGCGAGCGTACCCGGCCGGGATGCGCCGCGGCTCAACTCCCCGGCGCGAACAGGTCGTCGTGCGCCATGTCCTGGGCGGTCAGCAGGGCGCCTCTGAGCACCGCGGTCCCGCCGAGCGCCCCCGCCCGTACCTCCGTGCGCAACGGCGAGAGTGCGGCGGCCCGTTGCTCGACGCGCTCCGCGAGTACGGTGCCTCCGACCCGGCCGACGGCCCCGCCGAGCAGCACACACCCGGGGTCGAGGATCGCCGCCACGGAGGCGACACCGAGGGCGAGCCGGTCGGCGAGTGCGTCCAGGAAGGCGGCGGCCCGGGGCTCGCCGGGCGCGTGCACGGCCGCGCCGACCGTGGCGACGGCCGCCGATTCGTCGTCCCCCTCGTGACCTGAGCCCAGACCGTGCTCGGCGGCCAGCGCGCACACCGCCGCGGCCCCCACCAGCGAGTGGAATCCGCCGTCGCAGGAGCTCGCGGACGGCACCCCGGCGGCCCCCGGCACCGGCAGGAAGCCGATCTCACCGGCCCCGCCGCTCGCCCCGCGGCGCAGTGTGCCGTCGAGCATCACGGCGGCCCCGATGCCGTGGGCGAGCCAGAGCATCACGAAGGTGTCCCGGTCCTGGACGGCTCCGACGCGCTGTTCGGCGACCGCGGCGAGATTGGTCTCGTTCTGCACGACGACGGCGGCGGGGAGCCGTTCCCGCAGGGCGTCGACGAGTCGCCGGTGCCAGGCCGGCAGGCCGGTGGTGTCGCGGAGTCGGCCGGTCGCGGGCTCGATCAGACCGGGTGCGCCGATGCCGACGCTGTGCAGCCGGCCGGCGCCCGCATCGGCGGCGGCCTCCTCGAGCAGGGCGACGGCCTGCTCCACGGCGGGTTCGGTGCCCATGGCGCCGTCGATGGGCAGCGACTTCTCGGTCAGGACCGTGCCCAGCAGGTCGGCGACGACGACGGAGAGCCCTTCGGTGCGGACGTCGAGGGCGGCCAACTGGGCGCGGTCCGCCACGATTCCGTACAGCCGGGCGTTGGGTCCGCGGCGCTCGGCGCCCGCCTCGCCGACGACCGTGATCAGGCCGGCTTCCTGCAGGCGTTCCACGAGTCCCGCGACGGTCGGCCGGGACAGTCCGGTCAGCTGCTTGAGCTGACCTGCGGTCAACGGTCCGTGCCGCCGCAGCAGTTCAAGAGCGGACCGGTCGTTGATCGCCCGGGCCGTGCTCGGGGATGCGGGCATGCCGTGATCCTCTCAGGCGGGGCCGCCGGGGCGGGCACCGGTGGTCGGCCGGAAGGCGCTCACGGTACCTCTATTTATCAGGCAAGGTTCCTGATAGTTTACGGCGCTGAATCCGGCAGGTGGTCTGGCGGTTCGGTCGGGAGGGGCCGCATGAGCGGGACGGACAGCGAGGCGGGCATCGGCGCGCGGCGGCTGAGGCAGGCGCGGTACGCGGTGGCGGCGGTCTTCTGCGTGCACGGCGCGGTGACCGGTTCGTTCGCGACCCGGGTGCCGTGGATCCAGGACCACGCCGGCGTCAGCGCGGGCCAGTTGGGCCTCGCGCTCGCCTTCCCCGCGATCGGTGCCTCGCTGGCGATGCCGCTGGCCGGCACGGTCACCCACCGGTTCGGCGCCCGCACCGCGCTGCGCGGACTGCTCGCCCTGTGGACGATGGCGCTGATCCTGCCGTCGCTCGCACCGAATCTGCTCACACTGTGCCTGGCCCTGTTCGTCTACGGCGCCACGGCCGGGATGTCGGACGTGGCGATGAACGCACTCGGGGTCGATGTGGAGAACCGCCTCGGGCGTTCGGTGATGTCCTCGCTGCACGGCATGTGGAGTGTGGGCGCCCTGATCGGCTCGGCGGCCGGCACGCTCGCCGCGCATCTCGGTTCGGACGCCCGGCTGCACCATCTGCTCGCCGCCGTCACGCTGACCGTGCTCGGGGCGATCGCATGTCAGGGCGTACTCGATCTGCGCAGCGCACCGGAGGAGGAGGCACCGCCGCGGTTCGCGCTGCCGCCCAAGTCGGCCCTGGTCATCGGGGCGGTGGGGTTCTGCGCGGTGTTCGCCGAAGGGGCGAGCCTGGACTGGTCGGCGGTGTATCTGCGCGATGTGCTGAGCACCTCACCGGGAGCCGCGGCCGCGTCCACCACGGCTTTCGCCCTGACGATGGCCGTGGCCCGGCTCGCGGGCGACAAGGTGGTCGACCGGTTCGGGGCGGTGCGTACGGTGCGGGTCGGCGGGGTGCTGGCCACGGCCGGCGGACTGCTCGTGGTGGTCGGGACCGGCCCGTGGCCGGCGATGGCCGGCTTCGGTCTGATGGGCCTCGGGATCGCCGTCGTCGTACCGCTCGCCTTCGCGGCCGCGGGGCGCAGCGGAGACAACCCTTCGCTCGCGATCGCCGGCGTCGCCACCATCACGTACACCTCCGGGCTCGTCGCCCCGTCCGCGATCGGCGCGATCGCGGACACCACCTCCCTCGTGGTGTCGTTCGGCCTGGTCACCGTGCTCGCCTTCGGACTGATCGCCTTCGCCGGAGTGCTGGCCCCCGGCCGCAGGTCCACGATCGCCGGGCGGAGCGCGACGCCCGCCGGCCGGGACTGACCGGACACGCCGCGGGACCGGCGGCACCGCCCGTGGCCGGAGCGCTCCACAACACCCCCCACCTGCGGTGCGGCCCTCCCCCGTGCCCCGTAGCATTGCCGGGTTCACGCACCCCTTGAGAAAGCGAAACCCACGATGAAGCTCGGCGTGCGCTGGTCCCTGCACGGTGATGGGCGCACCCCCGCGCCCGGCGCCGTGGTCCGTCCGGACGAGCGGCTCTCCTGGCCCCGCACCGCCGGGCTCGGTGCCCAGCACGTGGTGGCGATGTTCGGCGCCTCGTTCGTGGCCCCGGTCCTGATGGGTCTCGACCCGAATCTGGCGATCATGATGTCCGGCATCGCCACGATGATCTTCCTGCTTGCGACCGGTGGGGCGGTGCCCAGCTATCTCGGGTGCTCGCTGTCGTTCGTCGGCGTGGCCGCGGTGATCAGGGCGCAGGGCGGCAGCAGTGCGACAGTGACCGGTGCGGTCTTCGCGGTGGCCGTGGCGTTGTTCCTGGCGGGGCTCGCGGTACGGAAGTTCGGCGCACGGATCATCCACGCGACGATGCCGCCGATCGTGACGGGCGCCGTGGTGATGCTGATCGGCTTCAACCTGGCGCCCGTGACGGCCAGTACGTACTGGCCGCAGGACCAGTGGACCGCGCTGCTCGTCATGCTCTTCACGGGGCTCGCGGTCGTCTGTCTGCGCGGCTTCTGGTCGCGGATCGCGATCTTCCTCGGCCTGATCTTCGGGTACGGGATCTCCTGGATCTTCGACCGTGTCTTCGGGCAGATCCATTCGGTCGCGGGCGGCACCGAGGCCGTGGACCACTGGCGCCTCGACTTCTCCGCAGTCGGCAAGGCGGACTGGGTGGGCCTGCCGTCCTTCCACGCGCCGAGCTTCGAGTGGTCGGCGATCCTGGTCGCGCTGCCCGTGGTGATCGCCCTGATCGCGGAGAACGCCGGGCACGTCAAGGCCGTCGGCGAGATGACCGGGGACGATCTGGACGGCAAGCTGGGCACCGCGATCTCCGCGGACGGCGCCGCGTCCATGCTGTCCACGGCCGTCGGCGGCCCGCCGAACACCACGTACTCCGAGAACATCGGCGTGATGGCCGCGACCCGGGTGTACTCCACCGCCGCGTACTGGGCGGCGGCGGTCTTCGCTCTGCTCTTCGGTCTGTGCCCGAAGTTCGGCGCGGTGGTGGCGGCGATCCCCGGCGGCGTCCTGGGCGGCATCACAGTGATCCTGTACGGAATGATCGGCCTGCTCGGCGCCCAGATCTGGATCAACGCCAAGGTCGATCTGCGCAATCCGCTGAATCTGGTGCCGGCCGCGGCGGGCATCATCATCGGTGTCGGCAATGTGAGCATCAAGATCTCGGACAACTTCGAGCTGAGCGGGATCGCGCTCGGCACCCTGGTGGTCATCACCGGCTATCACGCGCTGCGCGCGATGGCACCGGCGCATCTGAAGACCCAGGAACCGCTGCTCGACGAGGGCACGTCCCGCTACGACACGGAGGCGGAGGCCCGTGCCGGTGAGCGGACCGGTGACGGTCAGCCGCCGGTCGCCAATTCGTAGGCGTAGTCCGGGGTGAAGGAACCGGCCGCACCCTTGCAGCCGTCGGACTCGCCGGGGAGCTTGATCCACAGATAGGCGTCGATGCGGGACGCGCCGGTGCTCAGGGTGGGCGGCTGGCCCAGTTTGCGGCCCGCGGGGTCGCACCACTGGCCGGCCGCGGGCGCGCCGTTGCCGTTGCGGCTGGTGTCGATGACGGCGCCATGGCTCGCGGGGCCGCCGAGCGCGGCGAGCACCGAGCGGGCGTAGGCGGTCTCGTCGGCCGTGGTGTGGAAGTTCGAGACGTTGGTGAAGATGCCGTCGGACGAGGCGGCCGAGGCGGCTCCGGCCTTGCGCAGCGCGGCGGCCTGGGTGGCCGCCGGATGCCAGCCGGAGTGGCCGGCGTCGTAGTACACCTTGGCGTTCGGATTGGCCGCGTGCAGGGTGCGGCCGGCGCGGGCGAGCGAGGCGAAGCGCGCGGAACGGTCGGCGGCGGACAGACAGTCGGAGAGGGCGACCGCGTCCGGTTCGAGTATCACCACGACCTCGCGTGAGCCGAGCCCCGCCGCGAACTGGTCGATCCACCGGTCGTAGGCACCGAGCGAGGGCGCGCCGCCCTGCGAGGCGCCGCCGCAGTCCCGGTCAGGTATCGCGTACGGCACGAGCACCGGGACCTTGCCGCCGGACGACGAGGTGACCGCGCGGACCCGGGAGGCGATGACGTCCGGGTTGTACTCGGCGAACCAGACGGCGGCCGGCCGGTCCGCTATGCGCTGCTCGATCAGGGGGCGGCGCGGGTCGTTGCGATTGGCCCGGACCCAGTCGAGCACCTGCGAATCACCGTGCCGGTAGAGACCGTTGCTCTTCGGGGCAGGGTCGGGCCGCGGAGTCTTCGGCGCGGCGGACGTCTTGGACGGTTTCGGCTTCGGAGACTTGGACTTCTTGCTCGGCGACGGCGACGAGGACGGCGTCGGCACGGCCGGCAGTGGCTCGAGCGTCGGTTCGGGCGTCTCGGTGCGCCGCGCCTCGTGCTGCTCTCCGCCGCCCTCGGCCGCCGAGATCAGTCCGGCGGCCGCTCCGATCGCCACCACGACCGATGCGGCGGCGGATATCGCCTGATGCCGTGCGGTGCGTCTGCGTGCGGCGCGCTGTGCGCGTCGCTGCGCGCGATGACCTGCCACGGTTCCGTACCCCCCTGAACGTGCTGTCGTACGTGTGCTGTTGGTGCCCGTCACCGCCTGGTGCTGCCCGCGGTGACGGCCTTGTGCTGCCTTCGGTGCGCTCGCCGCCGGGTCTCCCCGAGCGGACTCACCCACCCCCCTGGGTCCCGCTGCCGCCCCCGGCGTCCCCCGTTCCGGGGAAGCTCAGGGCCGGTCGGTCCCGCCACCACCCTATGACTGTCACGCTGCGTCCATGGTGCGCTTGGAGCAGTTGTCGACGGCCACGGCCGGTGTCGACGCCGTGGTGGCGCGGATGCGGGGGCTCGACGAGCAACTCCATCCGGCCGACGGGGTCGCCGTTTTCAACCGGGTGTATCTCTCCGTGACCGAGGCGGTGGACCGGTCCATCGACTCGGGCGGTTTCCCCGACGCGAGGTCGGCGGCGACCCTGGATGTCCGTTTCGCGGAGCGCTATCTCGATGCGGTGGACTCGGCCGCCGTGGGGCGCCGTCCGGCGCACTGCTGGCGGCCGCTCTTCCAGTACCGGCACCATCCCGGAGTACGCCCGCTGCAGTTCGCACTCGCGGGCATCAATGCGCACATCGGACACGATCTGGCCCTGGCCGTGGTGGACACCTGTCGTACGCTCGGCTGCGAACCAGCCGACATCGAGGCGGACTTCGACCGCGTCGGCGCGCTCCTCGTCGCCCTCGAGGAGCGGATCAGGGAGGACCTGATGCCCGGGCCCGACCTCCTGGAGGTCGCCGATCCGCTCACCCATCTGCTCGGCTCCTGGAGCCTGAACCGCGCCCGGGACGCGGCGTGGGCGGCGGCCCGTGTCCTGTGGGGCCTGCGCCATCTGCCGGATCTGGCGGAGGACTGCGTGGAGCGGATGGACGAGGCGCTCGGTCTGGTCGGCCGCTGCCTGCTGACGCCGTGGCGATGACCGGTCGACACCGGCGGAGCCCTCTGGCGAGAAGCGGTCAAGTCGCCTTGGATGAGATCGAGTTGACCGGGAGGTGCTGAGCGCCCAACGGTCGTCGCACGGTTCCGTATCGCCAGGAGGACACGTATGACCGTCAAGCTCGGACTCGGACTCCCCCAGATGAAGCAGTACGACCTCGGCCGCGATGTGCCGGCCGTCGCGCGGGCCGCCGAGGAGACGGGCTACGACAGCCTGTGGGTGTTCGAGCGGATCCTGTTCCCGACACCGGCGACGCAGGGCCTGTTCGGGATCGAGGGGCTGCCGTGGCCCGATCAGTACCGCTCGGTGGCGGATCCGCTGGTCACGCTGGCGCTCGCGGCGGGCGCCACCGAGCGGGCGCGCCTGGGCACGAGTGTGCTCGTGGCGCCGCTGCATGTGCCGTTCCAGCTGGCCCGTTCGCTGGCGACGCTCGATGCGGCAGCCGGCGGGCGGGTGGTACTCGGCGTCGGTACGGGCTGGTCCAAGGACGAGTACGCGGCGGCGTCGCTCGTCCCCTTCGCCCGGCGGGGCAGGGCGCTGGACGAGCTGATCGATGTGTGCCGGGCGGTGTGGGGGCCCGATCCGGTCAGTTACGAGGGCGAGTTCACCCGGATCGCGCCCGCCGAGGTGGGGCCCAAGCCGGCCCGGCCGATCCCGGTGTACCTGCCCGCGAACAGTCCGCGTGCGGCGCGGCGCCTGGTGGATCGCGCGGACGGCTGGATGCCGGGGGCGACGGGAGTGGAGGCGCTTGCGTCGGCCTGGGCGGGGCTGCGGGAGCTTGCTGCGGAGCGGGGGCGGGAGCGGGCGATCGCCGTGACGGTGCGGGCCAATGCGCGATATTCGGCGAAGCCGGTGGATGAGGCGGAACGGGCGCCGTTCCAGGGGAGTGTGGAGCAGATCGTGGCCGATCTGGTCGCGCATGCGGGGGTCGGGGTCGACGAGATTCTGATCGATCTGCAGGGGACGATGCGGGATGCGTCCGAGCTGGTCGACGTTGCGGCCGAGGTTCATGCGGGGGTGCGGGGCGCGGGGGTGTGAGTCGCCTGCGGCGGGCTGTCACCCCACACCCCGCTCCTTCCCGAAAGTCCTGCCGGACGGGCCTCCTCAAATTCCCCCGGACTCCGTCCGGGGGGACCCCCAGAGGGGCTGCATTCAGTCCTCCGGGAGCTCCACCGGTGCGATCTCCTCGTAGCGGTCGCCGGGGCCCGGGTTGGTGGGGTCCGTGGTGCCGCCGAGCTGGTGCATGACGCCCCAGACCGCGTTGAGGGCCGTCTGGACCGCGCCCTCCGCCCAGCCCGCCGTCCAGGAGATGTCGTCGCCGGCGAGGAAGATGCCGCGCTTGTCCTCGGGCAGCAGGTCCTGCATGAAGTGCGTGAACAGGCGGCGCTGGTAGCGGTAGTGACCGGGCAGGTTCGCCTTGAAGGCGCCCATGAAGTACGGCTCGTTCTCCCAGGAGACGGTGACCGGGTTGCCGATGATGTGGCGGCGGATGTCGACGTTCGGGTAGATCTCGCCGAGCGACTTGAGCATGACCTCCATGCGCTCGTTCGCGGACAGCGGCAGCCACTTCAGGCTGTCGTCGCACCAGGTGTACGAGAGGCAGATGACGGCGGGGTTGTCCGGGCCGTTGTCGAGGAGGTAAGTGCCGCGCGTCATACGGTCGGTGAGGGTCATCGACATGGTGTCCCGGCCCGACTCCGCGTCCTTGTCCAGCCAGAACGGGCGGTCGACGGGGACGAACAGCTTGGAGCTCTCCATGTAGTGGGTGCGCTCGATCGCCGTCCAGTGGTCGATCGGGAAGAGCGCGTCGTCGCACTCGATCTTGGAGAGCAGCATCCAGGACTGCGCGGTGAAGATCGCCGCGGGGTAGGTGCGGATGTCGCCGCTCGCGTCGGTGACCGTGATGCGGTTGCCCGCGGTGCGGTGCAGCCGGGTCACGGCCGGCCGGGGTTCGCCGTTCTCGTGCAGACCGGCGAGCGAGGTGCCGTGCGCCCAGTGCACGATCTTCTGCGGCTCGCGCTCCCAGAGCCGCAGCGGGAGCTGCTGGCTGCCGCCCACGATGCCGCGGTGGTGGTCGTCCGCCTCGGTGTAGACGACCCGCAGGATCTCCAGGATCGAGTTGGGGAAGTCGGTGTCCCAGCCGCCGGTGCCGAAGCCGACCTGGCCGAAGATCTCCCGGTGCCGGAAGGACTTGAACGCGGGCGAGTCGCAGAGGAAGCCGTAGAAGGTCTGGTTGTCGAGCTTCTCGACGAGCCGGGACCAGATCTCGCGGATCCGCGGGATGTCGCGCTCGCGCAGCGCCTGGTTCATGTCGGAGAAGTCGGCGCCCTCCTCCAGGCAGGCGTTCCAGGCGTGCATGACGTCCCGGTAGACCTGCGGCAGATCGTCGACGGTCTCCGCGTAGTGCGACTCGCCCTTGAGGTCGACGACCGTCGAAGGGGTGTCGGGGGCGAGCGGGTTGGGGAACGGCTCGGTGCGCAGGCCGACCAGGTCGATGTAGTGCTGCAGCGCGGTCGACGACGGCGGGAAGCGCATCGCGCCCATCTCGGCGGTCAGTTCCCCGCCCTCGGCGGAGCAGCCGTCGAAACCGACGGTGCGCAGCCGCCCGCCGATCCGGTCCGCCTCGTAGACGACGGGCTTGAGGCCCATCTTCATCAGCTCGTACGCCGCGACGATGCCGGAGAGACCGCCGCCGATCACCGCGACCTCACGCCCGTGCTCGGCCGCCGGTATCTGCCCGAGGCCCGCCGGGCTCGCCAGGTAGTCGTCGTACGCGTAAGGGAAGTCCGGCCCGAACATGGTTATCGGCGGCTGGGCCTCGGTGTGCTGGACGGCGGTGGGCACCGTGGACGTCATGGGGCAGGGACTCCTCGCGGGACGGGGTGGTACGCGTACGGCGGCGTGGTACGACCGGGCCGGACCTGGTGGCGGGCGCGGCGCACGGGCCCGGAGGGGGTGTCCGACGCCTCCAAGACCGTACGGGCGCGGGAGGAAGCCGGACAAGCGGTGAATCTTGCGCACCGACGGGTGATCCGTTGCGTGCCGGGGGCGTCCCGCGGTGATTCGTTGCGCCGGTGCGGAGCGGCCCGTGGGTCGGCCCGGAGTCGCATGCGTCGCCGCGCGCCCCCGCCGTACGGGGGAGGCGGTACCGCCCGAGGGCCGATGTGGCGGAGGGGTGCCGGGCGCGAGGCTGAGCCCACCCGGAACGACCGGGCGAACGGCCATCATCCCGGAGGACTCTGTGAGCCGATCCACCACCGGCCACCACCACTCGACCCAGCTCGACCACCGCCGTACCCGTATCGCCAGAACCGCGGGCGTCGCCGTCCTGGTGACCACGGTCCTGGTCACCGGCGGCGTGGCGGGGGCGGCTGCGCCCTCGGAACAGGAGGCCCCGCCCGTCCGCGGCGAAGCGGTCGCGGCCGCCGCCGCACCGCACACCGGCGACGCGGCCGCCCTCACCGGAAGGGCGAAGCTGGACCGTCCCACCACGGAGGACATCACCTTCACCTTCGACGCCCACCTGGCCGAGAAGGACCGGATGAACCCGAGCCGGGCCTCTGGCACCTTCCGTTTCGTCCACCTCGACAAGCCCGGTGGCGAGGGCGGCTGGGCCGAGGGCCGGATCGACTGCCTGGTGACCGGCGGCAAGGTGGCGACCGCCACCGGCGTCGTGACCAAGGCCAACAGGCCGGGTCTGAAGGGCACCCGGGTCGGCTTCAGCGTGCACGACGTACGGGGCCAGGACCGGCTCGGCTACAGCTGGGCCGCGTACGGCACGCCCGCCGACCAGCCGGGCGAGCTGTCCAAGTGCACCAGCGCCGCCCCGTTCGAGAAGGTCCGCAAGGGCACCGGCGATTTCAAGGTGCTGCCTTGGGTACCGGACTTCTCCGCGGCGGGCGGGCAGGGCGCCGGCGACGAGCGGTAGTCGCCGGCCGGAGCCGGGCCGGGGCACACGGGGGTGGCCCTGGCCCGGCGCTCCGCTGTGTCCGGGCCCCGTCAGCCCGGCGCACCGGAGGAGAACCGGCGCAGCAGCGGCGAGAGGACGAGCACGGACTTGGTGCGCTCCACGAAGTGCTCGCCCGCGATCCGTTCGAGTACGCGCTCGAAGTGCCGCATGTCGGAGGCGAAGACCTGCGCGATGGCGTCCGCGTCGCCCGTGACGGTGGACGCCGAGACGACCTCCGGGTAGCGCTCGAGGCCGCGTTTGATCGCCTCCGGCGAGGTGTTGCGGCGGCAGTGGATCTCGATGTAGCCCTCGGTCTCCCAGCCGAGTGCCGCCGGGTCGACGCGGACGGTGAATCCGGTGATCGCACCGGTGGCCCGCAGACGGTCGACGCGCCGCTTCACGGCCGGCGCGGACAGGCCGATCTCCTGGCCGATGTCGGCGTAGGAGCGGCGGGCGTCCTCGGCCAGGGCGTGCACGATGCGTTCGTCGAGTTCGTTCAGCACGGCGGGCGGTTCACTTCTCTTCGTTCCGGTTCTCTGAGCCGGCGGCCGCTGCGTCGGGGCGGTCGGCCGGTGCGTCGGCGGGCTCCGTCGCCAGGCGGGAGCGGCGGTAGCCGTAACTGAAGTAGAACACGAGGCCCACGGCCATCCAGATGCCGAAGACCACCCAGGTCACGGCCTGCAGGCTGAACATCATCCAGACGCAGAAGCCGAAGCCGAGCACGGGGACCAGCGGCGACAGCGGCACCTTGAAGCCACGCGCCATGTCGGGCCGGTTGCGCCGCAGGACCACGACCGCGACGTTGACCAGGGCGAAGGCGAAGAGGGTGCCGATGCTGGTGGCGTCGGCGAGCTGACCGAGCGGCACGGCCGCGGCGAGCACGCCGCAGAAGAGCGAGACCAGCACCGTGTTGGCCCGCGGCACCCCGGTGCGGCGGTCGACCCTGGCGAAGACCTTCGGCACGAGTCCGTCGCGCGCCATCGCGAACAGCACGCGGGTCTGTCCGTACAGCACGGTGAGCACCACACTCGCGATGGCGATCACGGCACCGGCGGCGAGGATCACCGCCCAGAAGCCCTGCCCGGTGACCTCGCGCATGATCGAGGCGAGCGCCGCCTCGGAGTCGCCGAACTCCTGCCAGGGCCGCGCACCGATCGCGACGGCCGCGACCAGGACGTACAGGCCGGTGACGATCACAAGCGACAGCATGATCGCCCGCGGCAGGTCGCGCTGCGGGTTCTTCGCCTCCTCACCCGCGGTGGAGGCCGCGTCGAAGCCGATGTACGAGAAGAACAGGGTGGCTCCCGCGGCACTGACCCCGGCCATCCCGAGCGGCATGAAGTTCTCGTAGTTGCCGGAGCGGAAGCCCTGCAGGCCGATGACGCAGAACAGCAGCAGGGCGGCGATCTTCACCGCGACCATGATCGTGTTCGCCCGTGCGGACTCGCGGGCACCGCCGAGCAGGAACACCATCGCGAGCAGCAGCACGATCAGTGCGGGCAGATTGAAGAACCCGCCGTCGCCGGGCGGTGCGGACAGCGCGCCCGGCAGGGTGACACCGATGGTGCCGTCGAGCAGTTCGTTGACGTACTCGCCCCAGCCCACGGCGACCGCCGCGACGGACACCCCGTACTCCAGGACGAGACACAAGCCGCAGACCCAGGCGACGAGCTCGCCCATGGTGGCGTAGGCGTACGAGTACGAGGAGCCCGCGACGGGGATCGTGCCGGCCAACTCGGCGTAGGACAGCGCCGAGAACAGTGCGGTGAGCCCGGCGACCACGAAGGACAGCGTCACGGCGGGCCCCGCCTTCGGCACCGCCTCGCCGAGCACCACGAAGATGCCGGTGCCGAGGGTCGCGCCGATGCTGATCATCGTCAGCTGCCACATGGACAGGGACCGCCGCAGCGTGCCGCCCTCGCCCTGGCCGCCCTCGGCGACGAGGCGCTCCACGGGCTTGCGGCGCATCACGCCGCCGGCCCCGCCGCCGGATGCGGTGGCGGGCAGGGGTGGCGCTTGGCCTCGGTCCGACACGGGCGTGCTCCTTCATGACTGCGAACGGTCGGCGGTGACCGCGGCAGCCCGGTGGTAGGGACCACCGAGCAGACGGTCCCCGCCACACGAAGTACAGCGCCCGACTGTATGAGGCGCGGCTCACCTCGCGAAATGCGCGAACCTTGCGCGTTCGCCGCGAAATGTTGCGCTGCCCTTCCGTATACGGGAGTTCATTGCGCGGCGGTGTCTCCAGGTCCGCCCGACGTGAGCATTGACACATCGAGGGCCGGGCCTCACCCTCCTCGCCGCTCGAGCGAAAAGTTCTTCGACATTTCGAAAGCGGCGGCGGACACCCCCTTGTCCGCAGTCTCCGTCCTCTTCACCCGGAGGCTCAGATGGACCTCGACGTCCTGTACGAGATCGATGTGCCCAAGCCCTGGAACGGCCCGCACCCACACGGGCAGCGCGCCGCCGAACAGCGCGCCTGCCGTGAGGCGGTGGAGCAGATCCGGCTCGCCGACCGGGTGGGCTTCCGGACGGTGTGGGCTGTGGAGCACCACTTCCGTGACACCGCCATGGCGGTGTCCAGGTGGGCGGGCAGCCGTGCTCCGGGGGTGGTGCGATCCAGCCATCCCCGGATCTCCGCCGGTCCCGACCAGGCGAGGAAGACCTGTCCGAGCGGTGGAAGCAGCGGCAGCCGTTGGGCGGCCCAGACCTCGGGCGTACGTACCGACACCCGGCCCTCGACGGCGAGTACGACGATGCTGTCGCCCGCTACCGCGCTCACCACGTAGGCCGCCCCCGACTCCGCGGCGAGCAGCCGCAGTTCGTGCCGCGCCCGGTCCACGACCCGGTGCCGGGTCAGCGCGGCGTGCCCCGCCGCGACCAGGGACATGCCGAGCCCGTACGTCTTGCGCCGGGGATGCCGTACGAGATGGCCGGCGTCGGTCAGGGACTGCAGGACGGACAGCAGCGACGCCAGGTTGATGTCGAGCGCCTGGCTCGACTCGCTGAGCGAGTACGACTGTTCGGGGTGGGCGGCGAAGCGGTCGAGCACGGCGAGTGCGCGGCCGGCGACCAGGGCGGGACGGACCGCGCCCCCGATCGTAAGTGGCGATCGGGGGCGTGGCGAGGTCCATGCCGGGTCGGCGTGGCCGGAGGTGCGGCACAGCTGACGCCGGATCAACTCCAGCTGGCGTGCAGCGGCTTGCCCTCCGCATAGCCCGCGGCACTCTGCACACCGACGACGGCGCGCTCGGCGAACTCCTCGACGGTGTTCGCGCCCGCGTAGGTGCAGGAGGACCGCACCCCGGCGATGATCGAGTCGATCAGGTCCTCCACACCCGGCCGCGCGGGGTCGAGGAACATACGGGAGGTCGAGATGCCCTCCTCGAACAGGGCCTTGCGGGCGCGGTCGTAGGCCGACTCCTCCGACGTGCGGTTGCGCACGGCGCGGGCCGACGCCATGCCGAAGGACTCCTTGTAGAGCCGGCCGTCGGCGGACTGCTGCAGGTCGCCGGGCGATTCGTAGGTGCCGGCGAACCAGGAGCCGATCATCACGTTGGACGCGCCGGCCGCGAGGGCCATGGCCACGTCGCGCGGGTGCCGCACGCCGCCGTCGGCCCACACGTGCTTGCCGAACTTCTTGGCCTCCGCGGCGCATTCGAGCACGGCGGACAGCTGCGGGCGGCCGACGCCGGTCATCATGCGCGTGGTGCACATGGCGCCGGGGCCGACACCCACCTTGATGATGTCCGCGCCGGCCTCGATCAGGTCGCGCACGCCCTGCGCGGAGACCACGTTGCCCGCGACGACCGGCACCTGGGGATCCAGGGCGCGGACCGCCTTGACGGCCGAGATCATGGACTCCTGGTGGCCGTGCGCGGTGTCCACGACCAGGGTGTCGGCGCCGGCCTCGAGCAGCTGCTTGGCCTTGCCCGCCACGTCGCCGTTGATCCCGATCGCGGCGGCGATGCGCAGCTTGCCTTCGGCGTCCAGGGCGGGGGTGTAGAGCGTGGCGCGCAGCGCGGCCTTACGGGTGAGGATGCCGACGAGGCGGCCGTCGGCGTCGACGGCGGGGGCGACCTTGCGGTGCCCGGCGTCGAGCTGGTTGAAGGCCTCGCGCGGGTCGATGTCGGCGTCGATGAGCAGCAGCTCCTTCGACATCACCTCGGAGAGCTGGGTGAAGCGGTCGACGCCGGTCAGGTCGGACTCGGTGACGATGCCGACCGGCCGGCGCTCGGCGTCCACCACCACGCCGGCCCCGTGGGCCCGCTTGGGCAGCAGCGAGAGGGCGTCGCCGACGGTGCCGGTCGGCGCGAGGACGATCGGGGTGTCGAGCACGTGGTGGCGCGTCTTGACCCAGGAGATGACCTCGGTGACGACCTCGATCGGGATGTCCTGGGGGATCACCACGAGGCCGCCGCGGCGGGCCACGGTCTCCGCCATCCGGCGTCCGGCGATCGCGGTCATATTGGCCACGACCAGCGGGATCGTGGTGCCGGTGCCGTCGGGGGCGGACAGGTCCACGCCCTGCCGCGAGCCCACGGCCGAACGGCTCGGCACCATGAATACGTCGTCGTAGGTCAGGTCGTAGGGAACCGGGGACGTGGTGACGTGCTGTCCGGTGCCGGGCTCAAGAAAACGCATAAGTCTCACATTTTCACGCGAAACGGCGCAGGTCACTCCCACGGTGACACAACAAAAGACCCCCGCCGTCGTCTGTTCCTCCAAAGAGGTGCGGGGGCTCCGGTGCCAGGCCATGAAACCTGCCTTACGTCGAGAGCTTACCCGCCGTTGCGCCGTCCGAGCCTGTCGGCGGCGGCCGGGCCTCCCGGCTACTCCTCGGACCTGCCCAGGTGTGCCGAGCGGGCGTCCCGCCCCGACTCCAGGTGGTGGAGCACCAGGGTGTCCACGCGCGGGACGTCGCGCGCCGCGATCGCCTCGTACAGATCCGCGTGCTCCTGGGCGACGGCGAGCAGGTCGTCGTGCTGCCCGAGGACCCAGCGCATCCGGCTGCGCAGCGAACGCTCCAACTCGCTGAGCAGCTCATTGGCCGCGAGCGCGGTGACCTCCTCGTGGAAGTCCGCTGCCGCCCTGCGCGCCTGCACTGCGTCGCCGCGGCGGGCGGCGGCCAGCTCGGCATCGAGTGCCGCACGCAGCCGGTCGAGTCCGGCGCGTGTGCTGCGCTGCGCCGCGAGCCGGAAGGTCAGTGTCTCGAGCGCCCCGCGCACCTCGTCCAGGTCCGCCAGGTCCGTCGCGCTGAACTCCCGTACGACCGCCCAGGTGCGAGGCCGGGGCGTGACCAGGCCTTCCGCCACCAGCGCCTTGAGCGCCTCGCGGACGGGCAGCCGGCTCACCCCGAGCTCGGCGGCCAGCTCCCGCTCCACGAGCCTGCTGCCCGGGCCGCGCTCACCGTCCAGGATCTGGTCGCGGATCCGACGGGTGACCCGGTCGGACTCCGGCTCGAACTCCGGGGCGTCCGTGCCGGTGCCCCCGGCGCCTTCAGTACGTGCCATGCGGTGCATTCTTCCATCGGGCCCGGTGGACCCCGTCGGCCGAGGCCGGCCGGGGACCTCGCACCCGGGGAGCAGGTCAGGCCGGGGCGTATCCGCGGTCGCGGACGACCTCGGCGGCCACGTCCATGAACGCCTCGGCCGCCGGACTGCGGTGGGCGCCGTCGCGGACCAGCAGGACCGCCCGGCGGGCCGGCAGCGGCGGATCGAGCGGGACCGGTCTGAGGCGGGGACGGTCGTCGGTGACGGCATCGGGCAGCACCGTCGCGAGCTCGGGGGTGCACCGCACCAGCTCGGTCAGGGCCTGGATCGAGTCGGCCTGCACGGCGACGGGCGGACTGACGCGCTGCTCGGCGAAGTAGGCGTCAATGTGCTCGCGGGTGGCGAAGTCACCGCTGAGCAGGGCCAGTTGACGCCGCTCCAGTTCTCGTGCGGGCACCGGCCGGGACTCCACCCGACCGGCGTCACCCGCGGTGACGACCAGGCTGAGCGTCTCGGTGAAGAGCGCCCGCTCGGCGATCCCCGCGGCTCGAGCCCCGTCGAGGGCGACACCCGCATCGAGCTCGCCTGCGAGGAGTCCGGCCACCAGGCGCTCCCGGGGCAACTCCTGGACGGTCAGGGCGAGTCCGGGGTGCCGGCGGCGCAGTTCGGCGACGAGCGGGCCGACCAGATACGCCGTGAACGTCGGCGTCACGGCGAGGCGCACCGTCTCACGGGAGAGATCCGCCGCAACCGCCGCATCCGGCACCGCACGATGCGCCGCGCCCCGTACCGCACGATCGGCGACCGACAGATCCCGCAGGGCCCGCCGAGCGTGGTGCGCATAGACCTCGCCCGCGTCGGTGAGCCCGACGTCCCGGCCGCCGCGGTCGAGCAGCTCGGCCCCGACGGCCCGCTCGAGCCGGCCTATCTCCTGCCAGAGAGCCGGCTGCGACATGCCCAGGCCGTCGGCGGCACGCGGGAAGCTGCCGCACTCGGCGACCGCAATGAGACAGCGGAGCTGACGCAGCTCGGGCCCCGTGGCCGGAATCAGTGATGGGTACGGAAGCGCCCCCAGGTCTGTCCTCGTCATGCGGCAACGCTACGAGCCACCACTGACAGTCAGCCCTCACCTGCGAGCGAGCAGACAACCCGACGGACTTTTGGTCGACCATTACCATGGACGTTCCTTCGTGGAAATCGCGCTACTGATCGGGTAGTGCTCCATGACGGGTCATATGGCATACCAAATCACAGACGACTTCCGGCCCAGAAAGGCACACACCCCATGGCCCCACTCCGCGGCACCACCCGCCTGGTCATCTCCCTGGCCGGACTCGCCGTCCTCGCGACGGCCTGCAGCACGCACTCCGACAGCGCCAGGAGCGAGGGCCGCGCAACGTCGGCCACCGGCGAGCCCGCCCCGCCCGCCGACCGGTCCGGCGCCGACAAGGGCGACCCCGCGGCGAGCCGGGACCTGCTCGAGGCCGCACGCACCGGAGACGCGGACGCCGTACGCGAGGCGATCGAGCGGGGCGCGGACCTCGAGACCCGCGACGACCGGCGCCGCACCCCGTTGCTGCTCGCCGCCACCGGCGATCACATCGAGGCCGCCGAGGCCCTCGTGGCGGCGGGCGCGGATCCGGACGCCAGGGACCGGCAGCAGGACACTCCCTGGCTGGTGACGGGCGTGACGGGCAGCGTCCGGATGGCCAGAACCCTGGCGAAGGCCGACCCCGACTACGGCCTCGTCAACCGTTACGGAGGCGTCTCGCTGATCCCGGCGGGCGAGCGCGGCCATGTCGACTACATCCGCGAGGTCACCACCAACCCGGACATGGACGTGGACGTCGACCACGTCAACAACCTCGGCTGGACCGCCCTGTTGGAGGCCGTGATCCTCGGCGACGGCGGCAAGGACCACCAGGAGTCCGTGCGCCTCCTCGTCGACGGAGGTGCCGACACGTCCATCGCGGACGGCTCCGGTACCACCGCGCTGGAGCACGCCGAGGAGCGCGGCTACCGGGAGATCGCCCGCACCCTGCGCAAGTGACGCCCGCAGCGGCAGGACAGCTCGCTCAAGCCACCGTAAGGAGCACCGTCAGCGGCGTCTCACGGGTCCGCCAGTACTCGGACGCCTCGGCCAGGACCTCTCGGGCGACCGCCCAGTCCCGCGGCTGCTCCCGCGCGTACTCGGCCCAGCCGGCCAGGACCAGCACCCGACCCTGCGCCGCGGGAAGCCAGGACAGATCGGTCAGGCAGTCGGCGAGGGCGTCCCAGTTCCGGCCGAACCAGTCGGGCAGGTCGAGTCGCGTCGTACAGCGGTCCATGAAGCCCGCCTTGTCGCGTACGCCCGCGAGGTCGAGGAGCAGCACGGCGCGGCCGGACTCCGCCGCCAGCGCCAGTACGGGCCCCGGATCGCCGGGCGCATCCACCCCGGCGGGCCCGTCCTCGGCACGAGCCCGCCGAAGGTGCTCGCCGCCGCCCCTGCCCGAGGCGCCCGAGCTGCCCGTCTCCGTCATCGCAGGACCGCCTTGAAGGTCTCGTAGTGGTCGTCGGTGTAGTAGATCTCGCCGCCGTCCCCGGTCACGATGCGCCGGGCACCGCGGTCCCGCTCCCCGGGTGTGGGCACGGTGAACTCCCGGTAGTAGCCGCGTCGTTGCTCCGGCAGCAGGCCCTCGAAGTTCCCGAACCGCGAGCCGTCCTTCTCGTACGGGAACGGTCCCTCGGAGTCGATCAGACGCAGCGTCTCCCGCGCCTCACCGGGCAGCTCCCCCACGGTCAAGGTCACAAACCCCTCGGCCCAGTCGGGCACCCGAGCGCCGGCGTCGGGCGCCGCCGAGGAGCTCGCCTCCTGCGTGACCGCACTGCGCCCGCCGTCCTCGTCCCCGGCCGCCGTACAGCCGGCCGCGAGGACCGCGACGAGCAACGCGAGACAGGCGGCGATCAGGGACGGCACACGACCCCACGCGGTACGTGGGCCGGGCCGGGCGGCGGCCCTCCGAGGCTCGCGCGGCAGCCCGTCGGCCTGCACGGTCCGATACCGGTGGCGCATGGGGCCGATGCTGTCACAGGGTCCGAGCCGGTGCGCGCGATGGCGGTCCGAGGGACCATGACGGCATGCTGCTCGCCGACGTGGCCGGGGCCTCCCGGGAGATCGCCGCCACCACCGCACGTTCGCGGAAGGTCGCACTGCTCGCGGAGCTGTTCCGCGCCATGACGCCCGGCGAGGCGCCGCTGGTGGTGAGCTATCTGTCCGGCAGGCTGCCGCAGCGCAGAACGGGGATCGGCTGGACCGCGTTCCGCCGGATGCCGGATCCCGCAGCCGGCGCGTCCCTCACGGTCGAGGAGACCGACGCCGCCTTCGAACGCATCGCGGCCGTCTCGGGCAAGGGTGCGCAGTCCGAGCGCAAACGCATCCTGGACGAGCTGCTCGCCTCGGCCACCCGCGAGGAACAGCGGTTCCTGCTCGGCCTGGTCGGCGGCGAGCTGCGCCAGGGCGCCCTGGACGCCCTGGCCGCGGAGGGCCTCGCCGCCGCGGTGGGCGCGGAGCCCTCGGCCGTACGCCGCGCGGTGATGCTGGCGGGCCGACTGGACACCGTGGCAAGGGCGTTGACGGCGGACGGTGCCGCCGCGCTCGATGCCTTCCGGCTCGATGTCGGCCGCCCGGTGCTTCCGATGCTGGCCAAGTCCGCGAAGGACGTGGACGAGGCGGTCGAACTCCTCGGCGCCTGCGCGGTGGAGGAGAAGCTCGACGGCATCCGGGTGCAGGTGCACCGGGACGGCGACGACGTGCGCATCTTCACCCGTACGCTGGACGAGATCACCGACCGGTTGCCCGAAGTCGTGTCGGCGGCAAGGGAGTTGACGACCGACAGGGCCGTGCTCGACGGCGAGGTGATCGCCCTGGACGAGCGAGGGCGGCCGCAGCCCTTCCAGGACATCGCGGGCCGGGTCGGCTCCCGGCTCGATGTCGCGGGTGCGCAGGCCTCGCTGCCGCTGTACCCCGTCTTCTTCGATCTGCTGTCGGTCGACGGCCGCGATCTGCTCGACGAACCGGCGGCCGAACGCCACGCCCAGCTGGCCCGAGTGACCCCCGAGCCGCGGCGGGTCCGCCACATCGAGATCACCGATCCCGCGGACGGACAGCGGCGGGAGGAGGCGCGCCGCTTCGCCGCGGCCGCCCTCGAACGAGGCCACGAGGGCGTGGTGGTGAAGGGGCTCGACGCCCCGTACAGCGCGGGCCGCCGCGGTGCCTCCTGGCTCAAGGTGAAGCCCGTGCACACCCTCGACCTCGTCGTGCTCGCGGCCGAGTGGGGCCACGGCCGGCGCACCGGCAGACTCTCCAATCTGCATCTCGGCGCCCGCCGGTCCGACGGCACCTTCGCCATGCTCGGCAAGACCTTCAAGGGCCTCACCGACGCCCTCCTGGCCTGGCAGACGGAGCGGCTCGGCGAGTTGGCGGTCGAGGACGACGGCTTTGTCGTACGGGTACGGCCCGAGCTGGTCGTGGAGGTGGCCTTCGACTCCGTGCAGCGCTCCCCGCGCTACCCGGAGGGAGTGACCCTGCGGTTCGCCCGGGTGGTGCGCTACCGCGAGGACAAGACGGCGGCCGAGGCGGACACGGTGGACGCGGTACTCGCCCTGCGCCGGTGAGCGGGCGGCAGAAAGGGGCGGGCACCGAGCCGAGGCCCGCGCCCACCCCCGCGTACGGACGTACGGTGTCCCGCCTACTCCGCCCCGTCCGGGTCCCCCCGGTCAAGGGCGGGCCGGGGAGCCGTCCCCGCCTCCAAGAGGTGGTCGGCGGCCGCCGTGTCGGTGACCAGGCTGGTGACCAGGCCCGACCGCAGGACTGCGTCGATGGCCTCCGCCTTGCGCCGGCCGCCCGCGATGGCCACCACCTCGGGGATCCGGCGCAGCCGGTCCGCCTCGACGGTGATGCACCGCTCCCCCAGGTCGCGCCCGACCCGGCGGCCCTCGGCGTCGAAGAGATGCGCGGACATCTCGGCGGCGACGCCGAGCGAGGCGTAGTGCGCCCGCTCCTCGTCGCTCAGCATGTCGTGCACGGTGGAGATGCCCGGCTCCCAGGAACCGATGGAGACCGCCGCGACCGTGACCTTGTCGAAGTACTCGAAGGCACGGGCGATGCCGGTCTGGTTGCGCAGCGCGGCGGCGGTGGCCGGGTCCGGCAGGAGCATCGGCGCATAGATCGGGTGCGCCTCGCCCCCGGACACCTGGGCCGCGCGGCGGACCGCCTCGACGGAGCCGCGCTCGGCGGTCCCGGCGTCGTACACCCCGGTCAGCTGCACGACCGTGCAGGGCGGCAGCCGGTCCAGCGCGGCCGCCATGTGGATGGTGGAACGGCCCCAGGCGAGGCCGAGTACATCGCCCTCGGTGACGAGCTCGCCGAGCAGGTCGGCCGCCACCTCGCCGAGGTTCTCCGGATCGGGCGACTCCTCCACGTCCTCGGCGGGCGACTCCACGACGACCGCGTGCCTCAGGCCGTACCGCGCCCGCAGGCGGTCGGACCGCTCCGCGTCCAACTCCGCGGGCACCCTGATCTCGATCCGTACGAGGTCACGCTCGAGCGCCGTCTCCAGGACCCGTGCGACCTTGAACCGGCTGACGCCGAACTCCTCCGCAATCTGGATCTTGGACTTGCCCTCGAGGTAGAAGCGGCGGGCCATGGCCGCCGCCTGCACCAGCTCAGCGGGGCCCATCCGAAGGGCTGGCCGACCCGCCGACATGCCAGACACGGCGATCTCCTCACTGCTGTTCACAACTGCTGTTCACAATTTCACTTCGGCTCGCCGTTCATCCTCGCAGATGCGGCAGTACTTGATCAGTCCTGAGGGGCAGCAGTTCACCGAGCCGTGGCTCAGTGGTCGCACGCCCAGGCCGCGGATGCGGTCGTGGCGGCCGCCTTCTCGCGCAGCGCGCGCACCGCGGCCGCGGGGTCGTCGGCCCCGTACACGGCGGACCCGGCGACGAACACGTCCGCGCCCGCCTCCGCGCACCGCTCGATCGTCGCGTCGGACACGCCCCCGTCGACCTGCAGCCACAGCTCCAGCCCGTGCTTCGAGATCAGCTCTCGGGTCCGGCGGATCTTGGGCAGCATGATGTCCAGGAACGCCTGCCCGCCGAAGCCCGGCTCGACCGTCATGATCAGGAGCATGTCGAGCTCGGGGAGCAGGTCCTCGTAGGGCTCGATCGGGGTGGCGGGCTTGAGCGCCATCGAGGCGCGGGCCCCCTTGGCGCGGATCTCCCGGGCCAGGCGTACGGGCGCGGCGGCCGCCTCGGCGTGGAAGGTGACGGAACCGGCGCCGGCCTCGACGAACGCCGGGGCCCAGCGGTCCGGGTCCTCGATCATCAGGTGGCAGTCCAGCGGCGTCGCGGTCGCACGGCTCAGCGACTCCACGATCGGGACCCCGAGGGTGAGGTTGGGGACGAAGTGGTTGTCCATGACGTCGACGTGGAGCCAGTCGGCGCCGTCGACCGCCTGGGCCTCGTCGGCGAGCCGCGCGAAATCCGCGGACAGGATGCTGGGGCTGATCTGAACTGCCATGCCCCAAGCCTGCCATGCCCGCACGCACTTACCACCGCCGGTCACCACCTGCCCCGACGAATCCGACCCCGCGGTCGGACCCGTCGGGGCGGCGCGCCCTGCGCACCGGGGCTCATCCTCCGACGGACACCGCACCCGACCGGGAATCGTCCGGCACCAGGAACGTCTCGGCCGAAAGGTCGACGAGCCCGCGCAACGCCGCCATGTACTGCGGGACACCTCCCAGCTCGTCGAGCAGCCCGTGTGCCGCGCGGCGCCGGACCTCCACGTCCTCACGGAACCGCTCGACGGCACGGGTCCCGAGCAAGGTCCGCAGCACCTCCGCGCGCGCCGCCCCGTCGCCGCGCGCCTCTCCGTACCGCGCCAGGAACTCCGCCGCCGCCCCGGCCGGCAGCCCCTCCACCGCGCAGGCGAGCAGATGGGTGACCGTCCCATTGGCCAGGTCCTCGTGCCGACCGGAGGTGATGTCCTCCTGGTCGTTGAAGAACTGCCAGAGGAGGCCGAAGACGGAGCCGAGCTCCCGCCACAGCTCCACACGCGGGGCCGAGGCGCCGGCCAGCAGGGCGGCCATCGCCGTCACCATCGCGAACGGCGCACCGGACTTGCCCCGGTACACGGCGAGCACCGAGTCCCTGGTGGCGCTCCCCGTGTCGGCGCGCAGATCGCTCAACTGCCCGTCCGCAGCCGCCACCGAGGCCCGCACGAACTCGTCGCACAACCGCGCGCGCAGCGCCTCCGAGCCCGGCAGCTCCCGGATGATCCGCAGCGGCAGCAGCTGGCCACCGACGACCGCGGCCAACTGGGCCTGATCCGCGCCCAGTTCCCCGGGATGCGCCTGCGCGCTGCCGTCCGCCACGTCGTCGAAGTGGCAGGCCGAGATCCACCAGAGCTGATGGACGGCGGACACCGGAACCGCAGGCCGCGGATCACCGGTCTCGGCCGCATGCACGAGCAGCGGGAGCGCCGACAGCGGATACCTGAACGTCCGATGCCCCACGAGTGCGGCCACCGCGGCCCGTACCGGTGACGACTCCGGCCCGAGCAGATCGAGCGCGGCCGTCAACTCCGCGTCGATGTCGGGAGCCAGTCGGCGGTGCAGATCCACGTACGAAAGGGGCTCCACGGAGCAGGCCTCCCACTCGGCGATATGTCGACAGAGCCGCTCGGCCGACCCTCCACACACGAGTGCATCCGAACACACGAGTGCATCCGAGTGCATCGCAGGCACCGACGCCACAGCCGCACAATTCGAACAGTCGTGGCACCTGTGGAGCCAGAGCGTTTTTCGACCACGAATGCGGGGCGAGCGCCTGGTCGGTCGCGTCGTCCGAGGTGCTGCGCCGCTACGCCGTGCGCCGGATCAGCGCGAGGTACATCGCGTCCGTACCGTGCAGATGCGGCCAGAGCTGGATGTCCGGTCCGTCGCCGAGGGCCGGAACACCCGGCAAGTACGGGCGGGCGTCGAGGAGTTCGGTGTCGTCCCTCGCCCGAAGCACGTCGTCGACGACCGCCCGCGTCTCCGCGAGGTGCGGCGAGCAGGTGGCGTACCCGACGACACCGCCCGGGCGCACGGCCGCCAGTGCCTCGGTGAGCAGCGCACGCTGCAGCGGCGCGAAGCCGTCGAGGTCCTCGGGCCTGCGGCGCCAGCGGGCCTCCGGGCGGCGGCGCAGCGCACCGAGGCCGGTGCACGGCACGTCCACCAGGACCCGGTCGAAGGTGCCGGGCCGCCAGGCCGGACGCGTCCCGTCGGCGGCGATCACCTGGTACGGGCCCGGGTTCCCCTGCAGGGCCTGGCGTACGAGTCCCGCGCGGTGCGGCTGCTTCTCGGAGGCGACGAGCAGGGCGCCGCGCTCGGCGGCGAGCCCGGCGAGCAGCGCGGCCTTGCCCCCGGGGCCCGCGCAGCCGTCCAGCCAGCGCCGGTCGGGCCCCTCGACGGGTGCGGCGGCGAGCGCGAGGGCGACCAGCTGGCTGCCCTCGTCCTGCACTCCGGCGAGCCCGTCGCGCACCGCGTCCACCGCCCCCGGTTCGCCTCCCTCGGCCAGGCGTACGGCCAGCGGGGACCAGCGTCCGGGCAGCGCGGCTCCGGCGCCCGCGGAGGTCAGCAGCTCCTCGGCCGTGGTGCGGCCGGGGCGGGCGACCAGGGTGACCTCGGGCCGTTCGTTGTCCGCCTCGAGCAGGTCCTCGATGCCCGCACGGGGACCACCGAGGGAGTCCCACAGGGCGGAGACGATCCAGCGCGGATGGGAGTGGACGACCGCGAGATGGTCCTCGGGGTCGTCGTCCCAGGACGGCGCCACCCGGTCCAGCCAGCCGTCCAGGTCGTGGGCGGAGACCTTGCGCAGTACGGCGTTCACGAACTTGGCACGGCCGTCGCCGAGGACGACCCTGGCCAGCTCGACGCTGGCCGAGACGGCCGCGTGGGTCGGGATCCGGGTGCCCAGCAATTGATGCGCACCGAGGCTCAGCACGTCGAGCACCGGCGGGTCCACCTCGCGCAGCGGGCGGTCGATGCAGGCCGCGATGACCGCGTCGTAGGTGCCCTGCCTGCGCAGTGTGCCGTAGACGAGTTCGGTGGCGAGAGCGGCGTCACGGGCGTCGAAGTCGCCCTTGTCGCGGGCCTTGCGGAGCAGCGGCGGGAGCACCAGATTCGCGTAGGCGTCCCGCTCGTCCACCGCGCGCAGCGCCTCGAAGGCCAGGATGCGCACCGGGTCCTTCTGCGGACGGCGGTACGGCTTGGCCGGCTTGCGGGGGCGACGCTGCTGGTCAGACACGAAAAAGGTGCTCCGGATCCTGGATGTACTGGCCCGTCAAGGCTAACGGGTGGCGCACCGCCGGCCACCTCCGCACCGTCGCCGTACGCCCGCGGGCGCGGCACCTCGCCAGGTCGCGTACGCCCCGTGTCCCGTACGCCGCCGCCCGGTACCGTCAGTCGCCGAGCGTCTCCCCCGCGGCGATCCGCACCCCGCGCGCCCAGTCCGCCGCACGCATCGGCTTCTTGCCCTGCGGCTGCACCCAGAGCGGCTCGACGGCGTGCGAGCCGGTGCCGACGTACACGTTGTTCTTGCCCGCCTCGAGCTGCCCCGGCGCCAAGTCGGTCCGGTCGGCGAGGAGTTGGGCGGACACGATCTTCAGTCGCTCGCCGCGGAACACCGTCCAGGCGCCCGGCGCGGGAGTGCACCCACGCACCACCCGGTCCACCCGAAGCGCGGGCGCCGACCAGTCGATCCTGGCGTCCTCCACGGTGATCTTCGGCGCGAGCGAGATCCCGTCGGCGGGCTGCGGCACGGCCTGCAGGCTGCCGTCCTCGATGCCGTCCATGGTCGCGGCGAGCAGCCCGGCGCCCGCGAACGCGAGCCGTGTGAGCAGGTCGCCGCTGGTGTCGGTGGCGCGGACCTGCTCGGTGACGGTGCCGTAGACCGGGCCGGAGTCGAGCCCCTCCTCGATCAGGAAGGTGGACGCCCCGGTGATCTCGTCGCCCGCCATCACCGCGTGCTGCACGGGGGCCGCACCGCGCCAGGCCGGCAGCAGCGAGAAGTGCAGATTGACCCAGCCACGGGCGGGCACATCGAGCGCGACCCTGGGGAGCAGCGCACCGTACGCCACGACGGGACAGCAGTCCGGGCCGATCTCACGGAGCCGGGCCAGGAAGTCCTCGTCGCGCGGACGCGCCGGCTTGAGCACCTCGATGCCCGCGTCCTGGGCGCGCTCGGCCACGGGGCTCGCCACCAGGCGGCGACCGCGCCCGGCCGGTGCGTCGGGGCGGGTGACGACGGCTGCCACCTGGTGCCGGTCGGAGTCGATCAGGGCATCAAGGGCGGGGACGGCGACCTCGGGGGTGCCTGCGAAGACCAGCTTCATCGGTGGGCGTCTGCCTCTCGGGCGGGGTACGGGGCGAGCAGCGCACCAGTCTATGGGCCGCATCCGGCAGTTGTACGGGACGGCCTGGCGGCCCCATCGGAGGCGGGCACCAGGGGGCGTGGGATGCGCCGTGCGCCCCGCACATATGCCCACACGCCCCCGCACCGTGACCAGATCGACGGGTGGCGCGTTGGTCAAGAAAGAGTTGACCCCGTGGGCCGCATGTACGGCCCTCTTCCTTTTCAACGCCGGTTCGAGAGGCTTGTTCATGGCCGACCACGCAACCCACGACGCCCAGGCACGGGCCAGCCTGCACCTCCTGGTGCGGGACATCGAGCGGGTCCGCCGGCAGGTGGACGCACTGCGCACCCTCACCGCCCAGCTCGGCAACGTCTACCGACCGCGCCGCTCCGGACCCTCGACAGGATTCGTCGTCTACGGGCGGGCCCCCGCGCCGACCGTCCGTCTCGCCCAGGAACTGCGCGACAGCGTGGAGACCTTGGTGACGGCGGCCGTCGACTTCGACCGCTCCCTCGGCTTCTCGTGGGACGCGGTGGGTTCCGCGCTCGGTGTCACCAAGCAAGCGGTGCACCGCCGGTACGGCGCCCGGCGCGCCACCACCCAGGCCGCGGCCGAGGCCGAGCGGGCCACCCAGGGCGCGACCCGTCCGGTCTCCGTCGCGGGCACTCCGCTGCCGTCGGTGCCCGCGGCCCGCGCCATGCCGACCCAGCCGACGGCGGGCAGTCCCGCCCTGCGCGAGGAGGCCCGCCCCGGGGCTTTCCCCGGCCCGCGCCACGGCTGACCCCACACGGCGCCCGGATCCCGGGCCACCTGCCCGGCAGCAGCCGCCGACTCTGCTCGCCCGCCCCTGATCCGGCCGCACGGATGCCCCCGCTTCCTCCTGGCGGGGGCATCGGCCTGTCGGCTCCCGATTCATGGCTCAGCGGCCACTGCCGGCGCTCATGCCGGGACCGGCGCGCCGCAGTGCCGGCGGCAAGGGCTCACGGTGGACGATGCGCAGACTCGACACGGCTCGGGTGATCGCCACATAGAGCCGGTTCAGACCGCGGGCCTCGGCCCGGACGATCGCTGCGGGCTCCACGACGACCACGTGGTCGTACTCGAGCCCCTTCGCCGCCGACACCGGGACGACCGTGACGCGTGCGCCGAGCGTCTCCGGTCCTCCCGCCTCGACCCCGGCCGCACGCAGGGCCTCGCCCAGCCCCGGGGCGACCTCGTCGGAGGCGATCACACCGATGGAGCCAGCCGACTCCAGCGCAGAACGTACAGCCGCGATGGTCGCAGCGACCGGCTGCCGTTCGGATCCGATGCCGAATGCAACGCCTCGGCAGCCGCAGGCAGTTCGGCGCGGCGGGCGGCGCTCGGGTCAGCCGATGTCCGGTGGATCGATTCTGATCCGGACCGTGTCACCGTCCGCCCGGCTGTTCCGCGCCATCCGCGCGGCCTGCGCCGTCTTCAGTGCGGCGGCCAAGGCCGCCCCCCGGCCGGGCGGCACCCGCACCAGCACCCTCTCCCACCGCTCACCGACCGGCGGCCCTCCGACACGGACCGGCCGCCCGGGCTCGGCCACCGGCAGCGGCACCGGGCCCAACACCTCCGCCTCCCCCGGCAGTTCGGCCGCGGCCAGGAACTCCGCGAGCGCCTCCGGCCTCCCGGACACCGCGGCCATCCGCGACACCGGTGGGAACCCGAGCTCCGCCCGGTCCGCCAGCTCACGCACCGCGTGGCCCACCGGGTCCCAGCGCACCAACGCCTGCACCGGCCGAAGCGACGGCTCCGCCACCACCACGACCGTGCCGCCCTCGCTCTGCGGCCGTACCAACGACGCCGCCCCTGTCCAGCGGCGCAGCGCCTCCTCCCCGGCGCGCAGATCGGGCCTGCCGAGCATCGCCCAGCCGTCGAGCAGCAGCGCGGCCGCGTAACCGCCCTCGGCGACGGGCTCGGCCCCCGGCGTCGACACCACGAGCGCGGGGACACCGGGCACCGTGTCGAGCACCTGCTCACGTCCCGACGTCCGCACCGGCACCGCCGGGAACGCACGCCCGAGCTCCTCCGCGGTCCGCCGCGCCCCCACCACCTGGGCCCGCAGCCGGAAGCCGCCGCACTCCGGGCAGTGCCAGTCGCTCTCGCCCTGCCCGCACCAGCCGCAGCGCAGCGGCCCCGCGTCCCGCGCCTCGAGCGGTCCGGCGCAGTGCCGGCAGCGGGCCGGCGCACGGCAGCGGTCGCAGGCGAGCCGCGGTACGTAGCCACGCCGCGGGACCTGCACCAGTACGGGCCCGAGCTCGAGGCCCTTGCGCACCGTCTGCCAGGCGAGGGTGGGAAGCCGGGCCGCCCGGGCCGCCTCGTCCCGCGCCAGGTCGCCGTCCCCGACGGTCCTCACCAGCGGTGCCGCGGCCCGGACTTGGGGCCGCGCGGCCACCAACGGCCGGGCCCAGCCGCTCTCCACGAGCTGCGCGGCCTCCACCGTGCAGCTCTGGCCGCCGGCCAGGAAGGCGCATCCGTCCAGCGCGGCGCGCAGTTGCAGCACTTCGCGGGCGTGCGGCTGCGGCGCGTGCAGTTCGCTGTGGCTGCCGTCCCCGTCGTCCCAGATCGCCACCAGACCGAGGTCCTGCACGGGTGCGAACATCGCGGCCCGGGTGCCGACCACGGCCCGCACGGAGCCCCTGCGGACCGCCAGCCACTCGCGGTACCGCTTCTCCGGCCCGGCGTCGGCGGTGAGCAGCGCATGCCGTCCGGCACCGAGCAGCCCGGTCAGCGCACCGTCGACGCGCGCGGCGGCCCGTCCGTCCGGGACGACCACCAGGGCGCCGCGCCCCGAGGCCAGCGTCGCGGCCACGGCCCTGGCCAACTCCTCGGCCCAGTACGGCCCCGGCAGTGCGTTCCACACCGCACGGGGGGAGGCGCCGCGGGACAGGGCGTCCAGGAACTCCGGCCCGTTCTCGTACCGCTCGAAGGTGCCGGGCTCGGGGGGCGCGGGCGGAGGCAGGGGCTCCGGTGAGGGCTTCCGCTCGGCGCGGGCGTTGCGCGGAGGCACGGCGAGCTGCAGCACATCGGCGAGGCTGCCCGCGTACCGGTCGGCGACGGCGCGGGCGAGCCCGAGCAGCTCGGGCCCCAACACCGGCTCCGGCGAGACGACTTGGGCGAGCGCGGCGAGCGGCCCCGAGTAGTCCGACTCGGCCCGGCGCTCGATGAGGAAGCCGCTGATCAGGCCGCCGCCCTCACGGCGCCCGCCGTGCACCTGGTGCCGGCCCGCGCCGAAGCGGACGCGGACACGGACGCCCGGCTGCGCGTCGGCGTCGAGCTCCGCGGGGACCGCATAGTCGAAGTAGCGGTCGAGATGGAGCACGCCCTTGTCCACCAGGACGCGGGCGACCGGCAGTTCGGCCGCCACGTCCGCGCCGCGCCAGGTCCGCGGCTTGGCCCGCGGCACCTTGGCCCGGCGCACGGACTCGCGGATGAGCGCAAGCTGCTCGGGCGGCGCCGCCGCGTCGCCCTCCCGGTCCTCGTCCTCGCTGCTCACAGCCCCATCCCTATCAGACGCCTCCGACAACGGCCCCGGGCCGCATGCCGGTCGCGACAGCACGAAGCCCCCTGCCACCACGCGGCAGCAGGGGGCGTACGCAATGACGCGACGAACGACGCGATGACGCGCCGGGTGCTACACGCCGACAGCGGCCCGCAGGGCGTCGACCCGGTCGGTGCGCTCCCAGGTGAAGTCCGGGATGGCCCGCCCGAAGTGGCCGTACGCAGCGGTCTGCGCGTAGATCGGCCGCAGCAGGTCCAGGTCACGGATGATCGCCGCGGGACGCAGGTCGAAGACGCTGGAGATGGCGGCCTCGATCTTGTGCACATCCACCGTGGCCGTGCCGAAGGTCTCGACGAAGAGGCCCACCGGCTCGGCCTTGCCGATCGCGTACGCGACCTGCACCTCGCAGCGGGCCGCGAGTCCGGCCGCCACCACGTTCTTGGCGACCCAGCGCATCGCGTACGCGGCGGAGCGGTCGACCTTGGACGGGTCCTTGCCGGAGAAGGCACCGCCGCCGTGCCGGGCCATGCCGCCGTAGGTGTCGATGATGATCTTGCGGCCGGTCAGCCCCGCGTCACCCATCGGTCCGCCGATCTCGAAGCGGCCGGTGGGGTTGACGAGCAGCCGGTACCCGTCGGTGTCCAGCTTGATGCCGTCGTCGAGCAGCGCCTTGAGCTCGGGCTCGACGACGAACTCGCGGATGTCCGGGGCGAGCAGCGAGTCCAGGTCGATGTCGCTGGCGTGCTGCGAGGACACCACGACGGTGTCGAGCCGGACCGCCTTGTCACCGTCGTACTCGATGGTGACCTGGGTCTTGCCGTCGGGGCGGAGGTAGGGGATGGTGCCGTTCTTGCGGACGTCCGAGAGGCGCTTGGACAGCCGGTGCGCGAGGTGGATCGGCAGCGGCATCAGATCGGGGGTCTCGTCGGAGGCGTACCCGAACATCAGGCCCTGGTCGCCCGCGCCCTGCTTGTCCAGCTCGTCCTCATCGCCCTCGACCCGCTTCTCGTACGCGGTGTCGACGCCCTGCGCGATGTCCGGCGACTGGGCGCCGATCGACACCGAGACGCCACAGGAGGCCCCGTCGAAGCCCTTCTTCGACGAGTCGTACCCGATGTCGAGGATCTTCTCGCGCACCAGCTGCGGGATGGGCGCATAAGCCTTGGTGGTGACCTCGCCGGCCACATGCACCAGGCCGGTGGTGATCAGCGTTTCCACGGCCACACGGGAGGACGGGTCCTCCCGGAGCAGCGCGTCGAGGATGGTGTCGCTGATCTGGTCAGCGATCTTGTCGGGGTGACCTTCGGTCACGGACTCCGAGGTGAACAGACGACGGGACACAACGCTCCCTGGGGTTGCAGCGGCTGCTGGCTGATCATTGACGGAACCGACCGGGAGCTGCGCCCGGCAAGTTCCGTGACCAGTTTATCGGTCGCTTCCGGCCACTGGGCGCTGCGTCTCGCTTCCTGGAAGCCCTGTGACCTGCGGCACGGCATTCTCCGGTACGAAGATACGTCGGCGCCAGAGGGCGGTGCCCCAAATCCCGTGATTTGGGGCGCCCGGAGGGGCGAAAGTCACCCGCGGTCGATCCGTTCGACGACCAGATCCCACACGGTGTCCGCGAGTCCTTCCTTGGGGCCGTACGGCACCGGGGTCTCGCTGCCGTCCGCGCCGAGCACCACGGCCTCGTTCTCCTCCGAGCCGAAAGTCTTGCGCTCGCCGACCTCGTTCACCACGAGCAAGTCGCAGCCTTTGCGCCGCAGTTTGGCCCGACCGTTCACGAGAACTTCATCCGTCTCCGCGGCGAAGCCCACCACGACCTGACCGGCCCGCGGACGCTCCGCCGCCACCTCGGCGAGGATGTCGGGGTTGCGGGTCAGGGCGATGGGATCGGGCTCCTGCCCGTCCTTCTTCTTGATCTTCCCGGCGGCGTACTGCGTGGGCCGGAAGTCGGCCACGGCGGCGGCCATGACCACGGCGTCCGCGTCGGTGGCGGCCTTCAGGACGGCCTCGCGGAGCTGTACCGCGGTGCCCACGTGCACGACGTCGACGCCGGCCGGGTCGGCCAGCGCGGCATTGGCCGAGAGCAGGGTGACCCGGGCTCCGCGGGCGGCGGCGGTGCGGGCGAGCGCGTAGCCCTGCTTGCCCGAGGAGCGGTTGCCGAGGAAGCGGACGGGGTCGAGGGGCTCGCGGGTGCCGCCGGCACTGATCACCACATGCCGTCCGGCGAGGTCCGCCTCAGCCGTGCCGCGGGCGAGGACCCGGCGGCAGATCTCGAAGATCTCCGCGGGGTCGGGCAGCCTGCCCTTGCCGGTGTCGACGCCGGTCAGCCGGCCGACGGCGGGCTCGACGACGATCGCACCGCGGCGGCGCAGGGTGGCGACGTTCTCCCGGGTGGCCGGGTGCTCCCACATCTCGGTGTGCATGGCGGGGGCGAAGACGACCGGACATCGGGCGGTGAGCAGGGTGTTGGTGAGCAGGTCGTCGGCCATGCCGTGGGCGGCCCTGGCGAGCAGGTCGGCGGTGGCCGGGGCGATCACCACCAAGTCGGCGTCCTGGCCGATCCGCACGTGCGGGACCTCGTGCACGTCGTCCCAGACCTCGGTGGACACGGGATGGCCGGAGAGCGCCGACCAGGTCGCGGCGCCGACGAAGTGGAGCGCCGAGTCGGTGGGGACGACGCGCACGTCATGACCGGACTCGGTGAGGCGGCGAAGGAGCTCGCACGCCTTGTACGCGGCGATCCCGCCGCTGACCCCCAGAACGACCTTCGGCTTGTCCACTGCCTCTCCCCTGCTGGCGAACCGTATCCACTCATGAGACACCACAGGCCCGGCGGTTGTTCCGCCGGGCCTGTGGCCGAGATCCTGCTGCGCTACTGGGCCGGGCCCTCGATGGCCTCGGACGTCAGCAGACCCGCGTTGATCTCACGGAGCGAGATCGAGAGCGGCTTCTCGTGGACATGGGTGTCGACCAGCGGACCGACGTACTCGAGGAGGCCCTCGCCGAGCTGCGAGTAGTACGCGTTGATCTGGCGGGCACGCTTGGCCGCGTAGATCACCAGGCTGTACTTCGAGTCGGTGGCTTCGAGGAGCTCGTCGATCGGCGGGTTGATGATGCCCTCGGGCGCGGTGATGGAAGAGGACACGCTCTACCTTCCGAAAGGGGGGAAATGACCAGAGAACTGATCAGTCAACGTTCATCAAGGCTAGCAGCTCGCGGGAGACGTCCCCGACGGAGGTGTTGACCAGGGTGGTGTCGAACTCCGCCTCGGCCGCGAGCTCCACGCGTGCGGCCTCGAGACGCCGCTCGACGACCTCGGGTGCCTCCGTGCCGCGGCCGGTGAGCCGGCGCACCAGCTCCTCCCAGCTCGGCGGTGCGAGGAAGACGAGCTGAGCCTCCGGCATGGACTCCCGGACCAGGCGGGCGCCCTGCAGATCGATCTCGAGCAGGACGGGCTCGCCGTTCTCCAGGCGCTCGGCGACGGCGCGGCGGGGTGTGCCGTAGCGGTTGCCCGCGAACTCGGCCCACTCCAGGAGCTCGCCGTTGGCGATGAGCTTGTCCATCTCCTCGTCGGAGACGAAGAAGTAGTGGACGCCGTGCTGCTCGCCGGGGCGGGGCGCCCGGGTCGTCGCCGACACCGAGAGCCAGACCTCGGGATGCGCCTTGCGCAGATGCGCGACGACCGTGCTCTTGCCGACCCCTGAGGGGCCGGAGAGCACGGTCAGCCGCGGACGCGAGTCCTGGGGGGCGGGATCCGCCCCCTGGGACGCCACTGCCGGGGGTGCGGGGGTTTCCCCCCGGGATGTTGCTGCTGCCATGCAGCGATTATCCAGGTTCGCGGGAGTGCCCGGGACCGTCAGGCGGCCGTCGAGCCGAACTCACGCTCCAGGGAAGCGATCTGGTTGGACCCGAGACCCCGCACGCGGCGGCTCTCGGAGATGCCCAGACGCTCCATGATCTGCTTGGCGCGGACCTTGCCCACGCCAGGCAGGGACTCCAGGAGTGCGGAGACCTTCATCTTGCCGATCACATCGTTCTCCTGGCCCTGCTTGATCACCTCGTGCAGGGAGGCACCGGAGTGCTTGAGTCGATTCTTGACCTCGGCCCGCTCCCGGCGAGCCGCGGCGGCCTTTTCGAGCGCGGCTGCGCGCTGTTCAGGGGTAAGGGGCGGAAGAGCCACGCCTACGTCACCTCGGTAGTCGAACTGTCGGATACGGACCGGTGAGGAACCTAGTCGCCCCACACCTGGGGAGCAACGAGCAACGCGTACCCGACCTCCCCCATGGGATGAAGGGCGTGGGCGGTGCCCCCACCCGACGGAGACTAGCGGCCAAGACCTCTCCAGTCAGCGAGAACAGCGGAAAAGTCCTGGTCAGCCTGCGCCGAACTGTACATAACCGGCAAAACGCACGAGTTTTCGGCCCGGAGAGCGGGTCCCGTGGCCCATGCACGCTGTACCTCATCACCGCAGAACGCGAAAGACCGCCTTCCCGGTGCCTGTTTCGAACGCATCCGGCTCCGAGGGCGGTCCTCCGTATCGCGGCCCGTGAATCGCCGCTCGCCGCGGGCCGCGGGTCAGTTCGCGACGGCCGTACGCACCTCGTCGGCGAAGCGCGCGGCCGCGTCCCGGAGCGCGCCGGTGTCCGGGCCCGCCGTCAGCACGCCGCGGCTGACGGCCGGCACCACGTTCCGTACCGAGTCGCCGAAGACGCCGGGCAGATCGGCCGGCGTCGCGCCCTGGGCACCGATCCCGGGAGCGAGCAGCGGGCCGTTGATGGCGAGATCGGCGCGCGCGTCGCCGAGGGTCGCGCCGACGACGGCACCCACCGAGCCGAGCGGTGCGGCCCCCGCGTTCTCGGCTGCCATGTGGTCGAGCATGACCTGAGCCAGCGATCCGCCGCCCGCGGCGGTGGCGCGCTGCACCTCGGCTCCCTCCGGATTGGAGGTGAGCGCCAGGACGAAGACACCCGCGCCGGAGACGGCCGCCGCGTCGAGCGCCGGCCGCAGGGACTCGAAGCCCAGGTACGGGGAGACGGTGAGCGCGTCCGAGAACAGCGGCGAGTCCTTGTCCAGGAAGGCCGCCGCGTACGCCCCCATCGTCGAGCCGATGTCGCCGCGCTTGGCGTCCATCAGGACGAGTGCTCCGGCGGCCCGCGCCTCCTCGACGGCCTTCTCCAGGACGGCGATGCCGCGCGAGCCGAAGCGCTCGAAGAACGCGGACTGCGGCTTGAGCACGGCGACCCGGTCGGCGAGGGCCTCCACGCAGGTGCGGGTGAAGCGCTCCAGACCTGCGATGTCGTCGCTCAGGCCCCAGGCCTGGAGCAGCGAGGCGTGCGGGTCGATGCCCACGCACAGCGGGCCCCGGGTGTCCATGGCGTGGCGGAGGCGGGCACCGAACGGTTCGGGTGCGGTGATGGCGGACGAGGTCATACGGCGGCCTTTCGGGTGTCGGCGCCGACCGCGTCGGCGAGCGTGGCGTACGGGCTGGTGCGCAGCCGGGCGGCGAGGCCCTTGTGCATCGCGCGCATCCAGCAGGGGCCCTCGTAGATGAAGGCGCTGTAGCCCTGGACCAGGGTGGCGCCGGCCAGGATGCGCTGCCAGGCGTCCTCGGCGTTCTCGATCCCGCCGACACCGATCAGGGTCAGATCGTCGCCCACGCGCGCGTACAGACGCCTGAGTACTTCGAGGGAGCGTTCCTTGAGTGGGGCGCCGGACATTCCGCCGGTCTCCTCGGTCAGGGACGGCTCGGAACGCAGGCCCTCGCGGGAGATCGTGGTGTTGGTGGCGATGATTCCGTCGAGGCCGAGTTCGACGGCGAGGTCGGCCACCGCGTCGATGTCCGCGTCGGCCAGATCGGGGGCGATCTTGACCAGGAGCGGCACACGGCGGTCGGTCACGGTGCGGTCTGCTGCCTCGCGTACGGCGGTGAGCAGCGGGCGGAGGGACTCGGTGGCCTGGAGGTTGCGCAGGCCGGGGGTGTTGGGCGAGGAGACGTTGACGACGAGGTAGTCGGCGTACGGGGCGAGGCGCTCGGCGGACTTGACGTAGTCGGCGGCGGCCTCGGCCTCCGGGACGCTCTTGGTCTTGCCGATGTTGACGCCGACGGCCGCCTTGAAGACGGGCCTGCGGGTGCGCAGGCGATCGGCGACGGCCGCGGAGCCCTCGTTGTTGAAGCCCATCCGGTTGATCAGGGCGCGGTCGGGGATCAGGCGGAACAGGCGCCGCGGCGGGTTGCCCGGCTGTGCCTCGCCGGTGACGGTGCCGATCTCGACGTGGTCGAAGCCGAGCATGGTCATGCCGTCGATGGCGACGGCGTTCTTGTCGAAGCCGGCGGCGAGCCCGAAGGGGCCGTGCATCCGCAGGCCGAGCGCCTCGGTGCGCAGCTCCTTGAAGCGCGGCGCGAGGAACGCGGCGACGAAGGTGCGCAGCACGGGGACACGGGCCGCGAACCGGATCCAGGCGAAGGCGAGGTGGTGGGCCTTCTCGGGGTCCATCCGCTTGAAGACGGTGGTGAAGAAGAACTGGTACATGGTGGCTGTCCTTGAGGAACCTCATGAAGAGGGGGACACCGTTTCCGGTGTCCCCCTCGTCGGTCGCTAGTCGCGGGCCGCGGTCAGGTGCTGTGCGTGTTCCTGGAGTGAACGCACGCCCACGTCACCGTGGTTGAGCGCGTCGATGCCCTGGACGGCGGCGGCGAGTGCCTGGACCGTGGTGAGGCAGGGCACGGACCGGGCGACGGCGGCGGTCCGGATGTCGTAGCCGTCGAGGCGGCCGCCGGTGCCGTACGGCGTGTTGACGATGAGGTCGACGTCGCCCTCGTGGATCAGCTGGACGATGGTCTTCTCGCCGTTCGGGCCCTCGCCCTCGGACTGCTTGCGCACGATCGTGGCGTTGATGCCGTTGCGCTTGAGGACCTCGGCGGTGCCGGAGGTGGCGAGCAACTCGAAGCCGTGCGCGACGAGTTCACGCGCAGGGAAGATCATCGAGCGCTTGTCCCGGTTGGCGACCGAGATGAAGGCGCGGCCCCCGGTGGGCAGCGGGCCGTACGCCCCGGCCTGCGACTTGGCGTAGGCGGTGCCGAAGACCGAGTCGATGCCCATGACCTCGCCGGTGGAGCGCATCTCCGGGCCGAGCACGGTGTCGACGCCGCGGCCGTGGATGTCGCGGAAGCGCGACCACGGCATGACGGCCTCCTTGACGGAGATCGGCGCGTCCATCGGCAGGGTGCCGCCGTCCCCGGTCGCCGGGAGCAGGCCCTCGGCGCGGAGTTCGGCGACGGTCGCGCCGAGCGAGATGCGGGCGGCAGCCTTGGCCAGCGGTACGGCGGTCGCCTTGGAGGTGAAGGGCACGGTGCGCGAGGCCCGCGGGTTGGCCTCCAGTACGTAGAGGATGTCGCCGGAGAGCGCGAACTGGATGTTGATGAGGCCGCGGACGCCGACGCCCTTGGCGATGCCCTCGGTGGAGGCGCGAAGCCGCTTGATGTCGTGCCCGCCGAGGGTGATCGGGGGCAGCGCGCACGCCGAGTCGCCGGAGTGGATGCCGGCCTCCTCGATGTGCTCCATGACGCCGCCGAGGTAGAGCTCGTGGCCGTCGTAGAGCGCGTCCACGTCGATCTCGATGGCGTCGTCGAGGAAGCGGTCCACGAGCACCGGCCGCGAGGGGCTGATCTCGGTGGACTCCTCGATGTACGCGGAGAGCCGGGCCTCGTCGTAGACGATCTCCATGCCGCGGCCGCCGAGCACGTAGCTCGGGCGTACGAGGACGGGGTAGCCGATCTCGTCGGCGATCGTCTTGGCCTCGGTGAAGGTGGTGGCGGTGCCGTGCTTCGGCGCGGGCAGCCCGGCCTCGGCGAGGACCTTGCCGAAGGCGCCGCGGTCCTCGGCGGCGTGGATCGCCTCGGGCGACGTACCCACGACCGGGACGCCGTTGTCCTTGAGGGCCTGCGAGAGACCGAGCGGGGTCTGGCCGCCGAGCTGGACGATGACGCCCGCGAGCGGGCCCGCCTGCTGTTCGGCGTGCACGATCTCCAGGACGTCCTCCAGGGTGAGCGGCTCGAAGTAGAGCCGGTCGGAGGTGTCGTAGTCCGTGGAGACGGTCTCCGGGTTGCAGTTGACCATGACGGTCTCGTAGCCGGCGTCGCTCAGGGCGAAGGAGGCGTGCACACAGGAGTAGTCGAACTCGATGCCCTGGCCGATGCGGTTCGGGCCCGAGCCGAGGATGATCACCGCGGGCTTCTCGCGGGTCGCGACCTCGCTCTCCTCGTCGTAGGAGGAGTAGAAGTACGGGGTCTTCGCGGCGAATTCGGCGGCGCAGGTGTCGACCGTCTTGTACACCGGGCGCACGCCGAGCGCATGCCGGACCTCGCGGACGACGTCCTCGCGCAGGTCGCGGATCTCGGCGATCTGGTGGTCGGAGAAGCCGTGCCGCTTGGCCTCGGCGAGCAGCTCGGCGTCCAGACGCTCGGCGGCCGCGAGCTCGTCCGCGACCTCCTTGATCAGGAAGAGCTGGTCGACGAACCAGGGGTCGATCTTCGTCGCGTCGAAGACCTCCTCCTGGGTGGCGCCGGCCCGGATGGCCTCCATGACCAGGTTGATCCGGCCGTCGGTGGGCCGTACCGCCTCGCGAAGCAACTCGCCCTTGTCGCCGGTCTCGCCGACGAAGGTGAACTGCGAGCCCTTCTTCTCCAGCGAGCGCAGCGCCTTCTGGAAGGCCTCGGTGAAGTTCCGGCCGATGGCCATGGCCTCGCCGACGGACTTCATGGTGGTGGTGAGCGTGGAGTCGGCCGACGGGAACTTCTCGAAGGCGAAGCGCGGGGCCTTGACCACCACGTAGTCGAGCGTGGGCTCGAAGGACGCGGGGGTCTGCTCGGTGATGTCGTTCGGGATCTCGTCGAGCGTGTAGCCGACGGCCAGCTTGGCGGCGATCTTGGCGATCGGGAAGCCGGTGGCCTTGGAGGCGAGCGCGGAGGACCGCGAGACGCGCGGGTTCATCTCGATCACGATGACCCGGCCGTCCTTCGGGTTGATCGCGAACTGGATGTTGCAGCCGCCGGTGTCGACGCCGACCTCGCGGATGATCGCGATGCCGACGTCCCGCAGGCGCTGGTACTCGCGGTCGGTGAGCGTCATCGCGGGCGCCACGGTGATCGAGTCGCCGGTGTGCACGCCCATCGGGTCGAAGTTCTCGATGGAGCAGACGACCACGACGTTGTCGTTCTTGTCGCGCATCAGCTCCAGTTCGTACTCCTTCCAGCCGAGGATGGACTCCTCCAGGAGCACCTCGGTGGTCGGCGAGAGCGTGAGGCCCTGTCCGGCGATGCGGCGCAGCTCCTCCTCGTCGTGCGCGAATCCGGAGCCGGCGCCGCCCATGGTGAAGGAGGGGCGCACGACGACGGGGTAGCCGCCGAGGGTGTCGACGCCGGCGAGCACCTCGTCCATCGAGTGGCAGATGACCGAGCGGGCCGACTCGCCGTGCCCGATCTTGGCGTTGACGGCCTCGACGACCTCCTTGAAGAGGTCGCGGTCCTCGCCCTTGTTGATCGCCTCGACGTTGGCGCCGATCAGCTCGACGTCGTACTTCTCGAGGGTGCCGGCGTCGTGCAGCGAGATCGCGGTGTTGAGCGCGGTCTGGCCGCCCAGGGTGGGCAGCAGGACGTCCGGGCGCTCCTTGGCGATGATCTTCTCGACGAACTCCGGGGTGATCGGCTCGACGTACGTGGCGTCGGCGATCTCCGGGTCGGTCATGATCGTCGCGGGGTTGGAGTTGACCAGGATGACGCGCATGCCCTCGGCCTTGAGGACGCGGCAGGCCTGGGTGCCGGAGTAGTCGAACTCCGCTGCCTGGCCGATGACGATCGGGCCGGAGCCGATGACCAGGACGGACTGGATATCGGTGCGCTTAGGCACGCTGGGCTCCCTTTTCTGCCATGAGCTCTACGAAGCGGTCGAACAGGTAGGCGGCGTCGTGCGGTCCTGCCGCCGCCTCCGGGTGGTACTGGACGCTGAATGCGGGCTTGTCGAGCAGCCTCAGGCCCTCGACCACGTCGTCGTTGAGGCAGACGTGGGAGACCTCGGCGCGTCCGTAGGGGGTGTCGGAGACCTTGTCGAGGGGCGCGTCCACGGCGAATCCGTGGTTGTGCGCGGTGACTTCGACCTTGCCGGTGGTGCGGTCCTGCACCGGCTGGTTGATGCCGCGGTGGCCGTACTTCAGCTTGAAGGTGCCGAAGCCGAGCGCGCGGCCCAGGATCTGGTTGCCGAAGCAGATGCCGAACAGCGGGGTGCCGCGGTCGAGGACGCCGCGCATCACGGAGACCGGGTGCTCGGCGGTGGCCGGGTCGCCGGGGCCGTTGGAGAAGAACACCCCGTCCGGCTGGACCGCGTAGATGTCGTCGAGCGTCGCGGTGGCGGGCAGTACGTGCACCTCGATGCCGCGCTCGGCCATCCGCTGCGGGGTCATGCCCTTGATTCCGAGGTCCACCGCGGCGACGGTGAACTTCTTGGTGCCGATCGCGGGGACGACGTACGTCTCCTTGGTGGCGACCTCGGCGGACAGGTCCGCGCCCTTCATCTGCGGGACGTCCTGCACGCGCGCGTGGAGGGTGCTTTCGTCCGCGAGGGCGTCGCCGGAGAAGATGCCGACCCGCATGGCGCCGCGCTCGCGCAGGTGCCGGGTCAGGGCGCGGGTGTCGATGCCGCTGATGCCGACGACGCTCTGGCGCCTGAGTTCCTCGTCGAGGGAGCGCTGCGAGCGCCAGTTGGACGGCACGCGCGCGGGGTCGCGCACCACGTAACCGGACACCCAGATGCGGGCGGACTCGGGGTCCTCGTCGTTGACACCGGTGTTGCCCACGTGCGGGGCGGTCATCACGACGACCTGGCGGTGGTACGAGGGATCGGTGAGCGTCTCCTGGTAACCGGTCATACCGGTGGAGAACACGGCTTCGCCGAAGGTCTCCCCCACCGCACCGTAGGCGCGGCCGCGGAAGATCCGGCCGTCCTCGAGGACGAGTACGGCGGGAGCCGCCTGGCGGGCGGTTCCCCTGGTGGAGGTCGTCATCGTGCGGCGCCTTCCGTCGTGTCGGTGTGGTTCTCGGTTTGCTGAGGCTGCTGAGAGGTCAGGGCGTTGATCGCGGTGACCCACGCAGCCTGCTCGGCGGCGTGGTCGGAGCGGAAACCGGAGTCGATCAGACGGTCGCCGTGCGCCCAGGTGACGATCAGGAGGCCGCCCTCAGTGAGCACCTTGCCCGCGATCCCCTTGTCGAGGCGCGCCTCGCGCAGGGCTTCCCGCGGGATGAAGAAGTCCTCGGCCCCGGGGCGTACGACGTCGATTCCGGCGTCGCTGAGGGTGAGTTCGGCCCGGCTGCGGGTACCCAGGCCGTGCGCGACGATCCGGTCGAGCCACTGCCCCGCGGTCGTCGAACCGTGGTAGCGGCCGCTCATGGTCAGGGTCGCGGGGCCGGTGTCCTCGGGCGTGGCCGGCAGCTCGGGCAGGTCGCCCTGCAGGGTGCCGCGCCACTTCCAGCCCTGCCGCATCAGCCAGTAGACGAGGGCCACGAACAGGGCGAGGCCGATCAGCCAGCCGATCCGCGCGGACCAGTCGGTGACCTCGGCCGACTTCTTCTCGGCCGCGAGCATCACCTGGGTGAGTCGATCAGTTGTCACGCGAGATTCCCGTCCATGAGGGTGGCCCGGCCCCGCAGGAAGGTGTGGGTGACACGGCCCGGCAGCTCGCGGCCCTCGTAGGGGGTGTTGCGGCTGCGGGACGCGAAGCCCGCGGGGTCCACCGCTCCACGGTATGCCGGATCGACCAGGGTGAGGTTCGCGGGCTCGCCTGCCGAGACGGGGCGGCCGTGTCCGGCGAGACGGCCGATACGGGCCGGGGCGAGGGACATCCGGTCGGCGACGCCGGCCCAGTCGAGGAGCCCGGTCTCGACCATCGTCGCCTGGACGACGGACAGCGCGGTCTCCAGGCCGACCATGCCCATCGCGGCGGCGGCCCACTCGCAGTCCTTGTCCTCGCGCGGGTGCGGCGCGTGGTCGGTGGCCACGATGTCGATGGTGCCGTCGGCGAGCGCCTCGCGCAGAGCGAGCACATCGGCCTCGGTGCGCAGCGGCGGGTTGACCTTGTAGACGGGGTTGTAGCTGCGGACCAGTTCGTCGGTGAGGAGCAGGTGGTGCGGGGTGACCTCGGCGGTGACGTTCCAGCCCTTGGACTTGGCCCAGCGCACGATCTCGACCGAACCGGCCGTGGAGAGGTGGCAGATGTGCACACGGGAGTCGACGTGCGCGGCGAGCAGCACATCGCGGGCGATGATCGACTCCTCCGCGACGGCGGGCCAGCCGCCGAGGCCCAGCTCTGCGGAGACCAGACCCTCGTTCATCTGGGCGCCCTCGGTGAGCCGCGGCTCCTGGGCGTGCTGGGCGACGACTCCGTCGAAGGCCTTCACGTACTCGAGCGCCCGCCGCATGATCACGGCGTCGTCCACGCACTTGCCGTCGTCGGAGAAGACGCGCACGCCGGCCGCGGAGTCGTGCATCGCGCCGAGCTCGGCGAGCTGCTTGCCCTCGAGCCCGACGGTGACGGCACCGATCGGCTGTACGTCGCAGTAGCCGGACTCCTTGCCGAGCCGCCAGACCTGCTCGACGACTCCGGCGGTGTCGGCGACCGGGAAGGTGTTGGCCATCGCGTGCACGGCGGTCCAACCCCCGCGCGCGGCAGCCTTGGTGCCGGTCAGGACGGTCTCGGAGTCCTCGCGGCCGGGCTCGCGCAGATGCGTGTGCAGGTCGACCAGGCCGGGCAGCAGGACTTTGCCGTCCGCCTCCACGACCTGCGCGCCCGAGGCGTCGAGCCCGGTGCCGACGGCCGCGATGGTCTCGCCGTCGATCAGTACGTCCTGCGCCTCGCCGCCGAGCACCTTCGCGCCACGGATCAGGATCTTGCTCATGGTCGTCACTTCTCCTCGGAGTCTTCGGCGTACGCGGTGCCGGCGCGGCCGGTCTCTGCGGCCGTGGGGCGGGTGTGGGTGACGGCGGGCTCGTTGCCGCCGAGCAGCAGGTAGAGGACGGCCATCCGGATGGAGACGCCGTTGGCCACCTGCTCGACGGCGGTGCAGCGCTCGGAGTCGGCGACGTCGGCGGTGATCTCCATGCCGCGGACCATCGGGCCCGGGTGCATCACCAGGGCGTGCCCGGGCATCTTCGCCATCCGGTCGCCGTCGAGTCCGTAGCGCCGCGAGTACTCGCGCTCGGTCGGGAAGAAGGCGGCGTTCATCCGCTCCCGCTGGACACGGAGCATCATCACGGCGTCCGACTTGGACAGCACGCGGTCGAGGTCGTACGAGACCTCGCAGGGCCAGGTCTCGACGCCGACGGGCAGCAGGGTGGGCGGCGCGACGAGGGTGACGTCGGCGCCGAGGGTGTGCAGCAGGTCGACATTGGACCGGGCGACCCGGCTGTGCAGGACGTCGCCGACCAGGGTGATCCGGCGCCCGGCCAGGTCCCGCCCGAGCCCGGCGTCACGGCCGAGCAGGCGCCGGCGCATGGTGAACGCGTCGAGGAGGGCCTGGGTGGGGTGCTGGTGGGTGCCGTCGCCCGCGTTGATCACGGCGGCGTCGATCCAGCCGGAGGTGGCGAGCCGGAAGGGCGCACCGGAGGCGCTGTGCCGGATGACGACGGCGTCGACCCCCATCGCCTCGAGCGTCTGCGCGGTGTCCTTGAGGGATTCGCCCTTGGAGACGGACGAGCCCTTCGCGGTGAAGTTGATGACGTCGGCCGACAGCCGCTTCTCGGCGGCCTCGAAGGAGATCCGGGTACGGGTGGAGTCCTCGAAGAAGAGGTTGACGACGGTGCGTCCGCGCAGGGTGGGCAGCTTCTTGATGGGCCGGTCGGCGACCCGGGCCATCTCCTCGGCGGTGTCGAGGATGAGGACGGCGTCGTCGCGGGAGAGGTCGGCGGCCGAGATCAGGTGGCCGGTGGTCTGGGGGTGTCCCCCAGGAGAACTCAGCATCGGGAGAGCTCCATGCGGAATCTGATGATTTCGGGCATACGGGCGCGCAGCGCTCGCACTCGGACGGAGTGGGAAGGGCGTGATCCGAAGGACACGCCCCGGGCCGAGGCGCTACTGCTCGCCGGCCGGGACGGTCGGCTTGTCCCCGAGCAGCACGGTGTCGCGACCGTCCTCCTCGGCGAGCTGGACCTTGACCGTCTCCCGCAGCGACGTGGGGAGATTCTTGCCGACGTAGTCGGCGCGGATGGGGAGTTCGCGGTGGCCGCGGTCGACGAGGACCGCGAGCTGGACGGCGCGCGGCCGGCCGATGTCGCCGAGTGCGTCGAGCGCCGCGCGAATCGTGCGCCCGGAGAAGAGCACGTCGTCGACGAGCACGACCAGCCGTCCGTCGATGCCGTCACCGGGGATGTCCGTACGTGCGAGGGCGCGCGGCGGATGCATGCGCAGATCGTCGCGGTACATGGTGATGTCGAGCGAGCCGACCGGAGTGGAGCGGCCGGTGATCTCGTCGAGCTTGGCCGCGAGACGCTGAGCCAGAAAGACGCCGCGGGTCGGGATGCCGAGCAGTACCACGTCGTCGGCGCCCTTGGCGCGTTCCACGATTTCGTGGGCGATGCGGGTCAGTACCCGCGCGATGTCGGGGCCCTCGAGAACAGGCCGGGCGGCACCGGAATTCTTGGTGTCCATACGAAACGGACCTCCTTCTCCGCCTCACGGGACGGACCTTAAAGGACGTCGAGATTGCGCCATCTACCGTACCAGGATTGGCAACGCCGCCGGTCACACCCCTCTAATGGGGCGGTACAGACCATTCGGCTTGACGCATCCAAGTAACGCTGCGTAACCTCACAGTCAGTTACAAGGCGAGCGGTGAAGCCGCACGTGTCACAGCGTCCGGGGAGCTATATGTCCAGCGAATACGCCAAACAGCTCGGGGCCAAGCTCCGGGCCATCCGCACCCAGCAGGGCCTTTCCCTCCACGGCGTCGAGGAGAAGTCCCAGGGCCGCTGGAAGGCGGTAGTGGTCGGTTCGTACGAGCGCGGAGACCGCGCCGTCACCGTGCAGCGCCTTGCCGAACTGGCCGATTTCTATGGGGTCCCGGTCCAGGAACTCCTCCCCGGCACCACCCCCGGCGGAGCGGCCGAGCCGCCCCCGAAGCTCGTGCTCGACCTGGAGCGCCTCGCGCACGTCCCGCAGGAGAAGGCGGGCCCGCTGCAGCGGTACGCGGCGACGATCCAGTCCCAGCGCGGCGATTACAACGGCAAGGTGCTCTCCATCCGCCAGGACGACCTGCGCACGCTGGCCGTCATTTACGACCAGTCCCCCTCGGTGCTGACCGAGCAGCTGATCAGCTGGGGCGTGCTCGACGCCGACGCCCGTCGCGCCGTGGGCCACGACGACGCCTGACCGACCGCCCGGACGTTCTGCAGAAACGTGCCGTCGGGTACCCCGCCCACGACGAGGGGCCCGCACCACACTCACCGTGTGGCGCGGGCCCCTCGTCGTATCGGGCCCCGCGATGCGCTCAGGCCTCGTCCCGCCGCAGCCCCGGCTTGAGGTCCTTGAAACGGCCGAGCAGGCCGTTCACGAAGGCCGGGGAGTCGTCCGTGGAGAACTCCTTGGCGAGCTGCACGGCCTCGTCGAGCACCACGGCGTCCGGGGTCTCGTCCACCCAGACCAGCTCGTAGGTGCCGAGGCGCAGGATGTTGCGGTCGACGACCGGCATCCGGTCGAGCGTCCATCCCACCGCGTACTGCGCGATCAGCTCGTCGATCCGCCCGGCGTGCTTCGTGTACCCCTCGACGAGGTCCATCGTGTACGCGCTGACCGGCGGCTGGCGGGTGTCGCTGCGGGCGTGCCGCACCCAGTCGGCGAGCACCGTCTCGACGTCGGTGCCGCGCTGGTCCGCCTCGAAGAGGATCTGGAAGGCGCGCTTACGGGCCGTGTTACGGGCAGCCACGGTTAGCTGTTCACCCGGCCGAGGTAGTCGCTCGTGCGGGTGTCGACCTTGATCTTCTCACCGGTGGTGATGAACAGCGGCACGTTGATCTGGTGACCGGTCTCCAGGATGGCGGGCTTGGTGCCGCCGGTGGAGCGGTCGCCCTGCACGCCCGGCTCGGTCTCCTTGATGACCAGCTCGACGGCGGCCGGCAGCTCCACGAAGAGCACCTCGCCCTCGTGCTGCGCCACGGTCGCCTCGAAGCCCTCGATGAGGAAGTTCGCGGCGTCGCCCACGGCCTTGCGGTCGACGTGCAGCTGGTCGTACGTCTGCATGTCCATGAAGACGAAGTAGTCGCCGTCCATGTACGAGAACTGCATGTCGCGCTTGTCGACGGTGGCAGTCTCGACCTTGACGCCGGCGTTGAAGGTCTTGTCGACGGTCTTGCCGGACAGCACGTTCTTGAGCTTGGTGCGCACGAATGCAGGGCCCTTGCCGGGCTTGACGTGCTGGAACTCGACGACGGACCAGAGCTGGCCCCCGTCGAGCTTGAGCACCAGGCCGTTCTTGAGGTCGTTCGTGGAAGCCACGGTTGCGGAATCTCCTGGACTGCTGGTGGGACCACGAAGGCAGGCGCGCCCTAGAGCGCGAGCAGCTCCTTGGTCGTGATGGTGAGTAGCTCGGGTCCGCCGTCCGCCTCGGGACGAACGACGAGAGTGTCATCGATCCGGACCCCGCCCCGGCCCGGAAGGTGAACCCCGGGTTCGACGGTGACCGGCACACGAGCGTCCAGTTTACCCATGGCCGCGGCGGCGAACTGAGGGTCCTCGTCGATTTCGAGCCCCACACCGTGCCCGGTGACCTCCACGAGCCCCTCCCCGTACCCCGCGGAGTCCAGGACATGGCGGGCCGCACGGTCCACCTCGCGGTACTCCGCACCCGGTGCGAGCGTCTCCCGGCCGGCCCGCTGAGCGGCGAAGACCAGGTCGTACAGCTCGATCTGCCAGTCCGCCGGAGTGGTGCCGATGACGAAGGTCCGGCCGATCTCACAGCGGTATCCGCGATACGTGGCGCCGAGGCCGACGGACAGGAAGTCGCCCTCCTCGACCCGGCGGTCGCCCGGACGGTGGCCGCCGCGGCCCGAGTTGGGGCCGGTGCCGACCGAGGTGGGGAAGGCGGCGCCGTCCGCGCCGTGGTCGACGAGCCGGCGCTCCAGCTCGAGGGCCAGATGGCGTTCCGTCCGGCCGACGAGGATCGACTCCAGGAGTTCGCCGAGCGCCTGGTCGGTGATCTCGGCGGCGATCCGCAGGCAGGACAGCTCCTCGTCGTCCTTGACGAGGCGGAGTTGCTCGACCGCGCCGCCCACGTCGCCGAGGCGGAGCCGAGGGGCGACGGATCCGAGTGCGCGGTGGCGGGCCACGGTGAGGTGGTTCTCCTCCACGGCGAGCGTGTCGGCCCCCTGTTCCACCGCGAGTCCGGCGGCCGCCACGGCCGGGTCCCCGCCGGCGCCGGTGAGCACCCGAAGACGCAGGGCCTCGTCGAGCCGGCCCTCGGGGGGCTGGCCGGTCGGGGCCTCGGCACACAGCAGGGTGTCCTCGCGGGGGCCGAGCAGCAGCACGCCGCCGTGCGGGGACGCGCCCGCGAGATAGCGGACGTTGGCAGGATGGGAGACCACCGCGGCGGCGTTGCCGGCCGCCGCGCATCGGTCCCTCAGCCGTTCCCTGCGGGCCACGAACACCTCAGACATGAGGCGAGCGTATGAGCGCAGGCGCGACTCGGCCCGGTCAGCGCGTCCGACCGGGGTGCGGTGCTCGCGCCCGGGCACGGACCCCGGCGGCTACCACTGCGGCGGGCTCGCGATCGAGCGGGCCAGGACGTCGTCCAGGACGCGGGCCGTGGTGGGCACGTCGAAGGTGGAGTTGTCGATGATCGGGAGGCCGGAGCCGTACCAACCGGCCATCCGGCCGTGGATCGCGGCGACTTCCTCGTCCGCGAGGCGGCGGTTCCCACTGCGCTGGGCGTTGCGCTCCAGGACGATCTCCAGGCCCGGGAGCAGTACGACGGGCAGCAGTCCGGGACCCACATGGCGCTTCCAGCCGCCGAGTCCGACGACCGGGCGGTCGGGGAAGACGGCGTCGTCGAGGATGCAGGAGATGCCGTTGGCCAGGAAGTTGCGCGCGGCGAATCCGCAGGTGCGGCGGGCCAGACGGTACTGGGCCTCGGAGTGGTCGTTCCACCCCGACTGCGGGTCGGCGAATCCGGAGCGGACCCATTCGCGTACGTCGTCGAGGCTGATGTGGGCCGTGGGCACCCGGCGGCGCTCCGCCCAGTGCTTGGCGACCGAGGTCTTGCCGGCGCCGGCCGGGCCGATGAGGAGCACCGCGAGCGTGGTGGCCCCGGTGTCCGCGGGGGCCGCGCCGCCGGGAGGCGGACTCGGCACCGCCACCGGGCCGCCGGGCGGGAGTTGGATGTGCCCGGTGGTGTCCGGGGTCGGGGGTATGGGTGCGGCGGCCTGCGGAGCCTGGCCGGTGAATCCGGCGGGTGGCGGGCCGCCGGCCTGCGCACCCGGCGGATTCGGGCCGGGCTGCGGCGCGGGGCCGCCCGGGCCCGGATGCCCCCCGGGCCCGGGGTGATGTGCGGCCGGGGACCAGCCGACGGCCGGNGTGCCCCGGCTGATGGGGCGGCGGCAGCGGATTCCCCACTGCGTGATGCATCCGGTGCCACTCCGTCTCGTCACGGCGACTGTCGCTGGTCCGGGCGGTCCGAAGACAGGGCCTCACTCCCGGGCCTACCGAACGGTACCTGCCCCGGCCGGTGTTGTGTGAACGGCCGGGGCGGCCGCCTAGTGCCCGATCAGGCGGAAACCTCGCCATAAGCGGCGAGCAGGACAGCCGGATCGGGGCCCTCCAGTACGGTCGGCCGGCCGAGGCCGTTCAGGACGATGAAGCGCAGCAGGTCGCCACGGGACTTCTTGTCGACCTTCATGGTCTCGAGCAGCTTGGGCCACTGGTCGCCGCGGTAGGTGAGCGGCAGGCCGACCGACTCCAGGACGCTGCGGTGCCGGTCCGCGGTGGCGTCGTCGAGCCGGCCCGCGAGCCGGCCGAGTTCGGCGGCGAAGACCATGCCGACGCTGACGGCCGCGCCGTGCCGCCACTTGTAGCGCTCGTTCTTCTCGATGGCGTGCGCGAGCGTGTGACCGTAGTTCAGGATCTCCCGCAGGCCGGACTCCTTGAGGTCGCTGGAGACCACGTCCGCCTTGACCCGGATGGAGCGCTCGAGGAGTTCCGCGGTGTGCGGGCCCTGCGGGCTGCGTGCCGCCTCGGGGTCGGCCTCGATCAGCGCGAGGATCTCCGGGTCGGCGATGAAGCCGGCCTTGATGACCTCGGCGAGGCCGCTGACGTAGTCGTGGACGCCGAGCGAGTCGAGCGCCCCGAGGTCGCACAGCACGCCGGCCGGCGGGTGGAAGGCACCGACCAGGTTCTTTCCCTCGGCCGTGTTGATGCCGGTCTTGCCGCCGACGGCCGCGTCGACCATGCCGAGCACGGTGGTGGGTACGGCGATCCAGCGCACGCCGCGCAGCCAGGTGGCCGCGACGAAGCCGGCCAGGTCGGTGGTCGCGCCGCCGCCGACGCCGACCACCACGTCGCTGCGGGTGAAGCCGGAGGTGCCGAGCGCCTTCCAGCAGTACGCGGCGACCTCGGCGGTCTTCGCCTCTTCGGCGTTGGGCACCTGGATGGCGACGGCCTCGTAGCCCTGGTCCGCCAGGTCGGCGCGGATCGCCTCGCCGGTCTCGGCCAGCGCCTCGGGGTGGATCACCGCGACCCGCTTGGCGTCGGCGCCGATCAGACCGGCGAGTTCGCCGAGCAGGGAACGCCCTACGAGCACCTCGTACGGGTCGGTGCCCGCGGTGCCGCCGACCTGGATACGGGTGGGGGTCTGCTCGTCGGCCGGTGCGGCTGACTGCTCCGTCATGCTTGCTTCAACTCCAGTGCGTCGAGGACGGCTCGGGCGACGTCCTCGGGGTCGCGGCCGTCGGTGGTGACCACGGCGCGGGCCACCTCGGCGTACAACGGGCGGCGTGCGTCCATCAGTTCGCGCCACTGCCGGCGCGGGTTGACGGCCAGCAGGGGTCTGGCGACGTTGAGGCCGGTGCGCTTGACCGCCTCCTCCACGTCCATCGACAGGAACACGACCGGGTGGCCGCCGAGCAGTTCGCGGGTCGAGTCGTCGAGTACGGCACCGCCGCCGAGGGCGAGTACGCCCCGGTGTTCGGTCAGGGCCGCACGTACGGCGGCCCGTTCCAGATCGCGGAAGTGCTCCTCGCCGTCCTGGATGAAGATGTCGGAGATCTCGCGCCCCTCGGCGGCGACGATGTCCGCATCCGTGTCCCGGAATCCGGTGCCGAGCTGATCGGCGAGCAGCTCGCCCACGGTCGACTTGCCGACACCCATCGGGCCGACGAGCACGACCGCGGGACCGGTGCCGGAATCGGCGCTCATCGGATCGCGAGGTGGTCGAGGTACGACTGGACGTTGCGCGCGGTCTCGGCGACGCTGTCGCCGCCGAACTTCTCGGCGACCGCGTCCGCGAGGACCAGCGCGACCATCGCCTCGGCGACGATGCCGGCCGCGGGCACGGCGCACACGTCGGAGCGCTGGTGGTGCGCCTTGGCGGCCTCGCCGGTGGCCACGTCGATGGTGGCGAGGGCACGCGGGACGGTGGCGATGGGCTTCATCGCGGCGCGCACACGGAGCAGTTCGCCGGTGGTGAGGCCGCCCTCGGTGCCGCCGGAGCGCCCGGAGGCCCGCCTGACTCCGTCGTCGGTGGCCAGGATCTCGTCGTGCGCCTGCGATCCGGGCACCCGGGCGAGGTCGAAGCCGTCGCCCACCTCGACGCCCTTGATGGCCTGAATGCCCATCAGGGCGGCGGCGAGCCGCGCGTCCAGGCGCCGGTCCCAGTGCACATGCGAACCGAGCCCGACCGGTACGCCGTACGCCACCACCTCGACCACTCCGCCGAGGGTGTCGCCGTCCTTGTGGGCCTGGTCGATCTCCGCGACCATCCGCTCCGAGGCGTCGGGGTCCAGGCAGCGCACCGGGTCGGCGTCCAGGCGCTCGACGTCGGACGGCTTCGGCACGAGCCCGTAGGGCGCCTTCGCGGCGGCGAGCTCGACGACGTGCGAGACCAGCTCGATCCCGGCGGTCTCCTTGAGGTACGAGCGGGCGACGGTGCCGAGTGCGACACGTGCCGCGGTCTCACGGGCGGAGGCGCGCTCCAGGATCGGCCGGGCCTCGTCGAATCCGTACTTCTGCATGCCGGCGAGGTCGGCGTGGCCGGGACGCGGGCGGGTGAGCGGGGCGTTGCGCGCCAGCTCGGCGAGCTCCTCCTCGGGCACCGGGTCGGCCGCCATGACCTGCTCCCACTTGGGCCACTCGGTGTTGCCGACCATGATGGCGACGGGTGAGCCCATGGTGAGTCCGTGCCGTACGCCGCCGAGGAAGGTGACCTCGTCGCGCTCGAACTTCATCCGTGCGCCACGGCCGTACCCGAGCCGCCGCCTGGCCAGTGCGTCCGCCACCATCTCCGTGGTGACGGGCACCCCGGCGGGCAGCCCCTCGAGGGTCGCCACCAGTGCGGGCCCGTGCGACTCCCCCGCCGTCAGCCAACGCAACCTGCTCAACGGTGTTCCTCTCTCCCGTCCCCGGTCTCCCGGGAACCCTCGCGCCCGGCACAGCTTCAGCGTGGCCGGGTGCGCGGCCCTGGCCCGCCAGGGTCCGATCCTCCCATGACCGGTGACCGGCCCCCGCCGACGGTCCAGCAAACGGACACGGGTGTGGACGCGCCGACGACTGCTACCGGGAGGCCAGGGCCTTCTCTCCGGCCGCCCGCATCGCGGACAGCGGGGCCGGCGAACGTCCGGTGAACTGTTCGACCTGGAGCACGGCCTGGTGGACAAGGAGGTCGAGCCCGCTCACCACCGCGCCCCCGGTCATCGACCAGCGGGCGGCGAGCTCGGTCGGCCACGGGTCGTAGAGCACGTCGAAGAGGGTGCCCGGGCGTTCCGGGACCGCCCTCGCGAGCTCGTCCGTGGCGCCGGCCGGTGTCGTCGCGACGACCAGCGGCGCTTCGAGGGCCCGAGCCGCGCCGGCCCAGTCCTCGGTGCGCACCTCGACGCCGAGCCGCTCGCCCCACTCACGCATCTCGGTCGCCCGCGCGGCGCTGCGGACGTACGCCACGATCTCGCCGGTGCAGACGCTGCCGAGTGCCGCCAGGGCGGAGGACGCGGTCGCGCCCGCCCCGAGGATCGCCGCCGACTCCGCCTGCTCGACGCCGCGCTCCCGCAGGGCGGCCACCATGCCGGGGATGTCCGTGTTGTCGCCGCGGCGCCGGCCGTCCTCGGTGAACACCACCGTGTTCACCGCGTCCACGGACGACGCCGTCTCGCTGACCTCGTCGAGCAGCGGCAGCACGGCCCGCTTCAGCGGCATGGTCAGCGAAAGGCCGGCCCACTGCGCGTCCAGGCCGCCGATGAAGTCCGGCAAGCCGGCCTCGTCGACCTCGAAGCGGTCGTACGTCCAGCCGTCGAGCCCCAGCGCTTCGTACGCGGTCCGGTGCAGCACGGGCGACAGCGAGTGGGCGATCGGCGAACCGAGCACCGCGGCGCGGTGGCGGGCCTCAGTCACTGCCCGTGTTCGCATTGAACTTTTCCTTCAGCTTCAGGAACTCCGCGTGCGTCTTGGCGAATTCGGTCTTGTTCATACCGTCGGTCGCCACGAAGTACATCCAGCCGTCCTCGGTCGGCTTCAGTGCCGCGCCCATGGCTTCCTTGCCCGGATTGCTGATGGGGCCGGGCGGCAGACCCTTGCGGGTGTACGTGTTGTACGGGTCCTTGTTGGTGAGGATGTCCTTCTCGCTGATGTTGATCTCGCTCTGGCCCTTCAGGTAGTTGAAGGTCGAGTCGAACTGCAGCAGTTGGTTGGTCTCGGTGTTGCTGGGCTTGAGGCGGTTGTAGACGACCTCGGACATCTTGCGGAAGTCGGCGTGCGTCTTGCCCTCGGCCTGCACGAGGCTGGCGACCGAGATCACGTCGAGCGGGTCCTTGAGATTCAGCGCCTCCGCCTTGGACTCGAGGTCGTACGCGTCGTACTGCTCGGTCGCGTTCTCGACCATGTCCTTGAGGACGGTCTCGGGCTTCATGCCCTTGGCGACGGGATAGCTCGACGGATAGAGGAAGCCCTCGAGGTGGTCCTTGACGTCCGGGTGGTCGTTCTTCGCCCAGTCCGGGAGTCCGAGCTTCTGCCAGTTCTTCTTGGCGTACTTCTCCGTGGTGCCCTTGGGCTGTTCGAGGCGCTTGTCGATCTCCCGGTAGATCACGGAGTTCCGCATGCCCTCGCTGATCACCAGGTTGTTCCGGCTCTTCGGGTCGAGCATCAGGTCGACGGCGGACTCGGCCGACATCTCCTTCTTCATCAGGTAGACCCCGGCCTGGATGGACTGGCCCTTGGGGTCCTTGCCCTGCGCCGCGACGAATGCGTCGACGCTCTTGACGACGCCGGCCTCCTTCAGCTTGTTGCCGATGTCGTAGCCGGTCGCGCCCTTGGGGATCTCCACCGAGACCTGTCCGGATCCGCCGCCCGCGTAGTCCTCGGCGGCCCCGAATCGGTCCTTGTAGAACTGGATCCCGTAATAGCCCGCGGCGCCGAGACCGCCCGCGAAAACCAGGCTCAGGACCAGGCAGGCGCACCCTCCGCGGCGCTTCTTGCCGCCGCGCCCGCGGCGTTCGCCCCGGCCGCCGCCTCCCGACCGGCCGCCGTCGTCGTAATCGTCGTAGTCGTCATCGTCGTCGCGGTTCGCGAAGAAGGCGTGCTCGCCCTGGTCGGGGCCCGGGTCCCAGTCGGGGGTCTCCTGCTGGACCTCGCGCCGGCGGCCCGGTGGCCGCGGCGGCGGGTAGGCGTCGGGAGTCCCGTACTGGTCGGGCCGCTCGCCGCCGTACGCGACGGGCTGTCCGCCGTACGTGTCATGGCCGCCGTACGGGTCGTAGGCGGGGTTCTGTCCGGTATCCCAACCGCCGTTGTAGTCGTGCTGCGGATAGCCCGGCTGCTGGCCGCCGTAGCCCTGCTGACCGCCATAGCTCGGCTGCTGCGGCTGCTGCGGATAGTGCTGCTGCTGGCCGCCGTACGAGCCCTGGCCTGCCGAGGCCTGGCCTGCCCACCCCTGGTCCCCGTACAAGGGGTCTTCGGGGTGCCACGGTTCGGGGCTCCTGCCCCGGCCATACTCAGTCATCGATCCCCTACGAGCCGCGAGACGGCGGTAGACGGACGCCTGTGGTGCGGCATCCCGTCCGCCTCTTTGCTGTGCGGCTGCTGTTCGAACGCCGCCGCATCGTGCGGGACGTTACCGTATCGCGATCAGACAACCACTTCGACGCCCTCTCCGGGGGCTTTACCTGACGCCCGTTCGGACTCCAGAGCGTGGCGAAGGATGACCACAGCGGCAGCCTGGTCGATGACGGACCGGCCCTTTTTGGACTTAACACCGGACGCGCGCAGGTTCTGACTGGCCGTCACTGTGGTCATCCTCTCGTCCACGAGTCGCACCGGTACGGGTGCGATGCCACGGGCGAGCTCCTGGGTGAAGGCCCGGACCTTGGCCGCCGCCGGCCCCTCGCCACCGCTGAGCGAGCGGGGCAGGCCGACGACGACCTCGATCGGCTCGTACTCCTCGACGAGTTGGCGCAGCCGCCGGTGGGCCGCCGGGACGTCGCGCCCCGGGACGGTCTCCACCGGCGTGGCGAGGACCCCGTCGGGGTCGCACGAGGCGACCCCGATCCGGGCGTCCCCGACGTCCAGGGCCAGGCGACGGCCCCGGCGAAATCCGTCCGCGGCCATCAGGCCGTCTCAGTGACGAGCCGCTCCACGGCGGCCACGGCGTCGCCGATGGCGGCCGGGTTCTGACCGCCGCCCTGGGCGACGTCCGGCTTACCGCCGCCTCCGCCGCCGAGGGTCTTGGCGGCGGTACGGACCAGGTCGCCGGCCTTGAAGCCGCGCTCGCGGGCGGCCTCGTTGGTGGCGATGACGGTCAGCGGCCGGTCGTTCGCCGTGCTGAACAGGGCGACGACGGCCGGGCGGTCGGACGGGAAGCGACCGCGCACGTCGAGGACCAGCTTGCGCAGGTCGTCCGCGCCGGTGCCGTCCGGCACCTGTCCGGTGACGAGGGCCGTGCCGCGTACGTCCTTGGCGCCGGCGGCGAGACCGGCGGCGGCCTGCAGGACCTTCTCGCCGCGGAACTTCTCGATCTCCTTCTCGGCGTCCTTGAGCTTGGCGAGCATCCCGGAGATCTTCTCGGGCAGCTCCTCGGGGCGGCCCTTGATCAGCTCCTGGAGCTGGGCGACGACCGTGTGCTCCTTGGCCAGGAAGTTGTACGCGTCGACGCCGACCAGGGCCTCGATGCGGCGCACACCGGAGCCGATGGAGGACTCGCCGAGCAGCTTCACCAGGCCGAGCTGGGCGGTGTTGTGCACATGGGTGCCGCCGCACAGCTCCTTGGAGAAGTCGCCGATGGTCACCACCCGCACCCGCTCGCCGTACTTCTCGCCGAACTCGGCGATGGCGCCCTGCTTCTTGGCGTCGTCGATGCTCATGACCTCGGCCTGTACGTCGAGTTCACGGGCGAGCACCTCGTTGATCTTCTGCTCGACGTCGGTGAGCACCGTGCCGGGCACGGCGGACGGGGAGCCGAAGTCGAAGCGGAAGCGGCCCGGCGAGTTCTCCGAACCGGCCTGGGCGGCCGTCGGGCCGAGGGCGTCACGCAGCGCCTGGTGGGTGAGGTGGGTGGCGCTGTGCGCGCGGGCGATGGCCCGGCGCCGGTTGGCGTCGATCGCGGCGTACGCCGAGGAGCCGACGGTGACCTCGCCGACCTGGACCGAGCCCTTGTGCACGGAGACTCCGGGCACCGGCTGCTGCACGTCACGGACCTGGATGACGGCGCCCGAGTCGAGCTTGATGCGTCCGGTGTCGGCGAGCTGGCCACCGCCCTCGGCGTAGAACGGGGTCCGGTCGAGGACGACCTCGACCTCGTCGCCCTCGGAGGCGGCGGGCGAGGGCACGCCGTCGACGAGCAGGCCGACGACGCGCGACTCGCCCTCGGTGGCGACGTATCCGGTGAACTCGGTCGTGCCCGAGTTGTCGGCGACCTCGCGGTACGCGGACAGGTCGGCGTGGCCGGTCTTCTTGGCCTTGGCGTCGGCCTTGGCGCGCTCCCGCTGCTCCTTCATCAGGCGGCGGAAGCCGTCCTCGTCCACCGACAGGCCCTGCTCGGCGGCCATCTCGAGGGTGAGGTCGATCGGGAAGCCCCAGGTGTCGTGGAGCAGGAAGGCCTTGTCGCCGGCGAGCACCTTGCCGCCGGCGGCCTTGGTCTCGGTGACGGCGGTGTCGAGGATGTTGGTGCCGCCCTTGAGGGCCTTGAGGAAGGCGGCCTCCTCGGCGAGGGCGACGGTCTCGATACGACTGCGCTCGGTGAGCAACTCGGGGTACTGCTCGCCCATCGTCGCGATGACGACGTCGACCAGGTCCTTGACGACCGGGCCGGTGGCGCCGAGCAGGCGCATGTTGCGGATGGCGCGGCGCATGATGCGGCGAAGGACGTAGCCGCGGCCTTCGTTGCCAGGCGTGACGCCGTCGCCGATGAGCATGACCGAGGTGCGCATGTGGTCGGTCACGACGCGCAGCGAGACGTCCGTGTTCGGCGCGGCGCCGTAGCGCACGCCGGTGAGCTCGGTGGCCTTCTCGATGACGGCCATCGAGGTGTCGATCTCGTACAGGTTCTGCACGCCCTGCAGGATCATCGCGAGGCGTTCGAGGCCGAGGCCGGTGTCGATGTTCTTCGAGGGCAGGTCGCCGAGGATCGGGAAGTCCTCCTTGCCCTCGCCCGGGCCGCGCTCGTACTGCATGAAGACCAGGTTCCAGATCTCCACGTAGCGCTCGTCGTTGACGGCCGGGCCGCCCTCCTCGCCGAACTCCGGGCCCCGGTCGTAGTTGATCTCGGAGCACGGGCCGCAGGGACCGGGCACGCCCATCGACCAGAAGTTGTCCGCCTTGCCGAGGCGCTGGATGCGCTCGGCGGGCACGCCGATGACGTCGCGCCAGATCTGCTCGGCCTCGTCGTCGTCCTGGTAGACCGTGATCCACAGGCGCTCGGGGTCGAGGCCGTAACCGCCGTCGTCCTGCGAGCTGGTGAGCAGCTCCCAGGAGAGCTTGATGGCGCCTTCCTTGAAGTAGTCCCCGAAGGAGAAGTTGCCGCACATCTGGAAGAAGGTGCCGTGCCGGGTGGTCTTGCCGACCTCTTCGATGTCCGGCGTGCGCACGCACTTCTGCACGCTGGTCACGCGCGGGGCCGGCGGCTTGACCTCGCCGAGGAAGTACGGCTTGAAGGGGACCATGCCCGCGGGAACGAGGAGCAGCGTCGGGTCGTCCGCGATCAGCGACGCCGACGGCACAGCGGTGTGCCCGCGCTCTTCGAAGAAGCGCAGCCAGCGGCGACGGATTTCAGCCGACTCCATCAGTGGTCCTCATTCCGGTTGTACGTGTAGGGGGCCTGTTTGTACGTCAGGTTGTTCTCGAGGGCGGCGAACCGCCGTTGGGCCGGGAGTTCGCGGGGGTCCGCGGTGTCCCGGCCGAGTGCGTCGTTGAGCTGGTCCTCGCGCTCGGCCATGCCGTCGCGGACGTCGAGGGCGAAGTCCTTGAGGCGGTGGCCCGCGTCGATCGCCTTGTTCGCGGCCTGCGCCGCGAGGCTCTCGGGGGTCAGCTTCTTCAGCTTCTGATTGACCTTCGTGGTGGCCCACACACCGGCGGCAGCGCCCGCGGTGAACCAGAAAGTACGGCGGAACATCGCTGCGTCAGTCCTTCTTCCGCTTCCCCCGCCGGGCGGACGGCACGGCCCTGCCCACGATCACGCGACGACGGGAGGGTCGGTCCGGCATGTCCTTGCGGGTGACGGCCCGGCGCACGCCGTAGCCGAACGCCGCGACCTTGACCAGAGGGCCGCCGAAGGTGGATGCCACGGTGGTGGAGAGCGCGGAGGCGTTGGAGGTGACCTCCTGGACGTCCGTCGCGATCGCGTCGACCCGGTCCAGCTGGGTCTGCGCGGAGCGCACGGTCGCCGAGGCGTCCGCGAGCAGCGGCACCGCCTGTTCCGTCACGTCCGCCACGAGCTTGGTGGTGGCCTTCAGGGTCTGGGCCAGCCTCACCAATGCGACGGCGAGGAACGAGACCAGGATCGCCCAGAAGACGGCCACCAGGATCCCGGCCACCTCTCCACCGGTCACGCTGCACCGCTCTCTGCTCGTCGGGACCACCGCCGCGAGGCGGGCGTCCCCTGGTAAAAGTCGTTCCCCGAGCCTATCGCGCCGGGCCTGGCGGTCCGTACCGCATTTTGCTGCACGGCGCCCGCGTTGTGCGATGCGATTGTACGGACCGCATGGGGATGAGTACGCTGCGTGGCCCATGCGACGCTCTCAGCGAGCCGGGCGTACCGACCGGCCCGGCAATCTGCCCGAGGAGCTCACCTCCTTCGTCGGCCGGGCGGACGAACTCGACCGGCTCGACACCCGCCTCACCACATCCCGCCTGGTCACCGTGGTCGGCGTCGGCGGGGTCGGCAAGTCCCGGCTCGCGCTCCGCGCGGCCGGCCGGGTCCGCGACACCTTCGCCGACGGCGCCTGGCTCGTGGAGCTGGCCGACGTACGCGACCCGGAGCTGGTCACCTACGCCTTGACCGAGGCGCTCGACCTCACCGACCACACCGCACGGTCCCCGCTCTCGGTCCTCGTCGAGCAGCTCGCCGACCGTGAACTCCTGCTGGTGGTCGACGGGTTCGAGCATCTCGTGGACGCCCTCGCGCCGGTGGTGCGGGAACTGCTGCGGCGGTGCCCCGGCGTGCGGGTACTGGCCGCGGGCCGCAGGCCGCTCGGTGTGGAGGGCGAGTGGCTGCACTGCCTGGCACCGCTGCCGGAGGCGGATGCGGCGACACTGTTCGCCGAGCGGGCCGCCTGCGGTCCGGCCGGCTTCACGCTCGGCGAGGACTGCCTGCCCCAGGTGCTGGAAGTGTGCCGGCGACTCGACGGCATCCCGCTCGCGGTCGAGCTGGCGGCGGGCCGCCTCGGGGCGCTGTCACCTGCGCAGTTGCTCGCCCGCCTCGACGACCGCTTCCGTCTGTTGACCGGGGGCGGGCTGCGCGCCGCCCGGCACGAGACGCTGCGCACGGCGATCGGCTGGAGCCATGAGCTGTGCACACCGCCGCAGCGACTGCTGTGGGCACGCCTTTCGGTGTTCTCCGGACCGTTCGACCTCGATGCGGCGGAATACGTCTGCGCGGGCCACGGCATACCTGCGGCGGACGTGCTGGACGCGCTCGAGGAGCTCATCGCCCAGTCGGTGGTGATCCGCGAGGAGTCCGCGCAGGGCGCCCGGTACCGGATGCTGGCCACCGTCCGGGAGTACGGCCTCGGCTGGCTGCGGGCCGCTGGGGACGCGGAGCGGCTGCATCGCCGGCACCGCGACTGGTACCTGGGCCTTGCCGTCTGGTGCGAACTCGACTGGTTCTCGCCCCGGCAGGACCGGATCGCCTCGCGGATCGAGGGCGAGCTGCCCAATCTGCGGGCGGCACTCGAGTACTGCCTGACCGAACCGGACGAGACCCACCAGGGGCAGCTCCTCGCGGGAACGCTGTGGTTCTACTGGGTGGGCTGCGGCCGTCTGTCGGAGGGCCGCTACTGGCTGGACCGGGGCACCGAACTCGACGGCGGACACGAGGACTCGAGGCTGAAGGCGCTGTGGGTGCTCGGCTATGTGGCCGCGCTGCAGGGCGACACGGTCGGCGCGCTCGGCGCCCTGCAGACGTGCCGGGACGAGGCGGAGGACATCGGCAATCCGCTGGCCGAGGCCTACGCGGTGCACCGCCTGGGCTGCCTGGCCCTTGTCGACGACGACATGGCGCGCGCCGAGCGGCTGCTGCGCGAAGCGGGCGAACGCTACGGGGAGTTGGGCGAGCTCAACAGCAATGTCCTGATGGGCCGGGTCGAGCTGGCCATGTCCCTGGTGTTCCAGGACCGCGCCGAGGAAGCACTCGGGCTGTGCCGCGAGGTCGACGAGATCTGCGAGCAGCACGGCGAACGCTGGACCCGTGCCTATGCGCTGTACGTCCTGGGATACGCGGCCTGGACGCGCGGCGATCTCCCGCGGGCCAGGCAGCTCGCCGAGGAGTGCCTCGCCATCGACCACACCTTCCGCGATCTGGTGGGTCTGGTCCTCGCCATCGAACTGCTCGCCCTGATCACCGCGAGCGAGGGCGATCCGGCGGAGGCCGCGCTGCTGCAGGGTGCGGCCGATCCGTTGTGGGACTCGGTGGGGCTTCCGCTGTTCGGCTCGGAGCACTTCCGGGCCCCGCGCACCCACTGTGTGCGGCGGGCCGCCGAGGTGCTCGGCGCCGAGCGCTTCGAGCAGTGCGTACGGCAGGGGCGGTCGATGGGTCTGGACGCGACGGTGGAGCGGGCGCTGGCGGGCAGGACGAACGGTGCGGTGCTGCCCGCGCCCCGGCCGGCCCGGCCGCGCCCGGCTCCGGACACACGGAAGCCCGCCGGCTCCCCCACCGGAAACGGCGGGGAGCAGGCGGGCTCCTGAGTCTGCTGCGCCTGGCTCAGCGGGCGCGGCGGAACCGCGGCCCGATGATCAGCGGGCGTAGAACTCGACGACCAGCTGCTCGTCGCAGATGACCGGGATCTCCTTGCGGTTCGGGTCGCGGTCGAGGCGGAAGGCCAGGGCCTTCAGGTTGACCTGCAGGTAACGCGGGGTCTCGCCCTCGGTGTCGTAGCCACCCTCGCGCGCGACCTGGAAGGGGTGCTTCTCGCGGCTGCGCTCGCGGACCATCACGACGTCGTCGGGACGGACACGGAAGGACGGCTTGTCGACCTTCTTGCCGTTGACCTCGATGTGGCCGTGCACGACCATCTGGCGGGCCTGGTAGATGGTGCGGGCGATGCCCGAACGCAGGACCAGGGCGTCGAGGCGGCGCTCGAGCTCGATGACCAGGGCCTCACCGGTCTTGCCCTGGGTCTTGGCGGCGCGCTCATAGGCGCGGACCAGCTGACGCTCGGAGACGTCGTACTGCGCACGCAGGCGCTGCTTCTCGAGCAGACGGACCTTGTAGTCCGAGTTCTGCTTGCGGCCACGGCCGTGCTCGCCCGGGGGGTAGGGGCGGGCCTCGAAGTACTTGACCGCCTTGGGGGTCAGCGCAATTCCGAGCGCACGCGACTTCTTGACCTTGGGACGCGACTGGTTAGGCACGTTCTCCGGACCTCCGTAGTAGGTTAGGTTAGGCTCACCTTAGTTAAGGAGATCGCATGTCTCGCCGTGGGAACACCACACACGTCACGGACAGCACGAAGAACGCCGACGCTGAGGGCGCCGCGATGACGGAGGTCCGATCAGATCGTGGTCAGCCGCGTCCCAGCCGGCTTGAGATCGCCCGGATGCCGTCAGCAGCCGAACGCACACGAACTCTCGTACAGAGTACATGCTCCGCGGTGCTGCTCGTCCCCGGGCTCCAGGGCGTACGGCCGGACCAGCTGGTGCCCGACGCGCGGCGGGTCGGTCCCGACGGTGACGTGCTGCTCGACTTCCCCGCCGACTCCCCGGCCGTACGGGCCGCGACGCATGCACAGGACGACGAGCTGTCCGCCGTGCTCGAAGTCACGGATGTGGCTCCGGTCGCCGTGCCGCACCGTATCCGCGGACGGGCCTGGGTGTCCGGGTGGCTGACCCGGCTGCCGGGAATCGCCGATCCGGGGCGGATGATGCTGCGTCTGGAGGTCGGCGAGGCGTCGGTCGACGATCTGTGGGGTGCCTCGCAGGTGGAGCCGGAGGCCTTCGCCGAGGCGCGGGCCGATCCGCTGATCGACCACGAGGCGGAGCTGCTCCAGCATCTGCATGCGGCGCACGCCGAGCAGGTCGCCTCGCTGTGCACGCTGCTCGGCGACCGGGCGGAGCTGCTCCTGAACGGTGGGCGGGCGGTGCCGCTGGCGCTCGACCGCTTCGGGCTCCGGATCCGCATCTCGGGCGGCACGCACAGCTTCGACGCCCGCTTCGACTTCCCGGAGCCGGTGCGCGATGTGACCGGACTGCGGCGGGCGATGCACCAGCTCTTCGAGGCGGCGTACTGAACGCAGCGGCGGCGAGGCGATCAGCCGGGGGCCGTCAGCGACCGTCCGGGTCCCGCTCGCCGGACAGTCGGCTGCGCACCCGGTCCACCACGTCCGCGTAGCGGGCCTCTGCGCCGTACCGGGTGGGGCGGTAGTACTGCTTGCCCTGGATGGCATCCGGTGCGTACTGCTGGGCCGCGATTCCGCCCGGTACGTCGTGCGGATACACATAGCCCTGGGCGTGGCCGAGCTTGGCGGCGCCCTTGTAGTGGCCGTCGCGCAGATGGGTGGGCACCGGTCCTGCGAGTCCCTTGCGTACGTCCTCGAGGGCCGCGCCTATCGCCGTCGTCGCGGCGTTGGACTTCGGGGCGAGGGCCAGGGCGATGGTGGCGTGGCTCAGGGTGAGGGCCGCCTCCGGGAAGCCGATCATGGCGACGGCCTGGGCCGCGGCGACCGCGGTCGGCAGGGCCGTCGGATCGGCCAGACCGACGTCCTCGCTGGCGGAGATCATCAGTCGGCGGGCGATGAACCGCGGGTCCTCTCCCGCCTCGATCATCCGGGCCAGATAGTGCAGTGCGGCGTCCACGTCGGAGCCGCGGATCGACTTGATGAGCGCACTCGCGACGTCGTAGTGCTGGTCTCCGTCCCGGTCGTACTTGACGGCCGCGCGGTCCACGGACTCCTCGAGGGTCTCGAGGGTGATCTCGGAATCGCCCTTGTCGAGCGCAGCACCGGCGCCCGCCTCGAGGGCGGTCAGGGCGCGGCGGGCGTCTCCCCCGGCGATGCGCAGCAGATGGGCGCGGGCGTCGTCGGCCAGGCCGACCGAGCCCGCCAGACCGCGCTCCTCGGTGAGTGCGCGGTCCAGGAGTCCCGCCAAGTCGTCGTCCGTGAGCGGTTCGAGCGTGAGGAGCAGGGAGCGGGAGAGCAGCGGGGAGATCACCGAGAAGTACGGATTCTCCGTGGTGGCCGCGATGAGGGTCACCCAGCGGTTCTCCACCGCGGGCAGCAGGGAGTCCTGCTGGGCCTTGCTGAAGCGGTGGATCTCGTCGAGGAAGAGGACGGTCTCCTTGCCGTATCCGCCCGTCGCGCGGCGGGCGCCCTCGATGACTGCGCGGACCTCCTTCACGCCCGCGGTGATCGCGGAGAGCTCGACGAAGCGCTTGTTCGTCGCCTTGGAGACCACGTATGCCAGGGTCGTCTTGCCGGTGCCGGGCGGGCCCCAGAGGATCACCGACGACGGGCCCGCGGGACCCGAGCCGCCTTCTCCCACCAGGCGGCGCAGCGGCGAGCCCGGCTTCAGCAGATGCTGCTGGCCGACGACCTCGTCGAGGACGCGCGGGCGCATCCGGACGGCCAGCGGACTGCTTGCCGGCTCCTTCTCCTGGCGGTCTTCGGCGGCGGCGGTGAACAGATCGGGTTCCACGCCTGGCAGCGTATGCCACGCCACTGACAAGGCCGACGGCGCCGTGGGGTGGTCAGCTGGTCCAGAAGTCCCACCAGCGGGTCAGGATCAGCATGCAGATGATCCCGATGTGCAGTACGGGCAGGACCCAGGTGAACTCGTCGAGGAAGGAGCGCACGCCCCGGGGCGCGGGCAGCAGACCGCGGCGGACGTTGTGCGCGGTGACGTACCAGAACATGACGATCGTGGCGACCCACGCCAGACAGCACCACAGACACAGCGAGTT
>NZ_QUAK01000194.1 GCF_003429565.1 Streptomyces triticagri
CGTTCACGAACGGGGCGCCCCATCGGCGTAGGTACGGGTGGCTGCTACGGAAGCGCCAGCATCCGCTCGAGCGCGAGCTTGGCGAAGCTCTCCGTCTCCTTGTCCACCTCGATGCGGTTGACCAGGTTGCCCTCCGCGAGCGACTCCAGGGTCCACACCAGGTGCGGCAGGTCGATCCGGTTCATCGTCGAGCAGAAGCAGACCGTCTTGTCGAGGAAGACGATCTCCTTGCCCTCGTCCGCGAAGCGGTTGGCGAGCCGGCGGACCAGATTCAGCTCGGTGCCGATCGCCCACTTCGAGCCGGCGGGCGCCGCCTCCAGGGCCTTGATGATGTACTCCGTCGAGCCCACGTAGTCCGCCGCCGAGACGACCTCGTGCTTGCACTCGGGGTGCACCAGCACATTGACGCCCGGTATGCGCTCGCGCACGTCGTTCACCGAGTCGAGCGAGAAGCGGCCGTGCACCGAGCAGTGACCGCGCCAGAGGATCATCTTCGCCGCGCGCAGCTGCTCCACGGTGAGCCCGCCGCCGGGCTTGTGCGGGTTGTAGACCACGCAGTCGTCGAGGGACATGCCCATGTCCCGTACCGCGGTGTTCCGGCCGAGGTGCTGGTCGGGCAGGAACAGCACCTTGGTGGCGCCGGGCGCTCCCTGCTCGAAGGCCCAGTCGAGGGCCCGTTTCGCATTGGACGAGGTGCAGATGGTGCCGCCGTGCTTGCCGGTGAACGCCTTGATGTCCGCCGAGGAGTTCATGTACGAGACGGGCACGACCTGTTCGGCGATGCCGGCCTCGGTCAGTACGTCCCAGCACTCGGCGACCTGCTCGGCGCTCGCCATGTCGGCCATCGAGCAGCCGGCCGCGAGATCGGGCAGGACCACCTTCTGGTCGTCCCCGGTGAGGATGTCGGCCGACTCGGCCATGAAGTGCACACCGCAGAAGACGATGTACTCGGCCTCGGGCCGCGCGGCGGCGTCCCTGGCCAGCTTGAAGGAGTCGCCGGTGACGTCGGCGAACTGGATGACCTCGTCGCGCTGGTAGTGGTGGCCGAGCACGAAGACCTTGTCCCCAAGCTTCTCCTTGGCCGCGCGGGCGCGCTCCACCAGGTCCGGGTCGGATGCGGCGGGCAGGTCGCCGGGGCACTCCACGCCGCGCTCGCTCCTCGGGTCGGCCTCGCGGCCGAGCAGGAGCAGGGCGAGCGGTGTCGCGGTTACGTCGAGATCCTGGCGAGGCTGGGCGGTGGTCACGTCACGCACCCTTTCTACGTGTTGATGAGTGCGGCGCGAGCCGCTCCCGCGGAGTCCGTGCGGTGACGCCAGGACCCCTTCTCGTCTAAATGACGCTATCTATCATAACCGCTTCACGTCAGTTTGACGATGGCCATCATGTCGATGTGACGCATTCCCGGGCGGCCGGGCCGCACCGTAGCCACCGGGTGTGTGCGAGCATGAAGGACAGGAACGGCGCTGGATATTTCTTCAGCCCGCCCGGAATGAATCCGGGGCCACGGCGGTTGTCGCCGTCGGCAAGCAGTCCGAACAACCCGGGAGAGAAGCAGATGTCCGTATCGGACGAGAAGACCACGGTCAGCGACGGCATCCTCCTGTCCGACGCCGCCGCGGGCAAGGTCAAGGCCCTGCTCGAGCAGGAGGGTCGCGACGATCTCGCGCTGCGCGTGGCCGTTCAGCCCGGCGGCTGCTCGGGCCTGCGGTACCAGCTGTTCTTCGACGAGCGCTCGCTCGACGGTGACGTCGTCAAGGACTTCGGCGGCGTCAAGGTGGTCACCGACCGCATGAGCGCTCCGTACCTGGGCGGCGCCTCGATCGACTTCGTCGACACCATCGAGAAGCAGGGCTTCACGATCGACAATCCGAACGCCACCGGCTCCTGCGCCTGCGGCGACTCCTTCAGCTGACCGACTGCAGCTGAGCGGCCCGCCCTTCCCCTCGAGGGGAAGGGCGGGCCGCTGTGTGTCGTGCTGCTGCCGTCCTGCCGCCGCGGTCAACGCTTCGGCAGCGCCGTCCCGTTGGACCCGACGACCTCGCGGTCGCCGAGCGGCTTGTCCAGCGTGACCTTCACCGTCTGCTGCTTGGCGATCATGATGCAGGCGGTGTCCTTCTTGATCGGCGTCCCGGTGATGCGCACCTCGACCCGGTCGCCCTTCTCCTTCGCGTCAGCGCTGTACTTGCTGCACACCCCGCCCCAGAACTTCAGCGTCAGGGTCCTGCCGTCGGCGTCGTAGGACTCGGGGCGCACGCTGCGCGGGCCCTGCTCGGTGCCGTCCCGCGGCGGCTCGGTCCCGGTGGGTGCCGGCGTCGGCTCCGCGGAGCGCGGCGCGGCCAGGAACTTCGGCTCCACCGCGGGGTGCGTGAGGGTGACATCGCGGTCCGAGCCGTTGTTCCGCACGGTGTACAGCCACGAAGGCACCAATGTGTGCCGCCCGTTCTCGAAGTGCACGGCGAGGCCGAACTCGGCGCTCCGTACGTCCACGGGGGCGGGCTTCTTGCCCGATGAGGTGGGCTTGCCGTCCGGCGCGCAGGGGGCGACCGGCTTGCTTGCGACGCCGCCGTCCTTGCCGGTGCCCGCGTCGTCCTTCGTGGTCGAGCCGACGTCCTGCGGTACCGCACTCGCGCAGCCGCCGATGCCGCCGCGGGGCTTGCCCGAGCCGGCGGAGTTCAGTCGCTCCAGCGTCTTCTCGGCACCCGCCACCGGATACTCGGCGCCCTTCACGGGCTCGCTCAGCCGGCCGCTGCCGCCGCTGACCACACCGTCGGGGCCCACCTGGATGCCGACCGACCAGCCGTAGGTCGGCAGACCGCCGATCACCGGGTCGGCGTTGACCACCCGTACCGCGCCCATGGTCTGCTCGGCGTCGGTCTTCGCGTCGCTCAGGCCGAGCGCCTTCAGGACCGGGGCGGCGGCCTTCTTCGCGGCCGCCTCGCTGACCGCCTTGCTGTCGTCGGCCGAGCCGCGCGCCGTCCCCGCCGAGCCGCCGACCGTCGTACAGGCCTTTCCCTTGGGGCAGTTGTCGGTGTCGCTCGGGCGGTGCAGCGTGTACGTCCAGGCGCCCGGGGCCGCACGGCCGACCTGGAGCAGCGGTCCGTCCTTCGGGTTGCCCACCCGCCAGGTGTTGCCCTCGGCCCGCGGGGAGCCCTTCACATCGAGCGCCTCGGCCAGCTTCGCGACGCTCGCGGAGTCGACCTTCGCCTTCGCCCGGTACACCGGCGCCGAGTCCGGCCCGTCGGGCAGCTTGTCCGCGGCGCGGTAGATCACCCCGCCCGGTGCGGGCTCGCCGGGCGCCACGCCTTCGGTGTGGCCGTCCAGGTCCAACGGCGGGGGAGTGGCGCCGTCCGCGCCCGCACCCGCATCGGCGCGCGGGCTGTCCCCGGAGGCGTTGGTGGCCAGATACGCGCCGCCACCCCCGGCGATCAGTACCGCGGCCGCGACGGACACGACGGCCAGCGGAGTGCGTCGTCGGCGGGGGCCGCTCTCGTCCGGTCGTTCGGTGCTCACCGCATCGCTCCTTCGCCTGCGCCGGCCCAGGGCCGTACGTCATGTCCCCAGAATGTCCCCGGAGAATGTTCCCCGGATGAGGAATCGACGATGGGACGAAGCGGAGGGGCGCACGGTTCCCGGAACGCGCCCCTCAAGGCGGCGTCCCCGAGGATCAGGGCGAGGTGTGCGAGGGCCGGAGCTAGTCCCCGTAGTCCGACATCTGGTCGAGCATGCGCGCCGAGGTGCTCGGCACCCGCACGCCGTGGATCAGGGACGGAGCCACTGGTGCGGTGGTCGGCTCGGCCGGGGTCGACCAGTGCGCGACCATCCGCGCGCAGTCCCCGCGCAGCTGGTCCAGATCGAGGTCGGAGTGCTCCGGCAGGCCGGTATGGGTCGACATAACGGAACCGTACGCACGGCACACCCCCATGAGAAAGGTCTACTATCGGGTAGTTTTGCCTGTTCAGTGAAGCGGCCGGGACCCGGTAGCGTGAAGCGTCAGCTCCTCCCGTCGCCTCCCGCAGGAGACTCAGCCGTGCGTATCGCAGTCACCGGCTCCATCGCCACCGACCACCTCATGACCTTCCCCGGCCGTTTCGCCGACCAACTGGTCGCGGATCAGCTGCACACGGTCTCTCTCTCGTTCCTCGTCGACAACCTCGACGTACGCAGAGGAGGCGTCGGTGCCAACATCGCCTTCGGCATGGGCCAGCTGGGCGCAGGCCCGGTCCTGGTCGGCGCCGCGGGCGCCGACTTCGACGAGTACCGCGCCTGGCTCGACCGGCACGGTGTGGACACCGCCTCCGTACGGATCTCGGAGGTGCTGCACACCGCCCGCTTCGTCTGCACCACGGACGCCGACCACAATCAGATCGGCTCCTTCTACACCGGCGCGATGAGCGAGGCCCGCCTCATCGAGCTGCACTCCGTCGCCGAGCGAGTCGGCGGCCTCGACCTGGTGCTGATCGGCGCCGACGACCCGGAGGCGATGCTCCGCCACACCGAGGAGTGCCGCAGCCGCAGCATCCCGTTCGCCGCCGACTTCTCGCAGCAGATCGCCCGCATGGACGGCGAGGAGATCCGCACCCTCATGGACGGCGCGACGTACCTCTTCTCCAACGAGTACGAGAAGGGGCTCATCGAGACCAAGACCGGCTGGAGCGACCAGGAGGTCCTCGAGCGGGTCGGTCACCGGGTCACCACGCTCGGCGCCCGCGGCGTCCGCATCGAGCGCGTGGGCGAGGACCCGATCGAGGTCGGCTGCCCGGAGGAGACCGCCAAGGTCGACCCGACCGGCGTCGGCGACGCCTTCCGCGCCGGCTTCCTGTCCGGGCTCGGCTGGGGCGTCGGCCTGGAGCGCGCCGCCCAGGTCGGCTGCATGCTGGCCACCCTGGTCATCGAGACCCTCGGCACCCAGGAGTACACGCTGCGCGGCGTCACCTTCATGGACCGCTTCACCAAGGCCTACGGCTACGACGCGGCGACCGAGGTCCGCGAGCATCTGTCGTAGTCCGCGACCGAGCATGTGCCGCAGGGGATCACGCCCCGCGGACGCACCCGATTCATGACAGCGGCCCCCGGCCCGCCCTCTCGCTCACGCGCGAGGAATGCGGACCGGGGGCCGCCGTCGCACGAGGCGGGGCCGCGCCCCTCAGGTGAGCCGCCGCACCCGGTACGCCACGCCCCCGTCCACCGGCTGCTCGCCCTCGTAGGCCTGCTCGCGCATCTCGCACCAGGCCGGGATGTCGAGGCGGGCGGCCGCGTCGTCCGACAGGACCGTCACCGTGCCGCCCACCGGCACCCGGCCGATCACCTTGGCCAGTTCGATCACCGGGATCGGGCACCGCTTGCCGAGCGCGTCGACGACCAGCTCCGCCGATGCGTCCTCGCCGGCCGAGGCGTCCGCCGGGTCCCCTGCGGCCGGCACGCCCAGTTTGGCGCGCACCTCCGCCACCGCTCCGGGCACCACCTGCAGGAACCGGTCGACGTCGTCGTCCGCGGTGCCCAGCGGCAGCGACACCCGGATGTTCCCCTCGCTGAGCACACCCATCGCCTTCAGGACATGGCTGGGCGTCAGGGTGGAGCTGGTGCACGAGGAGCCCGACGACACCGAGAAGCCGGCCCGGTCCAGCTCGTGCAGCAGGGTCTCTCCATCGACATGGAGACACGAGAAGGTCAGCAGATGCGGCAGCCGCCGCTCCGGATCGCCGACCACCTCCACGTCCGGCACCAGTTCGGCCACCCGACGCCGGATCCGGTCCGTCAACTCGCGCAGCCTGGCCGCCTCCTGGGCCGCCTCCGCCCGTACCGCCCGCAGCGAGGCCGCCGCGGCGACCACCGCCGGGATGTTCTCGAAGCCGGCGGCCCGGCCCGACTCCCGTTCGTCGGACGGGCCTTGTGGCGCGAAGCGCACTCCCTTGCGTACGACGAGAAGACCGACACCGGACGGACCGCCCCATTTGTGCGCACTGCCCGCGAGCAGCGACCAGTCACCCGGCACCGGCCCCCACAGCAACGACTGCGCCGCGTCCACCAGGAGCGGAACCCCCGCGGCACGACACGCAGACGCCACCTCCGGCACCGGCTGCCGCGTGCCCACCTCGTGGTTGGCCGACTGCAGACAGGCCAGCGCGGTGTCCGCCCGCAGCAGCGCGGCGAACTCCGCCGGATCGACCCGCCCCGCACGGTCGACGGGCACCTCCTGCACCTCACCGCCCGACGCCTCGTGCGCCGCCGCCGAATGGAGTACGCACGAATGCTCGACGGAGGACACCACGAGATGCCGCCCCACCCGCGACCGGCCGGCCAGCGCGCCGGACATCGCCGCATGCACCGCACGCGTACCGGAGGAGGTGAACACCAGCTCGTCCGGCCGGCACCCCACCGCATCCGCGGCCGCCTCGCGCGCGGCATCGAGCAGCAACCTGGCGCGCCGGCCCTCCCGATGGAGCCGGGCCGGGTCGGCCCAGCCCTCGTCGAGGGAGGCCTCGAGGGCCTGCCGGGCCACCGGGTGCAGAGGGACGGAGGATGCGGCGTCGAAGTAGGGCACGCGCTCACGCTAACCCCGGTCCCGGGACGAGCTGCGGCGACCCGTGCCCCGCCTCGTACAGACGACTCACCGACCGGCCGGGATGCCCCGGCGAACCGGTGGAGCCTCCGTCAGATACCGCGCCGAGCCGCCGAATCGGAGTGCCGGGGCGCCTGCTCACCACCCCTTCGGGGAGTGCCGCGGCGCGTTGGGCACCCTCCCCGCGCGACCCCAAATAGCGTCCAGTAGGGTTTGGTCCGCATAAACATCCAAACCCTGCCCGTACAGGGTCCGGAGCCCGACCACCTCCAAGGACGAGCCCGGCCGAGCGGGCGAGACTCTCGGGAAGGCGCTACGTGAGTCCCAACGGCTCCGACCTCCCCCACCGCCTGAAGGGCGTGGGCGGTACCCCCATGTCGCGGCGCCCGATGCGGCGGAAGCTGCTCCAGGCGCTGACTGCGGGCCTGATCCTGGCATCCGCCACAGGATGCACATACAAGGACTTTCCCCGCCTCGGCATGCCGACCCCGACCACGGAGGAGGCGCCGCGGATCCTGTCGCTCTGGCAGGGCTCGTGGGCGGCAGCCCTCGTCACGGGCGTGCTCGTATGGGGCCTGATCCTGTGGAGTGTCATCTTCCACCGGCGCAGCCGCACCAAGGTCGAGGTTCCCCAGCAGACCCGGTACAACATGCCCATCGAGGCGCTGTACACCGTGGTCCCGCTGATCATCGTCTCGGTCCTCTTCTACTTCACCGCTCGTGACGAGTCGAAGCTCCTCGCGCTCGACGAGAAGCCCACCCACACCATCAATGTGGTCGGCTTCCAGTGGAGCTGGGCCTTCAACTACATCGAGGACGTCGAGGGCTCGAGCGGCGACGCGAAGAAGGACGAGAACCTCAAGGCGATCCCCAACCGGTTCGTCGAGCAGTTCCCGGACAACGCGGGCGGTGTGCACCACGTCGGCACTCCCGGCGAACGCAATCCGCAGAACAAGAACCCGGGCCCGACCCTGTGGCTGCCGAAGGGCGAGAAGGTCCGGTTCGTCCTGACCTCCCGCGATGTCATCCACTCCTTCTGGGTGGTGCCGTTCCTGATGAAGCAGGACGTCATCCCGGGACACACCAACACCTTCGAGGTGACTCCGAACAAGGAGGGCACCTTCATGGGTAAGTGCGCCGAGCTCTGCGGCGTCGATCACTCCCGGATGCTCTTCAACGTCAAGGTCGTCTCCCCCGAGCGCTACAAGGAGCATCTCGAGGAGCTGGCCGAGAAGGGCCAGACCGGCTACGTCCCGTCGGGCATCGAGCAGACGGACCCGGCCAGGAATGCGGAGAAGAACCAACTGTGAGCATCCTCAACGAACCCCAGGGTGCCGCCGCAGCCGACGACTCATACGAGAACGAGCTGCCGGTACGGCGCAAGGAGCCGGGCAATGTCGTCGTCAAGTGGCTCACCACCACTGACCACAAGACGATCGGTTCGCTCTACCTGATCACGTCGTTCGCGTTCTTCTGCATCGGCGGCGTGATGGCGCTCTTCATGCGCGCCGAACTCGCCCGTCCCGGCACGCAGATCATGTCGAACGAGCAGTTCAACCAGGCGTTCACGATGCACGGCACGATCATGCTGCTGATGTTCGCGACGCCCCTGTTCGCCGGCTTCGCGAACTGGATCATGCCGCTGCAGATCGGCGCCCCCGACGTCGCGTTCCCGCGCCTGAACATGTTCGCCTACTGGCTCTACCTGTTCGGCTCGATCATCGCGGTGGCCGGCTTCCTCACCCCGCAGGGTGCCGCGGACTTCGGCTGGTTCGCGTACTCGCCGCTGTCCGACGCGGTGCGTTCGCCGGGTGTCGGCGCCGACATGTGGATCATGGGTCTGGCCTTCTCCGGCTTCGGCACGATCCTCGGCTCGGTCAACTTCATCACCACGATCATCTGCATGCGTGCCCCTGGCATGACGATGTTCCGGATGCCGATCTTCACCTGGAACGTCCTGCTGACCGGTGTGCTCGTGCTCCTCGCCTTCCCGGTGCTCGCCGCCGCGCTGTTCGCCCTGGAGGCGGACCGTAAGTTCGGAGCGCAGATCTTCAGTCCGGAGAACGGAGGTTCGCTGCTCTGGCAGCATCTGTTCTGGTTCTTCGGGCATCCAGAGGTGTACATCATCGCCTTGCCGTTCTTCGGCATCGTCTCCGAGGTCATCCCGGTCTTCTCGCGGAAGCCGATCTTCGGTTACTCGGGTCTGGTGGGCGCGACGATCGCCATCGCCGGCCTCTCGGTGACGGTCTGGGCGCACCACATGTATGTGACGGGCGGCGTGCTGTTGCCGTTCTTCTCCTTCATGACCTTCCTCATCGCGGTACCGACCGGTGTGAAGTTCTTCAACTGGATCGGCACGATGTGGAAGGGATCGCTCTCCTTCGAGACACCGATGCTCTGGTCGATCGGCTTCCTGATCACCTTCCTCTTCGGTGGTCTGACCGGTGTCATCCTGGCTTCGCCGCCGATGGACTTCCACGTCTCGGACTCGTACTTCGTGGTGGCGCACTTCCACTACGTGGTGTTCGGCACCGTCGTCTTCGCGATGTTCGCCGGATTCCACTTCTGGTGGCCGAAGTTCACCGGCAAGATGCTGGACGAGCGCCTCGGCAAGATCACCTTCTGGACGCTGTTCGTCGGCTTCCACGGCACGTTCCTGGTCCAGCACTGGCTGGGCGCCGAGGGCATGCCGCGCCGGTACGCGGACTACCTCGCGGCCGACGGGTTCACCGCGCTGAACACCATCTCCACGATCAGCTCGTTCCTGCTCGGCATGTCGATCCTGCCGTTCTTCTACAACATCTGGAAGACGGCCAAGTACGGCAAGCAGATCGAGGTCGACGACCCCTGGGGCTACGGGCGTTCGCTGGAGTGGGCGACCTCCTGCCCGCCGCCGCGGCACAACTTCCTCACGCTGCCGCGGATCCGGTCCGAATCCCCGGCGTTCGACCTGCACCACCCTGAGATCTCCGCCATCGACCAGCTCGGGCACTCCGGGCACGGGGCCTCGGCCCTCTCCGGCAGCAAGGAGGCCGGCAAGTGAAGATCCAGGGCAAGATGTTCCTCTGGCTCAGCGTCTTCCTGCTGATCATGGCGGCCGTGTACGGCGTCTGGTCGAAGGAGCCGGTCGGTACGACGGCGCTGGTCCTGTCCTTCGGGCTGAGCCTGATGATCGGCTTCTACCTGGCGTTCACGGCCAACCGCGTCGACGCGATGGCCCAGGACAACAAGGAGGCCGATGTCGCGGACGAGGCCGGCGAGGTGGGGTTCTTCTCCCCGCACAGCTGGCAGCCGCTCGCGCTCGGTGTCGGCGGCGCCCTGGCCTTCCTGGGCGTCGCGATCGGCTGGTGGCTGCTGTACTTCTCGGCGCCGCTGCTGCTGGTCGGACTGTGGGGCTGGGTCTTCGAGTACTACCGCGGAGAGAGCCAGAACCAGTAACACACCGCACTGCCCGAGGGACCCGGACACTCCACCAGGAGGTCCGGGTCCCTCTTTTGCCCCGTCGGGTGACCCTCGTACGGGTCACCCGACGCGCCGGAATTGACGGTGGTTCATACCGTCGGACCATGAGCCACTCACCGCGAATCCGCACGGTACTGAGCTGCACGCTCCTTGTCGTCGCCCTCGGGGCGGGCGCCGTGGGCTGCGGCAGCACCGACGGCCATCCGCTCTCGGCGCAGCCGTACGACGCGGCGGGCCAGGTCGACTTCAACGGTCCCTCCGAAGGCAAGAAGGCCGACCCGGACAAGCCCATCGAGGTCACCGGGCAGGGCGACGACGGCCGCATCACCGATGTGACGGCCACCGACGCGGCCGGCCGCTACGTGGCGGGCGAACTCTCCGCCGACGGCACCCGCTGGCACTCCACGACGCCGCTGGCCGCCGAGGCGATGTACACGGTCCGGGTCAGCACGGAGAACGAGGACGGCTCGCCGGGCCGCAAGCAGCTCACCTTCGAGACGGGCGCCGCCAAGAAGAAGCAGCTGAAGGTCGAGTTCGGCCCGGAGGCGGGGACGTACGGGGTCGGCCAGCCCGTCACGGCCGAGCTCAGCGAACCGGTGAAGGACAAGGAGGCCCGAGCGGTGGTCGAACGGGCCCTCAAGGTCCGCTCACAGCCGGCCGCCGAGGGATCCTGGCACTGGGTGGACAGCAAGAAGCTGCACTACCGCCCGAAGGACTACTGGCCCGCGAACGCGACCATCGAGGTCAGCTCGAACCTGCGCGGCATCAAGGTCACCGACAAGCTCAGGGGCGGCGAGTCCAAGCCGCTGAAGCTGAAGACGGGCGACCGTATCGAGGCCGTCGCGGACGCCGGCGCTCACTACATGACGGTGTACCGCAACGGCGAGGAGATCAACTCGATCCCGGTGACGACCGGCAAGCCCGGCTTCTCCACCCGCAACGGCACCAAGGTGGTGCTCGGCAAGGAGTACTTCGTCCGGATGCGCGGGACCAGCATCGGCATCGCCGAGGGCACTTCGGACTCGTACGACCTGCCCGTGTACTACGCGACGAGACTCACCGACACGGGTGAGTACGTGCACGCGGCGCCCTGGTCGGTGGGCTCGCACGGGGCGGCCAACGTCAGCCACGGCTGTGTGGGCATGAGCACCGGCAACGCCGCCTGGTTCTACGAGACCGTACGGCAGGGCGACCTGGTGCGGACCGTCAACAGCGACGGCGAGGACATGCCCGCCTTCGGCAACGGCCTGGGTGACTGGAATCTCAGTTGGAACAAGTGGCGTGCGGGCAGCGCCGTGTTCGGCGACGCCCCCGACGGGCGCAGCAAGGTCGACGCCGCGCGGCTGCGGCCACAGGTCTGACCCGATGCCGCCCGGGCGCCCCACGGGGCGTCTCGCGGACTGCGGGCCCTGCGGGCGCACGCGACGCCCGCAGGGACGATCCCTAGGCCCCGATGGCCAACCGTGTGCGCAGCAGCTGGGCCAGGGCCGAGGCGAACTCGACGGGCTCCACGGGCAGCGTCACGGCTGCCTCCGCGCGGCTCCAGGTGGCCAGCCAGGCGTCCTGCGGGCGGCCGATGAGCAGCAGTACGGGCGGGCAGTTGAAGATCTCGTCCTTGATCTGCCGGCAGACGCCCATGCCACCCGCGGGAGTGGTCTCGCCGTCCAGGACGCAGACGTCCACGCCGCCCTCGCCGAGCTCCTTGAGTACCGCGGGCATCGTGGCGCACTCGATGAACCGCACCTGGGGTACGTCGGCCGCCGGGCGCCGTCCCGTGGCAAGGCGCACCTGTTCGCGGGTGTCGGCGTTGTCGCTGTAGACCAGGACCGTGGCGGTCGCCTGCATCGTTCCTCCGTGACTGCGCTGTCAGTTGGCCGTCTGGGCTGTCGGAGCTTCCGGCCCGGTGAGGGCCCTGCCGGTCATGAACCGATGGCCGGATGCTACTCCGTCCAACACCCCGTCAACACCGGTACGGACAGGCCTTCGATGGGCCATCCGGGCTGGACATCGGGGCGGAACACTCCGAACGGCACCCCCCGGGGTGAGGGCGGGATAAGCGACCGACATAATGTCGGTCGTGGCGACAGCAACGACAGTAGATACCGGGCACGCGCACCCGTCGGTCAATCGGCCGAACCTCACCAGCGTCGGAACCATCATCTGGCTGAGTTCCGAGCTGATGTTCTTCGCGGCCCTTTTCGCGATGTACTTCACCCTGCGTTCGGTTACGGGTGCCGAGCACTGGAAGGAAATGGCCTCGGCCCTGAACTTCCCGTTCTCCCTCACGAACACCACGATCCTGGTGCTCTCTTCACTCACCTGCCAGCTCGGCGTTTTCGCCGCCGAGCGCGGGGACGTGAAGAAGCTCCGGATGTGGTTCATCGTGACCTTCATCATGGGATCGGTGTTCATCGGAGGTCAGGTCCTCGAGTACACGGAGCTGGTCAAGCACGAGGGGCTCTCACTCTCGTCCGACCCGTACGGCTCCGTGTTCTACCTGACCACCGGCTTCCACGGCCTGCACGTGACGGGCGGGCTCATCGCCTTCCTCCTCGTCCTCGGGAGGACCTACGCGGCCAGGAGGTTCACCCACGAGCAGGCAACCGCCGCCATCGTCGTGTCCTACTACTGGCACTTCGTCGATGTCGTCTGGATCGGCCTCTTCGCCACGATCTACATGATCAAGTAACCCGGCACCGCACCGGCGGCATACCGGACACAGTCCAGAAGCATCGACGCAGAAGATCCTGACACCGGGGTAATCCGTGAAAAAGCTCTCCGCACGACGACGCCATCCGCTGGCGGCGGTCGTCGTCCTACTCCTCGCGCTGGCGGCCACCGGGGGGCTGTACGCCGCGTTCGCGCCGGCGGACAAGGCGCAGGCCGAAGAAACCGCCCAGTCCCTCGCCATCGACGAGGGCAAGAAGCTCTACTCCGTGGGCTGCTCCAGCTGCCACGGAACCGGCGGTCAGGGCGGCTCCGACGGCCCCAGCCTGGTGGGCGTCGGCTCCGCAGCCGTCGACTTCCAGGTGAGCACGGGCCGGATGCCCGCCCAGCAGCCGGGCGCCCAGGTGCCCAAGAAGAAGGCCATCTACTCGCAGGCGGAGATCGACCAGCTCTCGGCGTACATCGCGTCGCTCGGAGCCGGTCCCGTCACGCCCACCGAGAAGCAGTACAACCCCGAGGGCGCCGACATCGGCAAGGGTGGCGAGCTGTTCCGCAACAACTGCGCGCAGTGCCACAACTTCACCGGTCAGGGCGGCGCGCTCACGCACGGCAAGTACGCGCCGAATCTTGCGGACGTCTCGCCCAAGCACATCTACGAGGCCATGCAGACCGGCCCGCAGAACATGCCGTCCTTCCCCGACACCACGATGCCGGAGCAGCAGAAGCGCGACATCATCGGCTACCTCCAGTCGGTCAACAGCGAGAAGGCCGACAACCCGGGCGGACTCACCCTGGGGGGACTCGGCCCGGTCAGTGAGGGGCTGTTCGCCTGGATCTTCGGGCTCGGCGCGCTGATCGGCGTCGCCGTCTGGGTTGCCGCGCGGACCGCAAAGGCCAGGAAGTCATGAGTACCCAAGACATTCCAGAAGAGAACCTGCCGAGCGAGCAGGACGCCGGTCACGCCGCGGTCGCGGAGGCGGACGCCAAGGACCCGTTCGCGGATCCGGGTCTTCCGCCCCACGAGCACCGCATCCAGGACATCGACGAGCGGGCCGCCAAGCGCTCCGAGCGCACCGTCGCCCTGCTGTTCACGCTGTCCATGGTGGCCACGGTCGCGTTCATCGCGTCCTTCGTGGCCTTCCCGGTCGACAAGATCGTCTACATCTTCCCGTTCGGCCGGATCAGCGCGCTCAACTTCTCGCTCGGGCTGACCCTGGGCATCGCGCTGTTCTGCATCGGCGCCGGCGCGGTCCACTGGGCCCGCACCCTGATGTCCGACGTGGAGATCGCCGACGAGCGGCACCCGATCGAGGCCACCCCCGAGGTCAAGGCCAAGGTCATGGACGACTTCCGGCAGGGTGCCAAGGAGTCCGGCTTCGGTCGCCGCAAGCTGATCCGCAACACCATGTTCGGTGCGCTGACCCTGGTCCCGCTGTCCGGCCTGGTGCTGCTTCGCGACCTCGGTCCGCTGCCGGAGGACAAGCTGCGCCACACGCTGTGGTCCAAGGGCAAGCTCCTGGTCAACCAGAACACCAACGAGCCGCTGCGTCCCTCGGACGTCCGCGTCGGCTCCCTGACCTTCTGCAAGCCGGAGGGCCTGGAGGAGCACGACCACGACTTCCAGACGCAGATCGCCAAGGCCGCCCTGATGGTCGTCCGCATCAAGCCGGACGACATCAAGGACAAGCAGCAGCGCGAGTGGGCGCACGAGGGCATCGTCGCCTACTCGAAGATCTGCACCCACGTGGGTTGCCCGATCTCCCTGTACGAGCAGCAGACGCACCACGTCCTCTGCCCGTGCCACCAGTCCACCTTCGACCTCTCCGACGGCGCCCGAGTCATCTTCGGCCCGGCCGGTCACGCCCTGCCGCAGCTGCGCATCGGCGTGAACGAGGAGGGCTACCTCGAGGCGCTCGGCGACTTCGAAGAGCCCGTCGGTCCTGCCTTCTGGGAGCGCGGATGAGTACTGAAGAGACCAAGACCGCACCCGCGGCCGACTCGGGGCGCAAGGCGCCCGCGGGCGAGCGGGTCGCCGACTGGGCCGACGGCAGGCTGGGCATCTACGGCCTCGCCAAGGCCAACATGCGGAAGATCTTCCCGGACCACTGGTCCTTCATGCTGGGCGAGATCTGCCTCTACAGCTTCATCATCATCATCCTCACGGGTGTGTACCTGACGCTGTTCTTCCACCCGTCGATGAACGAGGTGGAGTACCACGGCAGTTACATCCCCATGCAGGGCCAGCTGGTGTCCGAGGCGTTCAACTCGACGATGCACATCAGCTTCGACGTCCGCGGCGGTCTGCTGATCCGGCAGATCCACCACTGGGCGGCGCTGATCTTCGTGGCCGCGATGCTGGTCCACATGATGCGCGTCTTCTTCACCGGCGCGTTCCGCAAGCCGCGTGAGGTCAACTGGGTCTTCGGCTTCCTGCTGCTCGTCCTCGGCATGTTCACCGGTTTCACCGGTTACTCGCTGCCGGACGACCTGCTCTCCGGTACCGGTGTGCGCTTCATGCAGGGCGCGATCCTGTCCGTACCGGTCGTCGGCACCTATCTGTCGATGTTCCTGTTCGGCGGGGAGTTCCCGGGCGGCGACTTCGTGGCCCGGTTCTACTCGATCCACATCCTGCTGCTGCCGGGCATCATGCTCGGCCTGCTCGTGGCGCATCTGATCCTGGTCTTCTACCACAAGCACACCCAGTTCGCGGGCCCCGGCAAGACGAACAAGAACGTCGTCGGCATGCCGCTGCTCCCGGTGTACATGGCGAAGGCCGGCGGGTTCTTCTTCCTGGTGTTCGGTGTGATCGCGGTCGTCGCGGCGGTCGCCTCGATCAACCCGATCTGGGCGATCGGCCCGTACCGGCCGGACATGGTCGGCACCGGTGCCCAACCCGACTGGTACATGGGCTTCTCCGAGGGCCTGATCCGTGTGATGCCTGGCTGGGAGATCAATCTGTGGGGCCACACGCTCGTCCTGGGTGTGTTCATCCCGCTGATCATCTTCCCGCTGGTCCTGGTGTCGATCGCGGTGTACCCGTTCATCGAGTCCTGGGTCACCGGGGACAAGCGCGAGCACCACATCCTGGACCGCCCGCGCAACGCCCCGACCCGTACGGCCTTCGGTGTCGCCTGGCTGACCTGGTACTTCGTCCTGCTCGTCGGTGGTGGTAACGACATCTGGGCGACGCACTTCAATCTGTCGATCAATGCGATCACCTGGTTCGTCCGGATCGCGTTCTTCGTCGCACCGGTGCTCGCCTTCGTCGCCACCAAGCGGATCTGCCTCGGACTGCAGCGCCGCGACAAGGACAAGGTCCTGCACGGCCGCGAGTCCGGCATCATCAAGCGGCTGCCGCACGGTGAGTTCATCGAGGTGCACGAGCCGCTCAGCCAGGAGGACCTGCACACCCTCACGGCACACGAGCAGTACGAGCCGGTCGCCATCGGTGCCACGACCGACGAGAACGGCGTGGAGCGCAAGGTGTCCGCCTCGCAGAAGCTGCGCGCCAAGCTCTCCGAGGGCTACTACGGGGAGGACAACCAGATCCCCAAGCCCACGGCGGACGAGTACAAGGAGATCACCAGCGGCCACGGCCACCACTGATCCCACCGGCAGTACCCGGCAGTACCTGCTGTGCCACCGCTCTGAGCCCCGTCCATTCGCTGGACGGGGCTCTTTGCGGTCCCGGGGCTTGGCTAGGCTGAGCCCCGTCCCGTATACGCCGCAACGACACCAGGAGCGACCATGAGCGCTGTGCACCCCGCTGGAGGCGACACCGCGGCGGCCCGTTCCTGGCCCGGCGTACTGAACGGCCTGCTCGACGGCCGCGACCAGAGCGCCGACGACACCGCCTGGGCGATGGACCGCATCATGCAGGGCGAGGCGACCGACGCGCAGATCGCGGCGTTCGCGGTGGCGCTGCGGGCCAAGGGCGAGACGGTGGAGGAGATCACGGGGCTCGTACGGGCGATGTACGAGCACGCCAATGTGATCGAGGTGCCGGGCGAGACCGTCGACATCGTCGGGACCGGCGGTGACGGCGCCAAGACCGTCAACATCTCCACCATGTCCGCGATCGTGGTGGCCGGCGCGGGCGCCAAGGTGGTCAAGCACGGCAACCGCGCCGCGTCGTCGGCCTCCGGGGCCTCGGACGTACTGGAGAAGCTCGGCGTCAACCTGGACCTGACGCCGCAGCGGGTCCGCGAGGTCGCCGAGGAAGCCGGTATCACCTTCTGCTTCGCCGTGAAGTTCCACCCGGCGCTGCGGTACGCGGGCGCCGCGCGCGGCCAGCTCGGCATTCGTACCGTCTTCAATCTGCTCGGCCCGCTGACCAACCCGGCCCAGGTGCGGGCCCAGGCGGTCGGCGTGGCCGATGTCCGGATGGCACCCGTGGTGGCCGGAGTCTTCGCCGAACGCGGCAACTCCTCGCTCGTCTTCCGCGGGGACGACGGGCTCGACGAGCTGACCGTGACGGGCACTTCGCGGGTGTGGGTGGTGCGGGACGGCGCGGTGCGGGAGGAGGTCTTCGACCCGCGGGACGTCGGCATCGAGCCGGTGGCGATCGACGCGTTGCGGGGTGGTGACCCCTCGTTCAATGCGGAGGTCGCGCGGCGGCTGCTCGACGGGGAGCGGGGGCCGGTCCGCGATGCGGTCGTGTTGAACTCTGCCGCGGCGTTGGTCGCGGTGCGACCGGGTTCGGGGTCTCTTGCTTCGCAGATTCGCGCGGGGATGGAGCGTGCGGAGGAGTCCATCGACTCCGGCGCGGCGGGGCGCGCGTTGGCGCGCTGGGTCGAGGTCAGCAACGCGTAGCGCCTTGCAGCGCGGCTTTGGCCATTGAGCTCGTCGGGTGTGCCCTTCAGCCCGTCCGGCGAGCAACTCAGCCCGTGCGGTGCGCAACTCAGCCCGTGCGGTGCGCAACTCAGCCCGTCCGGCGTTTGAGGACATCGGTAGACCGCACCCGAGCGGTGCGTCCGGTCAAAAGATGTCCTCAAACGCCGGACGGGCTGGGGGGTTGCGTGCCGCCGGTCAAAAGATGTCCTCAATCGCCGGACGGGCTGAAATGGCGCCGCACGGGCTGAGGTAGCCGGACGGGCTGAGGTGGTGGTCCGGTATGTGGACCCCGTGTTGCGCGAAGCGCGTCGCTTCGCATACGTTCTCCGCAGGTCATGAGCGACAGCGACTAGGCCCCGGCCCGCTGTCCGGCAACCCTCCGTCCGTGGCGGGGTGCCCCGGGTGAAGACCAGGCCGTAGGCAGCGAGGTCTGCGGCAAGCGCGGACCCCTGCAGCCCTGGGGTCCTGGTCCTCGAGGGAGCAGTCTCGTGAGCAAGCGAATGCGATAGGGCGCCTCCGCCCCACCTCCGGTCACACCCTTTTCCCTTTCTCCTGCGCCGACGTGTGCCCCGTGCCCCGAGCCCAGTGCCAACGCACCCGCACCGCTCGCGCAGTGAATTCGCCTGCCTGTCACGGGAGTTCGCCATGTCTGCTGCCACCACTGTCACCGCCACCGCCGCCGCCGCCGACGCCGCCGCCTGTACGCCCCTCGAGGTGCTCGGCCGCGACGTCAGCGTCCCGCTCGTCACCGGCGGCGAAGTCACCTACGCCGCCCTGGACTACGCCGCGAGCGCCCCCGCCCTGCAGCGCGTCTGGGACGACGTCGCCGCCTACGCCCCGTACTACGGCAGCGTGCACCGCGGCGCCGGCTACCTCTCGCAGCTCTCCACCGACCTCTTCGAGAACAGCCGCCGCACCGTCGAGGAGTTCCTCGGCTGCCGCGCCGGCGACCAGGTCGTCTTCACCCGCTCCACCACCGACTCGCTGAACCTGCTCGCCGCCGCGCTCCCCGCCGACTGCCAGGTCTTCGTCTTCGAGACCGAGCACCACGCCTCCCTGCTGCCGTGGCGGGACGCCCGCGTCACCTACCTCAACGCCCCGCGTACGCCCGACGAGGCCGTCGCCACCCTGGAGCGCGCCCTCGCCCAGCGCGAGCCCCACGGTCCGGCCCTGGTCTGCGTCACCGGCGCCTCCAACGTGACCGGCGAGATCTGGCCCGTACGGGAGCTCGCCGCGGCCGCACACGCCCACGGCGCGCGGATCGTGCTCGACGCCGCGCAGCTGGCCCCGCACCACCCCGTCGACATCGCCGACCTGGACGTGGACTGGGTCGCCTTCTCCGGGCACAAGCTGTACGCCCCGTTCGGCGCCGGCGTGCTCGCCGGACGGTCCGACTGGCTGCAGGAGGCCGAGCCCTACCTGGCCGGCGGCGGCGCCTCGCGAGCCGTCTCCCGGCGCGAGGACGGCGGCGTCGACGTCGAGTGGCACACCACCGCCGCCCGCCACGAGGCCGGTTCGCCGAACGTCATCGGCGCATACTCCATCGCCTCCGCCTGCAAGGCGCTCACCGAGGCCGGCTTCGACCGACTCGTCGCCCGTGAGCAGGAGTTGATCGCCAAGCTGCGGGCCGGCCTCGCCGAGGTGTCCGAGGTGCGGGTGCTCTCCCTGTTCAGCGACGACGCCGCCCGGGTCGGGGTGCTCTCCTTCGTCGTCGACGGCTGGAACAGCTCGCACTTCGCCGCCGCGCTCTCCGCCGAGTACGGGATCGGCGTACGCGACGGACTGTTCTGCGCCCACCCGCTGGTGCGCACCCTGCTCGGCAGCGACCCGCAGGAGCAGGGCGAGTGCGGCGCCCCCGAGGCGGCACCCGGCCAGAAGTCGCTCAACGCGATCCGGGTGAGCTTCGGTGCCGGTACGCCCGACGAGCACGTGGACCGTTTCGTACGGGCCGTGGGCGAGCTGGTCCGCGACGGCGCGCGGTGGAACTACCGTACCGAGGACGGCCGTTGCGTCCCGGACACCAGCGCCTGACGCAGGCACTATGCGGCCAGCCGGGTGCCGAGGCTGATCATTCTGAGGGCGCGTTCGGTGGCGTCGGTGAGGAACTCGGCGCCCCGGCCGAGCGCCTCGTGCAGCGATACGGGCGCGGGCAGGATCGAGCTGTACGCGTCCACGCCGACCGCCTCGACGTGGTGCGCCCCCTCGCCGATGGTGCCCGCCAGGACCAGCACCGGGCGCCCGGACCGCTTGGCCCGCCGGGCCACCTCGGCGGGCACCTTGCCGCGCGGCGTCTGGTGGTCGAGGGCGCCCTCGGCGGTGAGTACGAGATCGGCACGGGCCAGCCGGGCGTCCAGGTCGAGATGGTCGAGGAGCACGTCGAAACGCGGGCGGAGCCGGGCGCCGAGTGCCGCGAGTCCCGCGCCGAGACCGCCGGAGGCGCCGGTCCCGGCACCCAGGCGCAGGTCCGTCCCCGTGGGCAGATCGCGGCCCAGTACGGCGGCCCAGTGCTCCAGGGCGGCCGACAGCTCCTCGACCCGGTCGGGGGACGCGCCCTTCTGCGGGCCGAAGACCCGGGCGACTCCGCGAGGGCCGCACAGCACGTTGTAGGGATTGCAGGCGACCTCGATCGCGGTGTCGGCCAGGCGCGGGTCGAGCCCGGCGGTGTCGATCCGGGACAGCGAGCTCAACCGGCTGCCGCCGTAAGGGAGTTCGCCGCCGTCCGCGGTGAGCAGCCGGGCGCCGAGGGCCTGCAGGGCGCCGGCGCCGCCGTCGGACGTACCCGAGTCGCCGCAGCCCACCAGGATGCGACGGGCGCCGGCGTCGAGAGCCGCGCGGATCAGCTCGCCCACGCCGTAGGTGGTGGTGGCGCCGGGGTCGCGCACTGCGCGCGGTACGAGGGCGAGTCCGGCCACCGCCGCCATCTCGACGACCGCGGTGTCCGCGTCGAGCAGCGCGAAGTGGCCGTTCACGGGCGTGCCGACCGGGCCGGTGGCCGAGAGCCCGACGAGTCGCCCACCGCTCGCGGCGGCCAGCGTCGCGGCCGTCCCCTCGCCACCGTCCACCAGCGGGATCAGATCGACCTCGGCGTCCGGGACCACCCGGCGGACCCCGTCGGCGATGGCAGCCGCGGCGGCCTGGGCGGAGAGCGACTCCTTGAAGCCGCTCGGGGCGACGGCGAATCGGGTCAGCATGCTCGGATTCCCTTCAGGGGGTGGGTACTTGGGGCAGCGGTGCGGGTCACGGGGTGAGTACGGGCACGCCGAGCAGCGGCCACACGGCGACGGCGAAGAGCAGCACAAGGGCGGCCGTGAGCGGCGCGAGCAGGGCGGACATCCGCAGCAGATCGCCGGGCGTGTAGGTGGGCGTGCCGGGGATCTCGGCGAAGAGCGTCACCGGCTTCGCGGAGGCGGGCAGTGTGTGGCAGAAGCCGGCCGCCGCGGTGGAGGCGAGCGCGGCGGCCACCGGATTCACCCCCGCGCCGATCGCGGCCGCCACCACCAGCGGCACCAGGACCGAGGACCGCGCCGAACGCGACTGCAGGACCAGATGTGCGGCCGTACTGACCGCGATCACGGCGGCGAGGAACATCCAGGGCGACAGCGAGTCGGGCAGATGCGACACCAGCCACTTCGCCGCACCGGACTCCGCGAGCGCCACACCCATCGCCATCGTCGCGGCCATGAAGAGCAACAGCGCCCAGGGCACGGTCTTCAGCGCGTCCTTGAGCCGTACGGTGCCGAGCGCGGGGGAGGCCGCCACGACCGCGCCGATCAGGGCGACCACCGCGGGCGGCACCTGGTGCAGCGGCTCGCTGCACCACAGGGCGACCACCGTGGCGAGGAGCAGCGCGCAGCGCGTCTCGTCCTGCGCGAGCGGCCCGGTGACCGGCCGGTCGCTGTGCTCCTGGATCTGCTGCGCGCTGATCGACACCGGGCCGCACCGGTCCGCGCGTCTCGTGGTCGTCAACAGCACCACTTCGGCAGCCAGATGGGACGAGGCCACCGCGAGCGGCAGCCCGAGCAGCAGCCACTGGGTGAAGCCGATCCGGTCGCCGGTCGCCTCCCACAGCACGGACACCGTGATGAGATGCGCGCCCGCGCCGATCAGCGTGGCGACCGCGGACAGCAGGATCACCGTCGGGAAGAGCAGGGCCAGCATCACCACCAGGCGCCCGCGGCCGGCCAGCACCTTCGCGAGGGCCAGGAAGACCGGCAGGGCGAGCGCGGCACGGCCCGAAGTCGCCGGTACGGCAAAGGCGGTGACGACCAGCGCCGCGGTCGTCAGATGGGTGAGCTGACGTACCGTACGCGCCCCGCTCACCAGGAAGGCCGCCGCCCGGCCCGCGAGCCCGGTGCGGGCCACCGCGGCGGCGAGCACGAAGGCGCAGATCAGCAGCCACACCGTCTCGTCGCCCAGGGTGCCGAAGAGGGTCTCGCTGCTGATCACCCCGGTCGTGGTCAGGGCGAGCCCGGCGCCGAGCGCGATGTAGGTGTCGTCGATCGGAGTGGCGATCCAGGCGCAGGTGGCGAGGGTGAAGACGCCCAGGGTGAGCCGCGCCTGGCCGCTCAGCTCCGGGAAGTTCCCCGGTACGAGGAGGAGCGCGCAGATGCTGAGGGCCACACAGAGGGTTGCCGTCTGCCGGAGATTCAGTGTCACGTACGGCAGTCTTCGGGCCGGCCGTGAGTGCCGAATGAGGCCTTCATGAAGGGAAGTTCACCGAGCGGATCGCCCGGCTGGAGCGGGGCCGGTCAGTCTCCGGCCGGCAGTCGGTAACCCATACCGCGCACCGTCTCCAGCCGCTCCGCACCGAGCTTCTTGCGCAGCGCCCGTACGTAGACGTCCACGATGTTGGATCCGGGGTCGAAGTCGTAGCCCCAGACATGGGACAGGATCTGCTCGCGGGACAGCACCTGTCCCGGATGGCGCAGAAACAGCTCGAGCAGTACGAACTCGCGGGCCGTGAGGTCGACGAGCCGGTCGCCGGCGCGCGCCCTGCGGGTCCGCAGATCGAGCGTCAGGGGACCGTTGCGCAGCACGGTCACCTCCGGCGCGCGGGCCGCGGTGCGCAGCCTGAGCCGCACCCGGGCGAGCAGCTCCTCGAAGCGGAAGGGCTTGGTCATCCAGTCGTCGGCGCCGCCCTCCAGGCCGGCCACCGTGTCCCGTACGGAGTCGCGGGCGGTCAGCACGATCACCGGGACGGTCACCCGGGCCTCGCGCAGCTGCCGGAGCACCGTGAAGCCGTCCCGGCCGGGCAGGCCGATGTCGAGCACCATCAGGTCGAAGCCGCCGGTGACCGCATAGTCGTACGCCTCGTCGCCGTCGCCGACGACCGTGGTGGTGAAGCCGTTGGCGCGCAGGCCCTTCTCGACGAAGGAGGCGATGCGTTCCTCGTCCTCCACGATCAGGATGCGGTGCACTGTTCGTCTCCTCTCTCGGGCGCCGGCCCCATCGAGCTGTTCAAGTCGGCTTGTTCTCAAGGCCGTTCGGCCGTCTCCGGACGCTCCGGCAGGTCCAGGGCGAAGGTGGCGCCGCCGCCCTCGGTGGTGCGCAGCCCCACCCGGCCGCGGTGGCTCTCGGCGATCGCGCGGACGATGGACAGGCCGAGGCCCGCACCGGTGCCGCCGCGCACGCCACGGCGTGCGGTGCCGCGGCGGAACCGCTCGAAGATCACGTCCATGTCCTGCGGCTGCACCCCCGGCCCGGTGTCCGCCACATACAGCTCGATCCGGTCGGCCGCGGCGCGCGAGCCGATCCGGACGGTCTGCCCCTGGGTGGTGTGCTGCACCGCGTTCTGCGCGAGCTGCACCACGGCCTGGGTGATGCGCTGGGCGTCGACACGTATCTCGCGGTCGGCCACCTCGGCCAGCTGCCAGTCGCGGTCGCCGAGCGCCCTGGCCTTGACGAAGACGTCCGCGGTGAGTTCGGCGAGCTGTACGGGCCCGGGGGTGACGAAGTCGGGCCGCTCGGCCTTGGCGAGCAGCAGCAGGTCCTCGACGATGCGGCTCATCCGGTCCAGCTCGTCGGTGACCAGGCGTACCGTCTCCTCGCGTTCGGCGGGATCGTCGCCCATCAGCTCCAGGTGCCCGCGCACGATGGTGATCGGCGTGCGCAGTTCGTGGCCCGCGTCGTCGACGAACTCGCGCTGGGCGGCGAAGGCCCGCTCGAGCCGGTCCAGCATGCCGTTGAAGGTCTCCGTGAGGGCCGCGATGTCGTCCTTGCCCTGCACCGGGATCCGCCGGGTCAGGTCCTGTTCGGTGAGCTGGGCGGCGGCGGTACGGACCAGGCGTACGGGCTTGAGGATGCGGCCGGCGACGACCCAGCCGATACCGGTGGTCATCAGGAGCGCCACCCCTGATATCGCGAGCAGGATCCGGAACACCTCGTCGGCCTTGTCCTGTTCGCGCCCGGGGTGGAAGGCGACGACGAAGGCGGCCTCGGGGTCGCCGCCGTGCCGGGCCACCTCGACCTTGGCCCAGCGGATCTCGCCCTCGGGGCGGTGCAGGGTGCCGGTGGGGTCGGCGGAGGCGAAGATCGCACGGCGGGCCGGTGCGTCCTTGTGCAGCGGGAGCGGGGCCGGTATCTCCCGCTGCTGCACGAGCTTGGCCGGATCGCGTCCGGTCCGGGCGACCAGGCCCATCAACTCCTCGTCGGAGTCGGCGTACTGCCGCTGCAGGAAGAGGCGGAGCAACCGGTCCGGGTCGGTGAACCGCCGCCCGGTCTCGGGGTCGAGGCCCTGCCGCTCGAAGTTGGTGAACTCGCTCGCCTCCTGGGCGAGCAGCCGGGCCACCCGGTGGTCGGCGTCGCGCAGCAGGATCGACCGGGTGGTGGTGGCGACCGCCGCGAGCGCGACGGTCATCACGAGGAGCAGCCAGAGCAGGATGCGGACGCGGGCGGAGAGACGGCGGGGCACGGAGTCAGCCGTCGTCCCTGTCGCCGTGGTCGTCGTCGTCATCATCGGGGGAGGAGTCGCCGCCGGTCCTGTCGTCATCGTCGTCGGCCGAGGGCTCGTCGGTCACCGGGGGCGGGGAGACGACCTCGTCGCTGGGGGTCGGGCCCTCGGTGGTCGGCTTCGCGGGGCCGGAGGGCGATTCCTCGAGTTCCACCTTGGGCGGCACCTTGGGTGTCTCGGGGCTGTCGGTGAGGGCGTAGCTCGTGGCGGCGATGCCGAGGGGGATCGCCACGACGGCGGCGAGTGCCGCGATGCGATGCGAGAAGGCCATGGCGGCAAGACTGCGGCGGGAAACCGAGAGCCCGGATGAGCCGCGGATGAAGACTTCTTCATCCGCGGCGCAGGAGTCCCGCGGCGAAGGACCGTCCTCAGGAGTCGATGACCGTCCTCGGGAGTTCGGGGACCGTCCTCAGGAGTCGGGGTCCGTCCTCAGGAGTCGAGGCCGATCGCGAAGGCCGCCTCCAGATCGTGCTGTGAGTACGTACGGAACGCCACGTGGGTGTCGGTTCCCTCGACACCGGCGATCTTGCTGATCCGGCCGGGGATCACTTCGGCCAGGTCGTCGTGGTTCGGGACCCGCACCATGGCGATCAGGTCGTAGGTGCCGGTCACCGAGAACACCTCGCTGACGTTGTCCAGCGAGGCGATCGACTCGGCGATCTCGGGGATCCGGTCCACGCTGGTCTTGATGAGCACGATCGCGGTGATCACGGCTGACTGTCTCCCTCGGTCGCCACGGCTTGCCGCTTCACCTTAGCTCTCCTGCCGGCTCTCCGGCCCGGGCCGCCGACGGGTCCGTCCGTCCTCGGGCAGCGGACCCAGGCGTAGAGGAAGCCGAGTCCGAAGCCGAGCAGATGCGCGAGATACGCCACACCGGGGCCGCTGGTGTGGCGCTGCGCGGCCAGCCACTGCAGCAGCGCCCAGAACGGCAGCACGAGCCAGGCGGGAAAGCGCAGCGGCAGGAAGAAGAGGAACGGGAAGAGGCTGGTCACCCGGGCGCTGGGGAAGAGCCACAGGAACGCCCCGAGCACCGCGGAGATCGCCCCCGAGGCACCGACCAGGGTCTCCCGCGAACCCGCGTCGGCGATCGCGAACCCGAGCAGCGCGAGACCACCGCTGACCAGGTAGAACACGGCGAACCGCAGATGGCCGAAGCGCTCCTCGACCATCGCACCGAAGACGTACAGGAAAAGCAGATTGCCCAGCAGGTGCACCCAGCTGCCGTGCACGAAGAGCGCGGTGAGCGGGGTCACCGCCGCGCGCACCGAGCCGCCGAGCAGCTCCGCGGGGATCACACCCCAGCGCTCGAAATGGGCGCGCTGCGCGGCGGCGAGCTCGTCGCCGGTGCCGTACACGGGATTGAAGCCGGAGACCGGGGAGAGCAGGAAGACCGCGCAGCAGGCGGCCATCAGCGCGTACGTCACCGTGGGGCCGTGCCCGCGCAGGAGTCCGCCGAGTGCCGTGCGGGCGGTGTTCCCCTCCGCGTTGCGGGCCCTGTCCTTTCCGGTGTCCTCGTGCCGTACGCGCCTGCCCCGCCTGCCGTTCATGGGACAGATCCTGACGTAACGGGAGTGATGGGGGCGCCGCGCCTCGCCGGGGCGGGTCGCGGCCGCGCCGAGGTCGTGGTGGAGCGGGCCACGGGGCGTTCCGGCAGGCCGTAGGGTTGAAAGGACTCCGCGGGCTTCGGGGAGTGCAGAAGACACCGAAGGGCACGCGCCGGGTGCGGCCGTGCATGCGAGAAAGGCGTACCGCCACGATGACGGTTCCCCAGCCGACCGCCGAAACCCGCTGGCGCTGCGCGCTCTGCGGCAATCTCACGCGTTTCGACGTGACCCGTTCGTCGAAGGTTGTGGAGTACGTACATCTCGACCTGGCCGGTGAGCCCAAGGTCGAGGAGCGCGAGGTGGTCAGTGAGACCATCGAGTCGGTGCGCTGCCGCTGGTGCAACGCGGAGAACCAGGTGGAACTCGTGGACAGGCCGGGCGCGGGCTCCTGAGAGGGCCGGCCACAGTAGTGGGGTGACGGATGGTGGAGGCGTCGAACGGTGCCGAGCCGGCCGACGCGGCCGGTGAGGCGGCCGAGTCGCTCGACCGCCCACTGCCCGAGGGCGTGCGCCGCCGCGTCGTGGGCATCGTCTCCGACGGCTTCGGCGGTCTCACCGTGTCCGAACTCCCCGCCCAGCTGCGGCAGTACGCCCGTTTCACCCCGAATCGCCGGCTGAAGTTCGCGGGCAATGCGATGGCCGCGGCCGTCGAGAGCGACGCCCTGTTCCGCCAGCGCATCGGCGAGCGGTTCAAGGAGTCGCAGGCCGAGCTGGCCGCCGCCCTCGAGTCCGGCACTCCACCGCCCGCCGCCGATCCGCTGGACGTGGCGGCCGCGGCGTACGTGCTGCGGCCGACCGGCTGGGTCAAGCTGGTGGCCGCCGCGGGCGAGGAGGCCCAGCGGGCCGACGCCGAGCGGGCCGAGGACGAGACCAGGGCCGAACTGCAGCGGCTGCGCGCCGAGCTGGCCGAGGCGCGGGCGGCCGCCAAGGCGGACACCGAGCGGCTGCGCGGCGATCTGGACGCCGCCCGCAAAGAGGCCGAGTCCCTGCACCGCAAGCTGCGCGCCGCGCACAGCGACATCAAGCGCGGCGAGGCGGCCCTGCGTAAGGCGGCCGCCGAGACCGAAGCGGTACGGACCGAGGGTCAGGCCCGGCTGTCGGCCGCGGAGAGCGAGGGCCGGCGGCTCAAGGCCCGGCTCGGCGAGGCGGAGGCGGCGCTGGAGGCGAGCCGCAAGGCGGTGCGCGAGGGCCGCTCCATGGAGGACATGCGGGTCCGTCTGCTGCTCGACACGGTGCTCGAGGCCTCCCAGGGGCTGCGCCGCGAACTGGCCCTGCCGCCGGTCTCGGTGCGGCCCGCCGAGACGGTGGACGCCGTGGAGCCGGGCCGGATGACCCCCAAGGACATCGCCGCCCGCGCCCTGTCGGAGAACGACCCGGCGATCCTGGACCAGTTGCTCGCGCTGCCCCAGGCGCATCTGGTCGTCGACGGCTACAACGTCACCAAGACCGGCTATCCGACCATGCCCCTGGAGAAGCAGCGGCTGCGGCTGCTCGGCAGCCTGTCCGGCCTCGCGGCCCAGACGGGCGCGGAGGTCACCTGTGTCTTCGACGGCGCCGAACTGGCCGCGCCCGTGCTGCTCGCGCCGCCGCGCGGGGTGCGGGTGCTGTTCTCCAAACCGGGCGTCACCGCGGACGAGTTGATCCGGCAGCTGGTGCGGGCCGAGCCTCCCGGCCGTCCGGTGACGGTGGTCTCCACCGACCGGGAGGTCGCCGACGGGATCGCGCGCGCCGGGGCGCGACCGGTCGCCTCCGCGGTGCTCCTGAAGCGGCTTTCGCGGAACTAACGGGGAGTTGGGTAACTCCTGTGGCGTATGCCCGATTTGGTGGGCATGGTGGGGGACGTAGCGTCAAGCGGCCGTCACTGCTTGTGGGTTGTGAGTAAAGAATGCTCGCGTGGGGCGAGATTTTCCCTGTGAGGATTTGAACGATCACAAGTCCATCACTAAGGTCGGCTCGAACCTCCGCTCGGTTGATCACCCATCCGGGGTGTCGGTGGAGGGCCCGCCCGCCGGGTCTTTCGGTAGGCGGCTGGAGGAAGAAGGAGCTCGCCTTCGTGGCGTCCCACCGTCGACCCAAGCAGCCGAGCCGCACCCGTGTGACCGTGCTCACCGCTACCGCCGCCGCTGCCGTGGCCATCACGGCCCAGTCCGCCCACGCGGACCCGAAGCCGAGCAAGAAGGAAGTCAAGGCCAAGGTCGACAAGCTCTACGAGCAGGCCGAGAAGGCCACCGAGCAGTACAACGGGGCCAAGGAGACGCAGGAGCAGCTCGAGGAGAGCATCGACGAGCTCCAGGACAAGGTCGCCCGCGGCCAGAGCGACCTCAACGACCTGCGGGCGGGCCTCGGTTCGCTGGCCAGCGCCCAGTACCGCTCCGGCGGCATCGACCCCTCGGTGCAGCTCTTCCTGTCCTCCGACCCGGACTCGTATCTCGACAAGGCTTCCGCCCTCGACCAGTTGACGGGCAAGCAGGCCGAGGCGCTCAAGAAGATCCAGTCGAAGCAGCGCACGCTCGCGCAGCAGCGCAAGGAAGCCTCCGACAAGCTCGGCGACCTGGCGGACACCCGCAAGGAACTCGGCAAGAAGAAGAAGCAGGTCCAGGGCAAGCTGTCCGCCGCTCAGCGACTGCTCAACTCCCTGACCGCCGAAGAGCGTCAGGCGCTCGCCGACCAGGAGACCCGGGCCAGCCGGGACAGCGCGGACCGCGCCGACCTCGGCAACGAGAAGCCCGCCTCCAACCGGGGCGCCGCCGCGCTCAACATAGCCAAGGGCAAGATCGGTTCGCCGTACGTCTACGGCGCCACCGGCCCCGGCTCCTTCGACTGCTCCGGGCTCACCCAGTGGTCGTTCGCGCAGGCCGGCGTGTCCATCCCGCGCATCTCGCAGGACCAGGCCAACGCCGGTACCCGGATCTCCTCGCAGAGCGACCTCAAGCCCGGCGACCTGGTGATCTTCTACAGCGATCTGCACCACGTCGGCTTCTACGCGGGCAACGGCCAGGTGCTGCACGCCCCGAAGCCCGGCGCCTCGGTGCGCTACGAGTCGGTCAACAACATGCCGTACATGTTCGGCGTGCGTATCTGACGTCCCGGATGCGGGCCGCGTCCGGCGGCCCGCACCGTGAACTGGACGCTCTCCGGCGCCGGTTCGGCCCTCCCGGTGCCCGGCGCACCGTCCACCGCGCAAGCCGCCGCGATGCCCTCCGAACGGGCGAATTCGCCGCTCGCGCGTCAACCCCCGCGCCCCGCCTGCCACCTGCGTGGACGGCGGGGCTCCGGCGTTCCCGCCCGGCGCGGCCCGGCCCCGCCGTCCGCACCGCCCGGCTACTGTCTGCCGCTGATCGCCCCCCGACCGGCGGGGGACCTGTCAGGGGAAGGGAGCGGCCACCCGTGGCGTTCCACCGTCGTCCCGCGCAGCAACGCGGCCTCGACCGCAGTACCCGCATCACCGTCGTCTCCACGGCGGCCGCCACCGTCGCGGCCGCCTTCGGCGCCGTACCCGCGACCGCCGAGCCGGACGGCGGGGCCGACGCCACCAAGGCGAAGGTCGACCGCCTGCACACCGAGGCCGAGCGGGCCACCGAGGCGTACAACAAGGCCGACGAGCGGGCCGACGGACTGCGCGGCCGGGTGAGCCGGCTGCAGGACCGGGTGGCGAAGGGCCAGGCCAGGATCAACACCATGCGGGGCGCGCTCGGTTCACTGGCCGGAGCGCAGTACCGGACCGGCGGCATCGACCCCTCGCTCGCGCTGCTGCTCTCCGACGACCCCGACACCTACCTCGACAAGTCCGCCACCCTGGACCGGATCAGCCTCCGGCAGGCCGGTGAACTCACCGAACTCCAGCGCGCCCAGCGCGCACTCGCCCAGGAGCGCGCCGAGGCCGAGCGCGTGCTCGCCGAGCTGGTGAAGGCACGGGCGTCCGTGGCCCGCCACAAGCGCAGCGTGAAGAGCAAGCTCGCCCGCGCGCAGCGGCTCCTGAACTCGCTGCCCGCGGCGGAGCGCGCCGCCTACGAGGACGGCGCGGGCGCCGACGGCGAGCTGACGGGACTCTCGGGTGCCGCGGCGTCCCCGCGCGCGGCCGCGGCCCTGGCGGCGGCCAGGCAGGCGGTCGGCCGCCCGTACGTCTGGGGCGCCAACGGCCCCTCCGGCTTCGACTGTTCGGGCCTGACCCAGTGGGCTTACGCACAGGCCGGGGTCAGTCTGCCGCGGACCTCGCAGGCACAGCGGTACGCCGGGCGCCAGGTCCCGCTCGGCCAGGCACAGCCCGGCGACCTGGTCGCCTATCGGGACGACGCCAGCCACATCGGTATGTACGTGGGCGACGGACAGGTCGTGCACGCTCCGCATCCGGGAGCTTCGGTGCGTTACGACCCCGTCGGCATGATGCCCGTGTCGTCGGTCACCCGGGTCTGACCCGGACCCCGGCCCGGCCCGAGCGGGGCGGCGCCCGCCCGCCGCGACCTCGTACGATCGATACGGTGGCGGGCCGACGAGGGAGCAGACGTGCGGCGGCGGGGCTGTGCCTCGCCGCGCTGCTCGGCGCTGCCTCCTGCCAGGCGCCGGCGGACACCGACGCCGCCGACGAGACCCGCGCCGAGGTGCAGTCGCTGCTCGACCGCCGTGCCGAGGCCGTGGTCGACCGGGACGCGCGCGCCTATCGGGCCACCGGGGTGCCGGGCGCGGCCGGGGACGACGAGTTCGACCGGCTCGGCCAGGTGCCGGTCAGCTCCTGGACGTACCGCCTGACGGATCTCGAGGCGTCCGGCGCGCGCGCCACCGCCGGGGTGCGGCTCAGCTTCCGGATCGGCGGCTACGACCGTGCGCCCGTCACGGTGGAGCGCACCGTCCGCCTCGACCGCCGCGCGGACCACTGGTACGTGGCCGACGAGCGGGCCGGGAAGGACGCGGGGGAGCAGCTCTGGGAGCAGGGCGAGGTGGTCTCCGTGACCGGACGGCACAGCCTGGTGCTCGGGGTCGGCAGATCCCGCGCGAAGCTGCGCGAGTACGCCGACCTCGCGGACCGTGCGGTGCCCGCCGTGCAGGACGCCTGGGGGCGCGACTGGCCGGGCCGGGTCGTGGTGCTCGTACCGAAGTCGCTCGACGACATGGGGGACCTGCTCGGGGCGCCGGCCGCCGGATACCAGGGGATCGCCGCGGTCACCACGGGGGAGACGGGCGGGTCCGGGAAGGCTCCGGCCGACCGCGTCGTGCTCAATCCGGACGCCTTCGACGTGCTCGGCGCCTTCGGCCGGCAGGTCGTCCTCACCCACGAGACGACCCATGTGGCCACCCGCACGGCGACCACGGACACCACCCCGCTCTGGCTCTCGGAGGGCCTCGCCGACTGGGTCGGCTACCGCGGCTCCGGACGCGGCGCGGCACAGGCCGCACCCGGGATGCGCGCCGCCGTCGAGCGCGGCGAGCTGCCGGACGCGCTCCCCGCCGACGACGACTTCGGCTTCGACGACGACCCCGACGCGCTGGCCAGGGCCTACGAGGGCGGCTGGCTCGCCTGCCGCATGATCGCCGAGCGCTGGGGCGAGGACGAGCTGCTCGCCTTCTACCGCGCGGTCGGCGACAGCGGCGCGGGAAGCAAGCGGTCCGCCACGGAGCAGGCCTTGCGTGAAGTCCTGGACACCACACCCCAGGACTTCACCACCCGCTGGCGCGAGTATCTGCGGGGGCAGCTCGGCCAGGGGTCGTCTCCCTGACCGGCGGGGACCTGCGGGGCCTACGAGGCCTGGCACGCTTCGCAGCCTCCGGCCGGGGGCGCCGTGGGGCCGGGGAGCCCGGGGAGGCGTTCCCCGGGCTCGGGGGACCCGCAGGTAGTCGCGCCCGGGGACACGTCCCGGCCGGAGGCCGGGGGCGCCGTGGCCTGATCCGGGAGGGTCTGGGCACCGGGTGCCCTCCTCCAGTCTCTGGCCGGGGGAGGGTACGAACCTGGGGCCAAGCCCAGCCGGAGGGCCGTGGGCGCCGCGGCCTGGTCCGCGAGGATCGGGGAGGCGCACCCCGGGGGCATCGGAAACCCCGGCGGCCAGGCGTTCGGTACTGTCGGCGGCGATGCACAAGACCCTGATCGTCACCAACGACTTCCCGCCCCGGCCCGGCGGCATCCAGGCCTTCCTGCACAACATGGCGCTGCGCCTGGACCCCGCCCGGATCGTCGTCTACGCCTCCACCTGGAAGCGCGGCCGCGAGGGCGCCGAGGCGACCGCGGCCTTCGACGCCGAACAGCCCTTCACCGTCGTACGCGACCGCACCACCATGCTGCTGCCGACCCCGCGGGTCACCCGGCGGGCCACCGCGCTGCTGCGGGAACACGGCTGTACGTCGGTGTGGTTCGGGGCCGCCGCCCCGCTCGGCCTGATGGCACCGGCGCTGCGCCGGGCCGGTGCCGAGCGCCTGGTCGCGACCACCCACGGCCACGAGGCGGGCTGGGCCCAGCTGCCCGTGGCCCGCCAACTCCTGCGCCGGATCGGCGAGTCGACCGACACGATCACCTACCTCGGCGAGTACACCCGGTCCCGTATCGCCGCCGCGCTGACCCCCGAGGCCGCGGCCCGGATGGTGCAACTGCCGCCCGGCGTCGACGAGAAGACCTTCCACCCCGGCTCCGGCGGTGACGCGGTCCGGGCCCGGCTCGGGCTCACCGACCGGCCCGTGGTGGTGTGCGTCTCCCGGCTCGTACCGCGCAAGGGACAGGACACCCTGATCAGGGCGATGCCCAGGATCCTCGCCGCGGTCCCCGACGCCGTCCTGCTCGTGGTGGGCGGCGGCCCGTACGAGAGCGAACTGCGCAAGCTGGCCGCGGAGCTCTCGGTGGCGGGCTCGGTGCGTTTCACCGGGGCCGTGCCGTGGGCCGAACTGCCCGCGCACTACGGGGCGGGGGACGTCTTCGCGATGCCCTGCCGTACGCGGCGCGGCGGACTCGATGTCGAAGGGCTCGGGATCGTGTATCTGGAGGCCTCGGCGACCGGACTGCCGGTCGTCGCGGGTGACTCGGGTGGCGCGCCGGACGCCGTGCTCGACGGCGAGACGGGCTGGGTGGTGCGCGGCACCGAGCCGGCCGAGTCGGCCGAGCGGATCGTGAGCCTGCTCGAGGACCCGGAGCTGCGGCGGCGGATGGGCGAGCGCGGGCGTGCCTGGGTCGAGGAGAAGTGGCGCTGGGACCTGCTCGCGGAGGAGCTCAAGGGGCTGCTGTAGCCCCGGACACGCGTGCGTGCCCCGTCGCCGGACGGGGCACGCACGCGTCGTACCCGGTCCTGTGGTCAGGCCCGGTAGATCGCCTCGATCTCGTCCGCGTAGTCCTTGGCGACCACATTGCGCTTGAGCTTCAGGGACGGGGTCAGATGGCCCGACTCCTCCGTGAACTGGGCTGCCAGGACACGGAACTTGCGCACCGACTCGGCCTTGGAGACGGCCGCGTTCCCGTCGTCGACGGCGGTCTGTACCGTCGCGAGCAGGTCCGCGTCCTGGTGCAGCTCCGCCGCCGTACGGCCGGACTTGCCGTGCTCCTCGGCCCAGCGGCCGAGGAATTCGTCGTCCAGGGTGACCAGGGCGCCGACGAAGGGGCGGCCGTCGCCGACCACCATGCACTCGGCCACCAGGGCGTGCGCGCGGATCCGGTCCTCGATCACCGCGGGTGCCACGTTCTTGCCGCCCGCAGTGACGATGATCTCCTTCTTCCGGCCGGTGATCGCGAGATAGCCGTCCGCGTCGAGGGTGCCGATGTCACCGGTGTGGAACCAGCCGTCGGCGAGCGCCTCGGCGGTCGCCTCCTCGTTGTTCCAGTACCCGGCGAACAGGTGCTCGCCGTGCAGCAGCACCTCGCCGTCGTCGGCGATCCGTACCACCGAACCGGGCAGCGGCTGACCGACCGTGCCGATCTTCTGCCGGTCCCAGGGGTTGAACGCGGTCGCGGCGCAGGACTCGGTCAGTCCGTAGCCCTCCAGGACCGTGAAGCCGATGCCGCGGAAGAAGTGCCCGAGCCGCTCGCCGAGCGGGGCACCGCCGGAGATCGCGTACTCGCCGCGGCCGCCGAGCACCGCGCGCAGCTTCGAGTACACGAGCTTGTCGAACGTCTTGTACTTGATCTTGAGGCCGAGCGACGGGCCGGACGGGGAGTCCAGGGCGCGGCTGTACGCGATCGCGGTGTCCGCGGCCTTGTCGAAGATCTTGCCCTTGCCGTCCGCCTGCGCCTTGGCGCGCGCCGAGTTGTAGACCTTCTCGAAGACCCGGGGCACTCCGAGGATCAGGGTCGGCCGGAAGGACGCCAGCTCGTCGGTGAGGTTCTTGATGTCCGGTACGTGGCCGAGCTTGATCGGAGCCATCATCGGCGCGACCTGCACGAGGCGGCCGAAGACGTGGGCCAGCGGCAGGAAGAGCAGCACCGAGCACTCACCGGTGCGGAACAGCGGCCGCAGCCGCTCCACCACGTTCCCGCACTCCGCGAAGAAGCTGCGGTGGGTGAGCACACAGCCCTTGGGGCGGCCGGTGGTGCCGGAGGTGTAGACGATGGTCGCCGGGTCGTCGGCGCAGGCCACCGAGGAGCGCTCGTCGACCGCCTCGTCGCTGAGGTCCGCGCCGATGCGCCCCAGCTCCTCGATGCCGCCGCGCTCGATCTGCCAGACGTTCCCGAGCGCCGGCAGCCGGTCGCGCACCGACTCGACGGCCGCGGCGTGCGCGTCCAGTTCGACCAGGCAGGCCACGGCACCCGAGTCACCGAGGATCCACTGGATCTGCTCCGGGGAGCTCGTCTCGTACACCGGCACGGTGATCGCGCCGGCGCTCCAGATCGCGAAGTCCAGGAGCGTCCACTCGTATCTCGTGCGCGACATCAGGCCGACCCGGTCGCCCGCCTGGACCCCGGAGGCGATCAGACCCTTCGCGGCGGCGCGGACCTCGGCGAGGAAGACCTTCGCCGAGATGTCCTGCCAGGTGCCGGCGACCTTGCGGCCGATCACGGCGACATCCGGATGCTGTGCGGCGTTGCGGCGCACGATGTCGGTCAGATTGCCGTCCGCAGGGACCTCGTACAGGGCCGGAAGGCTGAACTCGCGCAAGACTGCTGCTCCTCATAGGGCGCCGGCGCCACGACACTGTGTGATGCGACGGAGCGGTCCAAGATCTGGCAGGTGCTCGGGCTCATCGAGGCCGAGGGCACTGCGAGGAGGGCCGAGCACGACTGGACTGCCCGGACGTTACCCACCGGTACCGCGTTTTCGATAGGGGGGTCCGACCAGATGTTCCGTGTGTCACACGCCCTGGCGCTCCTTTGCGCAGACTAGTCCCCTTCGTCTGCGACTCGGAAGTAACCGCAGGTCCAGGGCCCTCTACCTGGGGAGCGGCAAGCGTCCTAGGGTGACGGCATGCGGGTCCATGTGGTGAGCGACGTACACGGGAACGCCCGGGACCTGGCCCGGGCCGGCGATGGCGCGGACGCGCTGGTCTGCCTCGGCGACCTGGTGCTTTTCCTGGACTACGCCGACCACTCGCGCGGCATCTTCCCCGACCTGTTCGGCGCCGAGAACGCGGACCGGCTCGTCGAACTGCGCACCGCCCGCCGCTTCGAGGAGGCCCGCGCCTTCGGCGCCGAGCTCTGGGGGACGATCGAGTCGGACCGTGCGGCCGCCATCGAGCGGGCCGTCCGCAAGCAGTACGCCGAACTCTTCGCCGTCTTCCCGACTCCGACGTACGCCACCTACGGCAACGTCGACATCCCGGGCCTGTGGAGCGAGTACGCCGAGGAGGGCACCACCGTCCTGGACGGCGAGCGGGTCGAGATCGGCGGCCTGGTCTTCGGCTTCGTCGGCGGCGGACTGCGCACTCCGATGCGCACTCCGTACGAGATCGGTGACGAGGAGTACGCGGCCAAGATCGAGGCGATCGGCGAGGTCGACGTGCTCTGCACGCACATCCCGCCGGAGGTGCCGGAGCTGGTCTACGACACCGTGGCCCGCCGTTTCGAACGCGGCAGCAAGGCCCTGCTCGAGGCCATCCACCGGACCCGACCGCGCTATTCGCTCTTCGGGCACGTGCACCAACCCCTGGTACGGCGGATGCGGGTGGGAGCGACCGAGTGCGTGAATGTCGGACACTTCGCCTCGGCGGGCAGGCCGTGGGCGCTGGAGTGGTGACGAGGCCACGGCCCGTGGGCGGCGCACACCGCCGCGGCCGCAGCCGGTAGCCTTCACCGCGGCGGATCCCGCAGGCAGGACCTAGCGTCCCGGCCGAGGCCCACGCCATCCATCCACCCCCGCAGGACCGCACTGGAGGAGCCACGGCGATGGCGGAACACACCAGCTCGAGCATCACGATCGAGGCGGCGCCGGCCGATGTCATGGGAGTGATCGCCGACTTCGCCCGCTATCCCGACTGGACCGGCGAAGTGAAGGAGGCCGAGGTACTGGCCTCCGACGACCAGGGCAGGGCCGAGCAGGTCCGCCTGGTGATGGACGCCGGGGCGATCAAGGACGACCAGACCCTGGCGTACACCTGGACCGGGGACAACGAGGTCAGCTGGACCCTGGTGAAGTCCCAGATGCTCCGCGCCCTCGAAGGCTCCTACCGGCTCGCGCCCGCGGGCGAGGGCACCGAGGTGACCTACCGGCTCACCGTCGACGTGAAGATCCCGATGCTCGGCATGATCAAGCGCAAGGCCGAAAAGGTCATTATCGACCGCGCGTTGGCGGGTCTGAAGACCCGTGTGGAATCGAAGCCGGGGTCGTCGGACACCCTTTGAGGATCCTTAAGGACCCTCAGGGCGAGTCCTGGTCCGCTAGGACGTGTCCTGTCCCGCCCGGCGTTCGAGGGCATCTTTCAGCCTGTCCGGCCCTTGACGACAAGGGCCGCCGGGCCCGGGCCCGGCGGCCACCCGGCTACAGGAGTTGACGACAGAACCGCATGCGCACCCTCCTCCTCACAGGCCCCGCCGGCGCCGGCCGCACCACCGTCGCCGCAGCAACCGCCCGAACGGCCGCCCGCAGCGGCACCCGCACCCTGCTGCTCTCCGCGGACCGCGCAGACACCCCGGGCGCAGCCCTGAACGCAACCACCGGCCCGGAGACCGCGGAGGCGGCGGAACGCCTCGACGTCCGCCGCGTCGACCCGGCGGCCGGCTTCCGCACCGAACTCCTCGCCCTGCAGCACCGCGCGGGCCCCGCCCTCGACACCTTCGGCGCCCGCCGCCTGGACGAGGAGGAACTCACCGAGCTGCCGGGCGCCGAGGAGTTCGCCCTGCTCGGCGCGCTGCGCGAAGCCGCCGCGGGACCGTACGAGCTGATCGTCGTGGACCTGCCGCCGGCCGACCGCGCCCTCGAACTGCTCGCACTGCCCGAGCGCCTGCGCCGCTATCTGGAGCGCGTACTTCCGCAGGAGCGGCAGGCCGCCCGCGCGCTGCGCCCCGTGCTCGCCCAGCTCGCCGGTGTGCCGATGCCCGCGCAGTGGCTGTTCGGCGCCGCCGCTCGCTGGGACGAGCACCTCGCGGAGCTGCAGGCACTGATCGAGGCGCCCGACACCGACGTACGCCTGGTCGCCGAGCCGGGTCCGGCCGGCACCGAAGCGATACGCAGCGCCACCCTCGGTCTGGCCCTGCACGGACTCGCGGTGGAGTCCCTGGTGGCGAACCGCACCGTGCCCCAGGACTCGGCCGACCCCTGGGTCGCATCGCTCGCCGCCCAGCAGGCCAAGGCACTCGCCGAGTGGGAGGCGGCCGGCGGGCCCGCCGTGCACCGCGCCCCGCACCTGGGCCACGATCCGCACGGCGCCGACGACCTCGCGGCGCTCGGCCTGCCCGCCCCCGCAGCGCCCCGCTCCGTGGACCTGCGCATCGACGACCGGCTCGCCGACGACGGCGTACTGGTCTGGCACATCCCGCTGCCCGGCGCCGTACGCGAGGACCTCGACCTGGTCCGCAGGGGCGACGAACTCCTCGTCACCGCAGGCCGGTTCCGGCGGATCCTCGCCCTGCCCGCGGCCCTGCGCCGCTGCACCGTGGCGGGCGCGGGGCTGCGCGAGGGAGAGCTCCGCGTCCGGTTCGCCCCCGACCCGGACCTGTGGCCGCGCGGCACCTGACGCGGCGACCGCTCGGCACCCGGACCGCGGCGGCCGCAAGGCGCCCGGATCCGGGCATGTGCAGGACGTGAACGGGGTACGGCCGTTCGGGTAACGTCGAGTGGTACCAGCGGTTCGCCGACCCGTACCAGCGCTTCGCAGACCGTACGCGGTCGTGCCCCGCCCCAGAGCCCGCAGGAGCCCGTCATGAGTGACACCGAGCTCCCCCCTAGCCCCGACGGCATGGGTGGCGCCCGCAACGTTCCCGACCCGCGTGAGGCCGTCGACGACGACGCGTGGGCCAAGGCCTGTGCCGAGGACCTGGCCGCCGAGCAGGCCCGGCGCCGGCAGGAGTACGGCACACCGCCCGGGTCCGCCGCCGAGGAGCTGCGCAAGCTCGTCGACGCGGTCGCCGACAAGCTCGGCGGAGTACAGGGTCCGCTCGCCGGATTCGCCGCACAGGGCGCCGTGCAGCAGTTCATCGACCAGGCCAAGGCGGCGGTGGAACCGGTCATCGAGCGCAATCCGGATGTCTTCGACCATCTTGCCGCGGCCGGGTCCGAACTCCTCGCCGCCTACCGGTCGGCGGTGGAGAGCCACGAACGCCGCTGGACCGACGGCCCCGAGGACAACGGCCCTTCAACAAATGAACACATCGATCTGGACTGAGAGCCTCCTCGGTTAAGGTGGGCGCAGCGGGGCACGACCGAAAACTGAGGGACTAATGGGACTCACCATCGGCGTCGACATCGGCGGTACGAAGATCGCGGCAGGAGTGGTCGACGAGGAGGGCGCCATCCTCGACACCCACACCGTGCCGACACCGCCGACCGCCGAAGGCATCGTCGACGCGATCTGCGCCGCCGTCGCGGCGGCCGGCGAGGGCCAGGACATCGAGGCCGTCGGCATCGGCGCCGCGGGCTATGTGGACGACAAGCGCGCCACCGTGCTCTTCGCGCCCAACATCGACTGGCGTCACGAGCCGCTGAAGGACAAGGTCGAGCAGCGCGTCGGCATGCCGGTCGTCGTGGAGAACGACGCCAATGCGGCCGCCTGGGGCGAGTACCGCTTCGGCGCGGGCCAGGGCCACGACGACGTCATCTGCATCACGCTCGGCACCGGCCTCGGCGGCGGCATCATCATCGGCAACAAGCTGCGCCGCGGACGCTTCGGCGTGGCCGCCGAGTTCGGCCACATCAGGGTGGTGCCGGACGGACTGCTGTGCGGCTGCGGCAGCCAGGGCTGCTGGGAGCAGTACGCATCGGGCCGCGCGCTGCTGCGATACGCCCGGCAGCGCGCTCAAGCGACGCCGCAGGAAGCCGAGTTGCTGCTCTCGCTCGGCGACGGCTCGCCGGACGGGATCCAGGGCAAGCACGTCTCGGCCGCGGCCCGCGACGGCGACCCGGTGGCCATCGACTCGTTCCGCGAGCTGGCCCGCTGGGCCGGCGCCGGACTCGCCGACCTGGCCTCGCTGTTCGACCCGTCCGCCTTCATCGTGGGCGGCGGCGTATCGGACGAGGGCGATCTGGTGCTCGACCCGATCCGCAAATCGTTCCGCCGCTGGCTGATCGGCGGCGCCTGGCGCCCGCACGCCCAGGTGCTCGCGGCCCAACTGGGCAACCGCGCAGGCCTGGTGGGCGCCGCGGACCTGGCCCGACAGGGCTGACCTCAGGGGGGTACCTCCACGAAGATCGGGGAGGTACCCCCTAGCCTGATCCCCGTGCCTCCCGAAACCCGTGCAGAGCAGCTCCCCGACTCCCGTACGGAAGCAGAACAGCTCCCCGACTCCCGTACGGAACAGGACGGTTCGGCCGTCATCCGTGTGCTCAGCTACAACATCCGCTCGATGCGCGACGACACCGCCGCGCTGGCCCGGGTGATCGCGGGCTGCTCGCCCGATCTCGTACTCGTCCAGGAGGCGCCGCGGTTCTTCCGCTGGCGCAAGCATCTCGCGCGGCTCGCCAAGGCGTCCGGTCTGGTCACGCTCGCCGGCGGCGCCACCGCCTCGGGGCCGGCGCTGCTCTGTTCGCTGCGCGCCACCGTCGAGCGCACCGAGGACGTGCTTCTGCCGCTCACTCCCGGACTGCACCGGCGCGGCTTCTCCACCGCGGTGGTGCGTTTCGGCGGCGCCCGGATCGGCGTGGTCAGCTGCCATCTCTCGCTGCAGAAGGACGAGCGGTACGCACAGGGCGGGATGCTCCTCGACCGGCTCGCGGCCCTCGGTGTGCCGCACGCCGTCGCGGGCGGCGACATCAACGAGCGTCCGAACGGCCGCACTTTCCGGCGCCTGGCCGGGCAGCTGCAGGACTGCTGGACGGTACGGCCGTGGGGCGCCGAGTACACCTCGACACCCCACGACCCGCACCAGCGCATCGACGCCGTCTTCGCCACCCCCGGGATCGAGGTGCTCGGCTGCGGAGTGCCCCTCGGTCTGCCCGGTGTGGCCGCCGCCGATCTGACGGCGGCCACCGACCACCTGCCGGTGCTGGCCGCGCTGCGGGTACCGGCAGGCTGAACCGCTTGCCGCTGCCGGCCGGATCAGCTATCCGGCGGTCAGCGCCCCGATCCGCGCCGCCTGCGTACCGATCCCGCGCGGCCCCTCGAGGCGCCAGGGCGCCCCGCCGGTGCCCTGGCGCAGGTCCTCCTCCCGGTAGCGGCGGCAGCCGCGGTGCCAGGTGAGGATGCCCGCCATCCAGTTCTCCAGCTCGTGCACATGCGCGTCCAGGACGGCCACGGTCTCCTCGTCCAGCTCGAAGTCCTCGTACAGAACCGGGAGTTCGTACTGTGCGACATGCTGGAACTGCCGCATCCGGGAGTTCATCAGATCGGCGACGACCTCCGTCGCCGTGGCACGGTCCATCGCGAAGAAGTTCTGCACGACGAGCACCGCATTGTGCACCTCGCCCTCGTACTCGATCTCCTTCTGGTACGAGAACAGGTCGTTGAGCAGGGCCGCGTAGTCCTGTGCCGAGCGCTCCAGGGACCGCAGCGGGCCACTGTCGTAGATCGCGTCCGGGACCAGGCCGCCGTGCTGCAGGCGGGCCAGCCACATCGTCATGTCGGAGCCGAAGGTGAAGCGGCGCATCTCGATGTAGTCGACCGGGTCGGGGATCCGGTGCGCGGCCTGATTGGCCAGCTCCCAGAGCCAGCTCGCGGTCATCTCCTCCACGGACCGGCGGAACGTGGCACGGTCGCCCGGCCGCAGCGGCCCGGCGGTACGCGCCCACAGATCGGCGAGGCCGCGCTCCAGGGCATTGACCGGCTCAGGCACCGGCTCGCCGTCGAGCGGCATGAACAGCGACAGACGTTCGTTCGCCGCCCGGGCACCCGCCAGGTCCCGCCCGTGACCGTGCACCACCGGAAACCAGTCGTCCCCGTACGTCCCCCAGGTCAGCCAGTGCGAGGCCAGATCGAGGGCCTCCGGTGTGGCGTCCGGATGCAGACCCGCGGCGCACAGCGGGAAGTCGAAGCCGGCGAGCCTGCGCTGGTCCCAGATGTCCGAGTGGGGCATACCGGGCTGCGCACGCAGCATGCCCATCCGCTCGCCCCAGTCCACGCACCGCAGCCGCGCGCCCGCCAGATGCGGGCTCAGGGTGGTGCGGAACGGCATCTCGAACTCGGGCAGTTCGCCCGGCCCGACCCGCTGGTACGGGATGTGACCGTGTCGGCGCAGCCGTGCCGCCTCGGAGCGCGGCGTCAGCCGGATCCCGCCCGCGGATCCTGCGGACTCGTTCATGTACCGGCTGGAGCGCAGATGCCATTCGTGGCCGCCCGACTGCCAGTCCTGCAGTCCTTTCACATACGCGGCGACCGCGGCCGCCTCCGCCACATCGAGCCCCGACTCGGCGCACAGCGGCCCGAGTTCGGCGACGGCGGTGTGCTCGAACTGCTGCAGCCGGGAGGTGAGCAGATCGTTCACGGACTCCGCGGCCTGCTGTGTGGAACAGCCGAGGAAGCGCTCCATGACAAGGACGCCATTGCTGTTCTCACCCTCCTCCTCGACCTCGCGCTGGTACGAGAAGAGGTCGTTGCGCAGATGCACCGCGTCGCTGAAGGCGTCCCGCAGTACGCGCAACGGCCGGGCCCCGGCGAGCTGTTCGGGTACCTCCGCCCGGGCCGCGTACTCCACGAGGCCCGCCGACCACGGGGCGCCGCCGACCTTGCGGCGCATCTCGATGTACTCGACCGGGTTGGCGATCCGGCCCTCGTTGATGTTGGACAGCTCCCACAGCGATTCGCGCAGCAGATTCTCGGTGGCCTCGGCGAAGCGTGTCCGCCAGGCGCCGGACATCGCCGGCACCGTACGGGCCCACAGATCCGCCAGACCGGCCTCGACCGGGTTCGTCGGCTCGGGCGTACCGACCGCGGGATCGGCCGGCATGAACGCCGCAAGCCGGTCCAGATAGCGCTTCGCGCCCGCGCGGTCCTGGGTCCGCTTGAAGAGTTCCAGGAAGTGGTCGTCGAAGAAGAAGACCCACACGTACCAGTCGGTGACCAGGGACAGGGTCTCGGCGTCGCAGTCGGGATGGGTGTACGCGCACAGGAGGGCGTAGTCGTGCGCCTCCAGATCGCGTTCGTCCCAGATGCCGGAGCCCTCCAGCATCTCCATACGGCGGGCCCAGGACCGGGTGTGCCGCCGGGCGGACTCGACATGGGGATTCAGGCGTGCCGGATACGGGACGTAGAAATCCGGGAGCTCGAAGGGCTGCGCCATGCGCACCAGGCCTTTCACGGTGGCGGGAGGGTCGAATACGGCCCAGCCCTACCCCTCGCCCGTACGGCCCATCCTGACCTGCGAATAGTCACACCGGTGCCGCAGCCAAGACCCGCTCGCCGGCCTCAGACCACCGCGCCGCGCCCCGGGTCCTCGTCCTCCTCGTCGTCGTCGCTCATCCGCATGACGAGGGTCGCGAAGCCGCCGAGGAAGCCGCCGATGCTGAGCGTGGCCAGCCACCAAGTCATCGGCCAGGACAGCAGGATCGCGACGAGCAGCAGCAGCGGGCCGCCGATGACGGCCAGCCAGGCGAACCGCGCCGTGGTGTCCGCGCTGGGCAGCGGCGGCGGCTCGGGCGGTACGAAGTGTCCCTCGTCGTCGGCCTCGGCCTCCGGGTCGTCCTTGGCGGGCTCGCGCGGGCTGTAGTCGCGCGGTCCGACGCCGGGTGCGAAGGCGATCGAGCCGCCGACCGGACCGCCGGAGCGGCCCTCGCCCCGCTCGCGGTCCCGGCCCGAGTCCTCGGTGTCCGGCTCGGGCCCGGCCGGTGCGTCCTTGCCCGTGGCCTCCGCGACCAGGCCCGCGAGGTCCTCGACCGACTTGAAGGGCTTGGCACCGGGCGGGTCCGGTGGCTCGTCGCCGTATCCCGCGACGATCTCGGCCCAGACCTCGTCCTCGTCGAGGCGGCGCGGGGCCTCCTCGGGCTGTGCGTCGGCGCTCTGGGGCGGGCCGCCCGCCGTCTCGGGCACCAGGGCCTCGCCCTGGGCCGCCGCGTCCTCGGGGCCGTCCTTCTCCTCGCGGCTCCGGTCGCGGTCCGCGTCGTGCTCAGTCACCGGTCGAGGCCCCTTCCTTGTCCGCTTCCGTGTCCGCGCTCGTGGCGAGCCGGGTGAGGAAGGCGTGGCTGTCCTCGAAGATCCGGTCCGCGTCGTGGTCCAACGTCGCGACATGGAAGCTCTGTTCCAACAGGGTCTCGGTGACGTCCGTGGAGGAGACCCGGCTCAGCACGCGCGCGGAGTCGGCGGGCGGCACCACATGGTCCTGCGGGCTGTGCAGGAGCAGCAGCGGCTGGGTCACCTGGGGAAGCTCGGAGTCGACGATCCGGAAGAAGCGGCGCAGCGAGTGGGCGGCGTGCAGCGGCACCCGGTCGTACCCGATCTCGACGCCGTGCTCCTTGGCGATGTCGCTGGTGAGGCCCTTGGTCGTACGGATGAAGTGCCGGGCCACGGGCAGGGCGTGGGCGGCGAGTCCGTGCACCTTGTTCGCCGGATTGACCACCACCACGCCCCGGACCGCGTGGCCGTGCTTGGCGGCGAGCCGCAGCGCGAGGGCGCCGCCCATGGAGAGGCCGAAGACGAACACCTGCGCACAGCGGTCGAGGAGTGCCCGCAGCTCGCGGTCCACCTCCGCGTACCAGTCCTGCCAGCCGGTGATCTGCAGGTCCTGCCAGCGGGTGCCGTGCCCCGGGAGCAGCGGCAGCGAGACGGTCAGGCCGCGCTCGGCCAAGTACTCGGCCCAGGGGCGCATCGACTGGGGCGAGCCGGTGAAGCCGTGACAGAGGAGCACGCCGACCTCGCCGCCGTCGTGGCGGTACGGCTCGGCTCCGGGGAGGACCGGCACCTTCGGTCTCCTGTTCGTGAAGAGGGGCGGGGTGCCCCGCGGGGGAGCGCACTGCGGAGGCGTACTTCACCGTACGCGACCGGACCGACACCGACCAGGGCCGTCGGGACTCCCGACGGCGCGCCAGTGCCGGGGACCGGCACCGCGTCACGGGTTAAGGTCTGTTCGACGGAACAGAAAGGCACCTGCGTTGATCTACGGCGTGATGAAGCTGACCGTCGGCGGGTCCCTGAAGACTGTCTTCAGGCCCTGGGTGGAGGGCCTCGAGAACGTCCCTGCCGAGGGGCCGGCGATCCTCGCGAGCAATCACCTCTCGTTCTCGGACTCCTTCTTCCTGCCCGCGGTGCTCGACCGGAAGGTCACCTTCATCGCCAAGGCGGAGTACTTCACCTCGCCAGGTGTCAAGGGCAAGCTGACGGCGGCGTTCTTCAAGGGCGTGGGCCAGCTCCCGGTCGACCGCTCCGGCGGTCGCGGTGCCGGCGAGGCCGCCATCCGCAGCGGCATCTCGGTCCTCGAACGCGGCGAGCTGTTCGGCATCTACCCGGAGGGCACCCGCTCGCCGGACGGCCGTCTCTACCGCGGCAAACCGGGCGGCCTCGCGCGCGTGGCCCTCGCCACCGGAGCACCGGTCATCCCGGTCGCGATGATCGACACCGAGAAGATCCAGCCGCCCGGCAAGGTCGTGCCCAAGCTGATGCGCCCGGGGATCCGCATCGGTGAGCCGCTTGACTTCAGCCGTTACCACGGTCTGGAGGGCGACCGCTTCGTACTGCGCTCGGTCACCGACGAGGTGATGTACGAGATCATGAAGCTCTCCGGGCAGGAGTACGTCGACATCTACGCGACGGCGGCGAAGCGGCAGATCGCGGAGGCGGCCAAGAAGCAGGCGGAGCTGGAGAAGGCCCGCAAGGCCGAAGGAGACGGGCCCTCGGACGAGTCGTCCGGACCCGGTTAGGACCACAGGTGCCCGGTCGCGCCCCCGGTCGGGGCGGCGGAGGCGGGCGAAGGCGAGGTGGGGGAGATGGCGCGACGCGAACGCGTGCTGCGGATGTCGGTCGAGCTGCCGCTGTGGCGGGCGCTGACCGCCTACCGCGTACTGACGATGCTGTACGCGGCCGCCCTGTTCGTGCACAACCGGGCGGACTACGAACGGCCCTGGGTCGGCTACGCCTTCCTCGCCGTGCTCGCCGTCTGGACCCTCGCCACCCTGCCGAAGGTGGCCAACGAGGCCAGCTGCACCCGGCGCTTCCTGGCCGCGGACCTCACCGTGGCCCTCACCGGGATACTCCTGACCCCGCTCGCCGACGTCGACCGGGGCGACGGGCCGACCCTGCCGTCCATCTGGACCGCGGGCGCCGTCCTCGCCTTCGCCGTCAAGGGCGGCTGGCGCTGGGCGGCCCTGGCGTCCTCGCTCGTCGCGGCGGCCAATCTCGTCCAGCGCGGCACACCGAGCCAGGACACCGTGCACAACGTGCTGCTCGTCTGGGTCGCCTCCATCGCCATCGGCTACGTCGTCGAGGTGGCCCGTGCCTCCGAGCGCACCCTGGCCAGGGCCCTGGAGATCGAGGCCGCCACCCGCGAGCGCGAGCGGCTCGCCCGGGACATCCACGACAGCGTGCTGCAGGTCCTGTCCATGGTGCAGCGCCGCGGCACCCAGCTCGGTGGCGAGGCCGCGGAGCTCGGCCGGATGGCGGGGGAGCAGGAGGTGGCGTTGCGCAGTCTGGTCGCCGGCGGCGTGGTCCCGGTGTCCCGCGCCTGCGACGACGCCTCGCAGGGCGCCCTGGTCCGCGAGGTCGACGACACCGACACCACCACAGATGGAACAGCCGGACCCGACGGCCCTCGCGACCTGCGTAGCCTGCTCACCCCGTACGCCGGCTCGCGCGTCACTCTCTCCGAACCGGGCGCCCCCGTCCTGCTCCCCGCGCACGCCGCACGCGAGCTGGCCGCCGCCGTCGGCGCGGCCCTGGACAATGTGCGCCGGCACGCGGGCGACGAGGCCCGCGCCTGGATCCTGATCGAGGACTGGCCGGACGAGGTGATCGTGACCGTGCGCGACGACGGCCCCGGCATCCCGGACGGACGCCTGGCCCAGGCCGAGGGCGAGGGCCGGCTCGGCGTCGCCCAGTCCATCCGCGGCCGGCTCCGGGACATCGGCGGCACGGCCGATCTGATCTCGATGCCCGGGCAGGGCACCGAGGTCGAACTGAAGGCACCGAAGCAGCGAGACGACAACCGGGGGAAGGCGACACGATGACAGGCGCGGACGACACCACGGGGACCGAGCGGGACGGGGCGGACCCCATCAAGGTGATGGTCGTCGACGACCATCCGATGTGGCGCGACGCCGTCGCCCGCGACCTCGGCGCGGAGCCCGGATTCGAGGTCGTCGGCACGGCCGGCGACGGCGAGCAGGCGGTACGCAGGGCCAGGGCGGTCGCGCCCGACGTCCTGGTACTCGACCTCAATCTGCCGGCCAAGCCCGGCGTCCAGGTCTGCAAGGAACTCGTCCGCGCCGACCCGGCCCTGCGCGTCCTGGTCCTCTCGGCGAGCGGCGAGCACGTCGACGTGCTGGAGGCGGTCAAGTCGGGCGCCACCGGCTACCTGCTCAAGTCGGCCTCCACCGAGGAGCTGATCGACGCGGTGCGCAGGACGGCCGCCGGCGACCCCGTCTTCACCCCGGGTCTCGCGGGCCTGGTCCTCGGCGAGTACCGCCGGCTCGCCTCCGAGCCGGCCCCGGCGACCGCCGAGGAGCCCTCCGCCCCGCAGCTCACCGACCGCGAGACCGAGGTGCTCCGGCTCGTCGCCAAAGGCCTGAGCTACAAGCAGATCGCCGAGCGCCTGGTGATCTCCCACCGCACCGTCCAGAACCACGTCCAGAACACCCTCGGCAAGCTCCAGCTGCACAATCGCGTCGAGCTGGTCCGGTACGCCATCGAGCGCGGCCTGGACGAGGAGCCTCCGGATTCCGCTCGCCCTCGTTGACCCCACCGTCGAGCCGTAGATCAACACCTCCCTCTTTCAAGGGAATTGACGTCCCGACCATCCCGGAGTGACCTGGATCACCATTAGCGTGGCCGCACACAGCCACGCGGTGAAGGGAAGTTTCCATGCGGGTCGGAGTACTGACCGGAGGAGGCGACTGCCCCGGGCTCAACGCCGTCATCCGGGGCATCGTCCGCAAGGGCGTTCAGGAGTACGACTACTCATTCATCGGCTTCAAGGACGGCTGGCGAGGGCCGCTCGAGGGTGACGCGGTGCCGCTCGACATCCCGGCGGTGCGCGGCATCCTGCCGCGCGGCGGCACCGTCCTCGGCTCCTCGCGGACCAACCCACTCAAGGAGCAGAACGGCATCCGGCGGATCAAGGAGAATCTCGCCAAGTCCGAGGTCGACGCCCTGATCGTGATCGGCGGCGAGGACACCCTCGGCGTGGCGGCCCGCCTCGCCGACGAGTACGGCGTCCGGGTCATCGGCGTACCCAAGACCATCGACAACGACCTGTCGGCCACCGACTACACCTTCGGATTCGACACCGCGGTCGGAATCGCCACCGAGGCCATCGACCGGCTGCACACCACGGCCGAGTCCCATATGCGGGTCCTGGTGGTCGAGGTGATGGGCCGGCACGCGGGCTGGATCGCCTTGCACTCGGGCCTGGCCGGCGGGGCCAACGCGATCCTGATCCCCGAGCAGCGCTTCGACGTGGACCAGGTGTGCTCCTGGGTGAGCTCGCGTTTCCGTGCCTCGTACGCACCGATCGTGGTGATCGCCGAGGGCGCGATGCCGCGCGACGGCGAGATGGTGCTGAAGGACGGCTCGCTCGACTCGTACGGCCACGTCCGGCTCTCCGGTGTCGGTGAGTGGCTGGCCAAGCAGATCGAGGACCGTACCGGCAAGGAGGCCCGTACGACCGTGCTCGGGCACGTCCAGCGCGGCGGCACCCCGAGCGCCTTCGACCGCTGGCTCGCCACTCGCTTCGGCCTGCACGCCATCGAGGCGGTACGGGACGGGGACTTCGGGAAGATGGTCGCGCTGCGCGGCACGGACATCGTGCGCGTGCCGATCGCCGACGCCACCGCCCGGCTGAAGACGGTCGACCCCGAGCTGTACGAGGAGGTCGGCGTCTTCTTCGGCTGAGGTGCGCCCGTCGGTTACCCGGCCGGCGCACGCCGGACGCTCCGGAGTGTCCCGGCCGGGACACCGCCGTATATTCGCCCTGACCGGCACAGTGCGCAGAGCGCGCGAAAGCCGCAGGGACGAACGGCTACGAGAAGGCGGGACCAGACGTGGAGATCCTGGCATTCGGCGTGCAGTCCGACGAGCGGCCGCTGCTCGAGAAGGCCTTCGCGGGCCACCACGACATCCGCTGTCTGGACGTCTTCCTGGACGAGGACACCGCCCTCATCGCGGCCGGCCACGAGGTCATCTCGACCAGCGTCAACGCCAGCCTCAACAACCGCGTCCTGCAGACCCTGGCGGCCGGCGGCACCCAGTTCATCGCCCAGCGCTCGACCGGCTTCAACAACATCGACCTGCAGGTCGCCGAGCGGCTCGGCCTGACCGTGGCCCGGGTCTCGTACTACTCGCCGTACTCGGTGGCCGAGTTCGCCTGGACCCTCGCGATGGCCGTCAACCGCCGCATCGTCCGCGCCGCCGGCCGCACCCGCGACTTCGACTTCCGCCTCGACGGATTGCTCGGCCGCGATCTGCACGGCCGCACCGCGGGCGTGCTCGGCACCGGCAAGATCGGCGAGGCCTTCGCCCGGATCGCCCACGGCTTCGGCATGCGCCTGCTCGGCTGGGACGTCGCCGAGAACCCGGCCTGCGTCGAGCTCGGCATGGAGTACGTCGACAAGGACCGCCTGCTCGCCGAGTCCGACCTGGTCAGCCTGCACGTACCGCTGCTGCCCGCCACCGAGCACCTGATCGGCGCGGCACAGCTCAAGTCCATGAAGGACGACGCGATCCTGGTCAACTCCAGCCGCGGCGGCCTGATCGACACCGAGGCGCTGGTCGGCGAGCTGCGCCAGGGCCGCTTCGCCGGCGTCGGCCTGGACGTCTACGAGGCCGAGGCCGGGCTGTTCTTCCTCGACAAGTCGATCCAGGGCATCGAGGACGACACCCTGGCCCGCCTCGTCACCTTCCCCAATGTGGTGGTGACCTCGCACCAGGCGTACTACACCGTGGACGCCGTCGGCGAGATCATCGCCACCACCCTGCAGAACGTCCTGGACTACACCGAGGGCCGCCGCAGCGAGAACGTCCTGGTCCCCGTCCTGCCCTCCACCACCTGACGCACCAGTTCCGCCACCACGGCCGGGCCGCGCAGCGTGAGCACCGACTCGGGGTGGAACTGCACCCCGGCGAAGCCCGGACCGCTGAGCGCGTGCACCTCGCCGGTGGCCGCGTCCCGGGCCACCCGCACCCCGTGCGCGTCCAGTTCGGCCGCGTCCTCGTCGTCGCAGCGCGCCACGAAGCTGTTGTAGAAGCCGACGGTCTCCGGACGGCCGAAGAGATCGATCCGCAGCTGCGCCCCCTGGTACGGGACCTGCTTGCGGACGATCTCCAGGCCCAGCTCGGCGGCGAGCAGCTCGTGGCCCAGACAGACCCCGAGGATCCCGTGCCGGTGCTCGCGCACCGCCTCTGCCGCGAGCTCCCGCAGGAACCGCATTTTCGGATCGCCGAGATCCGAGGGGTCGCCGGGGCCGGGGCCGAGCACCAGCGGTCCCTCGTGGGCGCGCACCACGTCCCGCAGCCCCGGCTCGTCGTAGCGCCGGACCTGCACGTCGAGCCCCGAGGAACGCAGCAGATGCGCCAGCATCGAGGTGAAGGTGTCCTCGCCGTCGACGATCAGCGCGCGCCCGGTCAGTTCCCCGGTCCGCTCCTGCATCCGCAGCCAGAACGGCGCGAGCGAGGCACGCCGGGAGTCCAGGGCCTCCTGCACCCGCGGATCGTCCGCGAGCCGCGGACCGGCGTCCTCCGTTCGCCTCCGCCCGGGACGTACACCGAGCGCGGCCAGCACTCCGGCCGCCTTGGCATGCGTCTCGGCCACCTCCGACCGCGGATCCGAGTCGCGCACGAGCGTCGCGCCGACCGCCACCTTCACGCGCCCGTCCGCCGCGATGTCGGCGGTCCTGATCAGGATGGGGGAGTCCAGGGTCTGCGCCCCGCCGGAGTCCCGGCCGATCAGGGCAAGGGCCCCCGCGTAGTAGCCGCGGCCGGCACCGTCCGATCCGGCGGGCTCGTATCGCTCGATCACCCTGCAGGCGTTCTGCACCGGCGACCCCGTGACGGTCGCGGCGAACATGGTCTCCTTCAGGACCTCGCGCACATCGAGCGAGGAACGACCGCGCAACTCGTACTCCGTGTGCGCGAGATGGGCCATCTCCTTCAGACGCGGACCGACCACCACTCCGCCCATGTCGCCGACCGTGCACATCATCTTGAGCTCCTCGTCGACGACCATGGACAGCTCGGCCGTCTCCTTGGCGTCGTCGAGGAAGCGCAGGAGATCGTCCGCGCTCGGTGCCCGCTCGGGGTAGCGGAAGGTGCCGCTGATCGGATTCATCACGACGGTCCCGCCGCTCATCCGCACATGCACCTCGGGGCTCGCGCCGACAAGCGTGCGCCCGTGGGGGCCTCCGGTGTGCACGACGTACGTCCAGTACGCCCCACGCTCTCCCTCCAGGAGCCGGCGGAACAGGGCGAGCGCATCGGCCCGTGAGAAGCCGTCGATCCGGCCCTCGAAGTTCCGGCGGATGACGAAGTTCGCGCCTTCGCCCCTGCCGATCTCGTCACGCAGCACCCGCTCGACGATCTCCGCGTAGGCCTCGTCGTCCACGTCGAATGCACCGTCGGTGACCTGCACCCGGTGCGCGGGCAGCTGCTCGAGTGCCTCGGCCACGGTCAGCTCGTACGTCTGCTCCGCGGTCAGCACGGTGAGCGGTGTCCCGTCGTCGCGTACGTCGAAGCCGCGCTCGGCGATCTGCCGGAACGGCACCAGAGCGAGCACGGGCAGCGGGCTCTCGGGGATGTCGGCGAGACGCCCGGCCTCGTGGGTGGGACCGGTCAGCACCTCGACGATGTCGTGGTCGCGGCCCGGTGTGCGGCGGCGCAGCAGGGCGAAGGGCGGGCAGTCGTCCTCGAGCAGACGGCTCAGCATGGTGTTCCTTCCCGTCGGATCACAGCGGAGTGCGAAGGGGGAGGAACGGCCCGGACATGCAAGAAGGCCGCCCCTCGGGCGGCCTTTGCGAGTGTGGGTACGCGCAGTCAGTGGGCCGCCGGTCGAGCGGTCCACCACCAGTCACGGGTCGTGTGCGCGAACATGCCAGGCACCCTAGCGGACACCGGCGAGTACCGGCACTCCCGTCTCACGCCCAGGTCACCCGTACGAGCGAGCGGCCCGGCGTCACCGCGGAGCTGGACAGCGCGTCTCAGCAAGTGGTCCCCGCGCAGACCACGCCGAGCGACCCCGTAATGTTGACGAGGTGACCGTGAACGCTAAGACCACCGCATCCGGTGGCAACACCTGGCGAGACCTTCCCGCGGCGCAGCAGCCCGAGTACCCCGATGCCGAGGCGCTGCGCGATGTGATCGCGGACCTCGAGTCGTATCCCCCGCTGGTCTTTGCCGGCGAGTGTGACCAGCTGCGCGCCCGCCTTGCGTCCGTCGCCAAGGGGGAGGCGTTCCTGCTCCAGGGCGGCGACTGTGCCGAGGCCTTCGACGCGGTGTCGGCCGACCACATCCGCAACAAGCTCAAGACGCTCCTCCAGATGGGCGCCGTCCTCACGTACGCCGCCTCCGTGCCTGTCGTGAAGGTCGGCCGGATCGCCGGCCAGTACTCGAAGCCGCGCTCCAAGCCGACCGAGACCCGCGACGGCGTGACCCTGCCGACCTACCGCGGCGACTCCGTCAACGGCTTCGACTTCACCGAGGAGGCCCGGGTCCCGGACCCCGAGCGCCTGAAGCGGATGTACCACGCCTCCGCCTCGACGCTGAACCTGGTCCGCGCCTTCACCACCGGCGGCTACGCCGACCTGCGCCAGGTGCACGCCTGGAACCAGGACTTCGTGAAGTCGTCCCCGTCCGGCCAGCGCTACGAGCAGCTCGCCCGCGAGATCGACAACGCGCTGAACTTCATGCGCGCCTGCGGCACCGACCCGGCCGAGTTCCAGACGGTCGAGTTCTACTCGTCCCACGAGGCGCTGCTTCTCGACTACGAGACCGCCCTGACCCGTACCGACTCCCGCACCGGCAACTGGTACGACACCTCCGGGCACATGGTCTGGATCGGTGAGCGCACCCGCCAGATGGACGGCGCGCACATCGAGTTCGCCTCCCAGGTGCGCAATCCGATCGGCATCAAGCTCGGTCCGACGACGACGCCGGAGGAGGCGCTGCAGTACATCGAGCGCCTCGACCCGGACCGCGAGCCGGGCCGGCTCACCTTCATCGTGCGGATGGGCGCGGACAAGATCCGCGACAAGCTGCCGACGCTGGTCGAGAAGGTCACCGCCTCGGGCGCGCAGGTCGCCTGGGTGACCGACCCGATGCACGGCAACACCTTCGAGGCCGCATCGGGCCACAAGACCCGGCGCTTCGACGATGTGCTCGACGAGGTCAAGGGCTTCTTCGAGGTGCACAAGAGCCTGGGCACCCACCCGGGCGGCATCCACGTCGAGCTCACCGGCGACGACGTCACCGAGTGCGTGGGCGGCGGCGACGAGATCTTCGTCGACGACCTGCACCAGCGCTACGAGACGGCCTGCGACCCGCGGCTCAACCGCAGCCAGTCGCTCGACCTGGCGTTCCTGGTCGCGGAGATGTACCGGGACCAGTAGGTCCCGCCGGGGCGGACATACCACTGTGGGGCGCGGATCGATGTGATCCGCGCCCCACGGCGTTTCGTAGCCGGAGCGGGCCGGGTAAGGTTAGGTTAGCCTCACCGATTCATCGGGACAGGCACGACGGATCGATCCCGAACGAAGCCCGGGGAGGTGAACCGCTTGTACGTGTGCTCTTGCTTCGGCGTCACGGAGCAGCAGGTGAAGCAGCACGCGGACGCCGGTGCGTGCACCCCGCGGCAGATCGCCTCCGCGTGCAAGGCGGGCACCGACTGCGGTTCCTGTGTCCGTCGTATCCAGTCCCTGCTCGGCCGGGGCGCTTGCCCGCGGCGCGAGCTGGTGGACCAGGGCGCCACGGCGGCCGCGCTGGCCGCCGAAGCGGTGGGGGTCGCCGAGCCCGCGCCCGTCGTCCGGCCCGGACTGCCGGAAGCGGCCTGAGGCCCTTTCCGTCCGTGCGGCTCCGCCCGTCCGGCCGCGCTCAGCTCTCCGGCTGCTCGATCAGCTGCGCGATGTAGAGCGGCTCCCCGAGTTTCTCGACGAGCTCCAGCTGGGTGTCCAGATAGTCGATGTGGTGCTCCTCGTCCTCGAGGATCGACTCGAAGATGTTCGCCGAGGTGACGTCGCCCTTGGCGCGCATGATCTCGATACCGCGCTTCAGCCGGTCGATGGCCTCGACCTCGATCTGCCGGTCCGCCTTGAACATCTCGGTGACCGTCTGGCCGACCCGGACGTGGAACAGCCGCTGGTAGTTGGGCAGTCCGTCGAGAAAGAGAATCCGGTCGGTGAGGATCTCGGCGTGCTTCATCTCGTCGAAGGACTCGGCGCGGGTGTATTTCGCGAGCTTCGTCCAGCCGAAATTGTCCTGCATCTTGGCGTGCAGGAAGTACTGATTGATCGCGGTGAGCTCAGCGGTCAGCTGCTCATTCAGGAATTCGATGACCTCGGGGTCGCCCTGCATGGCAGAGGCTCCTTCCAGGCGCGTTCGGGGCAGGTGCGCGCATCCTTGCATCGGCGCCGAGGGTCGTCCAGTAAGTACATGCTTAGTAAGTAAGTACAGGCTTAGTAGGAGTTGCCCGAATCGGTGCAGACCTGGTCACCTCCACCCTGCCCGGTCTGTCAGGATGGAGTCATGGGTCAGCCGGAAAGTCGCGGGGTGTCGGAGCAGTCGGAACTTCCGCCAGGACAACGGCTGCAGCGCGGATGGCCGGTCACTCATTACGGCCCCGTCCCCAAATTCCGGCCGGAGCGCTGGGAGTTCAGGGTCTTCGGCGCGACCGCCGACGGTGACAAGCGCTGCTGGACCCATGAGGAGTTCGCGACCCTGCCGTACGAGACCGTGGTCGCCGATCTGCACTGCGTCACGAAATTCTCGATGCTGGGCGCCGAATGGGGCGGGGTGTCGGCCCGGACGCTCCTCGAGATCTCGCCCCCGGCCCCCGATGTCACGCATGTGATGGTCTGGGCCGAGTACGGCTTCAGCTCCAATCTGCGGCTCGCCGACTTCGCGGCGGAGCAGACGATCTTCGCGACGCATCGCGACGGGGAACCGCTCACCGCGGAGCACGGCTTCCCGCTGCGTCTCGTCGTACCGCATCTGTACGCCTGGAAGGGGCCCAAGTGGGTCCGCGGCGTCGAGTACATGACGGCCGATCGCCGCGGGTTCTGGGAGGAGCGCGGCTATCACAACGTCGGCGACCCCTGGCGCGAGCAGCGCTACTCGTACCAGGAGGAGCCGGGCGACGGGCCCGAGTTGTAGCCGGCGGGCGGCGCCTGTCGGTGCCGTCTCAGTGGTGGTACTGATGCACGACGGCGTGGCCCTTGCCGCGGCCGATCATCCACCTGTTGACCGGGGTGGTCACCGCGAAGGCGACCGCGAACGCGATGGCCAGGGCGCCCCAGAACAGGGCGTCGGTCAGATGGGCCTCCATGGCGCCCGGTACGAGCAGCAGTACGCCGTTGTCGACGAGCTCCATCACCGCGATGGACAGGGTGTCCGCGGCGAGCGCGACGCCGATCGCGGCCCTGAGGCCCAGTCCGGCGCGGACCACGGCGAGCAGCGTGAGCGAGTAGCCGAAGACGAAGGCCAGGGCGATCGCGAGGACCATGGTCGGTGCGGTGCCCCAGCCGAGTGCGGTGCCGATCACCATGCCGAGCACTTCGCCGATGGCGCAGCCGGTGAGGCAGTGCAGGGTCGCCCTGGCGGCCATGGCCCAGGTGACGGGGGCTCCTTGGGCGTGTGCGTCGTGGCCGTGCGCTTCGTGGTCGTGCGCGGAGTGCGTGCCGTGCGTGGCGTGTGAAGCGTGCGGGTCGTGCGTGCCGTGCTGCATGCGTGCCCCCAGGGTCGTACGACGGTTCCTGTGACCGATCCGAACCGTATACCCCCTAGGGGTATGACTCAAGGGGTGTGGGCGAGGAGCTGCCGGTCCGGCAGCTCCCGGAGTTCCTTGAGACGGGCCACATCGGCCGCGTGGCCCTCCTTGCCGCCGGGGGTCTCGATGACGAGCGGAACTCCTTCCGTCGCGGGATGCGCGAGCAGTTCGCGGAACGGGTCGAGGCCGATGTGCCCCGCGCCGATGTTCGCGTGCCGGTCCTTGTGTGCCCCGACCACGTCCTTCGAGTCGTTGGCGTGGATCAGTCGCAGGCGTCCTTCGCCGACCGTGCCGACCAACAGATCGAGCGTCTGGCGCATGCCGTCCGGACCGGTGAGATCGTGGCCGGCGGCGAAGATGTGGCAGGTGTCGAGGCAGACACCGAGCCTCGGATGGGCGTCGAGGGCCTCGAAGTACGGGGCGTAGTCCCAGGTGCGCGAGCAGATCGAGGAACCCTGGCCGGCCGTCGACTCAAGCAGGACCTGGGGGTCGTCCTCGTGGGTCAGCTCGTCGAGCAGCGGCAGCATGCGTTCGCGGATCTGCCGCAGCGCCTCCTCGCGATGCCGGCCGCCGGTCGCCGAACCGGTGTGCACGACGACGCCGAGCGCACCGATCTCGCGCCCGCGGCGCAGCGAGTGCCGCAGCGATTCGACGGAGCGGTCGACCGTGGCGGCCGTGTGCGAGGCGAAGTTGATCAGATACGGGGCATGGATGTACGCCGGAATGCCCTCGTCGGCGCAGGCGGTGCGGAATGCCTCGTCCTGCCGCGGACTGCCGGCGGGTGTCGCCCAGCCGCGCGGATTGGCCACGAAGACCTGGACGGTCTCGGCGCCCATCTCGCGGGCGTAGGTGAGGCCGACGGAGGCGAGGCCTCCGGCGACCGGTACGTGGCCGCCGACGGGGTTGCGAAGGTTCCTGCTGGTCACGCCGTCCAGGGTGGCATGCGCTCGGGCCGGGCCCGACAAGGGCCCGGTGTCTGCAGGTCAGCGCACCCGGATGGTGATCTCGCTGCCGCGTGGCGCCTCGTCCCCGCCGTCCACCGACTGGTCCCAGACCTTGTCGCCGATGAACCAGCTCTGGACCTTGACCTTGAAACCGGCGTCCTCGAGCTCCTGGCGTGCCTGGTCCTTCTGCTTGCCCTCGACGTCCGGGACCTCGACCATGTCCTGGCCCTTGGAGATCGTCAGGGTCACCTTGTCGCCGGTGGCGAGGCGCCGGCCCTCGCCGGGGCTCTGGCGAGCGACGTCGCCCTCGTCCTCCTCGGAGAAGATCCGCTCGGGCTTCACCGTGACCTCGAGCCCGGCCCCCTCCAGCTCGCCGCGTGCGTCGTCCAGTGACTCGCCGACCACGTCCGGTACGTCGATCGGGCTGCCCTTGCTGACGGTGAGTGCGACCGCGGTGCCGGGCTTGCGCTTGCTGCCGGCGGCCGGCTCGGTGCTGATCACCGAGTTGCGCGGGACGTCCTCGCTGAAGGCGCGCTTGACCATCCCGGGCTCGAGGCTGCTCTTGTCCAGCTCCTTGCGGGCCTCGGAGAGGGTCTTGTTCTTCACGTTCGGCACCGTGACGATGCGGGGGCCGAGCGAGAGGGTGAGTGTCACCCGGTCGTTGCTGCGGATGCGGTCGCCGGCCTTCGGGTCGCTGTTCATCACCGTGCCCCGGGCGTAGGCGTCGCTGTACTTCCGGTCCACCTCGCGGACCGCGAGCCCGGCGTCCTCGAGGGTGGCCCTCGCCTGCTTCTCGGTCTTGCTGAGCAGCGGCGGTACGCGGGTGAACTGGCCCGAGTTGATGTACCAGACGCCCGCGCCCAGACCGAGGGCGAGCAGGACCGCGGTGACGGTGATGAGCATGCCGCGGCGCGGACCGTGCCAGGCCCGCGCGAACCGGGAGCCCTTGGGTGGGCGGCCTCCGGGGGGAGCGGGCGGCATCTCGAAGCGGCTCGTCCTGTTGAGCTGCTCGTCCCCGGCGGAGCTCGAGGGCTCGGGAAGCCGGAGCTGTCGCGTGCGGGCGGCACCGGCTCCCGCCGCGGCCCGGGAGATTACGCTGGTGCGGTCGTCCGTGTTGGTGTGCTCGGTGCTGCGGGCGCCCGGGGGCACCGCGTCCAGCTGGGCCTCGGTCAGGGTGCCGCGCGCCCGGCGGGTGTCCCCGAGGAGGGCGACCGCGTCCTGCGGGCGGAGCTCGGGATTGCGCGCCGTCCCGGCGGCCACCAGCTCGTCGAGTGCGTAGGGCAGGTCGGGGACGGCGGCGGACGGTGGGGGCACGTCCTCGTTGAGATGCAGGTAGAGCACCTGGGCGGGGGAGTCGCCGGCGTGCGGCTTGCCGCCGGTCAGCATCTCGTAGAGCACCACCCCGCAGGCGTAGACGTCGACGCGGGGGTCGACCGTGCCGGCCTCGATCTGCTCGGGAGCCAGATACGAGACGGTGCCGAGCACGGCACCCGTGGTGTTCGTGACCGTGTCCACCGAGCGGACCAGGCCGAAGTCGGCCACCTTGACCCGGCCGTCGTCCCCGATCAGGACGTTCTCCGGCTTCATGTCGCGGTGCACGAAGCCGGCCCGGTGGGCGGCGCCGAGCGCGGCCAGGACCGGCTCCAGGATGTCCAGGGCGGCACGTGGCTGCAGTGCGCCCCGCTCGCGCAGCACGTCGCGCAGGGTGCAGCCCGCCACGTACTCCATCGCCAAGTACACGTAACTGCCGTCCGTGCCCTGGTCGTAGACCCCGACCACATTCGGGTGGGAGAGCCGCGCCACCGACTTGGCCTCACGGATGAAGCGCTCCACGAACGTGGCGTCCGCGGCGAGGGCGGGGTGCATCACCTTCAGCGCGAGCACGCGGTCGAGGCGGGTGTCCACGGCCCGGTAGACCGTGGCCATCCCGCCGACCGCGATGCGCGCATCGATGCGATACCGCTCGTCGAGCACCTGGCCGACGAGAGGGTCCTGGAGGGTCGTGTCCACGCAGGTGAGTGTACGAGCCGCCGCCGACAGGGCCGTCCGCCCGGTGTGCTCGGGGCCCGCACTGCAGCGCAGCTGTGACCGTTCGGACGGTACTGACGGTCGGCAGACCTCAGAAAGCCGGTCGTTCCGGATCGAGTTGGGCCATACCGGACGTAGGCGATGATGCATGGGCGAAATGCCTCCGCGGGATCCGGCCCGCCCGGTGTGCGAGCCGCCCGGCCTCCACGGCGTGCCGCATCGCCTCGGCCATCAGGACCGGCTCCTGCGCACGGGTCACCGCCGAGGCGAGCATCACCGCGGAGCAACCGAGCTCCATCGCGAGCGCGGCGTCCGAAGCAGTGCCCGCTCCGGCGTCCAGAATCACGGGCACGCGCGCGTGCTCCGCGATCAGCTCGAAGTTGTGCGGATTGCGGATCCCGAGACCCGAGCCGATGGGGGAGCCGAGCGGCATGATCGCCGCGCAACCCACGTCCTGCAGCTTCCGGGCGACCACCGGGTCGTCGTTGGTGTACGGCAGGACCGTGAAACCGTCGTCGACCAGGGTCTCCGCCGCATCGATGGTCTCCACCGGGTCCGGCAGCAGGGTGCGCTCGTCCGCGATCACCTCCAGCTTCACCAGGTCGGTGCCGAGGGCCTCGCGGGCGAGCCGGGCGGTGAGCACCGCTTCGCCGGCCGTGAAGCAGCCCGCGGTGTTGGGCAGTACGCGGATGCCGAGCCGGTCCAGTACGGACAGCACCGAACCCTTCACGGTGGGGTCGACGCGGCGCATGGCCACCGTGGTGAGCTCGGTGCCGGACGCCAGGAGTGCGCGTTCCAGGACGTCGAGACTCGGGGCGCCTCCGGTGCCCATGATGAGCCGCGAGGTGAACGTGGTGGAACCGATGACCAGCGGATCGTCTGCCATGGCCGTCAGCCTCCCTGCACGGCGGTGAGGACCTCGATCCGGTCCCCGTCGGTGAGCGTGGTGCGGTCCCACTTCCCGCGCGGGACGACGGTCTCGTTGAGCGCGGCGGCGACGCCCGCCGGGGCTGCGCTCAGCGTGGCGACAAGGGCGGCGAGTGTGGTGCCTGGCTCCAGTGGGCGGGCCTCGCCGTTGACCGAGACGGTCGGGCCCGCATGGGCGGTGTCCACGGCAGGTTTTGTGTCGGCGGAAGGCTTCATACGGTCTGCTCCTCCTGCTGTTCCTGCTGTTCCTGCTGGGTGTGCCCGCTGTCGTGGTTCTGCCGGTCCCGTGCGGTGTGCGGCTCCGGCTGTACGAAGCGCGTCGGCGCGAAGGGGCGTACGGCGTCGGGCAGGTCGCCGGTCGTCAGGGCGTGCGCCATCGCGTCCCCGGTGACGGGGGTGAGCAGGACGCCGTTGCGGTAGTGGCCGGTCGCCAGGTGCAGACCGGGGAGCGCGGTCGGGCCGAGCAGCGGCGCATTGTCGGGCGATCCGGGGCGCAGGCCGGCCCGGGTCTCGGTCAGCGGCAGCTCGCTGAGTCCGGGCACGAGTTCGTGGGCGTCGCGCAGCAGCGAGTAGACGCCGCCCGCGGTGACCGTGGTGTCCCAGCCGAGCTCCTCGCTGGTGGCTCCGACCACCAGCTCGCCGCTCTCCCGCGGCACCAGGTACACCGAACTGCCGCGCACCACGGCCCGTACGGTCCGGCCGAGGAACGGCGTACGGCCCGGGGGCATCCGCAGACGGAGCACCTGGCCCTTCACCGGCCGTACCGGCGGCAGTACGTGAGCCGGGACCCCGGCGAGGCGGCCGCTCAGACTGCCCGCGGCCAGCACCACCTGCCCGGCCGACAGGGCGGTGCCGTCGTCCAGCACGGCGCCGCGGGCCCTCTCGCCGGTCACCGTGAGCCGTACCGCACGCTGCCTGTGGAAGGTCACTCCGGCCCGCTCGCAGGCCGTGACCAGTGCGGCGGCGAGCCTGCGCGGATCGATCTGGTGGTCGCCGTCGACCCGCAGACCGCCGCGTACGCCGGGCGCCAGCATCGGCTCGAGGCGCCGGCACTCGCGCCCCGAGAGCCACTGCGAGTCGAGTCCGGAACGCTGCTGCAGGAGGTGCAGTTCCCGCAGCTCGGCTCGGTCGTCCGCGTCGAGCGCGACGGCCAGGGTGCCGCAGACGCGATGGCCGAGGGCCTGGCCTGCGGCCTCGCTGAGCTCGGCGGCGAAGTCCGGATAGCGCTGTGCGGAGGCCAGGTTGAGGGCGAGCAGCGCCTGCTCGCCGTGGTGCAGTTCGGTGACGGCGGCGAGCATGCCCGCCGCGACCTGGGCTGCGCCGCCGCCCGGAGACGGATCGGCGACCGTCGTGGCGAGTCCGCGCTGTGCCGCTCGCCAGGCCGTGACCAGGCCGATGATTCCGCCCCCGATGACGAGGACGTCGGATGTGGTGCGCGCTGGCATGGGTGTCCCGCTCCTCCCTTCGCCGGCATGACCCGGATCAGGTTCGTACGGTCGGAGGCCGCGTCAGCCTCCCTCTCAGCCCGTGCGCCCGGGCTCCCGCGTATTGCTGCTGTCCGGCCAGCCTAGCTCCCGCCCGCAGGTCTCTGAAGGGCGGCGTACGCCGGTCCCGCGCGCGGGACGGCGGTTTCGGACGCGGTCGACGGCCTCCCCGCGCGCGTGCCCCCCCCCGGCCGCGGCCTCGAGAAGGCATGCCCGCCCCGTGTCCTGACGATCCGTCAGTTGATTACAGTGGCCGGGTGAGCGAGCAGACGCAGCAGGTGCGGCACGTCGTCATCGTCGGGGCGGGCATGGCGGGAGTACAGTCCGCCGTCGCCCTCAGGGAGGGCGGTTTCGCCGGGCGGGTGACCCTCATCGGTGCCGAGCCCCACCAGCCGTACGACAGGCCGCCGCTGTCCAAGGCGGTGCTCCTCGGGACGGCCGAGGGATCCGCCTTCGACGTCGACTTCGAGCAGCTCGACGTGGAGCTCCGGCTCGGTCTCTCCGTGACCGGCGTACGGCCCGCCGAGCACCGCCTGGACACCGTGGACGGGCCCGTCGCGTACGACGTGCTTGTGATCGCCACCGGCGCCGAGCCGCAGGCGCTGCCCGGCGCCGCGGGGGTCCCCGGCGTCCATCTCCTGCGCACCCTGGACGACGCGGAGCGGCTGCGTCCGGTGCTCGCCGCGCAGCACGACATCGTCGTGGTGGGGGCGGGCTGGATCGGCGCCGAGTTCGCGACCGCGGCCCGTGCGGCAGGCTGCGCCGTCACCGTGGTCGAGGCGGCGGACCGGCCGCTGGCAGGAGCCCTGCCGGCGGAGGCCACCGAACCGATGGCGGCCTGGTACGCGGAGGCCGGCGTCGAACTGCGCCTCCACGCGCGCGTGACAGGCGTCGAGCACTCCGCCGTGGCCCTCGACGACGGCACCCGGGTGCCTGCCGGCGCGGTCGTCGTCGGCATCGGCGCCGTACCCGCCACCCGCTGGCTCGAGGACTCCGGCATCGCACTCGGCCAGGACGGCGAGGTCGTCACCGACGACCGTCTGCGCACCTCCGTGCCGGACGTCTACGCGGTCGGCGACTGCGCGTCCTTCCCGTCCGCCCGCTACGGCGCCCGCCTGCTCGTCCACCACTGGGACAACGCACTCCAGGGGCCCCGTACGGTCGCCGCGGAGATCCTCGGCCGGGCCCCGCAGGCGTACGACCCCGTGCCGTACTTCTGGTCCGAGCAGTTCGGCCGCTTCGTGCAGTACGCGGGGCATCACGCGGCGGCCGACACCACCGTCCGCCGCGGCGATCCGGACGGGCCGGCCTGGTCCCTGTGCTGGCTCAGGGACGGCGCCCTGGTCGCGCTGCTCGCCGTCGGACGGCCCCGCGACCTCGCCCAGGGACGCCGTCTGATCGAGTCGGGCGCCCCGCTGGACCCTGCATTGGTCGCCGATCCCGCCGTACCCCTGAAGAAGGCCGTCCTGGCGGCGGACTGACCGCAAACGGTGGAGTGCCGGGTACCGACTGTCAGTCCCGGATGGCAGGCTTGTCCCTGTGACCGAGATTGACGCAAAGATCGATGCTCTCGTCCCCGCCTGGCTCACCCTCCCCGACATCGCCGAACGGCTCGGCGTCGAGGTGACCCGCGTCCGGCAGCTGGTCAAGGAGGGCCAGCTGATCGCCGTACGCCGTGGTGAGAACAGGGCGCTTCAGGTACCCGCCGCCTTCATCGACGGCGAAAAGATCGTCAAGGGCCTCGCCGGCCTCCTGACGCTCCTGAGGGACGACGGCTTCACCGACGAAGAGACCCTGGAGTGGCTCTTCACTCCCGACGACACCCTGCCCGGTACCCCCGCTCAGGCCCTGAGCGAGAATCGCGGCACGGAGGTGAAGCGCCGAGCACAGGCGCTCGCCGTCTAGGGGGGTGTCTGACAAATCCAGTGCGGTGCCCGCGGTGTTCGGCACGCACTGGATTTGTCAGACACCCGCAGGAACCGGCCGGACCGGTAACCGGACCGGTTGTTCCGACGCACAGCCGGTCCGCGGACGAGCCCACACCGGGCGGTCCGCGGACCGGGCCGACACGCACCTGGGGGATCGTTCCTTGTCACGCGCGCCGCTCGCCGATGCCCGGCTCTACCTCTGCACCGACGCCCGCAAGGACAAGGGTGACCTCCCGCAGTTCCTGGACGCGGCCCTGTCAGGCGGTGTGGACATCGTCCAGCTGCGCGACAAGGGCATCGAGGCGGCCGAGGAGCTGGAGCTGCTCGCCGTCTTTGCGGACGCCTGCAAGCGGCACGGCAAGCTCCTCGCGGTGAACGACCGCGCGGACATCGCCCACGCCTCCGGCGCCGATGTACTGCACCTCGGACAGGGCGACCTGCCGGTGCCCGCGGCCCGTGCCCTGATCGGCGCGGCCCCGCTGATCGGCCGCTCCACGCACAGCGAGGCGGAGGCCGCCGCGGCCGCCGTCCAGGACGGCGTGGACTACTTCTGCACGGGACCGTGCTGGCCCACCCCCACCAAGCCCGGCCGTCACGCCCCCGGCCTCGACCTCGTGCGGTACGCGGCGTCGCTCGCCACCGACCGCCCGTGGTTCGCGATCGGCGGCATCGACGCGGGGAATCTGGACCAGGTCATCGAGGCCGGCGCCCGCCGGGCCGTGGTGGTGCGCGCGATCACCGAGGCGGACGACCCGGCGGCCGCGGCGTCCGACCTGGCAGCGCGGCTGCGCGCGGCCTGAGCTCGGCCGCACGGCCCGACCCGCCGCCGTGATCCGTACGTCATGATCCGTACGTCATGATGGGTACGCGGTGATCGGCGCTCCTGTCCGAGGAGTGGACAAGAAACCGTCAATGCGGACATTTGTCCTTTGCGTGGTTGGGGTGGCCCGAGAGCCTGGCTAACCTGCCCGTATGGCCCTAGGCAATGCTTCCACCAGGACGGACCGCGCCCTGACGGTGCGTGACCTGCTCGCGACCGGCAAGACCTCGTACTCGTTCGAATTCTGGGCACCGAAAACGCCCAAGGGCGAACGGAACCTGTGGAACGCGCTGCGCAGGGTGGAGGCGGTGCAGCCCAGCTTCGTGTCCGTGACCTACGGCGCGGGCGGATCGACCCGCGCGGGCACCGTCAAGGCGACCCAGCAGATCGCCGCCGACACCACGCTGACACCGGTCGCCCATCTCACCGCGGTCGATCACTCCATCGCGGAGCTGCGCAACATCATCGGCCAGTACGCGGACGCCGGAATCCGGAACATGCTGGCGGTACGCGGCGACCCGCCCGGCGACCCGATGGGGGACTGGGTCCCGCATCCCCAGGGCCTGACCTACGCGGCGGAACTGGTGCAGCTGATCAAGGAGTCCGGGGACTTCTGCGTCGGCGTCGCCGCCTTCCCGGAGATGCACCCGCGCTCGGCCGACTGGGACACCGACGTCCGGTACTTCGTGGACAAGTGCCGGGCGGGCGCCGACTACGCCATCACACAGATGTTCTTCGACGCCGAGGCCTATCTGCGGCTGCGTGACCGGCTGTCCGCGGCCGGCTGCGACACCCCGGTGATTCCCGAGGTCATGCCCGTCACCAGCGTCCGTCAGCTCGAACGCTTCGCCGAACTGAGCAACGCGGCCTTCCCCGCGGACGTGAAAGAGCGGATCCTCACAGCCAAAGACGACGCGGCGGCTGTACGCTCCATTGGCATCGAGTTCGCTACGGAGTTCTGCGCGAAGCTGCTGGACGAGGGAGTCCCCGGACTGCACTTCATCACGCTGAACAACTCCACGGCGACGTTGGAGATCTACGAGAATCTGGGCCTGCACCACCCGACGCAGGTCTGATCGGACGTAGCCCTGCCGGACGAGGTGCGGCGGTGCTGGAGGGGGCGTACATGGGCTGGACGGTCCTCTACATCGCATTCGGCGTGGTCGCGCTGTGGCTGCTCGGCGAAGTGCTGCTGCAGTACAAGGCACGTCTGCGGTGGCGGCTGCTCGCCTTCGTCGGCTTCGTCGGGGTGGTCCTGGGCGTGCTCATGCCGTCCGTCCCGGTGATCGGCGCCGGCGCGATCACCTTCGCCATCGGACAGACCTTCGTCACACTCTCCTTCCGGCGCGGTTTCTCGACCGGCTGGGCGCTCGGCGGCAGCCCCGGCGAGAGCCGCCGCCGCAGGACCGAGTCCCGGGCCGCGGCCCAGGAGCCCACCCTGGAGGTCTCCGACCTCGAGTACACGGACGCCCACCAGTACGCGGGCACGCCGCCCGACGGCACGCCCGCGTACGGCGCCGGGCCCGACGGCACACCGGAGTACGCCACCGCCGGCTACGACTCCGGCGACTACGGCACGGACGGCTACGGCACCGGGCAGTACGGCACGTCCGACTACGGCACGCCGGACTACGGCACCCCGCCGCAGGGGACTCCCGCGCAGGGCACCCCCACCCCCGTGTACGCCACGGAGCCCATGCCCGACGACACCGGCCAGTACGGCGTCTACAGCGACTCCGCCTTCCCCCCGCCGCCCGCCGCAGCCCCGGCCGCTGCCGGGTACGGCTACGACGAGCTGTCGGGCTACGGCCAGGGCAGTTACGGCTATGAGCCCACCGGCCGGCAGAGCTATGCCGCCTATTCCGACCCGTACATCGGAACCGGGACCTACGGCGGAGCGCCGGCGGCCGACGGCGGCTATGACACCTACGGCGGTCAGCAGGGCTACCAGGACCCGTACGCCACGGGCGGCTACCCGGGCGAGACGCCGCCCGGCGGTGTCTGGGTGCCGCAGCAGCGCTCCGGCGACGAGGCCTACGGCGGCGAACTGCCGCCCGAGCAGCCGTACCCGTACCAGAACGACGGCTACGGCAGCGGCTACAACCAGCAGCAGCCCTACAGCTACTGACCCCCGGGCCGCCCGCATCCGGCCCGCGCCGGGCGACTCACTGCGATCCGCGGAACTCCGGCCCCTCGACGAGGAGTCCGGCCACCAGAGCACCCGACATGCCCGCGTGCGGAAGCCCGCCGCCGGGATGCGCCCAGCCGCCGACCAGATGAAGGCCCGGCATCCGCGTGCCGTTCGCCGGATGCAGGAAGCGGCCGTCCGCCGCGGGGAGCGCCGGTGCAGGGACCGCGCCGTGGTGCGCGCCCGTCGCCGCCGCGACATCCGCAGGCGTGCGGACCTCGTGCCACAGCAGCCTCTCGCGCAGATCCGGAACAGCGGACTCGGCGGCCTCGATCAGCCGCTCCGCCTCGGCCGCCGCGGCGCTGGGCCCCTGGCCGGACGGCCACGGGGCGGCAGCGGTCACGACGACGGACTCATGCTCGCCGTCCGGCCTCAGCGCCGGGTCGTCCGGGCGCAGCACGGTCACCGTGGGACGGGCGACGTCCACCGAGCCGCGCCCGGCCGGCCGGTCCGAATCGGCGCGGCGGTCCGGTGCGTGCACCACCGTGCGGTGCACCGTGTGACGGCCGGGGGCGCCGCGGAGCGCCAGGAACACCGTGCAACGGCTCGGCGGGGTCCTCGACGGGTCCGGGCGCACGTCCTCGGTGCGCTGCAGCGGACGGTCCGTGAGCGTGCGCAGACGGGCCGGGTCGACGCCCGCCACCACCTCGTCGGCGTCGACGACCGTGCCGTCCGCCAGCTCGAGCCCCGCGGCACGGCCGTCCTTCTCGACGACGGCGACGGCCTCCGCGCCGAAGTGGAACTCCACCCGGCGGGCCAGACACCTTTCGTACACCGCCCGGGCCAGCTCGCGCATGCCGCCCTTCACGTACCAGGTGCCGAACGCCTGCTCCAGGTAGGGCAGTACGGCCGCGGCGGCCGGCGTGCTGCGCGGATCGAGGCCATGGGCGAGCAGGGCGCTCTCCACCAGGGCGACGAGGCGGGGATCGGCCAGCTCGCGGCCGGCCGCCTCGGCGAAGGTGGGCGGCCGCCGCCTGAACAGACCGCTTCCGCGCAGCGCCGGATACGGGTCACGCTCCGCAAGCACCTGCCAGTTGGGCCACAGGGGCTCCTCGAGGAGCGGTCTGCGGGTGCGGTCCCAGGCGTCCCGCGCGCGGTTCATGAAGGCGTCCCAGCGGTCCGCCGCCGCATCGCCGAGCGACGCGCGGAGTGCCTCGACGACGCCTGCGCGGGAGGCGTTCGGCAGATCGGCCGTGGTGCCGTCCGCGAACACGTGCCGGGCGGCCGGGTCGATCTCGACGAGCTCGACGCAGTCCTCGAGCGGCTGCTTGCCCGTCTTGAGGAACAGGTCCCGGTAGACCGCGGGCAGCGGCAGCAGTCCCGGTCCCGTGTCGAAGCGGAAGCCGTCCCGCTCGAGGACGCCGAGCGCACCGCCGTACGTCTCCGTGCGCTCGTACACCGCCACCCGGTGGCCCGCGACGGCCAGCCGGGCGGCAGCCGCCATCGCGCCCATCCCGGCGCCGATCACCGCAATCCGTGCCATGCCAGGGACCTTATCGGCCGCCACCGACAGCCGGTGCCTCAGTCCGGTGGCTGCAGGTGCTCGGCCAGCCGTTTCTCCTCGCGGCGCTGCGCCCGGCGGCGCAGGAAGCGGCGGATCCGGTGCGCGAGGAAGATCAGTATCGCCAGTCCGAGCAGCAGCAGTACGGCCGCGATCACCGCCGCGGCCATCGGGTGGAAGATCGCGAACGTGACGAGACCAGCGACCCCGAGGTCCTCCGCGATGCTCATCAGGACGTTGCTGAACGGCTCGGGCGAGGAGTTGATCGCCATCCGGGTGCCGGCCTTCACCAGATGGCTCACCAGGGCGGTGGAGCCGCCGACGGCACCCGCGGCGATGTCGCTCAGGGAACCGCTCTGGCCGGTGAGCAGGGCGCCGATCACGGCACCGGACAGCGGCCGGATCACCGTGTGCACGGTGTCCCACACGGAGTCCACCAGCGGAATCTTGTCCGCGACGGCCTCGCACAGGAACAGCACGCCGGCCACCACCAGGACGTCCGTGCGCTGCAGGGACTCGGGCACTTCGTCGGTCAGGCCGGTCGCGCCGAATATGCCGAGCAGCAGGACCACGGCGTAGGCGTTGATCCCGCTCGCCCAGCCGCTGGTGAACACCAAGGGGAGTACGGACACGGGGGTGATCGTAACCAGTGGTCCCGGACGGGGGCTGGGGTTGCGCACACAGGCTTGAGTACTCGTACCTAGGTGCCCAGTTGAGTAGGTGAGCGGATGGGCTCCGACCTGCGAGGACGGAAGAGTGAGGGCACGGCAGGGGGTGCTGCGCCGGAACCGCCGACACGGGGCGGCGGAACGGTCGTGGCACCCCGGCCGCAACGGGGTGCTCCCGCTGACCACGGGGACGACACGGGGGATGCGCTGGTCCGGTGCGGCTCGAGGGGGATCGAGTCACGCCGGACCAGCGCGCTTTTTCGTGCTCCACGCGCGCGTGAAGCCTGCCTCTACGCGCGTGAAGCCTGTGCGTCCGTGGCGTACGCGCGCGTGGACGACGAAAACCTCCGCAACCGCCCTGCTACGGGCGGGTGCCGGCGACCCGCCCCTGGACCAGCCGGGACAGCGCCTTGTGGACGTCGTCGATGGTCCGCTCGGGCTGGAACGCCTGCCAGTCGAGCGCGGCCACCAGGACCATCCCCACGAGGGCTGCCGCGGTCAGCGGGATGTCCAGCTCCGAGCTCAGCTCGCCCGCCGCCACTCCCTCGCGCAGCACTCCTTCGACCACGGCGACCGCCTGCTGCCTGACGACCAGGAGCGTCGACTGCCAGGCACGGTTGGTGCGCCACAGCTCGGCGACGTACAGCTGTGTGAAGGCCGGATAGGTGTCGATGAAGCCGAGTCCCGCGCGGATCATGGCGTCCAGGGCATCGACGTTGCTTCCGCCGCGCTCGGCCGTTTCGTCCGCGGCGCGCTGCAGCGACTGCGTGAGCAGTCCGACTCCGTACCGGAGCAGCTCCTCGAAGAGCTCCGCCTTGCTGGCGAAGTTGTAGTAGACCGTGCCCTTCGCGACCCCGGCGCGCTCGGCGATCTCGTCGACCGTCGTCGCGGAGAAGCCCTGTTCCGCGATGAGGGTCACCGCCGCCTCGTAGAGCTTCGCGCGGGTGGCTTGCCGCCGTGTGCTGCTGCTGTCCATGGGCCCGATTCTCACAGGTCGGCCGGACTCGATCGTGCTCACAGCGACAGCTCCGGGTGCAGTCGGTCCAGCGTCCACACCTGCTTGCGCCGGGCCGACCACGCGGTGAGGGCGAGTGCGGCGAGCGTGAACACCGCGAGGACCGCGGTGGCCTGCCACACGGGTCCGAGTCCGCCGCCCGTGATCAGCCGGCGCAGTGCCTCGACCACGTACGTCATCGGCAGGAACGGATGCAGCGCGGAGAAGAAGTCCGGGCTCGTCTGCACCGGGTAGGTGCCGCCCGCCGACGTCAACTGCAGCATCAGAGCGGCGAGTACGAGGATCCGCCCGGCCGCCCCGAAGCGTGCGTTGAGCCACTGCACGATCGCCGCGAAACAGCCCGTGACGAGCAGCAGGAAGCCCACCGTGCCGGCCGCACGCACCATCTGGAGGCCGAGTGCCCAGTGCAGTACGGACATCAGGGCGAGGGTCTGCAGCACGCCGAGAGCCGCCACCGGCAGCCATCCGGCGAGGGTGATCCGCCAGGCCGAGGCACCGGTCGCGAGAGCACGCCGGTTCAGCGGCTGGATGATCATGTAGGCGACCATGGCGCCCACCCACAGTGACAGCGGGATGAAGTACGGCGCGAACCCGGTGCCGTAATTGGGCGCCGAATGCAGCGACTTCGAGGCCAGCTGCACCGGATCGGCCATCACCTCGGTACGGGCGTCCCGGTCCTTCTTGTCGTAGTCCGGGATCTTCTCGACGCCGTCGTGCAGGCCGCCCGCGAGCTCGCCGGAACCGTCCACGAGACGGAACATCCCGCCGTCCAGGTCCTTCGCACCGGACTTCAGGCGGCCCACGCCGTTGTCGAGGTCCTTGGAGCCGCTCTTGGCGTCTCCCAGGCCGGTGTGCAGCCGTCCGGCGCCCTTGGCGACGTCCTTGGCGCCGCGGTTCAGGGCATTGATCTTGGACACCGCGTCGTCGAGGTCCTCGGTGAGGTCCGGGGCGTGGTCGGCAAGGGCGTTCGCCTGCTTCTGGAGCTTCTTGAGGTGGCCGTCCAGCGTGCTGAGATCGCCGCCGTACCCCTGGACCACGTCGTTCACATCGTCGGCGACCGTGGACACCTCTGCCGCCGCCTCCTTGGCCTTCTTCAGCTGCGGGCAGCCGGGGTCGGGCAGCGGGGCGTCCACGCAGCGGGCGCGGTGGATCCCGTCCAGGGCCTTGGAGGCCTCTCGCGCCTTCTCCGCCGCGTCGGGGGAGCGTTCCACCAGCGTGCCCAGGTGGCCACGGACGACGCCCGCGGAGTCGGCGACCAGCCGGGCGCTGTCCGCGATCGTGCCGCTGTTCTTCTCCAGGAAGGGCCGTACCTGGTCCGCCACGCCGTTGACCCGGTCGGCAAGTGCCTGGGTGCCCTCCGCGACCTGGCCCGAACCCGACTCGAGGCGTCCCGCGCCCTTGTTCAACTCCTTGAGCCCGCCGGCCAGTTTGCCGCTGCCCTGCTTGGCGTCCTTGAGGCCGTCGGCGAGCTTCTTGGAGCCGCGCTTGGCCTCACCCGCGCCGTCCTTCAGCTTGTCGGCGCCCTTGGCGGCCTCCTCGGTCCTGCCGTGGATGTCCGAGAAAGAGATGAAGATCTTGTCCAGGAACGACCGCGCCGACTTGCTCGAAGCGGCGGACCGCACCTCGGAGAACACCGTCCGGGAGATCTGCCCGACGATGTAGTTGTTGGCGTCGTTCGTGCTCACCCGCAGGGCGCCCGACTGCGGGCTCTCGGACGAACTCGACGCGATACGGCGGCTGAAGTCCTCCGGCATGGTCAGCGACAGGTAGTACGTCCCGTCCTCGACGCCCTCGCGGGCCTCCGCGGCGTCCACCTCGTGCCACTGGAAGGTGTCGCTGTCCCGCAGCGCCTCGGTGATCGAGTCGCCGGCCTCGACCTGCTCACCGTCCACGCGCGCGCCCTTGTCGTCGTTGACGAGCGCGACGGGTATCCGGTCGAGACGGCCGTACGGATCCCAGAACGACCAGAGATAGAGCGCCCCGTAGAGCAGTGGCAGCAGCATGATCGCGACGAGGGCGGCCCTCGGGAGGCGGCCCCTGCCGAACCGCTTCAGCTCAAGCGCGGCCAGTCTCGGCGATCGCATCGGCCGTACCCTCCTCGGTCCTGGTGCCCTCGGCCGTCGTGTCGCCGGCCGCTGTTGCCTCGGTGTCGGTGTCGGTGTTCGTGGTGGTGGCTGTGTCGGCCCCGGCAGCTGCGTCCGGGTCCGTGGCCGGGCTCGCGTCCGCATCCGGGCTCGCGCCCGTGTCCGCGTCCGCTGCGGGTGTGGTGTCCACCAGGACCGCGTCCGCCGGGGCCTCGCTGCACACGGCGAGCACCGTGGTCCCGTCCGCGGCGATGGACCTGAGGAGCTCCCAGGCCTCCGCCCGCTCGGCGTCCGACAGCTTGAGGTCCAGGTCGTCCACACCGATCAGCCGTGGCCCGCCGATCAGCGCGAGCGCGAGGGACAGCCGCAGCACCTCCAGGCGCTCCAGATCCCGTACGGCCGTCCGCGGTCCCTTGGGGAGTGTGTCCAGGTCGAGTCCCACGCTCTGCAGAGCCGCCTCCTCGCGCGCGTGGACCGCCGCGGACCGGCGTGCGCGCGAGGCGAAGAGCTCGCGTACGGATCCGCCGAACCGGCGCTGCAGCAGGGCGCGTTCACGCAGCTGTTCGCGGACCGTCAGGGCCGGTTCGAGATCGGTGACCCCGGGGACCGGGCCGAGCCCGCTGAACCTGCGGACGGCCGCCATCTGCCGCGGAAGCGCAAGCCGCCCGACCGCGGCCGAGCCCTCGCTCGGGCGCATCCGCCCGGTCAGCGCAAGCAGCAGGCTGGTCCGCCCGGATCCGGACGGCCCTTGGAGGGCGATCAGCGCTCCCGGCTCCGCATCGATCGAGATCCCACGGAACGCCCACCCCCGCGGTCCTTCGAGCCCGAAACCGTCGGCCTTCACACAAGCTCCCGCGACGCGAGTCTCCGCCTGCGCGGCAGAGGTCTTGGCCCCCACGCAGCCCCTCCCCATTTTTGAACTGACTGGTCAGTTCAAAGACTAGCGGTTCGCTGCGACCGACCTCCGACCGACCCCGCCTTGCCCTGCCGCCCGCACCCGTAGTCGAACCCTTGATCGGGTGAAAAGTGCAGGTCAGGGTCGATTGTCAGTGGCGTACTTCACTATGAGGGCATACGGCCACGATGCCGTCACACGACGACAGGAGGTTCGTCATGGCCAGTTCGTCCGCAGCCGCCGCCCGCCGGCGTCGCGCCACCGGCCCTGCACCCTCACTGACAGGCGCGGCGAGCGACGTCCACCCCGTCCTGCGGCGCGCCTCCGCGCCGCCCGCCGCTCTCGACCTGCTCGCCCAGGCGCGCACCGGTCTCGACGAGGCAGCCGCCTTCGAGACGTCCAACGAGCGCTATGCCGCCGCCCACCTCGCCGCCCTGCGCACGGCCGCGGCGGTGCTCGCCGCCCGCGGCCGCCCCGAGCCGGCTCCCCGACGCCGGGCACGGATCCGGAGCGCCTGGGAAGTGCTCCCGGAGATAGCGCCCGAACTGACCGAGTGGAGCGCCCTGTTCGCCTCCGGCGCCCGCCGCAGGGCGCGCGCCGAGGCAGGCATACGCGGCGCCGCCAGCACCCGGGACGCCGACGATCTGCTGCGAGACGTCGCGATGTTCCTTCGCCTCGTGGAGCGGATGCTCGTACTGCAGCCGGTGCTGCCGCAGCCCCGCCCGCCGGAGCAGCCGCCCGGGCGTCCGGACGCGGGATGAGGCCGCGCACGCCCGCGTGCCGACCCGGCCGGGCGCTTGCCGGAAACGGGCAGGTGACGGATGGCGGAGGCGTCCCCCGAAGGCAATAGGGTGGTGGGGCGCCAGCCTTCCCGCCTCGTGGTGGAGCGGGAAGCCACCTATCGCTCCGCCGGCAAGAGGCGGTGCCCCGCCGAGGAGTCAACTGCCGTGTCGGACCCGATGCGCCCCCGCGCTTCTCTCCGTACCGCCGTCGTCTGGGACGTTCTCGAGGACGCCCTCGACCGCCAGGTCAAGGCCGTCGGCCGGGAGTCGCTCGACGTACTGGACACCGGGGGCGGCAGCGGCAACTTCGCGGTGCCGGTGGCCCGTCTGGGACACCGCGTCACCGTGGTCGACCCGAGCCCCAATGCCCTCTTCGCTCTGGAGCGGCGGGCCGCGGAGGCCGGCGTGGCCGAGCGCGTACGGGGCGTCCAGGGCGACGCCCACGGCCTGTTCGACGTGGTGGGCCGCGGCGAGTACGACGCGGTCCTGTGTCACGGAGTCCTCGAGTACGTGGACGATCCGGCCGAGGGGCTGCGCAATCTCGTCGGTGCCCTCCGCGAGACCGGCACGCTCAGCCTGCTCGCCGCCGGCCTCGGCGGTGCCGTCGTGGCCCGTGCCCTCGCCGGGCACTTCACCGAGGCCCGGCACGCCCTGACGGACCCGTCCGGACGGTGGGGTGACGGCGACCCGGTGCCCCGGCGCTTCGGCGTCGAGCAGCTCACCGGATATGTCGAGGACTGCGGCATGCGCATCGGTGCCGTGCACGGGGTGCGGGTCTTCGCCGACCTGGTGCCGGGCGTCCTGGTGGACACCGAGCCCGGTGCGCTCGACGCCCTCCTGCAACTGGAGGCGGCGGCGGCCGAACTGCCGGCCTTCCACGCGGTCGCGACCCAGCTGCATGTGCTCGGCCAGAAGTCCGCCGAGCAGCCCGGCTGACCGTCCGCCCGTGGTCACTCCCCGGATTCGGCCCTGATCAGCAATGCAGCGGCAGATGGAGTAGGCCACAGGGCCCCCGATCGGGGCTCGGGCACCGTATGATCGAGGGAGACCGTCCGGCATGACGGACCGGCCGCCGGGGAATCAACGCCTCGGTACGCCGGCCCAGCATGACGGTCCGGAATGGCGAATTGGCGTAGAGGGGCGGGTTTCACGGGGGCGATTCCCTGCCTATCCTGAAGGGGACCCCCGGTCGCCCCGGCGACTGCACGATGAGGAGGACTCCGTGCCGCTCTCGGAGCAAGAGCAGCGAATGCTCGAGCAAATGGAGCGAGCGCTGTACGCCGAAGATCCCAAGTTCGCGACAGCGCTTGAGGGAAGCAAGCTGCGCACGTACACCCGCAAGCGGGTCTACCAAGCGATCGCGGGCTTCCTGGTGGGTATCGCGCTCCTCATGGCCGGAATGGTCGCACAGCAGATCTGGATCAGTGTGGTGGGTTTCCTCGTCATGCTGGGCTGCGCCGTGCTCGCCGTCACCGGTTGGCGCAAGGCACCCAAGCCCGGTGAGCAGCCCGCAGCGGGCGCCGCACCGGGAGACGCACAAGGCGGTCGCCGCCAGGCCAAGCAGCGCCGGTCGGTGATGAACAGGATCGAGCAGCGCTGGCAGCGTCGCCGCGACGAGGGCGGCCGCTGAGACAGTCCAGGCGGACTGCTCACGCCCTTCGGACGGCCCGCAGCACTGCTGCGTGAGGCCGAAGGGCGGTCGATCGCGGCCGCGGAGCGATCCTCCCCACCCAGCACGGATCCGGTGCGGATGACGCGGATCCGGGCCAGTCGAAGCCGGGCAGCAGATGAAGCCGGGCAGCCGAAGAGAGTACGAGTCAGGGGTACGCGCAGACGGCGCGTGCCCCTTGAGCATGTCTGCTCGCTGTGTCGGGCGCAGTCGTCCGGCCGGGACGCGACCGCGAAACCCGTTCGGCCCAATGCCCACGTACCGAATCGCCCGCCTGGAACCCGGGAAACCGCTCCGATACGCGCCCCCGACGCTGACCGTCGGGGGCGCGCATCTGCGTCTCAGCCCTGCTGCCTGCCGGTCCGGCGCAGCAACCCGGACCACCGCTCCGGACCCCATCGGCGCCCGCCCCAGCGAGCCGCGAACGCCTGCCGCCGCTCGGCGAACGCCCAGCTCACCCGTACGGCCGAACGCGGCGCGAAGGTGGCCCGCAGCCGCACCCGCCTGCCCACCGATGCACGCAGCCCGGCGCGGAAGCGACGGACATCGTCGCCCAGACCCGCGACCGGCCGGGGCTCCGGCGCATAGAGCACCTGCTCCACCGCGGCGGCGACCCGGTGCACCGCGTCCGCCGTCTCCGCATCGAGCTGTCCGATCCGTACGATGCGGGCCGCCGCCCTGCGCGGGGTCTGCGAGTCGTCCGGGACGATGCCGTGGTCCCAGGCCGTGTCGGTGATCTCCAGCCACGCCGCAAGCGTCCGGGCCGTGGTGTCGGCCGGCGTCCGGCCACCCGAGCCGAGCCGCACCCCGCGCACCCGGGTGCGCCAGAGGAACGGCAACGACGGCAGGAGGAGCAGCGCCACCACCCCGGCAGCCACCCCGAGGATCGTGCCGAGCGGCGGGCCGTCGTCACCACCGCCCGCCGCGGCCAGCGGGTCGTCCGCACCGCATTCGTTGAACTTCTTCATCTCCGCGGTGCAGCTCTCGGACGCGGACGTCGACGGCTCGGCGGACGGCTCCGCGGAGTCCGTGGGCTCCGGCTCGGCCGAGTCGGTCGGGGTGCCCGAAGGGGTCTCGCTCACCGTGTAGTCCGGGACGGTGCCCCGGGTCGGGGTGGGCTCGAAGCGGGTCCAGCCCACGCCTTCGAAGTACAGCTCCGGCCAGGCGTGCGCGTCCCGCAGGCCGACGGACATCCTGCCGTCGCTCTCCGGGGTGCCCGGTGTGAAGCCCACCGCGACCCTGGCCGGTATGCCGAGGGTCCGGGCCATGGCCGCCATCGAGAAGGAGAAGTGGACGCAGAAGCCCTCCTTCTGCTTGAGGAAGCGGCTGATCGCTGCCGAGCCGCTGCCCGCGTTGACCTCCGTGTCGTAGGTGAAGCCGCCGTCCGAGGCGAACCAGTCCTGGATCTTCACCGCGCGCTCGTAGTCGTTCGACGCTCCGCGTGTCACGCGGCGGGCCGCGTCGTACACGTCCTGCGGCAGTGAGTCGGGGACCTTGGTGAACTCGTCGGCGATCTCGTCGCGCGGGCCCGGCGCCGCGGCCAGCTGCTCGGGCTTCGGGCGTACCAGGGAGCTCTCGACCGTGTAGTCCTTGCCGCGCGTCGTCTGGCCGTCGTCGCCCACCAGCGTCCTGCCGACCGGCTCGAAGCGCCAACTGCCGTCGATGGCCACCCTGTTCGCCGGGTACGGCATCGGGAGCCAGTCTTGGGCGTACCAGTCGGCCGCCGAGATGCTGGTGCGGACGGTGTCGGTGGGGACGCCCTGGCCGAGTCCCGGCGGGGTCGGGAAGGAGGTGGGCACGTCGTAGATCCGGCGCTCCGACGGCTTCCAGGCGTCCCCGTCGAACTGGTCGAGCGCGACGATCCGCAGGTAGAGGTCCTGGGTCTCCTCGGTGTCCGTCCGATAGGTGAGGACCTCGCGGTCCTCCGGCTGATTCAGGCTGTTCTGCAGGGAGACCAGCGGATTGACGGCCGAGATGGTGCCGCCGCCGGAGCCCGAACCGCCGCCCTTGCCCGCCGTGTCCAGGATCCCGCCCTCCATCGCGGGCAGCAGCGCCGGCACCACCAGGGCGATACCGAGTGCCAGGACACCGATCCGACGGCCCGCCCGCACGGGGGCGACCGCGCCGCCACCCGCGTCCAGACCCGAAGCCACCGGGCCCGAGGACCGCCCGCCGCCACCGAAGACCCGGCCCCACTGGGAGAGCCGATCCCGGCCCTCGGCCAGGAGCAGCAGCAGATATCCGGCGGCCGCGAGGAGGAACCACAGCCAACCCTGACCGCCGTCCCCGAGTCCCGCCGCCACCGAGTACAGCGCGAGCAGCGGCAGCCCCGCAGGAGCCGCGCTCCGGAACGTCACCGCAAGGGCGTCCACCAGGAGGCCGATGACCAGGACCCCGCCGATCAGCATCAGCTTGATGCCGTCGGACAGCGGTGCGGGGATCGAGTACTGGCCGACGTCGTTCCCCCCGGCCTCCAGGAGCAGTCCGAATCGCTCGAACACCTCGGGGCTCGGCAGCACCCCGCCGATCGCCGCGTCCTGTGCGAAGGCCGCGGTGAGAATCAGCAGGCTGATCACCGCCTGGATGGCGATCGTCAACGGCCTGGCCAGCGGGATCCGCCGGGCGACCGCACCGACCGCGGCCTGGATGCACAGGAAGATCGCGGCCTGCACGATCCACGACTTCGTGCCCACCAGCGGCAGCAGCGCACAGGACGCAAGCAGTGTCGCCGCCGTGGCGCACAGCGCCAGACGCGTGCTCCCGCTCATGACCGACCCCCCGTGGTGCTGCCCGTGAACGATCCGGCCGCCGAACTCTGCCGGTCCGCATGCCGCCACAGATCGACGAGCGCGACGCCCGGTGGTACGCCGAGCGCCGTCCAGCCCGCCTCCCTGAGCATCCGCAACCGCTCCTCGGTCGCCGGCGACGGGGCATCTCTCCTGCCCTCCGCCCAGGCCGTGGTGTCCAGGACGAAGGCCAGGGCCGCGCCGGTGCGCTGCCGCATCCGGGCGGCCACCGCCGCCTGCTCCTCGCTCAGTTCGCCGAAGAACGCGATGAGCAGCCCTTCACTGCCGCCCCTGAGCACGTCGTACGCCCGCGAGAGGCCACCGTCGTCGGAGTGGTCGATCACGGCGAGGGTGTCCATCATCAGACCCGCCGCGTCCGCCGACTCCTGGCTCGCGCCGGCGAATCCGTCGGACCCGTCGCCCGGCACCGAACTGCCGGTGTCGGTCAGCAGGCGGACCGTGTACCCCCGCTCCAGCATGTGCACCAGGGCCGATGCGCAGGCGGACACGGCCCATTCGAATCCGGAGTCCGGGCCCGCGCCGTGATGCGCGACCAGGCGGGTGTCGAGCAGCACCGTGCAGCGGGCCCGCTGCGGCTGCTCCTCACGGCGCACCATCAACTCGCCGTAGCGCGCGGTGGAGCGCCAGTGCACGCGGCGCAGATCGTCGCCGTACCGGTACCCCCGCGGGATGACGTCGTCCTCGCCGGCCAGGGCGAGCGAACGCTGGCGCCCGTCCCCGTAACCGAGCGACTCACCGGTGAGCCGGATCGGGGGCAGCGCGCTGACCTGCGGAATGACCGTCAGTGTGTCGTACGCGCTGAAGGACCGGGTCAGCTCGCACATGCCGAACGGATCGGTGAGCCGCAGCTGGAGCGGCCCGAGCGGATAGCGGCCGCGCAGGTCCGACCGCACCCGGTAGGACACCTCGCGTCGCCCGCCCGCCTCGACCCGGTCGAGCACGAACCGGGGCCGCGGCCCCAGCACGTACGGCACCCGGTCCTGGAGCATCAGCAGGCCCGTGGACAGCCGTGAGACGTTCTCGATGCGCAGATGGACGCGGGACTCCGAACCGGCCGGGACCCGGCCGGGCGAGAGCCGGCGGGAGCCCGAGACCCGGTAGCGCGTGCGGAAGAGCACCAGTGCACAGACCAGTGGGAGCACCGCGAGCAGCAGTCCGACGCGCAGCAGATCGCTCTGACCGAGCACATACGCGCACACGGCCGCGGCGAGCCCGGCGGCCAGGAACGACCGTCCGCGCGTGGTGAGACCCGCGAGCGCCGTCCGCAAGCTGCCCCTTGGACGGTCCTCGTCGTCCCACTCGCCGCTCCCGGTCCGGGACCCCGGCCCCCCGGCCGACATCACAGCCTCCGCGCGCCGGGCGGCTGGTGCGGGTATGCCGGAGCGCCCGGAACGCCGCCCGCCCGGCCGAAGCTCCCGGCGGGGCGGGCGGCGGCGGGCACCGGCACGCGCTGCAGGATCTCGAGCACGACCTGCTCGGCGGTACGGCGGTTGAGCTGGGCCTGTGCGGTGGGCAGCAGCCGGTGCGCGAGCACCGGGACCGCGAGCGCCTGGACGTCGTCCGGCAGGGCGTACTCGCGGCCGTCGAGCGCGGCAGTCGCCTTGGCGGCCCGCAGCAGATGCAGCGTCGCCCTGGGGGAGGCGCCGAGTCTGAGGTCCGGGTGGTGCCGGGTGGCGGCGACCAGCTCCACCGCGTACCGCCGGACCGGTTCGGCCACGTGGACCGTGCGGACCGCCTCGACGAGCTTGACGATGTCATGGGCGTGCGCGACCGGCTGGAGGTCGTCGAGCGGTGAGACCCCGCCGTGCACATCGAGCATCTGCAGCTCGGCCTCGGCGCTCGGATACCCGATGGACACCCTGGCCATGAAGCGGTCGCGCTGGGCCTCGGGCAGCGGGTAGGTGCCCTCCATCTCGACCGGGTTCTGCGTCGCCACCACCATGAACGGGCTGGGCAGTTCGTAACTCCGCCCGTCGATGGTGACCTGGCGCTCCTCCATGGACTCCAGGAGCGCGGACTGGGTCTTCGGCGAGGCCCGGTTGATCTCGTCGCCGATCACGATCTGGGCGAAGATCGCGCCCGGTTTGAACTCGAACTCCTTCTGCTGCTGGTCGTAGATGGACACACCGGTGATGTCCGACGGCAGCAGATCGGGAGTGAACTGGATGCGGCGCACCGAGCAGTCGATGGACCGCGCGAGCGCCTTGGCCAGCATGGTCTTGCCGACGCCCGGCACATCCTCGATGAGCAGATGGCCCTCGGCGAGGAGCACTGTCAGCGAAAGCCGTACGACCTCCGGCTTGCCCTCGATCACACCCTCCACCGACCTGCGCACTTGTTGCGCGGTGGTGGTCAGGTCAGTGAGGCTCGCTCGATCTTCATAGGTCGTCACCCGGCCCTCCTCGGCCCTACTCCCCAAGCTCACAAGGAGCAGGGGACACCCCTGGTTCGGGCCGTGTCACGGTGCGACCGGCCCACCCCGAATTACGGACGTCGGTTCCGGATCGTTCCGGGACAACCGAAGTCACACCCGCATTCTTGTTGCCGTTACCGCTTCGTGTCACTCGCCTGTGGATAACCGACGGTGCTATGTCACATCCTGAGACCTTTTTCCCGTTTCAGGAGGGTGCTGAGCAGGACCTATGCGGGGTCGATCTCGCGCAGGACGCCCTGCTTCACATCGAAGACGAAGCCACGGACGTCGCCGACGTGCAGCAGGAACGGCGAGGTCCGCACCCGCTGCATCGACTGCCGCACGTCCTGGTCGACGTCCCGGAAGGCCTCCACGGCCCACGCGGGGCGCTGGCCGACCTCGACCTCGAGCTCGTGCCGGAACTCCTCGGTGAGGCTCTCCAGGCCGCAGTTCGTGTGGTGCACCAGCATGATGCTGCGGGTGCCGAGCGCGCGCTGGCTGATCGTGAGCGACCGGATCACGTCGTCGGTGACCACGCCGCCCGCGTTCCGGATCGTGTGCGAGTCGCCGAGTTCGAGGCCGAGCGCGGCGTGCAGGTCGAGACGTGCGTCCATACAGGCCACGACGGCGACCTTGAGGACGGGGCGGGCGTCCATGCCCGGGTCCGTGAAGCCGGCTGCGTACCGGAGATTGGCTTCGACGAGACGGTCCGTGACGGTGCCGGCGCCGGACAGGGCGCCGGAGGGGTCGGAGTGCGGCGAAGTGGAGGTCGACATGTCTTAGACCGTAGACCGCACGGGCCCGTACGGCCCGTGGTGGGAGGGGACAAAGAGCGTCAATGCGCCTTGTTGTGAGGTACTCCACAGGGGGTGTCCGGGGTGCATCCGTCCGGGTGAACACGGGGCCGCGCGACGCGCGAGCGCCCCGTACGGCCGGAGATTGACCGCGGGACAGCGTGGACTAAAGTGACGCGAAGCGGGAGCCGAGAGGGCTTCTGCTGGGTGTTCTCCCGGAGATTCCGCTGAATCTCCCCCGCGTGCGCGGCGCGTACGTACGGCTCGGCCTCCACCCGCTCGCGGTCGGCTGACGTCCCTTCCCCGGCGCCGGCAGACCATCCCCTTCGAGCGGGCGGGGACCCGGCGGTGCGTACTGCCGTACCGGACCTGAGAGGGTGCAATGCAAGGGCGCGAAGCGCTTCCGTCGCAGGACGACGGCGAGCGGCGGGAGGGAGAGACCCGGCACGTCCCGGTGATGCTGCGGCGGTGTCTGGATCTGCTCGGCCCGGCCCTCGACAAGCCCGGAGCGGTGGTCGTCGACTGCACCCTCGGGCTCGGCGGGCACAGCGAGGCCCTCCTGAAGGCCCACCCCGAAGTGCGGCTCATCGGCCTCGACCGGGACACCGAGGCGCTGCGGCTTGCCGGCGAGCGGCTCGCACCCTTCGGTGACCGCGCCACCCTGGTGCACGCCGTCTACGACGAACTCCCCGACGTGATCGCCCGATTGGGCATCGACGGCGTCCAGGGCGTCCTCTTCGACCTCGGCGTCTCCTCGATGCAACTCGACGAGGCCGACCGCGGGTTCGCCTACGCCCAGGACGCCCCCCTCGACATGCGGATGGACCAGACGACCGGCGCGAGCGCGGCCGAGGTCCTCAACACCTACGCGCCCGGCGAGTTGGTCCGGATCCTGCGCACGTACGGCGAGGAGAAGCAGGCCAAGCGGATCGTGTCGGCCGTCGTGCGCGAGCGTGCGAAGGAGCCGTTCAGGAACAGCGCGCGGCTGGTCGAGCTGATCCGCGACGCGCTGCCGCAGGCCGCGAAGCGCACCGGCGGCAATCCGGCCAAGCGCACCTTCCAGGCCCTGCGGATCGAGGTCAACGGCGAACTGGCCGTCCTGGAACGGGCGGTGCCCGCCGCCGTCCGCTCGCTCGCGGTCGGCGGCCGGATCGCCGTCCTGTCGTACCACTCGCTCGAGGACCGCCTGGTCAAGCAGGTACTCGCGGCCGGCGCGGCCAACACGGCGCCGCCCGGTCTGCCGGTGGTGCCGGAGCGCTACCAGCCGCGCCTGAAGCTCCTCACCCGCGGCGCCGAACTGCCCACCGAGGACGAGGTCGCGGAGAACCGCAGGGCCGCCCCCGCGAGGCTCCGCGGCGCGCAGCGGATCCGGGAGGACGTCGCGTGAGCCGTGCGTCGCAGCCACCGGGCGGGACGGCACGGGCGAGGGCTCTCCTCGGCCGGCCGGCGGCGGGCGACGCGGGGCGCTCGCGCCTCGGCCGGCTGCTGCACCTGCTCCCCGGGGGCGGCAGGCCGGCCGCCCGGACGCCCTTCGTGCTCCTGGTGGTACTGCTGCTCGGCGGCGGGCTGATCGTCCTGCTGCTGCTCAACTCCTCGTTGAACGAAGGGTCGTTCCGCCTCAGCGAGCTCAAGCGGAAGACCACCGAGCTCACCGACGAACAGCAGGATCTGCAGCGCGAGGTGGACGGCTACTCGGCACCGGACGAGCTGGAGCGCCGGGCCCGCGAGCTCGGCATGGTCCCCGGTGGCAACCCGGCCTTCCTCGCACCCGACGGCATGATCCGCGGCAATCCGGGCGCCCCCGCGAAGGCACCCGTCGTACCGAAGCCGGTCCCTGCCAAATCCCCGGCGGCGTCCCCGAAGCCCGCCGCATCCAGGGCTCCGGCCGGCTCTCCCGCGCCCACCACCACGGCGGCAACCACCCCGCCACCGGCCGGCGCCCGCAGCGCCCCCGCCGCACAGCCGTCCGCCAGCGTGCCGCCCCCGGCGACGCCGGTGCCCACCCCCTCGACCGCCGGCAGGTGAGGACGTGACCGACAGGCAGCCACCGCGGCGACGTGTGCCCGGGCCCGCGAAGCCCCAGCGTCCGAGGCCCGGCTCTGCCGGCCGGCCTGCTGCGCGCCGGCCCCGGCCCGTACCCCGGCCCCGTACCATCCGGCTCGGCAGCCCGCGTCCGCGCCTGCGCCTGGTCAGTCTGGGCCTCGCCTTGGTGATGCTGGTCTTCGTCGGACGCCTCCTGCAGGTGCAGGCCGTCGACGCCGGCGCCTACGCGGCCAAGGCGGAGAAGAACCGGGTCATCCGCACCACGCTCGCCGCCGAGCGGGGCGGCATCACCGACCGCAACGGCTCCGAACTCGCCATCAGCGTCGACGCGTACGACGTCACCGCCGACCCGTCGCTCTTCACGCCGAAGCACACCAAGGTCGAGGACGCGCCCGAGCAGGCGGCCGCGCTGCTCGCCCCGATCCTCGGCGGGGACGCCGCCACCCTGACCAAGAAGCTCAAGAAGGCCGACAGCCGGTACGCACTGCTTGCACGCCGGCAGACCCCGCAGGTGTGGAAGCAGATCAAGGACCTCAAGGCGACCCTGGCGGAGAAGGCGCAGAAGGCGGGCACCGGCAGCGTGCTCGCCGGCGTCTTCCAGGAGCCGAGCAGTAAACGCCTCTATCCGAACGGAGACCTGGGCGCCGGAATACTGGGCTGGGTCAACGCCGAGGGCAAGGGCGGCGGCGGCATCGAGGCCATGCTGAACGAGGAGCTGGCCGGCCAGGACGGCAGGATCACCTACGCCCAGTCCGGCGGCCGCCGGGTGCCCACCGCGGGCGGCAACGAGAAGCCCGCCGTACCGGGCTCCGACATCGAGCTGACCATCGACCGGGACATCCAGTGGACCGCGCAGAAGGCCATCGACGCGCAGGTGCGCAAGTCCAAGGCCGACCGCGGCTACGTCGTCGTCCAGGACACGAAGACCGGGGAGCTCCTGGCCCTCGCCAACGCACCGGGCTTCGACCCCAACGACCTCGGCAAGGCGGACCCCTCGCACCTGGGCAATGCCGCCCTGCACGACGCCTTCGAACCGGGCTCCACCACCAAGCTCGCCTCCATGGCCGCCGTGCTCGAGGAGAACGCGGCCACGCCCGGCACCCATGTGACCGTGCCCAACCGGCTGCACCGCGGCGACCGGCTCTTCAAGGACGACGTCGACCACCCCACCTGGTACCTCACCCTCACCGGCGTCCTGGCGAAGTCCAGCAACATCGGCACCATCCTCGCCACCCAGCAGCTCGGCAAGACCCAGGCCGAGGCGAACAAGGTCCTGCACTCGTATCTGCGCAAGTTCGGTTTCGGCCGTCCCACCGGACTCGGCTTCCCCGGCGAGACCTCCGGCATCCTGCACAAGCCGGACGACTGGTCCACGTCCACGCAGTACACCGTGCCCTTCGGACAGGGCTTCTCGGTCAACGCCGTCCAGGCCGTCTCGCTGTACTCGACCGTCGCCAACGGCGGCGTACGGGTGGAGCCGAGCCTGGTGCGCGGCTCCAAGGGCGCCGACGGCAAGTTCGCACCGTCCGAGAAACCGAAGCAGAGCCGGGTCGTCAGCGAGAAGACGGCACAGACGCTCTCGAAGATGCTGCAGGCCGTCGTCGACGACGAAGGCGGCACCGGCCGGAAGGCGGAGATCGACGGCTACCGGGTGGCGGGCAAGACCGGCACGGCCAACCGGGTGGACCCCGAGACCGGCCGCTACAAGGGCTACACCTCGTCCTTCGCCGGATTCGCACCGGCCGACAAGCCACGTATCGCCGTCTACTGCGCCGTACAGAACCCGACCAAGGGCGACTACTTCGGCGGACAGCTGTGCGCACCCATCTACAAGCAGGTCATGGAATTCGCACTGAAGACCCTCCAAGTCCCCCCGACCGGTGCCAAGGCCCCGGGCCTGCCGGTGACCTTCGACAAAGAAGACTGAACAGGTACCTCTGTGACTACGCTTCCCCCCGACGCGGCAGAGCCGCGCCGCTCCGCCGTCGGCACTGCGCCGGAGCCCACCTCATTTAGGACCGGGCCGGGTGCGCCGGGTACGCTCACCGCCGTGCCACAAGCTGATCAGTCCCAAACCACCCAGAAGGACGCTCCCGTGACCTACCCGGGACCGCCCAGGCCCGAGCGGGTCACGGCCAGCACCTTCCAGGCCCTCGCCGAGCAGCTGGGAGTCGACGCGGCCGGCGATGCGGCGGTCACGGGCATCACCCACGACTCGCGCGCCGTCCGCCCCGGAGACATCTACGCGGCCCTGCCCGGCGCCCGCTTCCACGGCGCCGACTTCGCCGCGCAGGCCGCCGACCTCGGCGCCGCCGGGATCCTCACCGACCCGGCGGGCTGGGACCGCGCCGCCGCCACCGGACTCCCGGTCCTCGTCGTGGGCGACCCCCGCGGCCGGATGGGCGAGATCGCGGCCACGGTCTACGGGAACCCCGGACACGATCTGCTGCAGCTCGGCATCACCGGCACCTCCGGCAAGACCACCACGGCGTATCTCGTCGAGGGCGGCCTGCAGGCGGCCGGCCACCGCACCGGGCTCATCGGCACCGTCGAGATGCGCATCGGCGACGAACGCATCAAGTCGGAGCGCACCACCCCCGAAGCCACCGATCTGCAGGCCCTGTTCGCCGTGATGCGCGAGCGCGGGGTCGAGTCGGTCGCGATGGAGGTCTCCAGCCACGCACTGGTGCTCGGCCGGGTCGACGCCTGCGTCTTCGACGTCGCGGTGTTCAACAACCTGAGCCCCGAGCACATGGAATTCCACTCCGACATGGAGGACTACTTCCAGGCGAAGGCGCAGCTCTTCACGCCCAAGCGCGCCAAGCTCGGGGTGGTCAACTTCGACGACGAGTACGGCCGGCGCCTGGTGAAGGAGGCGACGGTCCCGATCGTCACGTTCTCCGCCGAGGGGCACCCGGACGCCGACTGGTGGGCCGAGGACGTCGAAGTCGGCCCGATGGACAGTACGTTCACCGCGGTCGGCCCCGACGGACAGCGCATCGCCGCCAAGTCTCCGCTGGCCGGCCCCTTCAACGTCGCCAACACCCTCGCCGCGATCGTCGCCCTCGCCGTCGCCGGAGTGGACCCGCAGACCGCGGCCGACGGGATCGCCTCGGTCGCGGGCGTACCGGGCCGTCTGGAGCGGGTCGACGAGGGGCAGCCGTACCTCGCCGTGGTCGACTACGCGCACAAGACCGACGCCGTCGAGTCCGTGCTGCGCGCGCTGCGCAAGGTCACCGAGGGCCGGGTGCACATCGTCCTCGGCTGCGGCGGCGACCGTGACCTCACCAAACGCGGGCCGATGGGCGCGGCCGCCGCCCGGCTCGCCGACACCGCCGTACTCACCTCGGACAATCCGCGCTCCGAGGACCCGCTGGCGATCCTCGCCACCATGCTCGCGGGTGCCGCCGAGGTCCCCGTCCACGAGCGCGGCGACGTCCAGGTCTTCGAGGACCGGGCCGCCGCCATCGCCTCGGCCGTGTTCCGCGCACAGCCCGGGGACACCGTCCTCGTCGCCGGCAAGGGCCACGAACAGGGCCAGGACATCAACGGAGTGGTACGCCCCTTCGACGACCGTGTGGTGCTGCGCGAGGCCATCCGCCACCGCGCCGCCGCCCAGAACCACCAGGGATGAAGCCGTGATCGCCCTCTCCCTCGCCGAGATCACCTCCGTCGTCGGCGGACAGCCGCACGACATACCGGACAGCGGGCGCCGGGTCACCGGGGCCGTGGTCATCGACTCCCGGCAGGTCGAACCGGGCGGCCTGTTCGCCGCGTTCGCCGGTGAGCACGTCGACGGCCACGACTTCGCCGAACGCGCCGTCGCCGCCGGGGCCGAGGCCGTCCTCGCCACCCGGCCGCTCGGTGTGCCCGCGATCGTGGTCGACGACGTCGAGGTGGCGCTAGGCGCGCTCGCCCGCGCCGTCGTCGCGCGCCTGGGCACCACCCTGGTCGCGCTCACCGGATCGGCGGGCAAGACCTCCACCAAGGACCTGATCGCCCAGCTCCTGGAGCGCAAGGCGCCCACCGTGTGGACACCCGGCTCCCTGAACAACGAGATCGGACTGCCGCTCACCGCGCTCCGCGCCACCGAGGAAACCAGGCACCTGGTCCTCGAGATGGGCGCCCGCGGCATCGGCCACATCCGCTACCTCACCGACCTGACCCCGCCGCGCATCGGCCTGGTACTCAACGTCGGCACCGCCCACATCGGCGAGTTCGGCGGCCGCGAGCAGATCGCGCAGGCCAAGGGCGAGCTGGTCGAGGCTCTGCCGTCCGCCGAGGACGGTGGCATCGCGGTGCTCAACGCCGACGATCCCCTGGTACGCGCGATGAGTTCGCGCACCAAGGCGCGGGTCACCCTCTTCGGCGAGGCACCCGACGCGGACGTACGCGCCGAGGACGTCACGCTCACCGATCAAGGACAGCCGGCCTTCACGCTCCGCACACCCACCGGGTGCAGTGCCGTGACCATGCGCCTGTACGGTGAGCACCACGTGCCGAACGCGCTCGCCGCGGCAGCCGTCGCCCATGAACTGGGCATGTCCGCGGACGAGATCGCCATCGCGCTGAGCGAGGCGGGCAACCTGTCCCGCTGGCGGATGGAGGTCACCGAGCGCGCGGACGGCGTGACGGTCGTCAACGACGCCTACAACGCGAACCCCGAGTCCATGCGAGCCGCACTCCGCGCGCTCGTGGCGATGGGCCGGCCGGCCGAGGGGGGACGCACCTGGGCGGTGCTCGGTCAGATGGCCGAGCTCGGTGACGACGCGCTCGCCGAGCACGACGCCGTCGGACGGCTCGCCGTCCGGCTCAATGTGAGCAAGCTCGTCGCGGTCGGGGGCAGGGAAGCGTCCTGGCTGCAGCTGGGCGCATACAACGAGGGTTCGTGGGGTGAGGAGTCGGTGCACGTGTCCGACGCACAGGCGGCTGTCGATCTGTTGCGCAGCGAGCTGCGCCCGGGGGACGTCGTACTCGTGAAGGCATCCAGGTCGGTGGGCCTCGAGCGGGTGGCACTCGCCCTGCTCGACACCGCTTCCGCAGAGGGGCAGGTCGCCGGCCGATGAGGCAGATCCTCTTCGCGGGAGTGATCGGGCTCTTCCTGACCCTGGTCGGAACCCCGCTCCTGATCAAGCTCCTCGCCAAGAAGGGCTACGGCCAGTACATCCGGGACGACGGCCCGCGCGAGCACGCGGCCAAGCGCGGTACGCCGACGATGGGTGGCATCGCCTTCATCCTGGCGACGATCGTGGCGTACTTCGCCGCGAAGCTGATCACCGGTCAGCCGACCGCGTTTTCCGGTCTCCTGGTGCTCTTCCTGATGGCGGGGATGGGTCTGGTCGGCTTCCTCGACGACTACATCAAGATCGTCAAACGGCGTTCGCTCGGTCTGCGGGCCAAGGCGAAGATGATGGGCCAGCTGATCGTCGGCGTCGCCTTCGCCGTGCTCTCGCTGCAGTTCGCCGACAGACAGGGCAATACGCCCGCCTCGACGAAACTCTCCTTCGTCACGGACTTCGGCTGGTCCATCGGCCCGGTGCTCTTCGTCGTATGGGCACTGTTCATGATCCTCGCGATGTCGAACGGCGTGAACCTGACCGACGGTCTCGACGGACTCGCCACCGGTGCCTCGGTGATGGTCTTCGGCGCCTACACGTTCATCGGCGTCTGGCAGTTCCAGGAGTCCTGCGTCAATGCGGAGTCGCTGACCAACCCGGCGGCCTGTTTCGAGGTACGAGATCCACTCGACCTCGCCGTCGTCGCCTCGGCCCTGATGGGCGCCTGCTTCGGCTTCCTGTGGTGGAACACCTCACCGGCCAAGATCTTCATGGGTGACACCGGCTCGCTCGCCCTCGGCGGCGCCCTCGCCGGCCTCGCCATCTGCTCCCGTACGGAACTGCTGCTCGCCCTGCTCGGCGGCCTGTTCGTGCTCATCACGATGTCCGTCGTCATCCAGGTCGGTTCCTTCCGCCTCACCGGCAAGCGCGTCTTCCGGATGGCCCCGCTGCAGCATCACTTCGAACTCAAGGGCTGGTCCGAAGTCCTGGTCGTGGTCCGTTTCTGGATCATCCAGGGCATGTGCGTGATCGTCGGACTCGGCCTCTTCTACGCAGGGTGGGCGGCCGAGAAGTGAGCACCTGGCAGGGCAAGCGCGTCACCGTCGCCGGACTCGGCGTCTCCGGGATCCCGGCCGCCCGGGTGCTGCACGCCCGCGGCGCCGAGGTCACCGTCGTCAACGACGGCGACGACGAGCGCTCCCGGGCCCAGGCCGCCGAGTTGACGGCCGAGGGGATCACCGTCCGGCTCGGCGACGGCGCGACCCTGCCGGAGGGCACCGAGCTGATCGTCACCACCCCCGGCTGGCAGCCCGACAAGCCCCTGTTCGCGGCGGCCGAGCGGGCCGGCATCGAGGTCTGGGGCGACGTCGAACTCGCCTGGCGCCTGCGCGGCCCGGACAGCGCCCCCTGGCTCGCCGTCACCGGCACCAACGGCAAGACCACCACCGTACGGATGCTCGCCTCGATCCTCGAGGCGGCCGGCCTGCGCACCGCGGCCGTGGGCAACATCGGCGTCTCGCTCCTGGACGCGGTGCTCGGCGACGAGACCTACGACGTACTCGCCGTCGAACTCTCCAGCTACCAGCTGCACTGGTCGCCCTCACTGCGCGCCCACTCGGCCGCGGTCCTGAACCTCGCGCCCGACCACCTCGACTGGCACGGCTCCATGGAGGCCTACGCCGCCGACAAGGGCCGTATCTACGAGGGCAATCGGGTCGCCTGCGTCTACAACGTCGCCGACCCCGCCACCGAGGACCTGGTCCGCGAGGCCGACGTCGAGGAGGGCTGCCGCGCCATCGGCTTCACCCTCGGCACCCCAGGACCGTCCCAACTCGGCGTCGTGGAGGGCCTCCTGGTCGACCGGGCCTTCGTGCCCGACCGGCAGAAGCAGGCCCAGGAGCTCGCCGAGGTCGCGGACGTACGCCCACCGGCCCCGCACAACGTCGCCAACGCCCTCGCGGCCGCCGCCCTCGCCCGCGCCTTCGGCGTCGAGGCGACCGCCGTACGCGACGGACTGCGCTCCTTCCGCCCCGACCCGCACCGCATCGAGCTGGTCTCCGAGGTCGCCGAAGTCACGTACATCGACGACTCCAAGGCCACCAATCCGCACGCCGCGGAGGCCTCCCTGGCCGCCTACGAATCGATCGTGTGGATCGCCGGAGGACTCGCCAAGGGCGCCTCGTTCGACGATCTGGTGCGCGGTGCGGCCGGCCGGCTGCGGGGCGTCGTGCTCATCGGCAAGGAGCGCCACCTCATCCGCGAAGCCCTCGGGCGACACGCCCCGGAGGTCCCGGTGGTCGACCTGGAGCGGACCGACACTGGGGCGATGTCCGCCGCGGTCCGGGAGGCGGCACGGCTCGCCGCTCCTGGCGACACCGTGCTGATGGCCCCGGCCTGTGCGTCGATGGACATGTTCGTCAACTACAACAAGCGCGGCGAGGCCTTCGCGGACGCGGTGCACGCGCTCGCCGCCGAGGGCGCCGGGCCCGCCGGAGCCGGCAGCGCCTGACCGGGCGCCCGAGCCCCCTGTGGCGGGCCCGTCGGCCAAGCCCGGCCGAGCCGGGCACGACTGGAGGGGACAGCGACCATGCCGGCCGATGCAAGGGCCGCACGCGCCGTACGGCGCTCGGCCACCCCGGGCGGACCGTCCCGGCGCCCCACGGCACCGCGCAGGGGCGCCGACAACCCGCTGCGGCGGCTGTACGCGAGGGCCCGCCGGGCCTGGGACCGGCCGCTGACGGCGTACTACGTGATCATGGGCAGCAGCCTGCTGATCACCGTGCTCGGCCTGGTGATGGTCTACTCCGCCTCGATGATCCAGGCGCTGCAGCTCGACCTGGCCGCCTCGTACTTCTTCCGCAAGCAGTTCACCGCCGCCGTGATCGGGGCCGTACTGCTGCTCGTGGCCATGCGGATGCCGGTGAAACTGCACCGGGCACTGGCGTATCCGATGCTCGCGGTGAGCGTCTTCCTGATGATCCTGGTGCAGGTCCCGGGCATAGGGCATGCGGTCAACGGCAACCAGAACTGGATCTATCTGGGCGGCCCCTTCCAGCTGCAGCCCAGCGAGTTCGGCAAGCTCGCCCTGGTGCTCTGGGGCGCCGATCTGCTGGCCCGCAAGCAGGACAAGCGGCTGCTGACCCAGTGGAAGCACATGCTGGTCCCGCTGGTGCCGGTGGCCTTCATGCTGCTCGGACTGATCATGCTGGGCGGGGACATGGGCACCGCGATCATCCTCGCGGCCGTGCTCTTCGGCCTGTTGTGGCTCGCGGGCGCGCCCACCCGGCTGTTCGCCGGGGTGCTCTCGGTGGCCGCCCTGATCGGCTTCATCCTGATCAGGACCAGCCCGAACCGGATGTCGCGCCTCGCCTGCATCGCCGCCACCGACCCCGGTCCCGGCGACCAGTGCTGGCAGGCCGTGCACGGGATCTACGCCCTCGCGTCAGGCGGATTCTTCGGTTCCGGCCTGGGTGCGAGTGTGGAAAAATGGGGTCAACTCCCCGAACCGCACACCGACTTCATTTTCGCGATCACCGGGGAGGAACTGGGTCTCGCGGGGACGCTGTCGGTACTCGCCCTCTTCGCGGCTCTAGGCTATGCGGGTATCCGCGTGGCCGGACGCACGGAGGACCCCTTCGTGAGGTACGCAGCGGGAGGTGTGACCACGTGGATCACGGCCCAGGCCGTGATCAACGTCGGTGCGGTGCTCGGCCTGTTGCCGATCGCCGGGGTGCCCCTGCCGCTGTTCTCCTACGGAGGGTCCGCGCTGCTGCCGACCATGTTCGCCATCGGGCTGCTCATCGCGTTCGCGCGGGAGGAACCCACGGCGAGAGCGGCTCTTGCCGGACAGCAGCGGCTGTTCGGCAGGAAGCGGGCCGCGGTGAGATGGAACACGATGCGACGGCGTGCCAAGGCGCGACCGTCCGGAGAGCGGTGAATTTCGGTGCATGTCGTACTCGCCGGTGGGGGGACCGCCGGTCATATCGAGCCTGCGCTCGCCCTCGCGGACGCCCTGCGGAGGCAGGACCCGACGGTAGGGATCACGGCCCTCGGCACGGAGAAGGGCCTGGAGACCCGACTCGTCCCGGAGCGCGGCTACGAACTCGCGCTGATTCCCGCCGTGCCACTGCCCCGTAAACCCACCCCGGAGCTGATCACCGTGCCCGGGCGGCTGCGCGGCACCATCAAGGCCGCCGAGCAGATCCTGGAGCGCACCAAGGCGGACGCCGTGGTCGGCTTCGGCGGTTACGTGGCACTGCCCGGCTACCTCGCCGCCAAGCGTCTGGGCGTACCGATCATCGTCCACGAGGCCAACGCCCGCCCCGGTCTCGCCAACAAGATCGGTTCGCGGTACGCGGCCGGGGTCGCCGTCTCCACTCCGGACAGCAAGCTGCGCAACTCCCGCTACATCGGCATCCCGTTGCGCCGCACCATCGCCACCCTGGACCGCGCGCGCGTGCGCCCCGAGGCCCGCGCCGCCTTCGGGCTCGACCCGAACCTGCCGACGCTCCTGGTGTCCGGCGGTTCGCAGGGCGCGCGCCGGCTCAACGAGGTCGTCCAGCAGGCCGCCCCGATCCTGCAGCGCTCCGGCATCCAGATCCTGCACGCGGTGGGCCCGCGGAACGAGATGCCACACGTCGACAACATGCCCGGAATGCCGCCGTACATCCCGGTACCGTACGTGGACCGGATGGACCTCGCGTACGCCGCGGCCGACATGATGCTCTGCCGCGCGGGCGCGATGACCGTCGCCGAACTCTCCGCCGTCGGACTCCCGGCCGCCTACGTCCCACTGCCCATCGGCAACGGCGAACAGCGCCTGAACGCCCAGCCGGTGGTCAAGGCCGGCGGCGGACTGCTGGTGGACGACGCCGAACTGACCCCCGAGTGGGTCCAGCACAACGTGCTGCCGGTGCTCGCCGACCCGCACCGGCTGTACGAGATGTCCCGGGCCGCCTCCGAGTTCGGCCGCAGGGACGCGGACGAACTCCTCGTCGGCATGGTCCACGAGGCGATCGCGGCACGCCACAGGGCGTGAGAAGGCAGGGGAGTGTGGCCGGACCCACCGCCGTCAAGGGCGGTACCAGACAGCGGGACTCGAGCCCGGTCCGCACTCCCCGCCCGCCCGCTCCCGGGCGGCGCCTGCGCCTGCCCTCGCGGCGCGCCCTCGTTGTGGCCCTGATCGCCGTCGTTCTGCTGGGCGGCGGCGGGAGTTGGCTGCTGTACGGCTCGCCGTGGCTGCGGGTCGAGCGCGTCAGCACCTCCGGCACCGGCGTACTGACTCCGCAGGAGGTGAAGGACGCGGCGGCCGTGCCGGTGGGCGCACCGCTGATTTCCGTCGACACAGGGGCCATTGAGGACCGGCTGCGCCGGGAATTGCCGCGCATCGAGTCGGTGGAAGCCGTGCGTTCATGGCCGCACGGAATCGGTCTGAAGGTGACCGAACGCAAGCCCGTACTGCTCATCAAAAAGGGCCGAAACTTCATCGAAGTGGACGCCGCAGGCGTGCGGTTCGCCACCGTGCCCCGCGCACCGCGAGGCGTTCCGCTCCTCGAATTGTCGGCCGAGCGGTCGCCGAGTCTGAGCCGATTCGGCACCGACCGGCTGCGGCGGGAAGCGGTCAAGGTCGCAGGCGATCTGCCATCCGCGATCGCCGGCGACACCCGAGCCGTCAAAGTGCGTTCATATGACTCCGTCGTACTGGAGTTGAAGTCCGGGCGCACGGTCGAGTGGGGCAGCAGCGAGAAGGGGCGCGCGAAGGGTGCCACGCTCACCGCGTTGTTGAAAGCGGCGCCGAAGGCACGGCACTTCGATGTATCGGCTCCCACCGCCCCTGCGGTATCAGGGAGTTGACGCACATACTTCCTGGCCAGCACCCTGGTTGGTCAGCGCAACGGCTGATCACATAGGGTGAAAAGAAAAACGGGAGGTTCGGCGTGTTCGTTGAACGTGCGCCACTTGTCGACTTAGTGTCCTGTTCGGAAGGGTCAGACGAGATCCAGCAACAGACACATTGGTAACCCTGAACTTCAGCGTTAGGGTTCGGGTCGGCGTTCGGACCGTCCCATTCGGCATCAGTCGTCGCAGCGCACGCACGGCGGGCGGCGACACGTAACTCGAGGCGAGAGGCCTTCGACGTGGCAGCACCGCAGAACTACCTCGCAGTCATCAAAGTCATCGGTGTCGGCGGCGGTGGTGTCAATGCCATCAACCGGATGATCGAGGTTGGTCTCAAGGGCGTCGAGTTCATCGCGATCAACACTGACGCACAAGCCCTGTTGATGAGCGACGCCGATGTCAAGCTCGACGTCGGCCGTGAACTCACCCGTGGCCTCGGCGCGGGCGCCAATCCGGCGGTCGGTCGCAAGGCCGCCGAAGACCACCGCGAGGAGATCGAGGAGGTCCTCAAGGGGGCCGACATGGTCTTCGTCACCGCCGGTGAAGGCGGCGGCACCGGAACCGGCGGCGCCCCCGTGGTCGCCAATATCGCGCGCTCGCTCGGCGCGCTGACCATCGGCGTGGTCACCCGGCCCTTCACCTTCGAGGGCCGCCGCCGCGCCAATCAGGCGGAGGACGGCATCGCGGAACTTCGCGAAGAGGTCGACACCCTCATCGTCATCCCCAACGACCGCCTGCTCTCGATCTCGGACCGCCAGGTCAGCGTGCTCGACGCGTTCAAGTCCGCGGACCAGGTCCTGCTCTCCGGTGTGCAGGGCATCACCGACCTGATCACCACCCCCGGCCTGATCAACCTCGACTTCGCCGACGTCAAGTCCGTGATGTCCGAGGCGGGTTCGGCCCTCATGGGCATCGGCTCGGCGCGCGGCGACGACCGCGCGGTGGCCGCCGCGGAGATGGCGATCTCCTCGCCACTTCTGGAGGCCTCGATCGACGGGGCACGCGGAGTGCTCCTGTCCATCTCCGGCGGCTCCGATCTCGGTCTCTTCGAGATCAATGAGGCCGCCCAACTGGTCAGCGAAGCGGCGCATCCCGAAGCCAACATCATCTTCGGCGCGGTGATCGACGACGCCCTCGGCGACGAGGTGCGGGTCACGGTGATCGCCGCGGGCTTCGACGGCGGCCAGCCGCCGAACAAGCGGGAGAGCGCGGCGGGAGTCACGGGGGCCAAGCGGGAGGAGGCCGGCCAGGCCTCCTCGGCCAGGCCCTCCGAGTCCCGCCCCGCCTTCGGGGCGCTCGGCAGCGTCACCCCGCGCGAAGAGCCGCAGGACGAGCCCGCTCCCGCGTCGGCTCCCGAGCCCGCGCCGGTGAACGAGGTCTCGTCGGCGCCGGTCACGCCCCCGCAGGTACCGCCGGCCCGGCCGTACCAGGACAGCCAGGCCGAAGAGCTGGATGTCCCGGACTTCCTGAAGTAATGCCACGTCCCATAGCGGCGACGCACGACACCGTGGACGGCGCGCACTTCGCCTTCACCGACAGGTGGGGCGGGGTGAGCGCCGTTCCGTACGAGGAGTTGAACCTCGGCGGAGCGGTGGGCGACGAGCCCGAAGCCGTACTGAGCAATCGCGAACTCGTGGCGAAGCACCTGGAGATCGACCCGGACCACGTGGTCTGGATGAACCAGGTGCACGGACGCGAGGTCGCCACCGTGGACGCCCCCTGGGGAGTGTCCGAAGTGCCCGGAACGGACGCGGTGGTGACCGCCCGGCGCGGACTCGCGCTCGCGGTGCTCACCGCGGACTGCACCCCTGTACTCCTCGCCGACCCGGTCGCGAAGATCGCGGGCGCCGCGCACGCGGGCCGGCCCGGCATGATCGCGGGCGTGGTCCCCGCGGCGGTCGAGGCCATGGTGCGGCTCGGAGCGCGGCCGGACCGGATCATCGCCCGCACCGGGCCCGCGGTCTGCGGCAGTTGCTACGAAGTTCCCGAGCGGATGCGGGACGAGGTCGCCGAAGTGGAGCCCGCGGCGTACGCCGAGACCAGCTGGGGGACTCCGGCGGTCGATGTGACCGCCGGGGTGGACGCGCAGTTGGAGCGGCTCGGGGTTCGCGACCGCAGGCTCTCCGCGGTGTGCACCCGGGAATCCGCGGACCACTTCTCGTACCGCCGTGATCGGACCACCGGTCGGCTCGCGGGCTATGTATGGCTGGATTGATGGGGCATGACGGACCGTAAGGCAGAAATCGCCGCAAACCTCGCGAAGGTGGAGGAGCGCATCGCCTCGGCGTGCGCGGCCGCCGGGCGGAAGCGGGAAGAGGTGACGCTCATCGTGGTCACCAAGACGTACCCGGCCGACGATGTGCGTCTGCTGTCGGAACTCGGCGTGCGGCACGTGGCGGAGAACCGGGACCAGGACGCGGCACCCAAGGCGGCCGCGTGCACGGATCTGCCTCTCACTTGGCACTTCGTCGGTCAATTGCAGACCAACAAGGTGCGTTCTGTGGTCGGTTATGCCGATGTGGTGCAGTCGGTGGACCGGCCGAAGCTGGTGTCCGCCCTCTCCGCCGCGGCGGTGCGGGCGGACCGTGAACTCGACTGTCTGATCCAGGTCGCCCTGGATGCGGACGAAGGTGGCCGTGGCGAGCGCGGAGGTGTGGCGCCGGACGGCATCGAGGAGTTGGCCGGACTCGTGGCGGATGCGCCCGGTTTGCGGATCGGCGGTCTGATGACCGTGGCGCCGCTCGCCGGGCCGTTCGCCGATCGGCAACAGGCGGCGTTCGAGCGGCTGGTGGAATTCTCAACCCTCCTGCGCGCAGCCCATCCGGCTGCGAACATGGTGTCAGCAGGGATGAGTTCGGACCTCGAGCAGGCCGTGGCGGCCGGAGCGACACATGTGCGCGTCGGTACTGCGGTCCTCGGAGTCCGACCCCGGCTCCGGTAACGTCGCCAAGCAAGTCGGACCACAGCACAAAATATGGTCATTCCCGCAGATCAGTGGGGAGACCGTGTGGATCGCGGACACTTGGTGGAGTCAGCGGATCCACCACAGAGCGGAGGACTCAGAGAATGGCCGGCGCGATGCGCAAGATGGCGGTCTACCTCGGCCTCGTGGAGGACGACGGTTACGACGGCCGGGGATTCGACCCCGACGACGAGTTCGAACCGGAGCTGGATCCGGAGCCCGAGCGGGACCGCAGACGGCATGAGCCGCATCCGGTACAGGAGGAGGAACCGGCACGAAAGGTACATGCGCCGGCCCCCCGTGAACCGCTGCCGCAGTCCGCGCCCGTGCCTGCCGAAATTGGACGTCCGGCACGTATCGCCCCCGTGGCATCCATCACACCTGAACGCCAGAGCCTGGAGAAGAACGCACCGGTGATCATGCCCAAAGTTGTGTCCGAGCGGGAGCCGTACCGCATCACCACATTGCACCCCCGGACGTACAACGAGGCCCGTACCATCGGGGAACACTTCCGTGAGGGCACCCCGGTGATCATGAATCTCACGGAGATGGACGACACGGATGCGAAGCGACTTGTCGACTTCGCGGCCGGTCTGGTCTTCGGACTGCATGGCAGCATTGAACGAGTGACGCAGAAGGTGTTCCTGTTGTCGCCTGCTAACGTCGATGTCACGGCGGAGGACAAGGCCCGCATCGCAGAGGGCGGGTTCTTCAACCAGAGCTGAGACGCAACACCGGATACGGCAAGAGTCAGGGGAGAGGGAAGCGCGAGTCATGAGCGTTGTCTGGGAAGTGCTCTACATCGCGCTGATGTGTTTCCTGATCGTGCTGATCTTCCGGTTGGTCATGGACTACGTCTTCCAGTTCGCCCGCTCGTGGCAACCCGGCAAGGCGATGGTGGTCGTACTCGAGGCCACCTACACTGTCACCGATCCACCGCTCAAGCTTCTGCGGCGGTTCATCCCGCCGTTGCGCCTCGGGGGCGTGGCGCTCGACTTGTCCTTCTTCGTGCTGATGATCATCGTCTACATCCTGATCTCCGTCGTGAGCCGGCTGTGAGCGCGATGTCAACTACGTTCTTGCCGAATGCCGACGACTACGTTGAGGTGAAGAGATGCCGTTGAGCCCCGAGGACGTGCGGAACAAGCAGTTCACGACCGTCCGTCTCCGAGAAGGCTATGACGAGGACGAGGTCGATGCCTTCCTTGATGAGGTGGAAGCAGAGCTGACCCGCCTGCTCCGCGAGAACGAGGACCTGCGCGCCAAGCTGGCCGCCGCCACCCGTGCTGCTGCGCAGAACCAGCAGCAGGGCGGCGGTATGCGCAAGCCCGAGCCGCAGGACCAGCGTGGTCCCGGCGCTCCGGTGCCCGCTGCAATATCAGGACCGCAGCCGGTGCCGCCGCAGCAGCAGCACCCGATGGGCGGGCCGCCGCAGCTTCCCGGTGGCGCACCGCAGCTGCCCCCCGGCCCCGGTGGCCACGGTCCCGGCGGTCCGCAGGGTCCCGGCCCGCAGGGTGGCCCCATGCAGGGCGGCGGCCCGATGGGTGGCCCCATGGGCGGTCCCGGTGGACCGCAGCAGCAGCTGCCCCAGCAGCAGGGCGGCCAGGGCGGTCCCGGTGGCGACAGCGCCGCGCGCGTACTGTCGCTCGCTCAGCAGACCGCTGACCAGGCGATCGCCGAGGCCCGTTCCGAGGCCAACAAGATTGTGGGCGAGGCGCGTTCGCGTGCCGAGGGACTCGAGCGTGACGCCCGTGCCAAGGCCGACGCCCTGGAGCGGGACGCACAGGAGAAGCACCGCGTCGCGATGGGCTCCCTGGAGTCCGCCCGTGCCACGCTCGAGCGCAAGGTCGAGGACCTGCGTGGATTCGAGCGCGAGTACCGGACGCGTCTGAAGTCCTACCTGGAGAGCCAGCTGCGTCAGCTGGAGACCCAGGCCGACGACTCGCTCGCGCCGCCGCGGCAGCCGGCGACCGCCTCGCTGCCGCCGTCGCCCTCGATGGCGCCGGCCGGTGCGGGTGCGCCCTCCATGGGCGGTGGCCACACCATGGGTGGTGGCAACCAGTCCATGGGCGGGAACAACGGCTCGATGGGTGGCGGTGCGTCGTACGGCGGGCAGCAGCAGATGGCTCCCGCGATGACGCAGCCGATGGCGCCGGTGCGGCCTCAGGGGCCGCAGCCGATGCAGCAGGCGCCTTCGCCGATGAGGGGATTCCTCATCGACGAGGATGACAACTGAGTAGCGCGTAGCGCGCGGTAGCGCGTCGGCGGATTCTGGCCGGGGGCCTGGGGAGTGTGAACTTCCCGGGCCCCCGGCCATTTTGCTGCGCCCCCCGAGCGGGGCGACCGCCTCGGGGCTCCGCCCCGGACCCCGCTCCTCAAACGCCGGAGGGGCTGGATGTGCCCCTCCGGCGTGGGGCCCTACGCCTTGCGGAGGTGGAAGGTCAGGGCCAAGGACTCGTCCGTGAACGCGGGGCCGTAAGAGGCGTCCGGGGACTCGGAGTTGGTGAAGGAGTCCGCGAGGACCTCGTCGGAGATCAGGGCCGTGTGCTCGGCCAGCGCCGAGGACGTCTCCTCCGACATCGAGGTCCAACGGACCTCGATGCGGTCCGCGACGTCGAGGCCGCTGTTCTTGCGGGCCTCCTGGATGAGGCGGATCGCGTCACGGGCCAGGCCCGCCCTGCGCAGCTCCTCGGTGATCTCCAGATCGAGCGCGACCGTGGCGCCCGCGTCGGAGGCCACCGACCAACCCTCGCGCGGCGTCTCGGTGATGATCACCTCGTCGGCGCCGAGCGTCACCGTCTCGCCCTCGACCTCCACGGAGGCCGTGCCGTCGCGCAGGGCGCGGGACAGGGCGGCCGCGTCCGCCTCGGCCACGGCCTTCGCCACGGCCTGGACGCCCTTGCCGAAACGCTTGCCGAGCGTACGGAAGTTGGCCTTCGCGGTGGTGTCGACCAGGGAGCCGCCGACCTCGCTCAGGGAGGCGAGCGAGGAGACGTTGAGCTCCTCGGTGATCTGGGCGCGCAGCTCGTCGTCGAGAGTGTCGAAACCGGCCACCGCCACCAGCGCGCGGGACAGCGGCTGGCGGGTCTTCACGCCGGACTCGGCGCGAGTGGCACGGCCCAGCTCCACCAGGCGCCGTACGAGCAGCATCTGCCGGGAGAGCGCCGGGTCGATCATCGCCGGGTCCGCCTCGGGCCAGGAGGCGAGGTGGACCGACTCCGGGGCGTCCGGGGTGACCGGTACGACCAGGTCCTGCCAGACCCGCTCGGTGATGAACGGAGTGAGCGGTGCGAGCAGCCGGGTCACCGCCTCCACGACCTCGTGCAGCGTGCGCAGGGCCGCCTTGTCGCCCTGCCAGAAGCGGCGGCGGGAGCGGCGGACGTACCAGTTGGAGAGGTCGTCGACGAAGGCGGAGAGGAGCTTGCCGGCGCGCTGGGTGTCGTAGGCGTCGAGTGCGTCGGTGCACTCGGCGACCAGCGTGTTCAGCTCGCCGAGCAGCCAGCGGTCGAGGACCGTGCGCTCGGCCGGTGCCGGATCGGCCGCGCTGGGCGCCCAGTTGGAGGTGCGGGCGTACAGGGCCTGGAAGGCGACCGTGTTCCAGTACGTCAGGAGGGTCTTGCGGACGACCTCCTGGATCGTGCCGTGGCCGACCCTGCGGGCCGCCCAGGGCGAGCCGCCGGCCGCCATGAACCAGCGCACCGCGTCGGCGCCGTGCTGGTCCATGAGCGGGATGGGTTCCAGGATGTTCCCCAGGTGCTTGGACATCTTGCGGCCGTCCTCGGCGAGGATGTGGCCGAGACAGACCACGTTCTCGTAGCTGGACTTGTCGAAGACCAGGGTGCCGATGGCCATCAGCGTGTAGAACCAGCCGCGGGTCTGGTCGATCGCCTCCGAGATGAACTGCGCCGGGTAGCGCTGCTCGAAGAGCTCCTTGTTCCGGTACGGGTAGCCCCACTGCGCGAAGGGCATCGAACCGGAGTCGTACCAGGCGTCGATGACCTCCGGCACGCGGGTGGCCGTGGCCGAGCACTGCGGGCAGTCGAAGGTGACCTCGTCGATGTACGGGCGGTGCGGGTCGAGCGAGGACTGGTCGGTGCCGGTCAGCTCGGTGAGTTCGGCGCGCGAGCCGACGCAGGTGAGGTGGCCCTCCTCGCAAGCCCAGATGGGCAGCGGGGTGCCCCAGTAGCGGTTGCGGGACAGTGCCCAGTCGATGTTGTTGTTCAACCAGTCGCCGTAGCGGCCGTGCTTGACGGAGTCCGGGAACCAGTTCGTCCGCTCGTTCTCCTCCAGGAGCCGGTCCTTGATCCGGGTGGTGCGGATGTACCAGGACGGCTGGGCGTAGTAGAGGAGCGCGGTGTGGCAGCGCCAGCAGTGCGGATAGCTGTGCTCGTAGGGGACGTGCCGGAAGAGCAGGCCGCGGTCGGCCAGGTCCTGGGTGAGGGCCTCGTCGGCCTTCTTGAAGAACACGCCGCCGACGAGCGGGAGTTCCTCCTCGAAGGTGCCGTCCGGGCGGACCGGGTTCACCACCGGGAGGCCGTACGCGCGGCATACCAGGAGGTCGTCCTCACCGAACGCGGGGGACTGGTGGACCAGGCCCGTGCCGTCCTCGGTGGTGACGTACTCCGCGTTGACCACGAAGTGTGCGGGGGCCGGGAACTCGACCAGCTCGAACGGGCGTTGGTACGTCCAGCGCTCCATCTCGGCGCCCGTGAAGCGCTCCCCGGTCAGCTCCCAGCCTTCGCCGAGGGCCTTCTCCACCAGCGGCTCGGCGACGACCAGCTTCTCGGTGCCGTCGGTGGCGACGACGTAGGTCACCTCGGGGTGGGCCGCGACCGCCGTGTTGGACACCAGGGTCCACGGAGTCGTCGTCCAGACGAGCAGCGCGGCCTCGCCCGCCAGCGGGCCGGAGGTCAGCGGGAAGCGGACGAAGACGGACGGGTCGACGACCGTCTCGTAGCCCTGCGCCAGCTCGTGGTCGGAGAGGCCGGTGCCGCAGCGCGGGCACCAGGGGGCGACGCGGTGGTCCTGGACGAGCAGGCCCTTGTTGAAGATCTCCTTCAGGGACCACCAGACGGATTCGACGTACTCGGGGTCCATCGTGCGGTACGCGTCGTCGAGGTCGACCCAGTAGCCCATGCGCTGGGTGAGCTCGGCGAAGGCGTCGGTGTGGCGGGTGACGGACTCGCGGCACTTGGCGTTGAACTCGGCGATGCCGTACGCCTCGATGTCCTTCTTGCCGTTGAACCCGAGCTCCTTCTCGACGGCGAGCTCGACCGGCAGGCCGTGGCAGTCCCAGCCGGCCTTGCGGGCGACGTGGTAACCGCGCATGGTGCGGAAGCGGGGGAAGACGTCCTTGAAGACGCGGGCCTCGATGTGGTGGGCGCCCGGCATGCCGTTGGCCGTGGGCGGGCCCTCGTAGAAGACCCACTCCGGGCGGCCCTCGGACTGCTCGAGGCTCTTGGCGAAGATCTTCTGCTCGTCCCAGAAGTCGAGCACGGCGTGCTCGAGGGCGGGCAGGTCGACCTGGGCGGGCACCTGGCGGTACTGCGGCGGCGTATTCAACGACTTCCTCCGGCGGACTGCTGACTTCCGTCGGAGGGACGAGGCCCCTGCTCTGCAGGGCTCCCGCGGTACCACCCTCCTTGGCCCTCCGGCGCGCGGGCGCCGGGGACCCCCTCATTGGGGTCGCGATGCCGGGTCTACTGGCTGCGGGCTGCGTCTGCTGTGGGCTGCTGCATCCCGCGGCGTTCTTCCGGCGGCTCCGGGGTGATCTTCACGCTCGCGCCTGCCCCCGGGCTCGCACCGTCCCCGGGTCGCTCCTGGCTGCGTACGGACGCTACTCGTCCCCGTCCTCGCCTTTCGCTGGTCCCCGCGCTCCCGGGCTCCCGGCTGCTGTCGGGAGGTGTCCCGGAGCTTGGGGACTCCCACAGTGTACGGGCCCAGGGGTGCCGGCGCGCACCGGATTTCCGGCTTCGGGACGCCGGGACGCAGCCCGTGGAGGACGGGGCTCGGGTGACCCGAATGGCCACGCGAGGCCGGAGTGCGCGGGCGGTGCGGTGGCCCGTCGGATTACCGGGCGGGGAGCTGGGCACACAGTGTGCAAGCCCGCCGCGTGACACCGGCGAGGCGGGCGAATCGGGCGGCGTGCCCCGTTGCCGCGGGCGTGAAGTCGATTTATCGTCCCAGCACGATTCGCGAGCAAGATCACAAATTGTGAAGGGGCCGCGACCATGGTGGCGAAGAAGACCGCCGTACAGCAGTCGGAGTCCACCGAAACCACGGACGCGGCGGCCAAGGACGTGCACGGCAAGAAGTCCACTGCCAAGAAGACCGGTACCGAGAGGGCCGGTACTCAGAAGGCCGGAGTCGGGAAGGCCGGTGCCAAGAAGTCCACCGCCAAGAAGGCGGTGGCGAAGAAGACCGCCGCCAAGGAGGCCTCGGCGAAGAAGACAGCGGCGAAGAAGTCGGCGGCCCCGCACGAGGCCGGGGACGCGGCCGGGGAGCACGGGCCCGCCACGAAGAAGACGCCCGCGAAGAAAGCGCCCGCGAAGAAGACGGTGGCCAAGAAGACAGCTGCCAAGAAGACGGCGGCGAAGAAGGCGGCGGCCAAGAAGACCGCGGCCGGCCACGGCCCGACGGGCGGCACTACGACGAAGAGCGCGACCGGCAAGGACCGCGCCGCGGCGAGCGGCGCGGGCACGGGCGAGGAGCGGGCGGCCGAAGTGCCGGCCGCCGACGATGCGGCCGAGGCCGCTGGGACGACGGGAGCCAGGTCGGTGGTTGCTAAGAAGACTCCAGGGACGGCGACGGCGGCATCGGCGGTGCCTTCGGCGAGGGAGGAGAGCCCCGCCGGGCCGGGTGAGCTCGCGGTGCGTCCCGGTGAGGACCCGTGGACCGAGCAGGAGGTCGCCGAGGCCCGTACGGAACTGGCCGGCGAGGTGGAGCGGCTGCGTACCGAGATCTCGACGGCCGAGGAATCGCTCGTCGGCCTGATGCGGGACTCCGGGGACGGCGCCGGGGACGACCAGGCGGACACCGGCACCAAGAACATCACGCGGGAGCACGAGATGGCGCTGGCCGCCAACGCCCGCGAGATGCTCGAGCAGACCGAGCGGGCGCTGCGCCGGCTCGACGCCGGTACCTACGGCCTCTGCGAGAACTGCGGGCAGCCGATCGGCAAGGCCCGTATGCAGGCGTTCCCGCGGGCCACGCTGTGCGTCGAGTGCAAGCAGAAGCAGGAGCGGCGCTACTGAGAGCAGCGGCCGAGGGCCCCAGGGGGCGTACCCCTGGGGTTGAATGCCGTCGTCCGGCGGGGAACCACGCGGCGGCGCGATGCGTTGAACCGGTGCTGTGGGCCGGGGCGGCCGGGCGGCGAAGCGGCCGCAGGGGTGTGTCGTACCCTCATCCTCAGTCGGTAACTAGGTCGAGGGACTCACGTGGCAGAGGCGGAGCGCATCATCGGTACGTCGGACGTTGACGGTGCTGAGCCGGAGCGGGCTCGCCGGCCGGAGACGGGTGCGCGGGACGAGGCCGCGGGCGCGCAGGACGGGGCCGATCAGCCTCGGACCGCCCCCAGGAGTGATCCCGAGAGCAAGACCGAGCCCGAGAGCAAGACCGAAGCCGAGCCCGATCCCGAGAGCAAGACCGAAGCCGAGCCCGGTCCCGAGGGCAGCACCGTGCCCGAGGAAGAAGCAGGCACCGGCGACGGCGCAGAGGCGAAGGGCGAGGCGGCCGAGGGCGAGGCACCCAAGGGCAAGCACCGGCTCGCCATCCTGCTCGGCGTGGCCGCCTTCGCGTACATCCTCGACCTGGTCAGCAAGATGCTGGTGGTGGCGAAGCTCGAGCACCACGAGCCGATCGAGATCATCGGCGAATGGCTCCGCTTCGAGGCGATCCGGAACGCGGGCGCGGCCTTCGGCTTCGGCGAGGCCTTCACCATCATCTTCACCGTCATCGCGGCCATCGTGATCGTCGTCATCGTGCGGCTCGCCCGCAAGCTGTACAGCCTGCCGTGGGCCATCGCGCTCGGCCTGCTGCTCGGCGGTGCGCTCGGCAATCTGACCGACCGCATCTTCCGGGCCCCGGGCGTCTTCGAGGGCGCCGTCGTCGACTTCATCGCCCCCAAGGGCTTCGCGGTCTTCAATCTGGCGGACTCGGCGATCGTCTGCGGCGGCATCCTGATCGTGCTGCTCTCGTTCCGCGGCCTCGACCCCGACGGGACCGTGCACAAGGACTGACCGCCGGCCCGTCCGGCGGCCGCTGCCCTGGCGTACGGGAGCGCTGTCGGTGTCGGTCATACTCGTGGGGTGAGCACGCTTCCCGAGATCCGCACCCTGCCCGTGCCCGACGGCCTGGAGGGCGAGCGCGTCGACGCCGCCATCTCCCGGATGTTCGGCTTCTCCCGTACCAAGGCCGCAGAGCTGGCTGCCGCCGGGAAGGTGCTGGTCGACGGCGCTGCCGTGGGCAAGTCCGAGCGGGTGCACGGCGGCGCCTGGCTCGAGGTGGAGATGCCGCAGGCGGCGCCTCCCGTCCAGGTCGTGGCGGAGCCCGTCGAGGGCATGGAGATCGTGCACGACGACGACGACATCGTGGTGATCATGAAGCCGGTGGGGGTCGCCGCCCACCCGAGCCCCGGCTGGACCGGCACCACGGTGATCGGCGGTCTCGCGGCGGCCGGCTACCGGATCTCGACCTCCGGCGCCGCCGAGCGCCAGGGCATCGTGCACCGGCTGGACGTCGGCACCTCGGGCCTGATGGTGGTCGCCAAGTCCGAGCGCGCCTACACCTCGCTGAAGCAGCAATTCCGCGAGCGTACGGTCGACAAGCGCTACCACGCCCTGGTGCAGGGGCACCCGGACCCGCTCAGCGGCACCATCGACGCCCCCATCGGCCGGCACCCGCAGCACGACTACAAGTGGGCCGTGACCGCCGAGGGCAAGCCGTCGGTCACGCACTACGACCTGATCGAGGCGTTCCGTGCGGCCTCGCTCCTGGACATCAAGCTGGAGACGGGCCGCACCCACCAGATCCGCGTCCACATGTCCGCGCACCGCCACCCGTGCGCCGGCGACCTGACCTACGGCGCGGACCCGACGCTCGCCAAGCGCCTCGGCCTGACCCGGCAGTGGCTGCACGCGGTGCGCCTCGGCTTCGAGCACCCGGGCAGCCGCGACTGGGTCGAGTACGAGAGCGCCTACCCCGACGATCTGCAGCAGGCCCTCGACCGGGTGCGCGCGGAGAGCGAGTGAACGCCGGCGAACGGGCGCCCGGGACCGCGGAGTTCCGGGTGCGCGAGGTGTCCGGACCAGCCGACCGCACGGCCTGCTTCGCAGTGCGCAAGGAGGTCTTCGTCGCCGAGCAGCAAGTCCCCGAGGCCCTGGAGTACGACGCCTTCGACGCCGAGGACGCGTCGACCGTGCATGTCCTGGCCGAGACCGCGGAGGGTACGCCGCTCGGCACCGGCCGCCTGCTGTACGGTCCGGACGCGGCCGACCGCACCGGCGGTGACCCGGCGGTCGGCTCGCTCGGTCGGCTCGCGGTGACCGGAGCGGCCCGCGGCCTCGGCGTCGGCGCCGCCCTCGTCGCGGGGATCGAGCGGGCCGCGGCCGAGCGCGGGCTCACCGCCGTGGATCTGCACGCCCAGACCCACGCACTCGGCTTCTACGAACGGCTCGGCTACGCCGCGTACGGGCCCGAGTTCCCGGATGCGGGCATCCCGCACCGCTCGATGCGCAAGCAGCTCGGCGGTCACGCACCGCAGTAGCCCGGTCGCCGGACGGCGAACACCGGGGGGTATCGCCTGATTCGCGAGGGTGGCATGGCAGGCTGGACGCCGATCGTCGAGCGTGCGACGCCCCACAGGTGACGCGATACAGGTACGGAGGCCCCGACCGTGGACCAGTTGGCACTGCTGTTCGTGCTGTTGCTCGGGGCGGTGCTGAGTGTCCCGGTGGGGGAGCGCCTGAAGCTCCCGGCCCCGGTCCTGATGACCCTCGTCGGTATCGTCCTCGCCCTGATCCCGGCCGTGCCGAATGTCGAGGTACCGCCCGAGTACATCCTGCCGCTGGTCCTGCCCCCGCTGCTCTACGCGGCCGTGCAGCGCACCTCCTGGCGGCAGTTCGCCAGCAACGTACGGCCGATCCTGCTGCTCGCGGTCGCCCTGGTCTTCGTCACCACCGCGGCCGTCGCGGCCGTCGCGCACGCGATCGTGCCGGGGCTTCCGATCGCGGCGGCGGTGGCGCTCGGCGCGCTCGTGGCGCCGCCCGACCCGGTGGCCGCGACCGCGGTGGCCGGTCAACTCGGCCTGCCCCGGCGCCTGGTGTCGATCCTCGAGGGCGAAGGCCTGTTCAACGACGTCACCGCGATCGTGCTCTACCACGTGGCGATCGCGGCGGCCGTCAGCGGCACCTTCTCGATCTCCGAGGCCGCACTCGAACTGGTCCTGTCCGCCGTCGTCGCGGTGGCCGTCGGCCTCGGGCTCGGCTGGGCCGCCAACCGGCTCATCGGACTGCTCGGCGACGCCACCCTGCAGGTGGGCCTCACGCTCCTGGTGCCCTTCGTGTCGTACGTGCTCGCCGAGGAGCTGCACGGCTCGGGCGTCCTCGCCGTCCTGACCACCGCGATGTTCCTCGCCGAGTACGCGGCCGACGCGGACGACGTGATGGGCCGCCTCGTCGGACGTACCTTCTGGGAGGTCGTCGACACCCTGGTCACCGGCATCGCCTTCGGCCTGATCGGCCTGGAGCTGCACAACGCCATGGACACCGCGTCGGGCCGCTGGGGCGAGCTGCTCGGCTGGTCCGGTGCCGTCGTCGCGGTGGTGGTCCTGGTACGGCTCGTCTGGCTGCTGCCGGCGTCCTGGCTGGCGAAGAAGCTGCACAAGGCGCGCAATGCCGAGGAGGAGATCCCGGTCAGCGTCCGCGAGACGGTCGTCATGTGGTGGTCCGGAATGCGCGGCGTGGCATCCGTGGCCCTGGTGCTCGCCATCCCGCTCACCACGGAGGACGGCGGTCCCTTCCCGAACCGCGACGAGCTCATCTTCATCGCCTTCGGCGTGATCCTGGCGACGCTGGTGCTGCAGGGTCTCAGCCTGCCCTGGCTGGTGCGGAAGCTGGGCGTCGCCGCCGACTCCGAGGCGGAGGCCGCGTACGAGAAGGATCTCGCCATCCGGGCCGCGAAGGCGGCGAAGTCCCGGCTCAAGGAGATCGAACAGGTCGAGGAGCTGCCGGACGAGGTCCTCGAGCAACTGCTGCGCAGGGCCTACGACATCGGGCTCAGGATCAGCCCGGACATGCCCGGCGACGAGCGGCGGGCCGCGCAGGAGGAGCGACTGAAGCGGATCAAGCGGGTCCGCCAGATCCAGGGCGAGATGATGTCCGCAGCCCGGCACGCGGTCCTCGACGCCCGCAACGAGCCGGGCGGCGACCCGGAGATCGTCGACCGGGTGCTGCGCCACCTCGACGTACGCAGCATGCGCTGAGCCGCCGCCGGAGGGGGCGGCGGGTCAGCCCCGGCCGGTGCGTCCCACGTCCCCGCCGGAGGGCGTCTCCTCCTCGTGGAAGCGGCTCGGCGGAGGCGCGGCCTCGGCCGTGGTCACCCGCGGCAGGGCGTACGGGTGCTCGTGGGCCAGCCAGGCAAGGAGCTGTTCGCGCACCGTCACCCGCACCGTCCAGATGTCGTCCGCGTCCTTCGCGGTGACGACCGCCCGTACCTCCATCGTGGTCGGTGTGGTGTCGGTGACCGCGATGCCCCAGTCCCGGCCGTCCCAGGCCTTGCAGTCGTGCAGGATCTCGCGGAGCTTCTCGCGCATCTGCGGCACCGGGGCGCTGTGGTCCAGCTGCAGAAAGACCGTGCCGGTCATCTGCGCGCCGCCGCGCGACCAGTTCTCGAACGGCTTGCTGGTGAAGTACGACACCGGCATGGTGATCCGCCGGTCGTCCCAGGTGCGCACCGTGAGGAAGGTCAGGGTGATCTCGTCGATGGTGCCCCATTCGCCGTCCACCACCACGGTGTCGCCGAGCCGCACCATGTCGCCGAAGGCGATCTGGAATCCGGCGAAGAGATTGCCGAGTGTGGACTGCGCGGCGATGCCCGCGACGATGCCGACCAGACCGGCCGAGGCGAGCATCGAGGTGCCGACGGTGCGCATCGCGGGGAAGGTGAGCAGCATCGAGGCCACCGCGACCGTGCCCACCACGGCGGTCACCACCCGCTGGATCAGGGTGACCTGGGTCCGCACCCGGCGCACCCGGGCCGGATCGCGGCTGGTGGCCGCGTAGCGCGCGTAGGCGGACTCCACCACGGCGGTCGCGATCCGCACCACGAGCCAGGCGGCGGAGGCGATCAGGACGAGGGTGAGGAGCCGGCCGACGGCGACCTCCTGCTCGTCGAACCACTTCGTCTGCCGATACGTCCCTCTGAGCAGGGACGTGATCAGCAGGACCTGCAACGGCACGCGGCAGCGGCGCAGCAGGCTCCACAGCGGGGTCTCCTGGTGCCGCTCGGCGGTGCGGCGGAGCAGCCGGTCCACCAGCAATCCGATGACCAGGGTGAGCAGGACCGAGCCACCGACGACGAACAGGGGGCGCAGTACGTTCTCCATGCGCCCGACCGTACTTGGCCCGGAGCGTCCTGCCAGGAGGGGGTGTCGGGACGAACTCCCGGACCCTCACAGGAGTCCCGCGCCTGGCACGATGGACCCATGAACATCATCCTTTTCCACTCGTCCCGCGGCCTCGGCCCCGCCGTGCACGCGGCGGCCGACCGGTTGCGGGCCGCGGGGCACGAGGTGCACGTGCCGGATCTGTACGAAGGACGGACCGCGGAGACCGTCGAGGAGGGGATGCGGATCAAGGACGAGATCGGCACCGACGAACTGCTCCGGCGCGCGGTCGCGGCCGCGGCACCGCACTCGAACGACGGGCTCGTCTACGCCGGGTTCTCTCTCGGCGGTTCGCTCGCCCAGAATCTGGCGCTCGCCGACGACAAGGCCCGCGGGCTGCTCCTGCTGCACGGCACCTCCGACATCGCCGACGACGCCTCGGTCGACGAGCTGCCCGTACAGCTGCATGTCGCCGATCCGGACCCCTTCGAGCCGGACGACTGGCTGAATGCCTGGTACCTGCGCATGGGGCGGGCCGGCGCGGACGTGGAGGTCTACCGCTACCGCGGGGCCGGCCACCTCTACACCCACCCCGAACTCTCCGACTACGACGCGGAGGCGGCCGAGGAGACGTGGAAGCTGGCGCTCGGGTTCCTGGGCTCCCTGTAGGGGGTTGTCATGGGGACACTACTGGCGTGAGCAGGTCCCTGACGGGTTCCCCGCGGGCGGCCGGCACAGCAGGTCGAAGTCGTCCTTGTCGTCGCTCAGATAGCGGCCGACACAGGTGTTGGGGCTGGTCCTGCCGTGCTCGGCGCAGTAGCGAAGGGCGGCCCTTCCGTCGGTGAACGGCCCCGGGGCGTAGATCACCCAGTACCCCGGCCGCAGCGAGGCGTAGTTGTCGCTGCGGACGTACAGGGCGTCCGGCACGTCCTTGCGTACTGCGGCGAGGCGCCGGTCACGGGCCGCGGTGCCCGAGGACACGGACTCCGAGAAGAGTTGGGCGATCCAGGCGCCGGAGGCGGGCGGTCGTTCGGACGGCGTCGGCGTCGGCTCGGGGCGGCTGGTCGAGGTCTCCGGGGTCGGTTTCTCGGGGGACTTGGACTCCGGGCTCGGTTTCTTCGAGGCGCTCGGGTCCTTCGAGGCGGTGGCGTCCGGGTCCCGGTCGCCGGTCGGCCCGCCGGAGCCGCCCACGTCGTTCTTGTCGCCGCCCGTGTCGCGCAGTACGAACACCAGGGCGGTGGCCGCCACCATCGCGACGGCGACCGCGAGCACCGCCACGATCACCGGCGACCGGCTCCGGCGCGGGGTCACTTGAGGCACGGGAGACTGCGCGGGGTACGGCGTGCCGGGGTGCGGGCTGTCGAGCTGGGTCGGGGGCGGCGGCGCGGGCGCCGGGTACCGCGGGCCCGGCGGGGGCAGCAGGCCGGTCCTGGTGGGCTCCGACCAGGTGGGCGCGACGCCCGACTCGGCCTCGGCGAGCAGCCCGTCGAGCCGCGCGGCGTCCGGGCGCGCGGCCGGGTCCCGTACCAGCAGCGCCTGCAGTACGGGCGCGAGCGGGCCCGAGCGCACCGGCGGCGGTACGGGCTCGTCGAGCACCGCCGCGAGGGTCGCGAGCGGGGTGCCGCGGCGCAGCGGACTGTGGCCCTCCACCGCGACGTAGAGGACCAGGCCGAGTGACCACAGGTCCGAGGCCGGGTCGTTGTCGACGCCGCGGATCCGCTCCGGCGCGATGAACTCGGGGGAGCCGATGAGGTCGCCGGTCGCCGTCAGGGAGGTGGAGCCCTGCAGCGCGGCGATGCCGAAGTCGGTGAGGACCGCGCTGCCGTCCGCCCTGAGCATCACGTTCGCCGGCTTCACGTCCCGGTGCTGGATGCCTGCGGCATGCGCTGCGCGCAGCGCGGCGAGCACCTGGCGGCCGGTCCTTGCCGCCTCCTGAGAAGTCAACGGGCCCTGGTCCAGGCGGTCCTGGAGCGTGTCGCCCGGCAGCAGCTCCATCACCAGCCAAGGGTGCGGATCCTCGGCGGTGTCGACGATCTGGTGGATCGTGACCACGTGCGGGTGGCTGATCCGGGCCAGGGCGCGCGCCTCGCGCAGTACCCGCTCCCGCAGCGTCGCCCCGGACTCGGCCGCCGCCGGATCGGGCGGCCTGACCTCCTTGAGGGCGACCTCACGGTGCAGCACCGTGTCCAGGGCCCGCCACACCGTGCCCATACCGCCGCTGCCGAGCCGTTCGATCAGCTCGAAGCGGCCGCCGTCGACCAGTCTCCGGCCGCCTGCTGCTCCGGCGCCCCCGTTGCCGTTCACTCTGCCCCGCCTCGCGATGTCGCAGTGCTGCGCCCCGGCCGGACAGCTGCCCGGCCGGGGCCCGGAGTCGCCTCCGGCTTACGCTCGCGAGTCAGCCTACGGGCTGCTCCACGCGCTCCACACGCTGTGTGCCGGTGAGAGTGCGGTACGAGCGCGACCACGCCGAACTCGCCCCTGGATCGGCCTTGTCGGACACCGCGAAGTAATCCATCTGCGTGCGCTCCGCGGTGACGTCGAGGACGCCGTAGCCGTGTGCGTCCATGTCGAGCCACTTCACATGGCGGTTGGCGGCCTTGATCGCGGCCACCGCGACGGGGGAGAGGCTGCCCGGGGCGACGTGCAGGATGTCGTCCAGATTGTCCGAGGTCACCGAGGTCACCACGAACTCCGTGGCCGCGGAGTCCGACAGGGGATACGTGGCGGCCTTCACCGGCACGTCGTTGGCCCACGCCATGTGGATGTCGCCGGTGAGGAAGACGGTGTCCTTGATGGCGTGGTCGGTGAGGTGTGCGAGCAGCTCGCGGCGGTCGTCCGTGTAGCCGTCCCACTGGTCGACGTTGATCGCCAGACCGCCCTTGGGCAGCCCGAGCAACTCGCCGATCGGGCCGAGCAGATGGGCCGGCACCGAACCGAACGCCACCGGCGAGATCATCACCGAGGTGCCCACCAGCTTCCAGCGCGCCTCGGACTTGGCCAGGCCCTGCTTGAGCCAGTCCAGTTGGGCGCGGCCGGTCAGTGTGCGGTCCGGGTCGTCCACGTCGCCGTTGCCGATGCTGCTCTGTTCGGAGCGGAAGGAGCGCAGGTCGAGCAGGTGCAGATCGGCCAGAGTGCCGTAGCGGATCCTGCGGTACACGGTGCCCTCGGTGGCGGGCCGGACCGGCATCCACTCGAAGTAGGCCTGTTTCGCCGCCTCCCGGCGGGCCGCCCAGTCGCCCTCATCGCCGGGGGTGTGGTTCTCGGCGCCGCCCGACCAGGCGTCGTTGGCGAACTCGTGGTCGTCCCAGATCGCGATCACCGGGTGGCGGGCGTGCAGGGCCTGCAGATCGGTGTCCGTCTTGTAATTGCCGTGCCGGGTGCGGTAGTCGGCGAGGCTGACGATCTCGTGCTTCGGCTCGTGCGCGCGGACCGTGTACTCGGCCGCCGGATACTCGCCGTTGCGGTACTCGTAGATGTAGTCACCGAGGTGCAGAACCGCGTCCAGATCGCCGCGCGCGGCGAGATGACGGTACGCGGAGAAGTAGCCGGACTCCCAGTTGGCGCAGGACACCACGCCGAAGCGGACGCCCGGGGCCGCGGCCTCGAGTCCGGGTGTGGTCCGGGTGCGGCCCACTGCGGAGACGACGCCGTCCGCGGTGAAGCGGAAGTGGTAGTCGCTCGCCGGGCGCAGACCGCGCACATCCGCCTTGACGGTGTGGTCGGTCGCCGCCTTCGCGACCGTACTGCCGCTGGTCACCACGCGGTTGAACGCGGCGTCCTCCGCGACCTCCCAGGTCACCTTCACATCGGACCCCTTGCCCGAGCCCGGCACCGCGTCCGGGGTGGGGGTGACACGGGTCCACAGGAGCACCCCGTCGGGCAGCGGATCGCCGGAGGCGACCCCGTGCAGGAACGCGGGTCCTGCGTCGGCGGCCCGGGCGAGCGGGGCGGCGACGAGCGGGATCGCCGCGGCGGCGGTGGCGGCCTTGAGGGCCGTACGGCGGCTGGGAGTTGAGAAGTCTCGACTGGTCACGGGCGGTCATATTACTTACGGGTAACGCCGATCAAGCCCTGACCTGCGGTTTCTTCAAGGCGCTTTCGCACTCCGTCCGGGTCGATCTCGTCGAGCCATTCGCCGGCGCCGTCCACCATGCGGCCAGGCTCCACGCCGAACAATTCGGCCAGGGCGTAGGCCTCGTCCAGGTTGAAGCGGACCCGGCCTCCCAGCTTCTGGGCCATGGCGTCACGGCTGATCCCCATGTAGGCGCCCATCTCCGCCTGACTGCACTTGCCGGCCTTCGCGGCCATCTTCACCGAGAGCGCGAATCGGGCCGCTCCCCGCTGCCGAGTTGTTGTCATACGAGCATCCTAGCGGCTTCGTCTATATCTGTATGGCCGTCAGCATAGCGCATGTGTAGCTCAGCTCCATACTCGTGTTAGCGTTTCGGCCATGCCCAGTTCACAGCTGCGGCGCCCCCTGGCGGCGCCTGCCCTCACGCTCCCGAGCGCCTTCACCTGGCGTGCCGGATCTGCAGCGCTGGGTGATGTCCGGTGAGTGGGGTGAATCCCGAGTCGTCGTACCGGGCCGAGTGGCAGCGCCGGATGCGCGCCGAGTGCCTGCACTTCGTCGACCGCGCCCGGAAGACCCGCAAGCCGGCCGCGCACCGCAAGGCGATCGCGGATGTCTTCGGTGTCGCCCTGTGGTGTTCCACCTACGCCAACCCCGACGGCACCCGTGCGTTCCCGGAGGTCGCGACGCTCGCCGCCCTGACCGGCATGAGCGAGGAGCGCACCCGCAACTGCCTCAAGGTCGCACTGCTCGCCGGCGCGATGTCCCGGAAGCGGCGCAAGTACACCAGCAGCGAGTACCGCCTGGACGCCGTGGTCGGACCCGTCGGGGCCTTGCCGGTCGAGCGGCACCTGCACCTGGTCACCGAGACCCGCAGCAAGGACCGTCACCTGAAGCAGAAGGCCCTCGACGCTGAGCAGGCCGCGCACGAGCGCGCCGCCCAGGACATCGAGAACCGCGTGCGCGCACGCACTTCTGAACCCCAGGAACCCGTGCCCGCACGCGACTCTGACGAGTCAGAAACCCGTGCGCGTCGGGGTTCCTCGATTCCAGAAACCCGTGCGCGCACGCCCCAGAAACCCGTGCGCGCACGCATCGAGAAACCCGTGCGCGCCGGGGGGGTACAGATACCGGATACAGGTCCCCCTACAGATCTGGGGGGCGAGACGGTCTTTCAGCCTGAGGTGAGTAGGGGCGCGGCCCCCGCGAACGACGAGATCCCCGCCAACCCGGACGACGTGGTGCGCGAGATCGCAGCCATCGACGTGTGGCTGGCCGAGCACCAGTGCAGTGGCGGCTGCGCGGACGACGCCGCGGTCTACCGCCGCCGGTACGTCCTCGAACGCACCCTGCACGCGCTACGCCCGCACCGGCGCGGCCGAGCCAGTGAGCAGCACGCGGTAGCGCTCCTCGCAGCCGTCCCGCCAGCCCGCGCTCCAGAGACCGACCGGGAACGTGCCCGCACGCTCGCGGAGGACGCCGTACGCACCCACGCCGTGGAGCTGCGCGACCACCGCCGCCACTGCCGCACCTGCTGGACCCAGCAGACCTGCCCGGAGGCCTCCGTCATCGAAGCCGACCGCAACGCCGCCGCGCACCGCGCCATGGATGCAGCCCGAAAGGAAACCGCATGACCTTCCCCATCCCCGAAGACAAGATCGGTGCCCTGCCCGCCGATCCCGGCCCGGGTGAGCACCTGTGGACCGTGATCGTCATGCACCGCGTCAGCGACGAGACGATCCGCGCCTTCAACCGCGCCGAAAAGGCGCCCTCGGGCCTCTTCGATGGCGACAGCCTCATGAGCATCCAAGGTCCCGGCTGCTACAAGTGCGAGCAGCCGTACGACCGATCGATGGCGATCCGCCCGTGCACCGGAACGCTGGATCTTCAGTGACCAGCGAGCCAGACCGCGAAGCCACGATGGTGGCCATCGACGGCCGCGACGCCCTGGCGTTCGTCATCATCCGCCCCGCAGACGACGGGAAAATCTCCGTCGAAGCCGCGGCCAAGGCCCTGTCCAAACACGAAGCGGCACGAGTCCTGCGGCACGTCGCCGCCCTGTGGGACGAGGAAGACCAATGACCGATCCCGACACCCCATCGGACTGCGAGCACGTCTACGAGATCCACACCCGCGGCGGCCATCCGCTGCACATCCGCACCTGCGCCATCTGCCACCTCGTCGACTGGGCCGACCTCGACCAACAGGCCGACGAGATCTTCGACACCGGCTGGGAACTCGGCGCCGCCCACGCCACCACCGCCGTCCTGAGTGAAACGCGCCGCGGCCGGCGCTGGCCCTGGAGCCGAAACCGATGACGACCAGGAGCCCGCTCGACCTGCGCCCTGGCGAACCGTGGGACGTCACCTGCCACGCCTGCCCCGTCCCCGTACAAGGCGGCTGGATAGGCCTGCGCGAGCACTACACCGTCTGCCACCCCGACCGCCGGCCACCGCGAATACCCCGACCACGAACCGCACCGTGCACCACCGCCCGGCCGCCGATCCCTCAACGGTCCGCCCAGCCCAGCCTCTTCGACCTCGATGAGCCAGAAAGGCCGCCCCCATCGTGAGTACCCCGGAGAAATGGGCGCGCGTCACCCGCGCCCTCACCGACGTAGAACCCGCCAGGCAGGCCTGGACCGACCATCCTGGGCCCGACACCGGCCGCGCTCTCCACGACGCCCTCACCGACGCAGCAGCAGCCGTCCACGCCCTCTACAACCCCAACCGGCACCCCACCGAGACCGGCTGCACCCGCCACCCCACAGGGCCAGTCGACCGCGCCGGCATCGACTCAGGCGAAGGACCCTGCCTGCGCTGTAACCAGGAACGCCGCCGCGCCCGCGCCGTCGCGGACGGATCCGCCGGCCGTCGCCTCATGGACGGCATCCCGCCCCAGCCCCACCGCGACTGAACCAGGAGGCCGCCCGTGAGCCGCCACAAGCCGAACAAGCCCCGCCGCGAGCGCCCCGCACCGGAGCGTGACTCCGTGTGGGTCGAGTCCGACGTCACCAGCGACGGCGTCTACGTCGTAGCCGTGCGCTACGGCATGGACTGCGTCCGCTCCCTGAACCGCAGCGAGGCGTACGACCACGCCGGTGCGGTCCTGGCCGCAGCGCAGCGCGCCGAGCACGACTGCGCCGTGGCACGGCAGTTGATGAAAATCACCGGCCTTGCCCTGGATGAGGTAGCCCTCATGATCAGGGAACTCCGGGCAGACCGTCCGCCGCTCGACGCTGCAGCTCTCGCGCCCCTGTGGCTCGAGCCCGGCATCAACCAGGAGACCCGGCCGTTCCTCGTTCTGCACGCCGACGGACAGCAGGTCGGCCAGTGGACCGTCGGCGACGCCCGGCAGCACGCCCTGTACGTCCTGGAGGCCCTGGAGGCCGCAGACCTGGATGCCGCCTACCTGCGCTACCTCGTCGGGAAGATCGGCATCGACGACAACCGGGCCCGCCAAGCCATCGGCGACCTCGCCAACTATCGGCAGAGGTGATCATGGGACTCCACATCGCCCGCTACACCTGCCCGGTCTGCCAGGGCGAACCCCACGCGAGCGCCTGCCTCTACTGCCACCGCAGCGGCCTCACCGACGACGTCGAAGGCTGGGACCCCGAGGACTACACCGAAGCCCCGCGGCCACCGGCCGTGATGCGCTCGCCGTGCGGGGACTGCGCGTTCCGAACCGGGAGTCCCGAGCAGGAGACCGACTACGAACTGAACGCCCTGCGCAGCCGGGAGCGGGTCTTCTACTGCCACCACGGCATGCCCCTGATCGACGGCTCGTACCAGCCCGTCGCCGAACTGGACGGCGTCCCGGTCGGGTACATGGTGTGCGCCGGCTGGTGGGCGTCCGTCACCGGCGCAGCCCCGCCGGCCACGCCGTACCGGGAATCCCCGGCCGAGCGGCGGCAGGCCTCCACCCCGACGCCACCCCAGGAGCAGTGACGCGTGCGCATCTTCTACGACACCGAGTTCCACGAGAACGGCAGCACCATCGGCCTCCTGGTGCGCGCGCAGGCCTTGGACCAGGTCGGCGGCGCAGAGTGCGACGCGCCGCCTGCCACGGAGACCGACGTCGTGCGCCAGGCCGAGACGTCGTGACGGGGCCGGCCGCCGACTCCCCCGACGGGCAGGCCCGGGTCCGGCAAGGCCGGTGCAGGTTCGAACGCTGCCCGGCCTGCGGCACACCGACCCACGTTCACCCCGGCATCGATGGCCGCGAGATCGCTCTGCAGCCCGGAAACCATCCTGCCGGGCTGCTGCCTCCCCGAAACTTGCGGCATCTTTCGCACGGCATCGTCTACCCGGGCGCCGACCCGCGCGAGTACGGCACCGCGCGGATCGAGCACGTGAGCATCTGTTTGTCCCTGCCACGCCCGGCCCATCCTGTCCTCGCAGAGCTGTGGCGCGCCCTCTCGCTGCGCGCGGCATGCGAGCGGAACGCGAACCGTCGGTGACCGCCGGGCGCAAGTTCCGGCAACTTCCGTCCACGAGTCGTCAACTCGTTTGATTTACACCAGGCTCTCCGTTGTCAGCTCCGGATGCCGAGTGCCTGCCGCGGCACGCGCGGGGCGGGCGCAATGGTCCACCCTGGCTCACCTCCCGTGAGCCAGTTCAGGTAAGGACGACGACGGATCCTGAGTCCCGTGGTCTACTCCCGAAGTGCACGCGGTCGGTGAATGTTCTACAAACTCTCGGACTTTCTGTACATGAACTCACGACCCCTTTTTTGGGTGAAGCATGGCCGCGCAGTGCACGGATGCGCACTGAAGCGCGCAAGAGTCGTGTGTCACCACAGTGCAACTTTGCAAAGTGGGGCACTTGCACTTCGAGGAGGTTCTCACGCCATGGCCCAACGCATGGCCGTCGCGGCAGGGAGCGACACCGATCAACTACTGCGCTGCCTGCTGAATATCAACGCACACCACGACAGCGACCGGATGCTGCTGCCGGTCACCGCGTACGTACTCGACTGGGAGGCACTCGAAACCATCCCGTCCGGCGGCATGGTCACCGGACGGCTCCACCCCAGTGCCGAGCAACTCACTGATCTGGCACAGCTCGACGCCCACACCAGCCACACCGTCCCGACGTCTCTCGAACTTGCCGAGAACACGGCGTACGCCGACCGGAAGAACGGACGCGTCGGCGCAGCCCTGGTCCTGGAGATCGACGACGGCGCGCTCGTCGGCCTAGGGGAGGGCCCGGCCCGGCAGGTGTTCGCGGTCGACTACGGCGGGACCGTTGCAACTCTTCTGAAACCGTCGAGCGGAGAGATGTCATGGTTCATCCAGCCCCCTGCGGAGCCTGGATACGGTGACCCCCCAGCTGGGGTCGACTATCTCTCTATTGGTTCTCAGGTACTGTCGCTAGCCCTTTCGTACGTACACCAGGACGTCAACGACTGAGTCGCATTCATTGTTCGACCCGGGTCCCCGCCAGGCTAATTGGCGGGGACCCGGTCGTTTCACCCAACACTTTCCGGCTGAGAGCGCTCCCTGGTACCCCGAAGGCGATACCCGATAGAGACAAACCTTCGATAGAGAGTTGACGCTCCGTCATCTGATCCTGCCTGCATTCGCCGGGTGTGTAGGGCGATCAGGCTCGCTCCCGCGGCAGCGCCATCTGCCATCCCGCCTCGCACACCACGCACGGCGAAGGTTCGCGGCACGCACCGGACGCGCGAACCGATAGGCACGTGCGAACATTTGGCGTGTTATGCCCGCATCGAAAGCGAAACAGGCCGAGGTCGCCCTGCGCCGAAGCAAGGCGATCCGCATGCGCCTGTCCGGCGCCGACTACGAGACCATCGCCACCGACCTCGGCTACGCCTCCCGCGGCGCCGCCTGCACCGACATCTCCCGCGCCCTGAAGACCTGGCGCGAACAGGAGCAGCAGGACGCCGAAGAGTTGGTCCAGGTCGAATCACTGCGCCTGGAGCACCTCCAGGCCGCCCTGTGGCCGGCAGCGCTCGCCGGTGAGATCAAGGCCGTCGAGGCCAGCCTGAAGATCATGGACCGTCGCGCGCGGCTCCTCGGCCTCGACCGCCCCGGCAAGGTCGCCGTCGAAGGCGTCCCCGGCGGCGCACCGATCGCGCTGGCCGGCCCCATGGGGGAGGCCGAGCGCCTCGCTGAACTCCAAGCCGTCGTCGCCCAGATCGCCCCCGACGCGGGCGCCCTGGCGGACATCGACCCCGTCGACCTCGAAGGCGATCAGTAGCCTGAGCATCCAGTCACCGCTGGTTGCCAAGGGCCGGGTGCACAATCCCCACCCACGGGTGGGCGCTTGTGCGTGCCCGGAGGTGAACCGCGGTGGCGGAGCGGCAGACCCGCGCCGACGAGCAGCGCGCACGCCTGCGCGCCCTCGCGGCCCTCGCCTCTCCGGCGATGATGGGCCGCTACTGCCGCTCCCGTGCGTACGCTCTGCCCGCGCACGTGAAGGTCATCAGCCGCGCGCTGACCGGCCTCGGCCGCGACTACGACCGGCTGCTGATCACCTGCCCGCCCCAGGTCGGCAAGTCCCTGTCGCTGGAGAACTGGGTCATGTGGTGGCTCGCCCACCACCCCACCCACCGGGTCGGCTACTCGACGCACAACCGCGACCTCGCTCTCAGGGCGGGCCGCAACGTCCGCGCCCTCGTGCGCGAGCACGGCCTGGCCTTCGGTCTCGGCCTCGACCGGGAGGCGGCCGCTGCGCACGACTGGTGGCTGGCCACCGGCGGGGGAATGCGTTCCGTGCAGTGCGGCGGCGGCTGGACAGGCCAGCGCCTGGACGCCGGCGTCCTCGACGACCCGCTGAAGGACCGCCGAGCTGCCGACTCCCGCCGGGAGCGCGACATCATCTGGGACTGGATGTCCTCCACCTACCTCCGGCGCCTCCAGCCCGGCGCCCCGTTCTGCCTGACCCAGACCAGATGGCACGAGGACGACCCGCCCGCCCGCTGCCTCGAGCTCGAAGGCCGCGTGGAAGACGGCGGACGATGGGTCGTCGTCCACCTCCCGGCCATCGCCGACCCCTCGATCACCGGCCCAGACCTCCTCGGCCGTAAGGCCGGCGCCCCGCTCACGCACCCGACGATCCCCGACGAGGACACCGAAGCCCTCGCCGCGCACTGGGAGGAGCAGCGCCGCACCACCACCCCCCGCGACTGGGGCGCGCTCTACCAGGGCAACCCGCGCCCCCGCGAAGGCGCCCTCATCACCCACGACCAGCTCAAGGCGCTGCGGCTGCGCGCCGGCGAGAAGGCGCCGGCGGCCGAGCGGACAGCGGTCGCGATCGACCCCTCCGGCGGCGGCCGCGACACCGCCGGCATCATCGCCGGATTCCTCGGCACCGACAGCCGGCTGTATGTGACGCACGACCGCACCCGCGCCTGTTCCTCGCAGGAGTGGTCCCGCACCGCCTGCCTGCTGGCGTACGAGACCGGGGCCGGAATGTTCCTCATCGAGCGGTACGGCGGCGACTCGGCCACGCTGATCCTGCGCACCGCGTGGGACGCGCTGCAGCGCGAGGGCACCATTCCCGCGGACCGGCCCTGCCCGTACCTGGGGGAGAAGACCGCGAAGGCCGGCAAGCTCGACCGGGCCGAGCCGATCGCGCAGCAGATGCGCGAAGGCCGCATCCGCACCCTCGGCGTCCTGCCGGAGTGGGAAGACGAGTGGGCGACCTGGCAGCCCGGCTCGGATTCCCCGGGGCGCGTGGACGCGACCGCGTACCTGGCGTATGGGCTGCTGAAAGTCCCCGGGGCGCAGAAGCTGGTCGGCACGGCCGCGGGAACGTCGCTCACGGCCGTGGCCGCGTCGGGGATGGGGTCGCTCGGCCGTGGCCGGTGACGGTTCCACCCTCGGGGCGGGTGTGACCGGCAGCACAAACGCACTGGTCAGAGTGGATTGGATCAAGATGTCCGGTTTACGGTGCGGGCTCACATCGATCACGCGAAGGAACCCGTGCGCCATGGCCCGCCCCGACATCGACGCCGCCGTCAAGAAGCTCCCCTGGGGCATGGCGACAAGCCACCGCAGCCAGATCGAACGCCTGCCCAAGGCGCTCATGGACGGGGAGGCCGTCGAGGAGATCGTGGTGGGCGAGTACGGAAGCCACCGCAACAAGCACGGCCTCCTCGTCCTCACCAGCGCCCGCCTCCTCCTCGTCCGCTCCGGGCTCGTCAACCAGGAGATCGAGGAGTTCCACTTCAACCGGATCTCCTCCGTGGAGCTGAAGGCGGGATTCACCGACACGGTCACCATCCACGCGTCCGGGAACACCGCCGAGTTCAAGAAGGTCCCCGCCGGCTCGGCCAAGGCCCTGCGCGACCGGCTCTCCATGATCCTCGCCCAGGGCGGCACACCGCCCCCGCAGCCCGAGGCGCCGGCGTCCAGCGCAGACGTCACGAGCCGGCTGCAGACCCTCGACCAGCTCCTGGCGGCCGGCGTCATCACCGACGCCGAGCACCAGCAGCAGCGCGCACAGGTCATCCAGAGCATCTGACGGCCGAACTCCGCCGGGCCTGCACCCTCTTGGGGTGCGGGCCCGATGTGCGGGTGGCCCCATTCCACTTACGCTACGCCTCGTAGCGAAACGGCTACGATCTACGCATGACGTGGACCCTGGCCGTGATCGGGCTGCTCACCTTCGGCGCCGCCGCGCGCCTGACCCGCCTGGTCACCACGGACACCCTCACCGCCCCCCTCCGCGAACACCTCGCCCGCCGCTCCGGCACCGCCCAGCTCGCCGCCGTCGCAGCGCGCACCAAACCCAAGAAGGACCAGGACAAGGCCGAGCAGGCACGCCTGGACCGCCGCGTATCACGCCGCCAGACGACCCTCGGCTTCGCGACCTGTGACTGGTGCGTCGGTTTCTGGGCCAGCGCCCTCACCTTCGCGCTGCTGTTCCGCTACAACTCCGGCGCCTGGCCCTGGGACTTCAACGCCGTGCAGACCTTCCTGTACGCCATCACCGTCCTGGCCTCCTCGTACCTGATCGGCCTCGCCGCCGAAGTCCTGCCCGATGGCCACGCCGGCACCGACCCGGCCGAGACCGCGGCATCCTGAACCCGACAGGCCCAGGGGGCATGAGCTGATGGCATTCTGGCGACTGCACCGAGGCCGCCGCGAGACCCAACTCGGCATCCACAATCCGGCCGACGACGTCCTGCTTGCCTCGGCTGCCCTCACCGACAAAACGCAGGTGAGGGCAGCCACTTCACGCCGCCAGCCCTGGCAGAAGGAAGCCTGGGACCTGTACGACCAGGTCCCCGAGATCCACTACGGCGTGGGATGGCGCGCCGCCGCCTGCTCCCGCGCCCGCCTCTACGTCGGCCGCCTCGACCCCGACGGCTCCTCAGCACCCGCCCCCGTCGACTCCGACGAAACGCCCGGATCCGACGCGCTCCTGGCGCCGCTCCTCGACCTCGCCGGCGGCCCCCTCGGCCACGCCCAGCTCATCAAGCGCCTGACGATCCACTACGACGTCCCCGGCGAGTCGTGGCTCCTCGGCACCGCCAAGGGCCCGGAGGGCGGGAACCGCTGGCTGCTCGCCTCGAACGAAGAGGTCACCTCGACCGGCGGAGGGGAGCTGCGGGTCAAGGACCCCGACAACCCCGCCGAGCAGATCGAGTTCGTGCCCGGCCGCGACACCATCGTCCAGCTGTGGCGCCCCCACCCCAAGGACGCGTCCCAGCCGGACTCCCCGATGCGATCCCTGCGCGGCACCGCCAAAGAGCTCCTGGACATCTCCGCGCACATCCAGGCCACCGCCGAATCCCGCCTCGCCGGGGCCGGCCTCCTCAAGGTGCCCGACGGCGTCGACCTGCCGAACCCACAGCAGTCCGAGGGCCCGAACCCTCTGCACGCCAATCCGTTCATTGCCGCCCTGCTGCAGGCCATGGCCGCGCCGCTGAAGAACCGCGACGACGCCTCGGCGATCGTGCCGATCATCGCGACCGGCAACCCCGACGCCCTCAAGGCCATGGAACACCTGTCGTTCGCGACGGAATTCGACGCGCAGGCCCGCGAGCTCCGCGAAGCCGCCGTACGCCGCCTCTCGATCGGCATGGACATCCCGCCCGAGATCCTCCTCGGCATGGGCGACTCCAACCACTGGTCGGCCTGGCTCACCGAAGAGTCCGCGATCAAGGTCCACATCGAGCCGATGCTGCAGGTGATGTGCGACGCACTCACCACCCACTGGTACCGGCCCACCCTCACCGCCATGGGCATCGAGAACCCGGACGACTGGGTGGTCTGGTACGACATCGCCGGCCTCAAGCAACGCCCCAACCGCACCCCCGAGGTCGCGCAGGCCTGGCGGGACGGCATCGTCTCCGACGACACCTACCGCCGCGAACTCGGCCTGTCCGGCGAGGATGCCCCCGACGCCGAAGAGCAGCGCCGCCGCCTCCTCACCGAGATCGCCCGCAACAACCCCGCACTCGCCCCCGCAGCGCTCACCGCACTGGGCATCCCGATCGACCTCGCCAGCGTCCCGGCTGAACCGGCTGCGACACTGACCCGCCCCAACGGGGCACCCCCGGCAGGCCTGCCGGGACCAGGCGGTGGAGGACGCGGCGAACCCCCCGCCCTTCCGTCCTCAACCCCCGAACCCGCCGACACCCGGCAGGCCGCCTCCCTCGCCCTCACCAGCCCCGACACATGGCTGACGACCTGTCTCGACATGGCCGTACGCCGCGCCCTCGCCCGCGCCGGCCAGTGGCTCATCCACGCCACGCCCCGCTCCCGCAGGCAGACCCTGCAGCGCATGCCCCGCCACGAAGTGCACGTCACCCTGCGCGCCGACCGCGACCAGCTCGACGACATGCTGCGCGACGCCTTCGCCGAGTTCCACGACGCAACCCCGAACGAACCGTGCCTGCACCAGGCCGTGGACGACTACGTCCGCGCCCTCCTAGTGGCCGGCCAGCCGCACTCGCGTGACCACCTCCCGCTGCTGCTGCGGCAGTCCGGATGCACGGAGGCAGCGGCGTGACCCCGGAGACCGCGAGCGCCGAGCAGGCCCTCACCCACGCCGCTCGCCAGGCGATCGGCGCGTATGTCGCCGCGATCGAGGAACGCGCCCTCGCCTCACTCACCGCCGCCGGACCGTCGTACAGCGACCGCCCGCTGTGGCGGCGCCTCGTCGCCCAGTACCTTGCACCCGCGTTCCGGCAGGCCTGGCGCACCGGCTTCGCCCAGGCCCGCCGCACACCGCCCGGACCCGAACAGGACACCAGCGACACGGACCTGGACCAGCTGGCCACCCGCACGCTCGGCATCACCGACCGCGTCGCCGACGCCTTCCGCACCGTCATCGCACGGGCCGAGAACACCGGCGCACTGCGCGATCGCGTGGCCCAGCTCGCCACCCTGGAGGAGTGGCACGGCCAGGCCGACATCATGGGCCGCACCGCCGCCGCCACCGCCCTGAACGCCGGCCTCATGGCCGGCGCCCTCGACGCCGAACAGGCGACCGGCGAGCGATGGGAGAAGACCTGGCTCGCCACGAGCGACGCCCGCACCCGCCACACCCACCGCGCCGCGCACGGCCAACGCCGCCGCCTCAACCAGCCGTTCAGAGTCGGCCGATCCCGGATGCAGTTCCCCGGCGACCCCCGCGCCCCACTGTCCGAGGTCATGAACTGCCGCTGCACGATCCTCGTCGCCCGCGCCGGCGACCCGTCCCTGACTGCTCCGCCCCTGCCCGACGTGGAGGCCCCCATGAACCAAGCTCTCGCCTACGCCCCGTGGGACGCGCTCACAGCGGCCGGTGGCGTCACCCTCGACTCCGACGGCGCCTGGTCCGGCCCCATCTCCCTGGTCAACACCTGGTCCGCGGACGGCCGCATGCTCGCCCTCGACCAGGCCGAGGAGCTCCGCGTACGGCCGCTGCCGCTGCCCGTCGCGGTGCAGTACCAGCTGGCCCAGGGCCACGACGGCGCCAAGGTCGGGCTGATGAGCCTCGATGAGGTCTGGCGTGAAGGCGACCAGGTCATGGGCTCCGGCCGCATCGACACCACCGACCCGGAAGGCGCTGCCCTCGCCCGCAAGATCTCCGACGGGTTCCTGCGGTTCGTGTCCGCCGACATCGACCAGGCCGACACCGAGACCGTGTGCATCGGCTCCGACGGCACCCCGGACACCGACTGCGACCCGCAGGACCCGGCCATGACCGACGGCTCCCAGGTCGGGCAGATCTTCACCGGCTGGCGCATCATGGGCGCCACCCTCGTCGCCCATCCCGCGTTCCCCGACGCCCACGTCGCCCTCGCCGACACCCCACCGCCCGCCGAGCCGGCGGCCGAGCCCGACGAGCAGGACGAAGAGGAGGAGAGGGAGGGCTGCTACCTCCTCGACCCCGACACCGGCCGCTGGAACCGCGTCGACTGCGACACCGAAGACGCCGTCCCCGCCGCCGAGCTCCCCGAAGACGCCGACATCGCTCTCGCCACCACGGCCGGCGTCGAGCTGGCGGTATCGACCTCGCTGCCATGGGCGCCGAAGGACACCGCGTGGGACGGCGACGCCGCCAAGGAGCGCCTGTTCGCCTGGGCCACCGACGGCGAGCAGCTCGACCCGGCGAAGCTGCGCCGCGCATTCCTCGTCGAGGACGGAGGCCCGCAGGAACGCGGCTCCTGGTCCTACCCGGTAGCCGACGTCATCGACGGTGAACTCACCCTCGTCTGGGCGGGCGTGGTCGCCGCCAAGGCCGCCCTGGGCGGAGCCCGCGGCGCCACCCCGCCCAAGGGCGCCGAGCAGGCCAAGGCAACCGTCGACAAGCTCATCGACGCCGGCAACAAGCACTTCGACGACGGCGACGGCGGTGGGGGTGCCGAGGGCGAGGCGCTGGAGACCGCGCTGACCGCATCCGGCGCCGGAGCAGGGTGGATGCCGCCCACCGAGTACTTCCGCGACCCGCAGCTCACCGAACTGACCTTGTGGCAGTACGACTCCCAGACCCGCCGCGTCTGGGGCCACATCGCCGGCTGGAACGTCCCCCACGTGTCCTTTCAGGGACGTCAGGTGTTCGCCCCGCACAGCCCGAGCGCCTATGAGCGCTTCCACATGCGGCCGATCCCCACCAGCGAGGGACTCGTGGACGTCGGCCCGCTGTGCCTGGGCACCGACCATGCCCCCTGGTCCCGTCCCGGGCAGAACTCCGGGAAGCGGGCCGTCAACCACTACGAATCGACCGGCAGCATCATCGCCGCCGTGCGGTGCGGCGAAGACGCACACGGCATCTGGATGTCCGGCGTGCTGCTCCCGTCCGTCACCGACGAGCAGATGCTGCAACTCCAGCTCGCCACCCTCTCCGGCGACTGGCGCAACGAGGGCGGAGGCCTCGACCTCAAGGCCGTGTTGGCCGTCCCCGCCGGACACGAGGGCTTCTACACGCCGAAGTCCGCGGCCACGGACCGGTCCGACTACGCCCTCGTTGCCTCCGGCGCACTGACCCCGGACGTCCTCGACGTCGCCCGCCGGCGCACCGCCACCGGGCAGGCCTGGACCGAGGAGACCGGCGGCCGCGGCAACACCGTGCGCATGGCGCGCTCGCTGGCCCGCGTCGACCAGCTCGCCGCCCGCACCACCAACCGCAGGCTGCGGCCCCGCGTCGAGCGCGCCCACGCCCTCGCCGTACGCAGCAACGCCCACCGGCTCGGTGCCCGATCGCGGCGCGCGCAGGCCCTGGCCGCCCGCGCCACCCCCGCGGACGCGGACGCCGAAGGCGGTGAGGAGTGGGCGAACTGGATCGAGCAGACCGGAACCGGCCATCTCCCGCGCTACATCCGGGAAATCGCCAACGCGCTCATGCGCAGCGGCCGTACGGAATCGCAGGCCATCCAGATCGCCGTCGGCCGCACCAAGTCCTGGTGTCGCGGCGGCGGCAACGTGAAGGCCGACACCCGCGCCAAGGCCTGCGCGGCAGTTGCCGAGTGGGAAGCCAAGCGGGCCGAGGCTCGAGCTAGCTGACATCAACGAAGGGGGCCCCGCGGTGGGTTGCAAACCATGTGGCATGAGGTCCGGCGCAGCGAACGGCGTCGTACGCAAGACCGCCGGCGTGTACCGGCACTCGTATCCGCAGGGTGGCGGGTACGCGACGGCGGACTACCACACGAAGGAGGCCGCCGAGCGCGGTCAGAAGCGCCTCGGCGGCACGGTGACGTACATCAACGCCGCGACCGGCAAGGCGATGTGACAATCCCTGGTTCCGCACGGCAAGGATCCCAGCGCGCATCTACTCTCTGCGCGTGGGAACCGACAAGCGATCACGAATAGACGACGGAGAGTTGAGGCTCTGGAAGGTCGGGCGCGTCCTTGCCCTCGCCTTCCTCGCCGCGATCCTGGGATCGGCTGGCGTCTTCTGGGCACTGGTCGTCATCCTCGACGTCCAACACATCGAGTCCAGCACCAAGCTGGACGCAGCGACGCTCTTCGACCTCGTCAAACTTTCCTTCGGCGTTGTCGCAGGCGCTGGCGCCCTCGTCGCCCTCATTGTCGCCTATCGGCGACAACGAGTCGACGAAGCCGGCGCACACCGGGAGGCCACTCGGCTGCATACCGAACGATTCTCACAGGCAGTCGACAAGTTGGGTGCTGAATCAGCCGCGGTGCGCCTGGGGGGCGTTCATGCCTTGGCCGGTCTGGCCGACGACGCCCCTACTCAGGAGTTGCGGCAGACGTGTATCGACGTCCTCTGTGCCTATTTGCGCCTGCCCTTCGCGCCTGCCCCTCCCGAGTCTGCCCGCCACCACGATGCATACCGCCAGTTCGTCGCGCTGCGTGAAGTCAGGCACACCATTTTTCGCCTCATCGGTGATCACTTCCGCATCCCCGCAGGAGAGCACCGCTCCTGGCACGGGTGCGACGTCGACCTTACTGGCGTAGTGGTCGATGCGAACATCGACCTTTCGTACGTGCATTTCACCTATTCGAAACTCTCTTTCAAGAGTGCGCATTTTGTGGGCGCGGTCGTCAATCTCACTAATGCGCGGATATCTGATCGTGGGGCAGTGCGCTTTGACGAGGCTGTTTTTAACTCGACATCTTCTTTGTTCAGTGTTGGTTTGCGAGTGTATGACCTAGGTGTGTTGGGGCTTCGTGACGCGTGCTTCGAAGAATCCAGCTACGTGATGCTTAAGGGGGCGCAGTTCGAACTTTTCAAGGGGTCATTCCGGTCCGCGCTCTTCCTTGGGGATGTGTCATTCGAGCTGGCTGAATTTGGCCACAGCTTTGTTGATTTCCATAAGGTGACGTTCGGTCCCAACGGTGCTGCGACGTTTGAAGGCGCGAGCTTTAAACAGTGCGTTGTCAGTTTCTCGGAAGCCAGCGGGCCAAAGCCGCGTGGGCTGTCAGCTGAATACGCCAGCTCGACCATGAGCCTGCCAGACGAGTGGCTCACTTCTGATCCAGGGGTTTGAGGCTCATCTGCTGATCAACGCGGCCCGGTTCAGCTACCGTAGGCAGCTGAACCACTACGCTCTGCTGGTTTCAAGGGCCGAGGGCACACACCCACGCATCAAGGGGTGCCCTCATGAACCTTGCAGAGCTCCTTGCGCGCCTCGCCGCGATCACCGACGCCGACGAACGCACCACCGCGATCGGCGAAGCCCTCACCGGCGAGAACGCGCCCACCGCCCACGACTTGCAGGCCTGGGCCACCGAACACCTGGAAAGCGGCGATGAGATCGAGGACGCCGTCCTCGACTCCTTCGACGCCCTCTCCACGGCGATCGAGCAGCGCATGGACGCCGCCGACGCCCGCGCCGAGCGCCTCGGCAAGGCCGCCGAGCGCCTCGACTCGCTCACCACCCGCGGCCAGGACAACGCCGACACCGACCCGGCCGCCGATACCGGGTCGGACGAGGCCGCTGTCGTCGCGGAGGCCGAGCAGATCGCCGCCGATGCCCCCGAACCCGCCACCGCCGCAGCAGGCGCCGAACTCGCGGTCCGCCCGCAGCGCCCGGCCGTTCCGCTCGGCCACCAGCGCGGCACCCCGCCCGCCCCCGAGACCCCGGCCGGCGCCATCGAGTCGTTCTCGCTCGTCGCGGCCGCCGAGGTCCCCGGCTTCTCCTCCGGCCAGGCCCTGACCGACCTCACCGATTTCGGCCGGGCCTGGGAACAGCGGATGATGCCGGTCATCACCTCCGGCTCCGGAACCGGTCGCCAGCGCGTCGGTATCGCGCGGATCAAGCGCACCCTGCCCGAGGAGTTCACGATCTCCTCCGGGAAGGGCGACGAGGTCCAGCGCGTCCTGGAGCACGCCACCAACGAGGCCCGCCTCGAAGGCGGTTCGCTCACCGCGGCCGGCGGATGGTGCGCCCCCTCGGAACGTCTCTACGATCTGTGCCCGCTGCGCATCACGCAGGAGGGCCTGATCAGCCTCCCGCAGGTCACCGCCCGCCGTGGCGGCATCGAGTACCAGGCCGACTTCGACTGGGCCGCGATCTGGGGCTCCGTCGGCTTCTACCTGACGGAAGCCGAAGCGATCGCCGGCACCGAGAAGACCTGCAACGAGGTCCCCTGCGAGCCGGACCCGGTCGAGTGCCGCATGGACATCTCCGGGGTGTGCCTGCGCAGCTCGATCCTCGCCGAGCGCGGATACCCCGAGCGCATCCGTGCGTTCACCGAGGGCGCCCTGGCGATCCACGCGCACCAGATGAATGCCCGCAAGCTCGCCAAGATGGAAGAGCTGTCGACCGCGGTCACCATCCCCGGCCCGGCCGCCCCGAACCCGGGCGCAGCGGTCGCCGACCCCCACGGCCCCGGCGCCGTCGAGTCGCTCCTGTCCATCCTGGAGCTGCAGGTGCAGTACCAGCGCTACCGCGACCGGCTCTCCCAGAACGCCACGCTGGAGATGGTCGCCCCGTACTGGCTGCGCGGCATCCTCAAGAGTGATCTGCGCAAGAAGCTCGGCATCGACAACCGCTGGTCCATCAGCGACGCCCAGCTGGACACCTACCTGCGCAACGCCGGCGTCAACCCGCAGTGGGTGTACGACTGGCAGGACGCCTATGCCGACGAGGACGACACCGGCTTCGGCGGCGCGGCCGCGCCCACCGTGTGGCCGACCCAGGTCAAGGTCCTGCTGTACCCGGCGGGCACGTTCTTCCAGCTCACCGCCGACGTGATCACCCTCGACGGGGTCTACGACCACGCGAGCCTGATCCAGAACATGTACACGTCGCTGTTCACCGAGGAGGGCTGGCAGGTCTGCTCCCGGTGCGGCACGAGCTACGTGCTGACCATCGACCTCTGCGCGAACGGCCTGTCCGGATCGCACCAGTCGGTCACCTGCGCCGCCGCGCCGTAGGCACGCCCACACGTCCTGCACCCGCCGGGCCCGCCGTCCTCCTCGTCGGCCCGGGCCCTCCCCTTTACGGCGGGTGCAGGACCCCCGCCCAGCCTTCTCGTTCCTGCTAGCGCACCTGGACGGCCAGCGTGACGACACCCACCCCTTCGCGGGACCTCATCGACTCCGCCCCCGACCTGGAGGCGCCGCGGTACGGTCTGCTGTCCGTCGCCCAGCTGCCGGCCGAGGCCCCAGGACACTGGCAGCTCGCCGGAGTCACCTACGACTCCGACCACTGCGCGGACGTCGGCAGTGTCGACGGCCCATGCCCCGACATCACCCCGCCCGCGCCGGTCACCCAGAACGCCACCGTGGTGTTCACTCCCGTCGCGGTCACGCCGCCGGCGCTCGACGTCACCGTCACCTACAGCTCTACCCCCGACGTGCCCGCCACACTGCCGGTCACCCTGCATACCTCGTCCGCATCGGACGGCGGCGGCCCGGAAACCTTCACGGTCACCATCGCCTCCGACCAGTCCTCGAAGGCCACCGTCACCGTCACCGTGGCCGGTGTCAGCCACGACATCGCCCCCGACGCACAGGAGACCTGGAGCGACCTGGAGGCCGGAACCCAGACCGTCACCCTCGCCTCCGCCGCGGGCACCGTCACCCCCGAGTCCGACGACATCACCGTGGGCGGATCCGTCCAGGACATCGTCGCCGACATCCAGCCGCCGACCACCGCCCACACCCTGACCGCCGCATCCCCGGCCGCCTCGCAGTCCGCGATCGGCATCACCGTCGGTGGTGAGCGGAAGGCACTGCAGCCGGGCCAGCAGGTCACCTGGCCCGGACAGGCCGCCGGCGCGGTCACCGCCACCTACGACTCGTCGAGGGGCACGGTCACGCCCCGCACGAGCCAGGTCACCCTGCCGCTCGGCTCACCGGCCGATCGTGCTGTGACCATCCAGCCCGACGACACCTACACGATCGCCGCGGCCTCCCCGGCCGCGTCCGAGTTCCCGGTCGCGTTCGCCTCCACACCCGAGGGCATCACCGGCACCCGACAGCCCGGCCAGGACGCCCCCGCCGCCACAGGCCTCGCCGCCGGCACCTACGCGATCCGCATCACCGGCCCTACCGGCGCGACCGGCGACCCCGTCGACCTGGTCCTGCCCGGAGCTGCGGTCACGCTCGCCGCGACCCGGGACGTACCCGGACCGCCGCGGCCCGAGGACTCCTCGCACTTCAAGCCCAAGGCCGAAGGCCTCGACATCGTCGAGGGATTCGACCCCTTCACCGTCTACCACCGCTTCGAATGCAACCCCGTCGGCATGGGCGACGACGTCCACGCCACCGCCCGGCGGCGCCTGCAGCTCGCCGAGTGGCGCCAGGTCGAAGCCCGCCACTGGGCGCAGCTCGTCGCCGCCCACGACGCCGGCGACGCCATCGACCTCGGGGTGGCCGATCCCGGGATCGACTTCAAGGAAGCGGTGGGCACGCTGGAGTTCGGCGCCCGCTACTACGGCACCTTCAACGGGCTGCCGACCCTGCACGTGCCGATGTGGACCCAGCCGTACTTCTCCGACGCCTCGCTGATCGAGGACGACGACCACGACGGCATCATGCGCACGAAGCTCGGGTCCCGCATCGCGTTCTACACCGGGTACGACGGCTCCACGCAGGTCCCGGCCGGCACGTTCCTGGCGTTCGCGACCGGACCCGTACGCGCCTTCCGCAGCGACGTGTTCTCCAACGAATCGTTCGACCCGCCCACCAACACGCGCACGGTCGTCGCCGAGCGCACCTGGGCTCTCGATCACGACTGCCTGCTGGCCGTCATCCGTATGTCCGTCATCGGCCTCGGCTGAACTCCCTGCCCCTGAGAGGTACTTGATCATGCCTTCGAAGTGCGCCACCTTCGCGGGGGCCGCCATGCTGCGTTTCACCCGCCTGGACAACTGCTGCCGCCCCTCCTACGGCGAGTGCGGCAGCGTCGTCACCGACGGCGTCATCTCCATGACGATCTCCTCCGAGGTCGAGGACGGCGACACCAACACCGTCACGAAGATCAACGGCAAGGCCTGCGCCACGTCCAAGACCGACGACGTGTTCCAGTACGCCACCGTCGAGATCGAGTTCTGCGTCCTGGACCCGGACGTCGTGACGATGATGAACGCGAACTGGCCCAAGGTGTACGACGCGTTCGGGAACGTCGTCGGCTTCGACGTCACCAGCGAACTCGGCGGCGCGAACTTCGCCCTCGAAGTGTGGCCGCAGTACGCCCAGTCCGACGACACCGACGCCTGCTCCGGCGAAGAGGCCGGTGAAGGCGGCCAGGGCTACCTCCTCTTCCCCTGCCTTTCGGGCGGCGCACCGGACGACATCGAGATCAACGGCGAGGACAACACCAGCTTCACGTTCTCCGGCAACACCAAGGCGAGCACCGGCGGCTGGGCATCCGGCCCGTATCAGGTGCAGCTCGACGAGAACGGTGTGCCGGGCGGCCTGGTCACCCCGGTGCCGGCGGGAGCGCACTACCGCGTCATGACCGCGATCGACGTCGCACCGCCGGAGCCGCCGGAGGAGTGCGGCTGCGAGGAGCTCATTCGCCCGACCCCGCCGCCCGCCGAGCTGCAGGTCACCGGCGTCGCCGGCGAGAACCCCCGGCAGTCGGTGCGGATCCGGCCGAACAACCATGGCTTCGGCGCGGTGATCATCAACTGGGGTGACAACACGCCGGAGACGAACGCGAACGACGGCATCTGGACCACCCACAAGTACGCCGCCGACGGCGACTACACGATCACCGTCCGGGACGCGCAGACCCCCGGTGTGGTCACCTCGCTGCAGGTCACCGTGCCGCTCGGCCCCGACGAGCCCCAGCTCACCCTCACCGCGGACGACCCGGACGACCGCATGGCCGTCACAGCGCAGATCGTCATGCCCGCCCACGCCCCGAAGAAGGGCACGATCGCCTGGGGCGACGGCACCCCGCAGGAGGAGTTCGAAGCGGCCGAGGACGGCACGATCAACCTGGTGCACACCTACGCCCGCCCGAACATCTACACCGTCACCGTGCAGCGCACCGACGTCACGACGTTCCGCGCCCGCGCGGCCGTCACCGTGCCCGTCGCCGAGCCCCCGACCGCCACCGTCGCGACCGCGGCCCTGGTCGCGACGATGACGATCGACAACCACGGCAACGGCCCGACCACGATCGCCTGGGGCGACGGCAAGACCTCCGACGGCCCCGACCAAGGCACGGCCGAGCACACCTACACCGAGGCCGGCACCTACCAGGCCCGCGTCACCTCGAAGGTCAACCCGGCCTCCGGCGTGAACGTCGAGGTCACCGTCACCGCCTGATCCCCCTGCCCCGCAGCCCCAGCCCGGGGCTGCGGGGTCCATTCGACCGAGAGGGGGCCCGCCGTGGCAGGGCCGACGACCATCACCTGGGGCGACGGCACGCCCCTGCAACCAGGCCCCGAACAGGGCACCGTCCCGCACACCTACGCCCTACCGGGCACATACACCGTGAAGGTGTGCGACCGGGTCCGCCCGGACCTGTGCGCCGACGTCGAAGTCACGGTCCCCGCCGCCCGCTTCACGCTCACCGCGACCCCGGACCCGGCCGACCCGGCCCGTTTCCACTTCACCGCGGCCCACGTCACCCCGCCCGATGCCGCCGTCGCCTTCACCTTCGGCGACGGGAACCACGGCCGGGCCGACGCCATCGGCGGCACCGCCACCATCGCCCACACGTACACGAGGACGGTCTGATGGCGACCCAGCACACCGACTACCTGAACCTGCCCTACCCCCAGGACGTGGATCCGCCCCGCGGCAATGCCCAACTCGAGGATCTCGCGACAGCAGTTGACCGGTCCGCGTGGGCCGAGATGCACGAACTGCCCCTGGCCGCGGAGTACCTGACCGGCCAGGCCGCCTACTACGTGCAATTCGGCCGCGTGCACCTGTGGGGCCAGATCCGCCGTACCGACAACCAGCCCATCGGTTCCGGAACCGCCACGTTCCTCACCACCTGGCCCGAGGACTGCGCTCCCGACGCCTTCTACTCCTTCGCGTCCTCGGTGGCCGGGCTGACCACCTCCGGCATCGCCCCCACGGTTCGTGTCGATGTCAGCACCGGCTACATGCGCACCGTGTCCTCGCCGTCGACGTTCACCTCGCTGAACCTGCACGGCCTCACCTGGCCCCAGGCCACCGTCCCCGTCGGCCGGGCCCACCCCGTGCCCTATATCTAAGCCCTCCTTGCGGAAGGAACCGCCATGGCCACCACGTACACCGTCACCGCCACCTCCGGCGAGGAGACAGACACCGTAGACGTCACCGTCCCGGCCGCCGCGCCGGTCGTCGACATCGTGATGGACGACACCGACACCACCGGCATGACCGCCAAGCTCACCGTCGTCTCCAACTCCGGCGACGGCCCCGTCACCGTGGACTGGGGCGACTCCACCACCGTCATCGACCCGGTCGAGGTCGGCGCCACCATCACCCACAAGTACGCCACCGCCGGCACCTACACGGTCAAGACCACCTCCAAGGCGGACACGACCGCGTTCGACGAGACCGACGTGAGCGTGCCGTTCAACATCGACCTGGAGATCACCGCCGTCCAGGACGACGACAACCCGGCGCTGTTCCACTTCACGATCATCGGAGCCGACGAGCCCACCACGACCGTCGACTTCGGCGACGGAAGCCAGGCCGCCACCGTCCAGACACCGGCCGGCACCGGCACCGTCGACCACACCTACGCCCGGGTGTAGGGCGTGTCCGAACAGCCCACAGAGCCGCTGGCCGCAGCCCAGTACACGGTCACCGCCACCTCGGGAGAGGAGGTCGGGCACGCCACCGTGAGCGTGCCCGGCCTGCCCGTCTGGGCCGACGTGCCCGTGAAATGGGCGACATGGTCAGCCGTGGATGCGCCGACCTGGACGGCCATGACGACGTTCCCCCCGAAGGAAGACGGCTGATGGGCACCACACCCAAGTACCGGCTCCCGTATCCGGAGCCCGGCGACCGGCCGGCCGGCGACGCGCAGATCAAGGCACTCGCCGTCGCCACCGATACCGCGATCGGCAGCGCGCCGGCCCCCGCGGCCGGGTACTGGCTGGGCGGCAACGCCACCAACGACATGTCCATCAGCACGTTCAGCTCCGGCACGGAGATCCCCCTGGCTGCCCGATTCCAGGACGGCGCGAGCGTCAGCGGCGGCCGGGTGGTGCTGCAGTCGGGGCTGTGGGTCGTGCAGGTGACCATGCTGTTCACCGCCAAACAGGGCGACTTCGGTTCCGTACTGCTCGACCTGGCCGGAGGGCTCATCGCCAACTCGGGCTGCGTCGCCGTCACGTCCAGCCCGGCGAGCGGCGGCACCGACAACGGCACGTCGGGCAAGCGGCAGGTGATCCACACCCAGGGCATCTTCGAGGCCGCCGCCGGCACTACCGCCACCGCCCACATCGCCACGAGGACCGGCGGCAGCTGGTCCGGGTCGAACGCCTACACCATGAACCGGGCGCTCGTGACGTGCCAGCGCGTGCAGAAGACCTGACAGCCCGCCCGCCGAAAGGAACGCCGCGATGTCCATCCAGGACGGGCCGTGCGCCCCGTGGCCCATCGACCCCTCGTGCTGCCCCACCTGGCCGGACGACGAGGCCGACTGGGAGCCTGCGCACCACGCGGCCGCCGAGGTCGCCACCGAGACACTGTGGCGCCTGAGCGCCGGCCGCTACGGGCTGTGCGAGGAGTACATTCGGCCCTGCCGCGCCGCCTGCTACACCCCGAAGTCGGGTGCGGGCGGCGGTGTGCTGGATCCGTACATCGACAACGGCCGATGGTTCAACCGCACCTGCGGCTGCACCACCGGCTGCCACTGCGGCACCCTGTGCTCCGTCGCCCTGCCCGGCCCCGTGCACGACGTCGTCGAGGTCAAGCTCGACGGCCGCACCGTGCGGAACTGGATGCTCCTCGACCAGGGCGGCCGCACCGAACTCGTGCGCACCGCCCCGGAGCTGTCACCGCCGCTGCTCGACGTCCTGCCGGACACGAGCGACCCGACGGGCATGAGCGTCCTCGCCATCATCGACAACACCGCCGGCGCCCCGCCCGGCGACGACCCGGGGTGCTGGCCGAACTGCCAGAACCTCACCGCCCCCGACACCGAGCCGGACACCTTCTCGGTGCGCTACCTGCGCGGCATCCGGCCCCCGGCCGGCGCCGTACGCGCGGTGTCCTCGCTCGCCTGCGAGATCGTCAAGCAGTGCCGTGGCGCACGCGATTGCCGGCTGCCGGAACGGGTGAAGTCCATCACCCGCGAGGGCATCACCATGGACGTCTTCGACCCGGGGGAATGGCTCGACAAGGGCCGCACCGGCCTGCCCGAGGTCGACAGCTGGCTGAGTGAGGTCAACCCGAACGGACTGCGGCAGCGCGCCGCGGTCTTCAGTCTCGACCTGCCCGCCGCCCCGCCCAGCCTCGGCCGGAACACCCCCGGAGGCCTGTGGTGAACCGGCTTGATCTCGCCGCACCGGCGGCCGAACCGATCGACCCGTACGACGCGGACCCGAAGATCGGCCCGCTGATGCGCGATCTGCTCGCCTGCACGTGCGCCCAGCTGGAGGCGATCGGCCGCGCGGCGTGCGCGTGCTGCGTCGTGTGGGGCGACGACCGGCCGCCGGCGGACTTCTGCGACTGCACCTGCGACGGCGGCCACGGACAGGCCTGGGTGCGGCTGGTGAGGCTCGACCCGCGCCAGACCGGCAGCACGATCCCGCGATCGATCACCGGCCGCGCCGGCGGCTGCCACACCCCCGTACGGTGGCGCGCCGTCGTCGAGGCCGGTGTCTACCGGTGCATCGCCGTCCCGGGCGACGACGGATCGCCGCCGGGCTGCGAGGAGCGGGAACGCGACGCGTACGCCCTCGTCGCCGATCTGCGGGCCCTGAGGGGCGCGTTCGCGTGCTGCGACGCGCTGCGTCCGTACGCGCCGCTCACCCCGCTCTCCGCCGGCCCCACGCCGAATCAGGGCGGATGCGGCGGCGCCGTCGTCCAGTTCGCCCTCGACCTGTAACCGGAAGGCTGGGGGAGATCGTGCCGACGCGTGTGAACATCCGGCTCAACCAGGCAGCGATCAACCGCCTGTTGTCGCCCCAGGGCGACATCGGTGAGCGCGTCGAGCGGGTCACGCGGGCCGTCGCCAACCGGGCCCGGCAGCGCGCCCCGGTCGACAGCGGGCACCTTCGTGCCTCGATCCGCTCCGCCGTGCGGCAGGAGGGCGGCCGGATCGTCGGCCGGGTGTGGACCGACGTCGACTACGCGAGCATCGTGCACAACGGCCGTGGCCCCGTCGTGCCGCGGCGTGCGAAGGCGCTGCGATTCCAGATCGGTGGGAGGACGATCTTCGCGCGCCGGGTCGGGCCCGCCCGCGGCCAGCCGTTCCTGTGGGAGGCGCTGCGGGCTGAGTCGCCGTGGCCGGTGCGGCGCCGATAACCCGTGCCATACGCTGAGTGTCCATCTGATTGCACTACGTGAAGGGGCGTGGGGTGCGTGAAGAACGTCATCCTCGACACCGACGATCTCCGCCAGGCACGATCTGAATCCGCCGGTCAAATCCGCCTCGACGGCGAGCTGTACGACATCAAACGCCCCAAGCGAGCAGCCGGCATCTCCATCAGCCGCCTCGCCCAGCACGCCAGCGACGACCCCGACGAAGGCGAAGCGCTCGTCCGCAAGCTCCTGCAGAGTTTCCTCATCGACCGCCAGGACGTCGACTACCTCACCGACCGCATCCTGGACCTCGACGACGACCTGGACCTGGACGTCATCAGCAGCATCATCGCCCGCATCCAGGAGCACTTCGACGAGCAGGACAAGGACACCGGCGCCGCCCCCTCGGCGCGCGCCCGCGCCGTACGCCCGCCCTCGGACCGGCCCAAGCCCCGCGCCAAGAAGCGCACCGCGGCGCCCCGAGCGGCCAAGCCCGCGGAGGGCAGCAAGACCGCCAAGTCGGCGTGACGTTCGGCCCGAGCAACGGCGGACTCCTGCCGTTCCGCATCGACGGCGGCCGTGCCTGGCACCTCGACATCCCCGCCGACGGCCGCCGACTGCTCACTCACGCCGCCATCGGCGATTACACCGAACTCGTCCCCGCCCTCGTCGTCGAGCAGTCCTTCCTGACCGAACTCGCCGACGACACCAGCTCCCTCGACCTGGACGACTGCCGCACCATCGCCGTCGAACTCGCCGAGGACATCTACGGCGTGCCCTGGTGGACCGCGGGGCGCCTCGCCGCCACCGCCCTGGAGCACTGGGACCAGTACGGCGCCTACACCGTCACCGTCGCCCACGACGCCACCGCCGCACTGCCCGCGCACCGGCACATCGCCGCCATGCTCGCGTGGCTGCGCACCGCGGTCTCCGCCGACGAGAAGAGGGCCCGCCGCCTCGAACTCGACCTGTTCAACCCTCCGCCCGAACTCGCCACCCGCAAACGGCTCCTGGCCGCCCGCAAGCGGCAGACCAACGGCGATGCCAAGGGCTTCCTGCAGCAGGTCGCAGGCCTCGGCGGAGGCGGCTGACCCCCCGACGGCTGCCATACAGGCCGCGCTGCGGGCTGTAGCCTGATACGCGAGTCGCCGCTGGTTACGAAGGGCCGGGCGCAAACCCCCACCTACGGGTGGGCGGCTTGTGTGCCCGGAGGTGAGCGGTGGCTGAGGAGGGCCGCGCCGAAGTCGTCGTTGTCGCCGACACCTCCCAGTTCCGGCGGCAGCTCGACAACGAACTCTCCCGCGCCGGCCGCGACGCCGGCCGCAGCCTCGACCGCTCCCTCAAGGCCTCCCTGCGCCGCACCGGCAACCAGGCCGGACGGCAGATCGCCCGCGACATCCAGCGCGCCCTGCGCCGCGTACGGGCCGAAGTCCGTATCACTCCCGACCTGCGCCGCTTCCGCGCCGAGCTCCAGCGCCAACTGCGCACCCTGCGCCCCGTGCAGGTCCGTGTCAGCCCCGACGCGGGACGCTTCCGCGCCGAGCTCCAGCGCGCCGCCCGCGGTATGCGGCCCGTCGTCGTCCCGACCACACCCTCGACCACCCCCACGCCGGGCGGAGGAGGTGGCGGCGACCGCGACATCGACCGCACCACCTCCTCCCTGCTGCGCCTCGGCTCCACGGCCACGTCCGTGGGGAAGATCCTCACCAAAGGTCTCCGCTTCACGGCTCTGACGACCGGCGCCATCGCCGCGGCCGGCGCCGTCGGCTCTCTCCTTGCCGCGCTCGCCCCGGCGGTCGGCATCATCGCGGCCCTGCCGGCCACGTTGGCCGGCTCCGTGGCGATCTTCGGCGCGGTCGCGCTCGGACTTGACGGCATCAAGGAATCCGCGAAGCAACTGCAGCCCGCGTTCAACGGCCTGCAGAAGGCCGTCTCAGCACAATGGGCGCAGGCCCTCACCCCCGCCTTCGCGAACCTCGCCGCCGTCTTCCCCACCCTCCGCGCCGGGTTGACCGGGATCGCGGCCGAGTTCGCGAAGGGCGCCGCCCAGGCCGTCAACTTCGCGGCCTCGACCAGGGGCATCAGCCAGATCTCCACCATCCTGACCGGGGCCCGGCAGGTCACGGCGGGACTGGGCGCGTCCCTGCAGCCCCTCGTCCAGGGCTTCTTGAACGTCGGCGCCGCGGTGTCGAAGGCATTCGGCCCACAGCTCGGCGCGGCGATCGCCAACGCCTCGGCCCGCATGGGGCAGTTCCTGGGCTCCGCCCAGGGCGGCAAGGCCGCCGTGGGATGGGTGCAGGGCGCCATGACCACCTTCCAGCAGCTCGGCGCCGTCCTGTCACCCCTCATCGGGATCTTCGCCGACCTGAGCAACGCCATGGCCGCCGGCGGCGGGTCCGGGCTGACCGGACTGGCGACCATGCTCGAAGCGGTCCGTACCGCGCTCACACCGCTGCTGCCCGCGATCCAGCAGATCTCGTCCGCCTTCGCGGGAGCGTTCTCGAACGTCGCGCCCGTCCTGCAGCCGATCGCCGCCGCGTTCGGCCGGATCCTCACCGCCATCGCCCCACTGATCCCCGTGGTGGGTCAGGTCGCCGCGACCATCGGACAGTTGCTGACCGCAGCGCTCGGAGCGCTGCTGCCCGCGATCCAGCCCGTCATCTCCGCGCTGACCGGATCCCTCGCGCCGATCCTGCCGCAACTATCCACCGCGTTCGCCCAGCTGATCGGCGCCATCGCGCCGGTCGTGGCGATGCTCGGCGGGATGCTCGGCGACGCACTGAAACTGATCCTCCCGATCGTCGCCGAGCTCATCCAGGCGCTGGCCGGCGCCCTGGTCCCGGTCTTCGCGGCACTGATGCCGGTGCTGCAGCAGATCCTGCCGCCCGTCATGCAGCTGGTCGCCGCGATCGGCCAGGCCCTCATCCCGATCGTGCAGGCCCTCGGCCCGATCCTCGCCGCTCTGACCCCGGCCCTGGTGCAGCTGGCACTCGCGTTCATGCCGGTCCTGAACGTGATCATCCAACTCGCCCCAGTGCTCACCCCGTTGATCACGCTGGTCGGTCAACTGGTGGCCTGGTTCCTCCGGCTGATCACGCCGCTGATTCAACTCGTAGCTCCGCTCCTGGCCCTGGTGCTGGAATTCCTGAACGTCAGCCGCGCCCTGTCCACGGTGATCAAATGGGTCGGGCAGGCCATCGCCTGGTTCGCGCGCATCGGCCCCGCCATCACGGGCGCCGCGTCCGGTGTCGGACGGGGAATCTCGCAGATCATCGGGTTCTTCCGTCAGATGCTCACCAGCGTCCTCAACGTCGTCATGAACATCGTGCGGAGCGTCTCGACCGGATTCGCCAACATGATCAACGCAGCGCGGAACATCGTGTCGACCGGACTGAACTGGATCATCACGCGCTTCCGGAACCTCTGGAACAGCATCTCCGGCATCCTCGGCGCGCTGGCGCGCAATGTCCGAAACGCCTTCCGCAGCGTCCTCAACGGCGCCCGCGACGCGGTCCGCACCGGACTCACCGCCATCGTCGGGTTCTTCTCCGGACTGTGGGGCCGGATCAAGAACGCACTCGGCAACATCAAGGACAAGATCATTGACGCGATCAAGCCCGACATCAGCTTGAACCCCGCGGATTGGTTCGCGAACGGCGGCGTCTTCAGCAGCCCCCGCGTGATCGGCGTCGGCGAGGCCGGACCCGAAGTCCTCATCCCCCTGACCCGTCCCGACCGGGCCCGCCAACTCGCCCGCGAGTCGGGCCTGCTGAACATCCTCGGCAACGCCAAGGGCGGCCAGACCACGATCAACAACACCTGGCACGTCCAATCCCGCGCCTCGGACCCCAACGTCCTCGCCCACCTGATGCTCGGGCACATCGCAAGGGCGGCCGGCGCATGATGACGATCACTCAAGTCTCTCCTGCCACCTGCGTGTTTGTGAGAAATAATGATCGCATGCCTAAGCCGCTTTGCCGTGTTGAAGGATGCACTCGTCAAACACAGCGACTGGGAGTCTGTTTCACCCATGCGCACACAGAGCCCGCCTATCCCCGCTGCTCGTACCCCGGGTGCGAGCACTACCTGAATGGCAGCGGCCTGTGCTCCACGCACTACTCGATGCAACGGCGCGGCGAGGAGCTCCGGCCCATCATCCAGTGGTCGCTGATCGACTGCCGAGGCCCGCTGTGCGAGCGCAAGGCCGCGTACCGCAACGGGTACTGCGTCCGACACAACGAGCAGAAGAGGACGACTGGTCAGGTCTGGGTGATCGGGCAGAAGAAGCATCCTGGCCGTTCACCAGTCACCGAGTGCGTCGTCGACGGATGCACTGCCACGGAAATTGCCGTATACGCACGCTGCTTGGAGCATGCCCGCGACTTTCACGGATCTTGCTGGCTCCACTGGTGCGATGCGCCGGGTCATCACCACAGCACCGGCATGTGCAGACGGCACAGTGCACAGCAGCGGTCGATGATGCACAGCTTCGGATTCGGATGGCAGCGCTTCCTGGAGATGTCGGCAGCGCAGAACCATCGTTGTGCGATCTGCGGTGCACACGGTGACCCAGCCGACGACAACCGCCTGCATATCGACCACGATCACGACTCCGGCCTTGTCCGCGGCTTGCTGTGCGGGCTGTGCAATCGGGGAATCGGTGCACTCCGTCACGACCCGGAGACCTTGCGGTCCGCCATGCAGTACCTGGCGGACACCGACACGTCAGGGGGTGAGTCCAATTTGGGACGGCTATCTTGAGTTGGGGGGAAATGAGGTAGTTAACAGCCTCCGCGCCCAGGCGTACGCGGCGAACGCCGGCGTGAACCTGGCGTGCGAGGACTGCCCCGACCTGCCCGAATCCGTCGGTGACGAGCCGTACTTCACGCTCGACGCGGACCCGGCTCCCTGGTACGACCCCAAGGCGCCCGAGACGTGGGGGTTCTACGGCGTGCTCGGCCTCGGCGTCACCGGCTTTGCCGGCGCCCCCATCGCCCGCGAGGCAACCGATCTGATCGGGGACGGCGCGTACTACTCGCCCCCGAGGCTCGGGGCCCGCGAGATCGCCTACACCGTGGCCCTCGTCGCCCGCGACGAGTGCTCGCTGGCGTTCGGCCTGCAGTACCTGTCCTGGGTCCTCAACGGCTCCTCCTCGTGCCAGGGGTGCGCCGGTGACCAGATGTGCCTGTTCTCCTGCTGCCCCGGCATGGCGCCCTCGGCGTACGACCCCGGCGACGCGGAGATCCGCCATCTCTACGACGTCACCCTGATCGAGGCGCCCACCATCGCGCCCGACGCCATCCAGGAGTTCGGCGGCCTCCTCATCGCCACCACCACATTCACCCTCGCCGCGCAGAAGCCCCACATCTACACGGACCCGCTGGCGTCGCTCGGCGACTGGACGCTGATCACCAGCGGACAGCGCCTCAACGGCTACGACCCCGACGAGGTCATCAAGGAGTGCCGCCAGCCCCCCAACTGCCTGGACGACGAACAGTGCCCGCCGCCGGCCGACCCACCCCGGCCGCCGCAGATCGTCGACCCCTGCTACCCGACCGGCCCGGACAACTGGTGGCGCACCCGCATCCACCTCTCCCCACTGGACCAGCCCCAGTACATGGAGGCCGTCCCGGTCGTGGAGATCGACACCGGCGCCGAGGAACTACGCCGCGTCGTCGTCCGGTTCTGGCTCAACCCCCAGGATCTGCCGTGCGATCAGGTCAACGACCCCTGCCAGGCCTGCCTGGACATCACCGTGCCTTTCCTGCCGGCCAAGTCCCGCCTGACGGTCGACGGCCGCACCCAGCGCGCGCAGGTCGAATGCCCCGACATCACCACCGGCCGCGCCTCGTACGCCACCCCGCAGCTGTACACGCAGCTCGGCGGGCCGTTCGTGTGGCCGGTATTCGAGTGCCCGACGGGCTTCTGCATCGAAGTGCTTGCCCCGCGCGCCACGGTCGCCGACGACGCCCGCATCCGCGTCCAACTCGTCCCGCGCAGCCAGGTCGGGTGAGGCGCAGATGGCGAACGTACGCGGACCCCTGGGCTGCGCGAGCGACTACCAGGCCCAGATCGTCTGGCGGGAGAACGGGCGCGTCTTCGGCAGCCCGGTGCTGGACGGCGTGACCGATGTGGGCTGGTCGCGGAGCCTGAACGACGTCTCCGAAGCAACCGTCACCATCGCCCGGCAGGGAAACGACCCCGCCTGCTGCGGCATCCTCGGCGAGGTCACCCCGTGGGTGCACGAACTCCTCATCCTCCGCGACGGCGTACGCGTCTGGGAGGGCCCGGTCATCAAGGTGACCGAGGGGCGCAGCGAGATCGTCCTGGAGGCGAAAGACGTCTTCGCCTACCTCGACCGCTGCAAGAACACCTTCAAGATGCGCTACGTCGAAGCCACCCCGGACGAGGAGGGCCGGCGGCGTGGTCAGGTCACCTGGATCGCCGAGCACATCCTGCACCTGAACCTGGAACTCTCCTCGCTGTCGCAGCCGCCGGACTACCCGCGGATCATGGAGTACATCGTCCGCCGGGACAGCTCGAAGGTCATCAAGTACGAGAAGGACGGCTCGTCCAACACCTCGGTGTGGGCCGAGTACGTGGGCAACATCCTGCGCGCCCTGAACAAGCGCGGCCTGCACTGGACCACCGTCGGCCGCACCCTCTACCTGATCGCCGGACTCTCCGAGAACGACCCGCCCCTGGCCCGCCTCGGCCTGGACGACATCCTCGGCGACCTGCAGGTCATCACCGACGGCAACGCGCTCGCGACCGCGTCGTGGGCGCACGACCAGGACCAGCAGGACATCAGCAAAGGACGGGCCGTCGGGACCGGGTACTTCGGTACTGCGTACGGCCGCGTCGACCTCATCACCCGAGTCGACGAGGAAGAGCCCGACGAGGAAGACCTGCGCGAAGCGGCCCGATCCGCGCTCGCCGGCCGGTACCCGATCCCGTGGGCGATCAGCATGCCCGAGAACAGCCAACTCCACCCGGACACCCCGCTCGACGTGAACGACCTCGTGTGCGGCGAACGCGTCGATGTGTCCACCCAAGGCATGTGTACCGAGCTGCTGCAACCGTTCCGGATCTCCGACGTCGAAGGCACCTGGTCGCAGAAGACCGGCGAGAAGATCGCGATCACTCTCGTGCCGCCCAACGCCCTGTCCGGGGACACCCCCGCCCCCGGCGACTAGAGCACAGCTAAGGAGCCACGACGATGACGTCCACCGCCGTACCCGGCCAGCGGGCGGCACAGCGGCCGATGGTGGCCGCCATGCAGTCCAACGCCGCGATCGGCCGCCTCGCCAACCCGCCCGGGATCCTCGCCAGCGAGATGAGCTGCGAAGTCAACGGCGAATGGTGGCACCTGTACTACCCCGAGGGCCGCAGCCTGCAGCACTGGCGCCACGAAGCCACCGGCCGCACCTTCGCCGCCTACCCCGGGCCACTGAACACCACCGACGAGGAGGCCTGACATGCCCAGGTGCGGATGCGGCCAGGGCTGCTCGTGCAGGGTCCTCGGAATCGACCCGATCTTCGTGGAGGGCAACGGCTCCGCCTCCACCCCGTACATCATCAGCCTGGAGCACAACGGCCAGACCGGCGCGTGCGCGCTGGTCTCGGCGATCGGGGACCACGCCGGTCCCGGGCTGCGCTACAACCGGCCCTGCGAACTCGCCACCTACGCCTCCGCGGACGCCGGCAACCAGGTCGGCTACGGCTCCGACGGCGGCCTGTACGTCCCCGACCCGGACAACGAACTCCCGCCCAGCCTGCGGTGCGTGCGCACCGTGGAATGGCTCGCCGCCCAGGAGTTCTGGCACGGCGGCTACAACGGCGCCGGCTCCAACATCGCCCCCTACGGCTCGATGTCGGCCATCGAGCACGCCGCCGCCCTGAACCTGCCCGCCATCCGGATCCGCCCCAAAATCACCGCCGACGGGCGGATGGTCATCATCAACGAGCCGGACCTGACCCGGCCGGCGGACTACAGCCCGCCCGCCCTCGTCGAGGGCACCGAGCCCAAGGACGTGCCCTCCCAGACCATCCGCGCCATGACCAACCGCGTCGCGAACTGGTACGGCCTCGGCTACGACGACGAACCCATGCACTTCGTCTCGGACGCCTGGGCCGACTACGGCGACCGCTTCGTGTGGTTCCTGTACCTCGACAACGCCGACGTCGATGCCGGCCAGCACCTCGCCGTACGTGACGAGATCCTCGCCTGGTGCATGCAGGACCAAGTCGTCGTCTGCACCGGCCAGTCCCGCCGCTCCGCCCTCCAGCCCCTCACCGACGCTGGCATCGCCATCGGCGCGTTCGTGAACGCGGCCGCCCTCGAAAGCGGCCTCACCCCGCAGGAAGTCCTGGACGCCGGCTGCACCTGGGCACTCCTCGAACGCGACATCGCCCCCGACGCGCTCACCCCCTGGGCCGAGTCCGCACTCAACGCGGTGCAGGTCAACGTCAGTGTGCGCGTGCAGGCCGACGCCGCCCGGGATGCCGGCATGGCCGGCGTGCTCTCCCTCGACCCGCCCTACACCAGCCGCACCGGATACGTCGGCCGCGACCAGTGGTTCACCCAGTCCATGATGTCCGGCCAGCTGTCCGCAGCCACCGTGCTGCGCAACCTCTACCGGCGCGAAGCACCCCGCGGCGTCAAACGCCCCTCGGGCGGCTGGATCTTCCCCACCCAGTCGACGATCCGCGGCGGCACGGTCCTGTTCGGGTTCGCCGAGAACACCCCCTCCACCGCGTACGGCTGGGACGTCGAGATCGTCTTCCACCAGGACGGCGGCCAGATGACCGCCGGATCCGCCGGCCTCGCCTTCGCCACGACCGACGACACCCCGGTATCGGCCTGGGCCCCCAACGCGACCGACGACATGTGGTTCCACGGCACCGACGTGCTGCCCGCCCCGAACGGCTACGTCTTCACCTTCACCGCGGCCGGGAACATGACCCTGTACCGGCTCGACAACGGCGCCACCACCCAGCTCGCCACCGCGGCCCCGGTCGGCGGCGGGATCGTGCGCTCCGAGGTGTACCCGTTCCGCTGCGAGATCGAAGGCGACACCGTCCGCGCGGTCCGCCTCGACCCCGAATCCGGCAACCCGGTCCAGACCGTCGAGGCCACCGACGCCACACACCGCGGCGTGTACGTGCACGGCTACAAGTACATCGGCGACACCGCCCTGGAGTGGGACGTCGCCTTCCGCAACCTCACCCCCTCGGCGCCGGCGCAGCGCCTCGACGACGACACCGCCGGCATTCTGGCCGGGCCGCGCATCGACGAACCGGCGGCGACCGCGGACCCGCTGCCGCCGGACCAGGACGACGGGTGGGAGGACAGCGTGCCGCCTATCCCGCCGGAGGCCGGCCCATCCGACGAGCCGTATCCGCCGCCGCTGACCGGCCCGGACCCGGAGCACCCGATCAAGCCCACTGGAGGGGTGTAGCTATGTACGGTGGCTGGGCTTTTTGCTCGTACTCCGGATCGTGGACCGTCAACACCAGTACCGGCATGCAGGCGTTCCCGATCCGCCGGGCGGCGGGCACGTACGACATGCAGGAGTTCTGGAACCCCGACATCCGAGGCATCGCCCCGTCTGTGGCGGGCTGGTACCGGGTGTCGTGGAACTTCACCGTCGAGCAGGCGGACGCCGCGACGAACCATCAGTTCAGTGTGCAGATCCTGCCGCAGTACACGACGAACGCCTTCGGCGCGACCACGACGTACTACGGCAACGGCACCAACTACCTGCATTCCGGGGTGCACACGGTGCGGGTCGAAGACCTCGCCGAGGAAGGCGTCATCCACCCGGCCGTGGACGGCTTCTCCGAGCCGTTCAAGGTGCGGGCGGCGCAGATGCTCGTCGAGTACGTCAGCGGCCTGTGATGACCACCCCACCGCCCGAACACGATGCCGTGGCCGATGCGGCGTGGCCGCGCAAGGGCTGCACCACGCCGCACACGCCGTGGCTGCTGTCCCGCTCCACCGTCCGCCTCTCGGAGGTGCAGCCCGAGTACACGACGGTCATGCAGTCGTGGAACTGGGACAACAAGACCGCCGACCTGTACACGGTGCAGATCGTCCAAGGCGGCGTCCTCATCCCCGGCGAGTCCGGCGCCGGCCCGTCGCACGATCAGCGCACGGCCGCTGGTGACCTGTGCTTCACCCAGCTGTGCGGGCACGGCCACAAGCTGGCGACGATGTGGTTTCGCGGGTCGGGGCACGGCAACCAGATCGGCGTCGAGAACGATCCCGAGGACGGGTCGGTGTGGATCTGGACCGGCTCCAACGCCGAGGCCCAGGAGCCGGGTTCGGGCATCAACGCCCACTCCCGTTCCCTGGCCCGTATCCGGTTCACGGGCAACAAGGTCGTCACGAACGCCGGGATCACGCACTACAACCCCACCGGCCAGATGGAACACGGGGTATCGGTGAACGTCGACCCCACCCCCGAAGCCGAGCGCCTGGTCGTCGTCCACGGCGAAAACAACGAGTTCACCGCCACTCTCTACGACCTCGCCAAGGCCCGGAACAACCAGTGGGAGCCCCTGCACCAGCTCACCTATGAAACCGGGCAGCCGCCGCCCGAGGGCCCGTCCGTCATGCAGGGCATGGCCAGCCTCGGCGGATACTTCTACCTGCAGCACGGCCGTCCCGACGGCACCATGATTTGGATCGCCCGCTACTCCTGGACGACCGGGGTCATGCTGCAGAACACGCCGATGGGCCTGTCCGGGGTCGAGCCGCACCGCGAACCCGAAGGCCTCGCCGTCCAGTTGCCCAAGTTCCCCGACGGGCCACCCGTACTGTGGCACGGCCTCGCCACCGGCCCCGCCGGGAGCCGGAAGGCCGCGTTCGCGAGCATGGGCAAAGTCTGCGACTGCGCCTGCACGTAGAACCCGAACCCGACGTCGTTCCGCCGGCCCCGGGGCGGCGGCAACTCCTCAAGGCCACGGCCGGTGCGGCGGCCGTGGCCGTCGCGGCGCGCCTCGGCCTCCTCGACGCCTGCACCTGCGGTGAGGTGTCGTGCCTGGCAGACCTGATCGCACCGCAGCGGTGCGAGGCCTGCCGGGAGCATGGGTGAGCCCCCGACCCAGGAGGGAATCGGGGGCTTGCACCGAAGCGACCCGTCAGAGCAGTAACCGGTCGGGTCAGTAGGACAGGGTTCCGTCGCCGATGATGCACTTCCCGTTCGGCGCCGCGTCGCTGAGGATGTTCAGCGGCCCGTTCCAGTGCCACTGGGCGATCGGGACACAGAGCTTGTCCATGTCGACAATGTCGCCGTTGACGAGCGTGGTGTTGCCGTCGCCGTGCGCCGAGGCGGTGCCGGCGCCGAGTCCGGCCATGGCGACCGCACCAGCGGCGACCGCACTGGCCGCAAGGAGCTTCTTGCGCATGAGGGATTCCTCCAATTCGTCGGGCACTGAATAACGAGTGCACTGGTGCACGGGTGTCGCCGCCGTGCGGGTGGCCGAGTTCGATCGGTCGTGCCCCAACTCCCTTGACGGTGTTCGCCCGTGAGGTGAACGCTCGTGCAAGGTCATGCAATCGGCTCGACCAAGGAGGCAGCGGTGCCATTACGGTTCATCGGGATTGATCCAAAGACCGGACAGCAGGGTTCGCCCACGGTGTGGGTCGACGAAACGAACGCAGAGCTCGTCTTCCAGGGCTGGAAACCCAGCGCGGAGCTGGAGGCCGAGTGCGCGGCCACGGAAGTTCCCGGCCACGCCGTGGGGATTCCTCCGCACGAGGCCGTCATCCGCGTACCGGCACGCATGGTGCCGCTGATCCGAGAGGCATGCGATGCCGCAGAACGATCCACCCGGCTTTGAGGAACTCCTCGCCGCTGCCCAGCACTCCGCCTGCCACCTGGAGATGCGTGACGTCTACGGCGTAGGTGACGAACAAGCCGACTTCGAGCACTTCCTGCGCACCGGAGAGCGCGACACCGACCCCGCCTCCGAATACTGGACGCCGTGGGTCGACCTCATCGGCACCACGACCGCCCGCGGCGTCTCAGTACGCCGCGCTCGCATCGTGTCCGAACCCGTCACGCCGTACATCCGCTACGAGCACGCCGGAACGGGCGTCAACGTGCAGGCCGGTGAGGACGTGCGATGGCTGCCCCGGCGGCAGGCATCCGACCTCGCACTGCCCGGCAACGACCTGTGGCTCTTCGACCGCACCGCAGTGCTCTTCAACCACTTCGCCGGAGACGGCAACTGGAGCGAGCCGAAGTGGGAGGTCCGCACCGAGCCGTACGTGGTCGATCTCGCCGCGAGTGCCTTCGAGGCCGTGTGGGATCGCGGCATCCCCCACGAGAAGTACACCGTCTGACCCGCGCCGACCGAAGAGCCAGCACATGAGCGCCTCCCCGTCCTCCGCAGCCCAGGCCGCCCGTGAACGCCTCGCAGCACGCCTGCAAGTCCTGCGCGTGGACGCCGGGCTCAGTGGCCAGGAGCTGGCTCTTCGGTGCGGATGGAGCGCCTCGAAACGCTCCCGCATCGAGAATGCCCGCACCCCGCCGTCCGACGCCGACGTCCGCGACTGGTGCGCCGCCTGCGACGCCAACGACCAGGCCCCCGACCTCATCGCCGCGAACCAGCAGGCCGACGAGATGTACGTGCACTGGAAGAAACTCCACCGGCACGGCATGCGCCGCGCCCAGAGCGATGTCCTCCCGCTGTACGTGCAGACCCGCCACTTCCGGATCTACTGCTCGAACGTGGTGCCCGGCATCCTGCAGACCGAGGCCTACGCCACCGCGCTGCTCGGCACCATCGCCCGCTTCCAGCAGACCCCCGATGACGCCCCCGCAGCGGCCGCTTCGCGCCTGGAGCGTTCCGACCTGCTGCACGAAGGCAACCACACCTTCGCGTTCCTCCTCGAAGAGACCGTGCTGCGCTACCGCATCGGTGACACTGCGACCATGAGCGCCCAACTCGGCTACCTGCTGGCCGTGATGCCGCTGCACAACGTCAGCCTGGGCATCATCCCGTTCTCGGCCGAGCGCACCATGTGGCCACTGGAGGCGTTCTACCTCTTCGACGACCACCGCGTGTCGTCCGAGCTGCTGACGGCAGCAGTCAACGTGACTGCTCCAAGCGAGATCCAGACCTACGCCGAGGCCTTTGCCGCCATGAGCCGGCAAGCCGTATACGGCTCCCACGCACGCGCCCTGATCACCGAGGCGATTACGTCCCTCGGGTAGTTCACATGCAATCTGGTGCAACAACGTAGAGGCTGAAATACCGTCCCTGGCACCGTCATTGACATGACGACAGCAGAGCAGGACCCCGTGGCCCGCGACACGACAGACCTGCCGGTCGATGCCGCCGCCATCGGTCTGACCTGCGACTACGCCCTGTCCCCGCACTACTCGATCCCGCCTCGGCAGGAAGTCGACGACCTCACCGACCAACTGCGGCACCACCTGAGGCGCCTCCTACACCTACACACCACCGGCTCCGGGCAGCCCACCGACATGAAAGTGCGCTACGCCGTGCACGACGCCCACATGCTGCTGACAGCGGACCGCGTCGAGCGGCCCGTGGCCGGCTACATTCGCATGCGCGCTCTGGCGCGCGTCTGCCGCGTCCTCGCCTCTGCGAGCCCCCGGTGAGCATCGCGGGGGACTGGCTCCCCGACTCCGAGATGGAACGCTGCACCGCATGCCGGCAGCCACTGACCGGTATCCCTCAGCCCCGCTCTCAGCCGCGCATGGTGTGCCGCAACCGCCGCTGCTCCAAGTTCCAGCACCTGACCGACGACGACGGGCACCAGCGATGAACCGACATCGGCGCCGCATGCTCGTCGACCACGCGATCACCGCCACCGTGGGCGGTATGGCCGCGTTCGCGTTTGCGCTCGCCCTGTGGCGCGTGCTGTAACCCCCCAAAGCCCCGGCGCCCTCTCGACGGTCCCGTCCCGAAAACGCCCCTTCGGGAGGGCGCAGGCCACCACCTCCGCCCGGCCCGTGACGGCGCCGGTCCCCCCGGCCGGGGGCCGGGCGGAGCCCTGTCCCATTCCAGTGAAAGGACACACCGTGACCACTGTCGACCGCACACTCACCACCGGCCGCGCGCTCGTCGATGACGACCTCTTCGACAGCCTCGCGCAGTTCGTCACCGTCCACGACGACCAGTCCCGCGCCCGCGCCGAGGACATCGCCGACCAGGCGCTGGCGTTCCTCGTCACCGCCGCGACCGCGACCGTGCCCATGGTGCCGTCCGACGACGTCGACCTCGGCCTGCACGCCCTGATCCTCCACACCAAGGAGTACGCCGAGCTGTGCGAGCAGCACGCCGGACGGTTCCTGCACCACAACCCCAAGCCCGGAGGCGGCGGCCGTGACCCGGAGATGGTGGCCGCATCCGCCCGCGCGATGAAGGCGGCCGGATTCCGCGTTCACGACGACCTGTGGACCCACAACGGCGAAAATCTCGCCCAGTGCGATTCCGACTGCGGCCGCCCCTACGGCACCGCCTGACCTGAGGACGGGATCCCTCGTGCCATCGCTGCCCCCAGCAGCCCACGACGCCCTCAACCCGAGCGAGGTCCGCCTGGTCATGGACCGGCGCGGCTCGACGGTCTGGGACGTCACCACCGCGGACGGCCGCTACGCGGTCAAGGCCGGCTACCCCATCGAGGCCACCGAGCACTGGTCCGCCCAGCCCTGGACCGCACACGCACCGGGCCGGGAGGCCGCCGTGCTCGCCGCGATGAACACCCCGGTCACGACCGGCACATGGGCGTCGGGCACCTGGAACGCGCAGCCCTGGCACGAGGGACCCGACCTGCAACAACTGTGGGAACGCTACCGACTGCCCGGCTCGGCGGAGCCGATCCGCATGGACGCGGCGCTGGAGTGCGCCCGCGCCCTGGCCGACCTCCACGCGCGCGGTTGGGCCCACGGCGACGTACAGCCGGCGCATTTCATCCTCGGCCTCGACAAGACGCACCTGATCGACCTCGCACTCACCGCCGGCCCCGACGTCCCGGCAGATGTCGACTTCCCCTACCGGGGATGCCTGGTCCACTACGAGGCCCCCGAGATCTCCAGGTCCGTCCTGGAGACCGGCACCGCGATGCCCACGCAGGCCGCCGACGTGTACGCGCTCGGCGCCTCCCTCCTCATGGCCGCCCGCGGCCGCCGCTACGTCGTCTACCCCGACGACGCCTCACGCGCCGACCAGCGCACGGAGGTCGTCCACGGAGTCCGCCGCAGCATCAACGTCGAAGGGCCGCTGCACCCGCTGCTGACGGCGATGCTCGCCTACACGCCCCGCGGCCGGCCGACCATCACCGAGGTAGTCGAGGAACTGACAGGCGCCCACGCGGGGCAGTCTCGTTCTGCGGCCCGAGGGATGTTCCCGGGCTCCGTGTAGCGCGCCTCGCACGCAACCGACCTGGAGGACCCGGCATGACACCGCGACGGGCGGCCCGCCTCGCCCTCATACCCGCCACCGTCTTAGCGCTGCTCGGCGCCGACGGCGAGTGCTCGTCCGGCCAGGGCGCCGAGCCCGTCCCCGGCGGCCAGCGCCAGGGCCAGGTCACCGACGGACGCTGCTCCCACCACACCGGCCCGCCGTACGCGGCGAGCGGCAAGGTCTGGTCCCAGGCCACCGCCCAGTGCCGCGAAGCGGTCCTCAGTCACACGATGGTCCTAAAGATTCAACGCCGGAACGCCAACGGCGCCTGGATCGATCAAGCCACGGTGCGCGACTCCAAGGCGCCGGGAAAGATGCAGGTGAAGACCGTGCGAGCCGAAGCCAAATGCGTGCCTGGCTACTATCGAACAGTGCTGGACGCGTCCGTCCTTACGGTGAAAGACCCCGACGGCGCGGCCGACCCCGGGCATATTGAGAGCGACCCGCAGCTCATCGACAAGGAGCAGTGCTGATGGCGACGGACCGCGTTGTGCGCCTCGATCTGGGCAGCGAGACCCACAGGGCGGGACGCCGAGCGAGGCTCGCAGTCTGGTGCTGGGAGCACGGTCTCCGCCAGGCGAACAACGCGCTGATCGCCGCCATGGCCCGCCTCGGATACGCGCCCGCGTCGCCCGCCGGCGCCCCGTACGAGTCGTGCGCCGCCTACGAGCAGGCCACCGGCCGCACCTGTGGGTTCGACGCCCCGGCAGGCTCGACGGCCACGCACCAGCACTTCCGACCGCGGCCGCGCACGCGGCCGCGGCTCCTCGACTGGGAACGCACTCCCTGATCGGCCACTCAACCCGCCGAGCATCTAGTATCGAACATGTGCGCGATATGGGTGTGGGGGAGCGTCTGAAGAGTCACCGGGCGGTAGTCGCGTGGCTGGAGTACCAGCTGGCTCAGGAGCGCCGGAAAGTGCAGGACCTGGAGGCCGAGGTGGCCGCGCGGGAGCAAGCCCGCGAGGACGCCCGCAGGGCCCGCTACACCGTCGAGACCACGTGGCCAGACATGCCGAACGTCCTCCACCGCAGCGGATGCCGCTACAACTCCAGCCCCCAGACCAACATCCGCGCTTCGGAGGCCGTCCAGCGTGTACGTGACGATCCCCTGGTGTGCTGCACCGCCTGCGACGCAGGAGCGAACATCACGGCCCTCTTGTCGGCAGATGGCGGCCGCGACGACGGCACTTGAGCCGGGAATCCGCCTGGGCTCAGGCGACGTCGAAGAGCATCCCGCGCTCTTCGGCCGCAGCCGTGCGGACGGCGCGGTCGGCGGTCACCGTGTCCGCGTAGGCCTGCAGCGTGCCGTGCTCGGCGTCCCACCGGCGCATGAACTCCACCACCAGCGGGTGCGCGAACGTACGGCGCAGTTCGTCCCGGCGTAGCGGGTGCTCGACGGCATCGGTCAGGAGCATCACGGTGCGGTTCCCCGAGGCGTCGCGGAACGCGACCTTCGCGCGGGTCACCTCGTCCTGGAACGCCGTCTCGTCGCCGGTCTGACCCTGCCGCTCCCGGCACCCGGGCGAGGAGCAGGTCACCGGCATCCACGAGGCGCGGGCGTCGGTCGCCAGGACATAGGGGCGGCGGTGGCAGGCCGGCCGCGGTGCACGCTCGCCCTGGAAATCCCCGTCCATCTCCACCGCGTGGATCTCGCCGCCGCGTACGGGAAAGCGCAGGGTGCGGCCGGTCCACTTGGTCCGCGCCGCGGAGGCCAGGTCGCGTATCCGCTCGTGGCTGCTGAACAGCGCGCCGAAGTCGAAGTCAGCCAGATCCGTCATGCCCCACCCCTTTCCGGTATTTCTATACCTCCTCAGTATGACGAATACGCCAACCGGGGCGCCACGCCGTTAGCTCCGCTCCTGGTGCAGCCGGATCAGCAGCATCTGTACCTCCGCGTCCTGCAGGAGCGCGCCGAGCTCCTCCAGGCCGATGCCCATGTGCGCGGCGGCACGCCGCGAGTCGGCCACGTACCGGCGCAGCACGTCGGCCTCGTCCGGCTCACCCACGGCCAACACCGCGCCGGCATCGCCAGGTTGGCTCGGCGCCGGGGCCGCGGACTCCCGGTCGATGACTTCGTCCGCGCCGGTCAGCGACGGAACGGCGGGCCGGTCCTTGGGCGCGCCGCGGGTGATCGCCCGGCGCTCGGTGTCCTCGTGGAGGGCGGCGGTCGCGGCGGCGCCGGACACCATGCGGTCGTCCAGGAGGCGGCCGGCGAAGTCCTCCACGACCTGGGCGGTGACGCGCTGCTGGTGAGTCGAGGCGAAGCGCCGCAGTTCCGCGTAGTCCTCGGCGGCCTGGTCCCAGCCCTTGGCGAGGCCGACGCCGAGCATTGCCCGGGCATGGCTGTCCGCTACGGGTCTTGCCCAAATTTGGGCAACGGCCCGCTTCATGCGCCACTCCCGCATCCGACGGTCCGCCTCGGACAGCGAGATGCCGGCCCACTCCTCGTCGAGGTACTCCTCGACCGTGCGGGTACCGTCCTCGCCCCGGTACAGGCGGCGCCGCACGGCTGCCTCCAGGGCCTTGTCCCGCATCCAGTCGGCCTGGGTGCCGTTGTCCCGCGCGGCGTGGATGCGCTGCAGCTCGACGTGCTCGCGGGCCGTGAGCGGCCCGTGCGCGTCCGCCTCGTCCACGTCGACCGGCTCCGGGATGTCCCCGGCCTGCACGGCGTGATGACGCTCGCGCCGCGCCTGCACCACCGTGCCCGCCGCCGCTTCCGGCTGCTCGGCGCCATCGGAGCCCTGCTCCTGGGCGGCCCGCAATCTCTCGGCGATCGCCGCCGGCGAGTTGTTCCTCACCACGGCAGCCACCCCCGCCCCTTCGCCCCGAGCTCGGTGACGAGCTCATCGAACGGGCCGCGCCGGTCGGGGTGTTCGCAGGTGTTGTTCACCGCGTTCGCGAGCGCCTGCTTACGCGGCACGGTCACGCTCAGCACGTCCCAGCCCAGCTCGCCGAGCTGCTGCCGGTACGTGCGGGTGTCCGGACTGCCCGCAGGGCAGCGGTTCAACAGGACGGCGGTCGGCGGCGCTTGACCGTCGGTACGGAGCACCGCGGAGCGGGCGATCATCTTCGACAGCGGGGTGCCCTTGTCCGGGACGGTGAGGCGGGCGAAATCCGGGCTCGTCGGGGAGAACGTCACCAGCGCGCAGTCGGCCACCTCCAGGACCGCGTCCACGACTCCGGGATGGTTCTCGGCGTGCCCGACATCCACGACGTTCACGGCGTCCGGGTCCATGGCCGGGTACACGCTGCGCGCGAAGTCCGATGTGGCCGCCTCGTGCACCTTGCACGGGAAGTCCTCGGCGATCAGCGACCACTGGAACAACTGCTGCGAATCGTCCGCGTCGTAGCAGGCGACCGGATAGCCCGCACGGTGCAGGGCGTAGGCGAGAAGCCCGGAGTTGGTGGTGCCGCCCATGGTGCGGGGCTTGAGGCTGGCGATGAGCATGCCGGCCAGCGTATCCGGGCCGGTGGGTTCATCGGATCGGTGTTACCGGCTTTGAAGCCAGGGCAGTACACCGAACACCACGAAGCCGATCACGCTGCCGATGAGCAGACCGGCGAGAGCAGCTGTACGCCGTCGCACGCTTCCCCCCAAGGTGTCGGTGTACACGGTGATCTGCGGTCAGACTATCGGCGCTCCGGTGGCCCTCGGGCGGCGAACGATCCAGGCTCAGATTCGTTGTGCCGTGCATCCCCGGGGGTGCGGGCATGGTGCTGCAGGAGAGCTGCGGACGGCAACGGATCGCTCTTGCTCATGAAACACCCGCACCCTCGGGGCCCGCTGAGCTGCAACGGGCCCTGTCGGAGCGCGGGTTGACGATCCGTACGAGTGAGACCCGGCGCGCCACCGCCCCACCATGGGCCCTGTCGGGTCAGTGTGCTCATGCTCGGTTCGGCCCCTCGTCCGTCGCCGAGCAGGCAGGCCCGGGCGGCCCCGTGCTCGGTGGTCGTGGGAAGGGGCTCGCGGGACCTGCATCCCCCGCGGGGAACGACGTCCGGGTCCAGGGGTGGGCTCAGTGCGGGAGAACACCCCCGGGCCCGGACCGGCCCTCAGAACAGCGTCGTCACCTCGGCAGGCACGTCCGCCGCCAGGTCGAGGGCAGTCTGCCCCGGGACCGATCCGGCCGGCGGTTGGTGCGAGCCCGGGCATGAGACCAGCTTGACGCGCCGCTGTGCGGGCGGGTCGTGACGGAACATGACACCACCCACGACCGCGATGTTACGGCCGCAGGTGGGGCAGGGGCGGCGCGGGGAACGGCTCATGCGTCGCCGCTCAGGTGGTAGGTAGCGCCTGGTTGATTACGCTGCTGCTCATCATGGTTCGTCACGGTGCCCATGATGACGAACGCCCCCGTAACACGGGGGCGTTCGTGTGTCGCGTGTCAGTGGTCGGCCGGATGACGCTGCGCGCTTCCGGGGGCTTTTGCGGGGCCGGCCAGTACCGGTAGGTCGAGGGCGAGCTGGGCGCAGATGTGGCCTTCGGCGCTGTAGTACTGGAGCACCTCGCGCCACATGCGGTCACGCAGGCCGTGCGCCTCGGCGGTATAGCCGTCCTCGACCAGATCACGGATCAGGCGGGTGTAGGTGCGGATCTGCTCCTCGAACTCGTCCTGCGTCACACCGTCACATCCTTCCCTGGGCGCTGCGCGGCCTGCTCGTCACGCTCCTGGACCAGCTGGTCGAGCTGGTCCTGCATGGACTGTAGGGCCTTGATGACGGCCTCCAGGTGGTCTCCACGTACGGGCTTGAAGGTGCGGATGTCGAATTCGCGGGACGGGGGTGCGGCGTCGGCCGCCGCCCGTGTGTGGGCGGCGGCGTCCGCGTACGTCTCGGCGTCGGTCACGCGGCAGCCTGTTCGGCCGCCTGGAGCGCCTTACCGCGCTCCAGGATGTGCGCGCCGAGCGTCGTGGCCCGCCCTTCGCCGTCGAGCATAGGAGCCCCCTGCAGATGGCGGGCCCGCACGGTCTGCATGAGAGCTCCAAGGTCGGCGAACGTCGCCTCCGGGTCAAGCGCCTTGGTCACCAGGCTCTCCACGGGCTCGACCTCTGCGCCGTCCTCCAGCCACTCTCGGATCTGCTGCCCGAACTCCACTCCTGGGCGCCGCTCGACGGCGCCGGACAGAGCGCGGGCACGGGACTTGGTCACCACCAGGGTGTTCTCGTAGTCGAGGGAACCGACGATGTCGAATTCGTACTCGATGCCCTCGCGCTGCTCGGGCTTCAGCCCGACCTTCCGGGGGGCCTTGCGGCCGCGGTCGTCAGTTTCGACGACGTACTCCGTCTTGGTGCGCATCGTGACGATGACGTGGCCCGGGTAGGCCACGAGTGCGTCGATCATGGCGCGCTCCATGGGGCGGGCTTCCTTCCAGCCGCCGAAGGAGTTGTTGCCGTACGACTTCTTGGAGGCCTGGTCGACCTGTTCGAGCATGCCGCCGGTCCCGGACCAGAAGTGGGAGAGCGAGTCGACGACCACGGTCTCGTACCCGGCGGCCGCGGCGACCGCGAGCGCCTCGACCAGTTCGGCGGGGGCGAAGTGCTCCAGCTCCAGGGTGTCGAAGATGAACTCGTCGGCGTACTTGGACGCTGATCCGCGCTCGGTATCGATGACCGCGACGCTCTTCCCGAGCGCGGAGGCGATCATGAGTGCGGTGTACGTCTTGCCGGATCCGGACGGTCCGTCGAGCGCGACCCGGGCCTTGGCCTGCGCCTTGGATGCGCGGGTAAATTGGAAGCGAGAGGACACCTGGTGCTCCTTTCGTGGGGTGTCGGCGGAGTTGTCGAGACGCGGCCGGCACCCCTGTCTCTGTCTCGGGGGCGGCGGTTCACCGAACCACCTTTGTGGTTTCTATGTTACATCATGGAGGTTGTCTACGCAGGCCTTCGGGCTTTCGGATCCACCGTGCGACCGACGTCCTTGGCGAGCTTGCGCAAGGTCGCCAGCGTGAAGGCCGGATTCCGGCCGATCCGCTCATCCGGAACGACCTTGCCCCGCTGCATCCACGTCCTGACGTTCCCCGGCTCGACGCCGAGCATCGCCGCAGCGTCCGGCAGGCAGTACACCGTCACCCCGAGCTCTGGCGAGACGTGCGGATACGGGACCGGGAACTTCGACGTACGGGGCAGTGGTCGGCCACGCTCGTCGAGCAGTCCGTGCCGCCGGCCGACGGCCACCGCGCGCTCGCGGCGCCAGCGCTGGTTGCGGGTGCCCTCGGAGACGGGCTCGCCCAGTTCGTCGGTCCACTTGTTGACCTTGGTGCGGTCCACGCCGAGAAACTCGGCAATCTGTGCCTGGTTCATGGTCTCGTCGTTGTCCAATGCGTGCGCTCCGTGACCTGATGCCTGTTGGTGGTCTACAGGTTACGGAGCGCGTTGTTTTTATGTCGCAGAGGGAGTGTCGGATCCCTGGTCGGCACGCTCGGATGTGTACGCGAGGTCGTCGCAGGTGCAGCCCTCTACGGCGCAGGGGATGCGCGGGGCGCCCGTCAGTGCGGTGTCGGTCATAACGTCGAGGTGGTTGATGCCGGAGCAGCCGCACACGCACCGGGCGGCCCGGTTGACGGCGCCGGCCTCTGCCGCGCGGCGGTCGGCTTCCCGGGTGCGGGCTTGTCGGGCGATCTCGAGGTCGGTCTCACGCATGGCGTTCTCCATCAGGTGGGGTGGTGTCCGGGGTCGGGCAGTTCAGGGTGCCGCCTGCCGCTGACAACGGCAGGCGAGAGGGAGGGTGGGCTACTCGTCCGGCGTGCTGCCGTCGCGGATGGCGCCGTCGGGCAGGACGTCGCGGGCCGCGGCGGGGGTGAAGTGCAGATCGCGTTCGAAGAGCTCACCCACGCGGCGCGGCGCGTGGGACTCGTAGGTCGGCAGGTCGAAGTAGCCCCAGTCGCCGTGTGCGGAGTCGCTGTGTCCGACCATCCCGAACCCGAAGGCCTCGCCGGTGGCGGGGTCGTATTCGGTGATCCACAGGTCGGAGCTGGCGTTGAAGTAGTGGACCTGGACGGTGACGTGGGCCAGGCCCTGGCCGTCGGTGGCGTGCAGGGCGGGCAGGCGCCGGCGCTCGGCGGCGGTCGGGTAGAAGGCGTGTCCGCGCAGCCGGCGGTGTACTTCGGGCATCGGGGTGTTGGTGGCCATGGTGCGGTCTTTCGGGGTGGGGCCGGCGGCCGGGGCGCTGAGGAGCGCCCCGGCCCGGGGCGTGGTGGGTCAGTGGCGGGTTATGGAGGTGCGGCGCACGCACCGGATGACGTAGTCGTCTCGGTCGGCGTCGTCGGCGTGGAGGTCGATCAGCCGGTAGCGCAGGTCGGGCAGGTCCCAGCAGCGCCAGCAGTAGCAGGCGTAGGCCCGGAAGGTCCGGCCATGCTCGATGGTCTTGGAGCCGAAGTAGGTGACGCGGGAGCCGGGTCGGATCTTGGGTGGGGTGCAGCAGTCGTCGGCGTGGTCGCGGCGCGGCTTGCGGCTCTCGGGGGTGCTGGGGTGAACGGTGGTGGCGTGCATGGTGCGGGTCCTTCGTGTTGTGCGGTGGGGGGGCGGGCCGTGGGGCACGTGCCCGGTGGCGGGAGTGAGTCGGTCGGCCCGCCCCTCGGTTCAGGAGGTGGTCTGGCAGTCGGTGCACAGCTCGGGGCAGGCGGCCCGTGGGTCGAGGCGGTAGTGGGTGCCGCATATGAGGCAGGTCGGGTGAGTCACTGGGCGCATTCCCTTGAGCAGTAGTGGGGATCGTCGTCGGGGCTGGGCTCGAACCAGATCTCGCACTCGGCGCACTGGTTGTAGCGGTCGATCTCGTCGGTCATCTGGTGAGCTCCGTTCCCGTTCCGGCCTTTCGTGGTTTCTACGTTACGGATCCGATGAGCGTGACGCAACACAGAAACCACGAATGAAGGCTAGGTCACATTGGTTGTTTCTGTGTTGCATCGAGGGGGCGGCATGCGTAACGTAGAAACCACGAACACGGCGAACGGAAGGACCCGATCATGCTGCTCATCACCCGCGCTACCAACGACATCGAACTCACCGAGTGCTCGGGTGACTGCGAGTACGTATGCATCTCCGACGAGCGCGAAGCGCTCGGCTGGGGCCTCAACTTCGGCGACGAGTGGCTCTGCGAGGAGTGCTACCTCGCCTGGGCCGACGAGTGGGGCATCCCCGTCGCCCCGGTTCGAACCGCCGCCTGACGCCCCTCCCGCCGCCGGGCCCGCATCCCGGGCCCGGCCCTAGAAAGGCCACCCTCGTGATCAACCTCGACAAGCGCGAATGCCGCCACTACGCGTGCACCCGCACCGCGAACTGGCTCGTCGGCGACGGCGTCGTCCGCACCCTGCTCTGCAACGGCCACAAGAACCCGCCCATGGTGCGCCATGCGTTCGTCATCGCCGCTGCCGCCTACGTCTGGCCCGATCCCGCCCAGAGGGCCGCGTGAGCGCGCGCTACCGGGTCTGGATCGAGGAGACCCGCACCATTGAGATCGACGTACGCGCCGGTACCCGCCAGGGCGCCGAGCGCCTGGCCCTCGCCCACGCGAACCGGCAGGCAGCCGACGATGCGCCGGCGGCCACGACCTCCATCCACCCCGTACGGCGCACCCCGCGCATGGTCGTACGCCTCACCGGCGGCATCGCGCAGCCCTGACCCTCGCGGAGAACGCCGTGATCTGGACCGTGACCGTCTGCGCGGACGCCGAGTACGTCTACCGGGTCGACGCCCACTGGGCCGCGACCGAGTCGGACGTCGTGGCGTTCGTCAAAGCGCAGCACCGCGCGCACCGTCGCCCGGTACCCGAATCCATCTCCGCTGCGAGGAGCCACCGTTGACGCACTACACCGTGATCGTCCTGCGCTCCGACGTCGACCCGGATGACCTGGTCCGCGCCGCCGTCCTCAAGGGCGTCGAGCTGCCCGACTCCGCGTTCTGCAACTGGCTCGACGATCAGCTGCCGAGTGACCCGCTGTTCACCCGCTACGTGTGGCGCGGAACTGCGGCGACGGCGGTCGAGGCCGAGGGCCTGGCGCTGGATGCTGTTGCGGCCGGTGAGCTCTGACGGCGCGGCGCGGTGTGCTGCAACCCACTCCAGATAGGTTGCCAACATGAACGTATCTGGGGTATGGTGGAGACACAACAGCAGAGAGGAGGGAGGCCCTTGAAAGACGAGGGAATCGACTGGTCCACGATCGCCGTCGCGGTGATCACCGCCGGACCCGCGTACCTGACCATCGCCTGGCAGATCGCCAAGGATCGCCGCGAACGGCAGGAACGAGACCGGAACCGACGGGAAGGCCAGTAGGAGAAGGGGCCCGGAGTGAATGAAGCACCCCGGGCCCCGACCCTCATCATCGCCTCCCTCCGCAACGAAACGGAAGGACAGCACGCCGATGCGCACGACCGGCCTCGTCATCATTACCGCCACCACCGGCGCAGCCCTGGCCCTCACCGACGCCCCCACCTGGTCCTGGGCCATCTGGTCCGTCGGCAACGCCACCATGTGGAGCCTCGCCCACCGCCGGCGCACCGCATGACCACCCCACCGCTCCCCGACGGCTACACCACCCCCGACGGCAAGCCCCTGCGCATTGGCGGCCTCATCGAAGTCGCCGAAGTCCTCGGCCTCACGAAACAGGCCGCGGGACGCGCCCTGAAAAGGGCCGGCGGCCCCGGACTCGTCGCCGAGCTCGCCATGGGCCCCGTGTACGACCTGGACGTCATCAAGGAGTGGGACATGGAACGCAAGAAGACCCCCGGGCCGGCCGCCACCAAGGCCAGGGAGGTATGACGATGGATGGACCGGTCGCCGCGGCGATAATCGCGATCTTGGGCCTGGGCGTCAGCGCGTTCATCGTGCTCGGCATCCGGGCCGTGGCTCTCCTGGAGCGCATCGCGAACCTCATGGACACGGACAGCGCCGTGCACCAGCTGCGCCGCGACCGCAGACACGAGTGACTGCACGCTGGTGGTCCGTCCCTGCCTGAACCAGGGGCGGACCACCAGCCGCTCGGGGTCCGGCCGCCGCCGACAGCGGCCGGACCCCGGTCCTGGGCGGAGCGCTACAGCAGCACGACCACGCCGCAGCCGACCAGCACGCCGGCGGCCACATGGCCGAGGAGGATCGTCCAGCGCAGCTGATCGCGGATGTTCAGCGCGGCCAGGGCCCGCGCGTAGTCGCCAGCATCGTGCGCGCGCTGAGCCTGCCGGGCGGCCACGGCCCAGACCTCGCGCTGCATGCGCCGTACGGACACCCAGATGTACGCGCCGGACGCCAGGCACATGAGGCCGGCCACCAGCTCGCTCACGACGGCGTCCCGGTCCAGTCGTGGCAGTTCCCGCAGTAGCCCTGCTCGATGTCCCGCGGGTGCCGCGACGTGTGCTGGCACTTGGGGCAGGTGAACGGCTTCCGGCCGCATTCGTCCAGCAGGTGGATGAGCAGCGGGTCCTGCAAGGTGGTGCGGACGTGGGTCCGTACGGCGTGCGCCATGGCCTCGTTCGTCCCGGCGGGATCGCCGTAGGCGACCGGCGTCGACATGTGGCTGAGGGCGAGGCTGGTCGTCGTCGCCATCTGCATCGCGCCGAGCATCGCCTGCCACGCCAGCTCGTGCGCGGTGGCCTGCTCGACGGTCATCGTGCGCTGCGTACTGACCCGACTGCGCCCGTCCCGCGTCCAGGCCTCGTCCGGCAGCGCCTCCAGCGTCTCGACCAATGACTGCGCCAGCCTGATCGCGGAGCTGCGAAGGTACGCCCCGGACAGCTCCGAAGGCTCCTGGTCGGTCACGCCACTCCCTCGCTGTACTCGGCGTAGAAGGTGTTCGCCAGGTGATTGAACTCGGTGACCTCGCGGCCGGTGAGGTTCGCCGCGGCCATCGTGACCACCCGGGCGTTCAGCATCGCCAGGTAGGTCAGATAGTGCCCCTGCGCGCTCTGGTCGCAGCCGGAGTCCTCGCCCGGCAGACAGGCCGGTACCTCGACGCCGAGCGCCGCCAGAGCCGTCCGCACCTGACGAGCCTCGTGTGTCCACTCGTCCGCCGTCCAGGGTGCCGTCACGCCGAACCGCCCTGCCCGTCGCGGACGATCCAGGAGTTGCCGCAGTCCATGCACACGACCAGATGGCGCGAACGGTCACCCCGCGGGTGCCAGTCCCTCCTGTGCTCGCCCGGCCTGCCGCAGCCCTCGCAGACGTCGTCGGCCAGCGTCGGGAAGACCTCCTCGGCGTAGGCCCGGCCGCGGGCAGCATGCATGATGGCGCGGAGCGCCAGACGCAGGTTGCCGGAGTCGAGCGAGGACAGCGCACCGCGTACAGAGGTCTGAGTGCCGGCCGCGATCGAGCACGCGAGCTGCAACATCCCGCGCTCGCTCCCGGAGCCGACCAGTAGCGCGTAGTCACGTTCTTCTGTGTCGCGGGTGCGACGGTCGATGAGGAGCGCCCCGGAGATACCGGTCCAGTCAATGGCCGCATATTCGATGTCCGTGGTGTGTGCGGTGTCGCAGCCGGGTTCGCAGTCCTCGAAGCAGTCGCTGCCGTACGTGATCCATCCGTGCTGGTCGAGGGTGGGCAGCCAGCGTCCGTGTGCGGCAAGGAGGTCGACCGCGGCCTCCAGCCCCCAATCGCCTTGTGCGCTGGCGGTGAGCTGCTCGTGCAGGCTCAGTGTGCTGGACCTCATGCGGACTCCCCGTTCTGCAGGTAGCGCACCCCTGCTCGGCATTCGGTACATCTCACGTCCGCGCTCCGTTCGCCCCTGGGGCGGTGGCGCAGCGCAGGAAGTCGGCGAGGGCATCGGGCACGTTGCCGGTCAACAAGTCGGCGCCGTCCGGCTCCACGCAGTCGCGGCGCGGCCGCGCCATCGAATCGTCCGGCAGCCGGTCCCCGGACACGACGTACGTACGACCGGCCAAGTCCACGCCCTGGATGAATCGTTGCTCTACCCGGCCCGGGATGTGCTCGAACCGCGGGACGCTCCCGCCGGCCTGGTGCCGACGCACGGCCTCCTGGACCCGCGGGCTGGTGCTGTCCGAGTTGATCGCGAACGCCTCGACACGGAACGCCGCTCCGATCAGGGTGTCGGCGTGCGGTGGCGGGCCGGCCAGGGCAAGGGTGTGAGCGATGTTGCGCAGCACCGTCGGAGGATGCGGATGGGTCGCCCAGACGAATGTCGGGATAGGCAGCGGCTTCGCGGTGACCTTCAGCCATTCCTGGTACAGGAAGTAGACCTCGGGAGCCTCGTCCCATTCGGTGCGGGCCTCGATGAGCTGCTGCAGGGCGTCCAGAACCTGGTCGGGCGGCGCGACGTTGGTCACGACTCAGCCCCGGCGAGCGCCCGGATCATCTCGCGCTGCGCGTCGGTCAGCCCGTGCGGCCAACCCTCAGCGTCGACCGCGTACAGCGCCACGTTTCCCCGCCAGCGCTGCACCTGGCCCCCGAGGGCCGGCACGATCCGCTCGGCGTGCGGATTGGGCTCGTACTCCTCGGGCATGAGGAGCGCGACGTCTGCCCCCATGCCGCGCAGCCCCAGGGCCTGTTGGGTTGGAGTAGCGAGGCTGAAACCTGACGTGGCCCCGTAGTTGGGGTCCACGATCTTGTCGAGGCTGAACGCGCTACCTTCTCGGAACTCCAGCCCCTGCGGGGTGATCAGAGCGTAGGTGTTGCTCATGCGGTGGCCTTCTCGGTCCGGGTGCCCAGGTTCAGGGCGAGTGCGGGATGGGGTGCTTCATCGGGGCGCCGGTCGCGCAGGAACACAGCAGGTCGGCGCATGTAGAGGTCTATGAACACGCCGTACCGGTCGGCTACGCCGAGGGCGGCCAGCCGGTGCGCACAGGAGGTCATCTCCTCCACGACGTCGAGGATCAGTTGCGGCCTCGGTCCGGTGTGGTCCTCGAACGCGGCAATCAGGGTGTCGTCGGGGCGCCGCCGGGCAGTGACGGGCCACTGAGCACGCCGGCCGCGGTGCAATAGGTGCATGGCCCGGGCGCGGGCGCGGTCTTCCTGCTGGTCATCGGTGCTCGTCAACTGCTGTTCCCCTTCGGGCGGTACCTGGATGACAGGGCCCGGCCCCAGCAGCGCCGGGGTCGGGCCGGTGTGGTCGGTCAGTCGTCCTTGATTTCGCCGCTGCGCCGCTCCAGCAGGAGTCTCAGCAGGTCTTCGCCGCTCAGGCCGGCCCGTCTGAGGACGGCGAGGAGCTCGGCGTCATCGTCTCTGACCGGCGCCTCGGGTTCGGGCTGGTCGCTGTGGAGGCTGTTGAGGATCTCGCGGTGGTTGCTGAGGTCTGCCAGGGCGTAGATGGCCGTCGTTTCCGGCGACTGGTGCCGGGCGAAGTGCTGCGTGGCGATCAGGTCGAGGGTCTTCTGGTAGTAGCGGGTGATGGCCGTGTGGCGGAACTGATGGAACTTCAGCTGGACACCGATCTGCGCCGCTCCGATCGCCACGTCGCCGGATACGCGCTGCCCCTTGACACCCGGCCAAAGAGCGCCGCGCGTTCCCTCGGAGCGCTGCCACAGTGCCTCGAACAGGTTGTCCGGCACGTCGATCGTCGTCGCGAGTCCGGCTTTGCCGAGCACGTACAGCGTGCGCGAGCTCGCGTCGAGGTCCTTCCCCTGAATCTTGGCGACCTCGAAGGCCCGAAGGCCGAGCTCTCCGCCGAGGCGCGCCCAGAGGTGGGTCAGCGGGTCGGTGGCGCTCAGGTGTGCCATGACCCGGCTGTAGGTCTCTGTGGTCAGTGGTCTGGGTCGGTACTTCGGTGTCTTGGGTTTGCGGATGCTGGCCGTGGGGTCGTCGGCTGCGGCGAACCGGGCCCAAAGGCTGATGTGTTCGAGGTACTTGCGGACGGACGCAGGCTCCAGGCCGTGATCCTGAATGTACATACGGATGTGATTGGCGGTCAGATCGTGGGGATCGCTTACACCGCTGTGCCGGCAGACGACGTCCACCATGGTGATGCGGGAAGTGATCGTTTTGCCGGACAGGTCATGTTCCACCATGGCGTCATGCCAGGCGCTGAGTTTCTCTGGAACGCTCACCTGCGCATAGGTGCTCCACAGATATCCGCCTAAAGCGAACTCACCACCCTTTGTACGCGAACTAGGGCGATACGGAATGAGTGTTCGCCTCTGCGGAGTGTTTGCCGCATTCCTCATGATGCGACACCTGACGGTATGAAGAGCGGAAAACTAGCGCTTTCTGGCGGTCCGTACGCAGCGGTAAGTCCCACTCTGCCGGAGGCGGCATACTTACGGGTATGGCGGAAGGGCGGGCGAACACCGAATGTTCGCCCGCCCTTCCGCCGTCCGTCGCCGGGG
>NZ_QUAK01000109.1 GCF_003429565.1 Streptomyces triticagri
GGGGAGGGAGGGGCCCCAGGAAGGGGATTTACCACCAGCTCGAGTCGAGCCTCCCCTCGATAGCCCGAATGTTCTCCCGCGCACACGCGTCGCAGAAGTAGCGGCGTGTGCCGTTCTCGACGGAGCACGTCCAGGTGGGGCGTGGCTCCTCGGACGAGATGCCGCAGCGGGAGCAGACGACTGTGCCAGTGTCCGGTGCCGTTCCTGAGCGCGGAGATTCCTTGTCCATTTAGCAACGATATAGCCGGATTAGCGACGTGTGCTCGCAACGCACCGCGGGGACCGCTCCGTTCGGAGCGGTCCCCGCGACGATCGTCCGGAAGCAGCCCCCGTCAGCTTCCGTCCGATGAACCAGCCGGTGAACGCAGTTTCGTGTCACCGACCGTAAGGCGGCCTTGCGTTCAAGGGGCGCCTTACTGCATGACAGCCATGACGAGCGCACGGCGGGCACGCCGCGAGGCGCGCTCGGCTCGCTGCTGCATGCGGCGGGCGGCGATCAGACGCATGGTCTGACGCTCGGATTCCGCCTCTCTCAGTCGCTCGTGCATATGCGCTCGAGCAAGGGCTTCTGGTTGAAGTTGCATTTCACGGGTCCTGTTCTGACGCGGCGCGTATGCGCCGGAGTTCGTGGTGTCCGGGGTCGCAGAGCCCACTGGCTCACTGCTGATCGGCTTCATCGGGGCCTGCTTCATCGGGTCGTGCGTGAGGGGACGGCTGATCGTTCCTGAGGCGTTCATGCGGCGACCGGGTTCTTGCGCGGGCGGCCACGCGGACGCTTGCGGGCGACTACGACGCCCTGAACGAAGAGCTCTCCACCCCAGACGCCCCAGGGCTCGCGCCGCTCCTTGGCGCCGGCGAGGCAAGCCTCGATGAGCGGGCAGGTGCGGCAGAGGGACTTGGCGTACTCGACGTCCGCCGGCGACTCGGCGAAGAAGACCTCCGGGTCGTAGCTGCGGCAGGGTACGGGCACGCCGAGGTTCTCGATGGCGTCGTCGAGCGCGGTGAGCGCGGTGAGGGGAGTCAAGGTGTTCTCCTGAAGGCCGGGCGGGGAGTTCGTCTCTGAAGGCGGTACTGACGGGGCGTGCGTTTCGGTCTGCACGATCGGTGTCTTCCTCGTCTGGTCGTTCCGGCCGTTCGGCCGGGTGGCGGCTTGGTACCAGTCGCTGTCCCGAGGCCCCTTCGCTGTGTTCTCCCGGTCGTAGGGGGAAAACAAAAGGGCCGCGGATCCCGGGTGGGGTTCCGCGGCCCTGAAGGCGCCGGCCTGATCGAGAATCAGGCTGGATCACTCCAGGGTTCGAGCCCGCGGTAGGCCCACATGTGGTGCTGCTTCGTCCGGGATCCGGCACCGGCTGCCGCAAAGGCATAGGCCTGCGCCTCTGCCGCTGCTACTGCTGCCGGTGCCTTGGTCGGTCGCTCATTGCCTTCACGGACCTCAAGGGCCGCGAAGGACGGGGCTGCCGGAAGCACGGCACGAATGCCGGACAGACCGGTGCCCTGGTACGAGTTGCCGAGCAGGCACGTGGCGACGACCGAGCGATCAACGTCGGTCATTTTGATGGTGCTCTTCGTGATGCTGATCACTGGACTCGCCTCCTCTCGGCGTCTCGGGGACTGGGATGAACCAGTCCAAGGTCTTCAAGTACAGCACGGAACCACGGCTTCGGAGAAGTCGCTGTTTCCGTGGTTAAGAACCTATGGGTCTTCCTTGCGCGTGCGCAAACTATTTTTTCGACGAGTTTGTATCAGTCGTCGACAGAGGCCTGCTCACCCTCGTCTCCAAGTTCCTGACCTGCACAGATGGCAAGAACGTCGGTACCGAACCGATTGACCTTGCGCACTCCGACGCCGGCGATCCTGGCCAACTCGCCGACGTCGGCGGGTACGGCCTCTGCGATGGCGATCAGAGTCTTGTCGGTGAAGACGCAGTAGGCGGGCTGTCCCAGGCTCTTGGCCTGGATGCCTCGCCAGTCGCGCAGCCGCTCGTAGAGGCCTTCGTCCATGTCGGACGGGCAGTCCTCGCAGCGCATCAGTTTCACCTCGCCGGCGCCGGTCAGGGTCCGGCCGCACACTCTGCAGTACACGGGCCCGCGGTGTCGGCGGGGCGCGGCGGGCTTTCGTTCGATGCCGCCGGTGCCGCCCGCGGAGTGGGTTCCTGCGGCGGCAGAGCCGGGGCGCAGGCCGTTGAGGAACCGGCTGGCGCGGCGCGAGGCGCGGCCTCCTGGGGATCGGGCCAGGGCCCAGGACAGGCCGAGGTGCTCTCGGGCGCGGGTGACTCCGACGTAGAGCAGGCGGCGTTCTTCCTCGATCTGTGCGTCGGTCTTGGCGTAGGTGATGGGGAGCATGCCTTCGGTGAGGCCGACGAGGAAGACGGCGTCCCATTCGAGGCCCTTGGCTGCGTGCAGTGAGGCGAGGGTGACGCCCTGGACGGTGGGGGCGTGCTGGGCGGCCGCGCGTTCGTCGAGTTCGGTGACGAGGTCGGCGAGGGTGGCGGCCGGCTGCGCGCGGGTGAAGTCCTCGGCCAGGCGGACCAGGGCGGCCAGGGATTCCCAGCGGTCACGGACGGCGCCGGAGCCGGCGGGTGGGTTGTCGGTCCAGCCCTTGGTGGAGAGTACGGCGCGCACTTGGGAGGGTACGTCGACGGCGTCGTCGAGGAGGGCGTCGTTGTTCCCGAAGCGGGCGGCGCTGCGGATTGCGGCTCCTGCTTCGCGTACTTCGGTGCGCTCGAAGAAGCGCTCGGCGCCGCGGAGCTGGTAGGGGACTGCGGCGTCGGCGAGGGCTTGTTCGTACAGCTCGGATTGGCCGTTGGTGCGGAAGAGGACGGCGATTTCGCTTGCGGGGACGCCGCTGTCGATGAGTTTGCGGACGCGGCGGGCGGTGCCTTCGGCTTCTGAGGGTTCGTCGGGGTATTCGGCGTAGGTCGGTTCCGGGCCTGGTTCGCGCTGTGAGCGGAGTTCGAGGCGGTGGTCGGCGGCGCGGCCGGAGGCCTTGGCGAGGAGGCCGTTGGCGAGGTGGACGACCTGGGGGGTGGATCGGTAGTCGCGGACGAGTTTGACGACGGTGGCCCGGGGGTGGCGGGTGCGGAAGTCGAGGAGGTGGTCGGGGGTGGCGCCGGTGAAGGAGTAGATGGTCTGGCTGGCGTCGCCGACGACGCAGATGGTGTCCCGGTCGCCGAGCCAGAGCTCGAGGAGGCGTTGTTGGAGTGGGCTGACGTCCTGGTATTCGTCGACGACGAAGTGCTGGTACTGGGAGCGGACCTGTTCGGCGATGTCGTAGCGGTCCTGGAGGATGCCTACGGTGAGGAGGAGGACGTCCTCGAAGTCGATCACCGAGCGGTCTTGTTTGAGTTGTTCGTAGACGGCGTAGATCTGGGCGGTCTCGGCGGGGTTGCGGGGGGTTTCGCGGTCGGCTTTGGTGGCGGCGGCGAGGTAGTCGGCGGGGACGGTCTGGGTGACTTTGGACCATTCGATCTCGCCGGTGACGTCGCGGAGTTCGCCGCGGTCGAGTCGGATGCGGCAGCGGGCTGCTGCTTCGGCGACGAGTTGCACTTTGCGTTCGACGAGGCGGGGGAGTTCGCCGCCGACGGCTTTGGGCCAGAAGTACTGGAGTTGGCGTAGGGCCGCGGAGTGGAAGGTGCGGGCTTGGACTCCGGTGGCGCCGAGCTGGCGGAGGCGGCCGCGCATTTCCCCGGCGGCGCGGTTGGTGAAGGTGACGGCGAGCACGCTGGTGGGCTGGAGGATTCCGGCACGTACGCCGTAGGCGATCCGGTGGGTGATGGCGCGGGTTTTGCCGGTGCCGGCCCCGGCGAGGACGCACACGGGACCGTGCAGGGCGGTGGCCACTTCGCGCTGCTCCGGGTCGAGCCCGGTCAGGACGTCGTCGGGCGACTCCGGGACCTGTGGGAAGGCTGTGGGGTGCGTTGCTGCTGTCACCCCGCCATGCTGCCAGGTCCGGCGGGGCGGCCGAGCTCGTTGTCCACAGGGGTACGGTCTTGGTCGTATTAATGCGGGATGGGTTGATGCGGGGCGGGCGGTGGTCCGTGGGATGCGGTGCCGGCGGTCGTCCGTTCGGGAATGGGTGGGCGGTGCCGGGCGTTCGTATCGTTGCGAACGCTGCCGAGCTGCGAAGGAGCACGAGAGACATGCCGGGCACTGTGACGATGTACAGCACCACGTGGTGCGGCTACTGCCGTCGGCTGAAGGGCCAGATGGATCGCGAGGGAATCGCGTACACGGAGATCAACATCGAGCAGGACCCGGAGTCTGCGGCGTTCGTGGAGAAGGCGAACGGCGGGAATCAGACGGTGCCGACGGTGCTGTTCGAGGATGGTTCCACGCTGACGAATCCTTCGCTGGCGCAGGTCAAGGAGAAGGTCGGAGTCTGACGCGTCGGTGTTGAGCGCCCCCGCTGTGGCGGGGGCGTTTTGCGTGTTGCGGTGGGTCAGCCTGCGGCGAAGCCGGTGGTTCCGTCGGGGAGTACGGCCTCCACGCGGGCGCCGTGTTCGACGGTGCGGCTTACGGTGCAGTACTTCTCGTGGGTGAGGCGTACGCCTCGGGCGAAGACGTCTGCGGCGTTGCCGCCGTTGGCGTCGGCCGGGATGTCGAGTTCGTAGGTGACGGTGACCTTGCCGATGCGGCCGTCGTCGTCGGGGGTGGATTGTGAGCTGACGACGATGCGCAGGTCGTCGTGTTGGACGGCGCGGGCGGTGCGGTCGGTGACGAGTCCGCCGCAGCCGCCGAGGGCGGCGAGGAGGAGTTCGACGGGGGTGAAGGAGGGCTGGGCGGTGTCGTCGTCGGCGGCTGCGATGTGGACTTCGGCGCCTCGGTCGTTGCGTGCTGTCCACTGTCGGTAACCGGTTCGGACGGTTTCGATGGTGTAGTCCGCCATGGGGTGTGCCTTTCTCGATGCCCCTGCTGTCGCTCGATGCCTCTGTGTAACCGGTTGTGCCGGTGTGTGATGGATCGCGCGCGTGTGTGGTGTAACCGTTTGTGCCGGTGTCGGTTCGCTGGGTGGCCGGCGCGGGCCTCAGGTTACGTTCCGTGGCAGGGGCTTGCCGTACCAGAGCTCGATGAGCCGGGCGGCGATGGAGATGCCGAACGGGGGCAGGACTTCGCCGCTTTCGAAGGCGGCGGCCAAGTCGTCGCGGGAGAACCAGCGGGCTTCTTCGATCTCTTCGCCGTCGACGGTGATGTCGGGCGAGGTGGCGCGGGCCATGAAGCCGAGCATGAGGCTGGACGGGAAGGGCCAGGGCTGGCTGGCGATGTATTCGACTTCTCCGACGGTGACGCCGGCTTCTTCGAAGACTTCGCGGCGTACGGACTGCTCGATGGACTCGCCCGGTTCGACGAAGCCGGCGAGGGTCGAGAAGCGGCCTTCGGGCCAGTGGACCTGGCGGCCGAGGAGGGCGCGGTCGTGTTCGTCGGTGACCAGCATGATCACGGCGGGGTCGGTGCGGGGGTAGTGCTCGGCGCCGCAGGCGGGGCAGCGACGGATGTGGCCGGCTGCCGCGATGACGGTGCGTTCGCCGCATCGGGAGCAGAAGCGGTGCAGGCGCTGCCAGTTCTCCAGGGCGACGGCGTGGACCATGAGTCCTGCGTCGCGTGGTGACAGGAGGAGGCCGGCTTCTCGCAGGCCTGCGGGGCGTGCGGACTGGTCCATGCGGCCGGGCAGGCTGTCCTTCTGGAGGGCGAAGTAGCTGACGCCGTCGTCGTCGGTGCCGAGGAAGTAGCGGTGGGTCTCGGTGACGGGTGCTTCGAAGGCCGGGGTGGTGACCAGTTCGGTGGTGCCTTCGGGGGTGTCGTCGATCAGTGCCTGGCCACCGGAGACGACGAACACGCGGGTGGTGGGGTGGCTCCATGCGGCGGCGAGCCAGGCCTCGTCGAGGCGGTGGTGTGCGGCGCGGTCGATGCCGCTGTGTTCGGTGAGTGAGACGGTCAGGTCAGTGGTGCGTCCGGTCCAGGTGGTCACAGGAACTTCCAACTCCCCCGGTTGAAACGGTTACTTCCGACAGCGTGGGTCAGGACGGTGTCCTTGGTGTGTGCGGGGTGCTCCAGTTGGCGGCGAGGTCTTCCCAGAGGTGGGCGGTGGTTTCCACGCCCTTGAGGAGGAGGTCGAGTTCGACCTTCTCGTTGGGTGCGTGCCAGCCGTCGGACGGCACGGAGATGCCGAGGAACAGGACGGGGGCGTCGAGGACGTCCTGGAGGTCTGCGGCGGGCCCTGAGCCGCCTTCGCGGGTGTGGCCGACGGGGCGGCCGAAGGCGCGGCTCATGGAGCGGGTGACGGCTTGGAGGGCCGGGTGGTCGAGCGGGGTGAGGCAGGGGCGGGTGGATCCGCTGAAGGTGACGGTGTGGCGGATTCCGTCGGGCAGGCGGCCGGGGATCCAGTCGCGGAGGGTGTTCTCGATGCGCTGTGGGTCCTGGCCGGCGACGAGCCGGAAGGAGAGTTTGACCACGGCGGAGGTCGGGACGATGGTCTTGCCGCCGGCGCCTTGGTAGCCGCCTGCGATGCCGTTGACTTCGGCGGTGGGGCGCGCCCAGATGCGTTCCAGGGTGGAGTAGCCGGCCTCGCCGTGGGTGGCGTGGGACTTGGCGCTACGGAGCCATTCGGCCTCGTCGAAGGGCAGTTCGGCGAGGAGGGTGCGTTCGGCGTCGGTGAGCGGGACGATGCCGTCGTAGAAGCCGGGGACCGTCACGCGCGCGTGGTCGTCGTGGAGTGCGGCGACGAGGCGGGCCGCGGCGGTGGCGGGGTTGGGTACGGCGCCGCCGAAGGAGCCGGAGTGGATGTCCTGGTCGGGGCCGTGGAGTTCGATCTCGCACTCGACCAGTCCGCGCATGCCGGTGCAGACGGTGGGGGTCGTCTCGGACCACATGCCGGTGTCGGACACGATGACGGCATCGGCGGCGAGCTGCGCGGCGTGTTCTTCGACGAGGGCGCGGAAGTGCGGTGAGCCGGATTCTTCCTCGCCCTCGATGAGGAGTTTGAGGTGTACGGCGGGGCTGGTGCGGCCGGTGGTGTGGAGGTGGGCGCGTAGGCCGAGGGTGTGGAAGAAGACCTGGCCCTTGTCGTCGGCCGCCCCGCGCGCGTAGAGGCGGTTTTCGTGGATGTGTGGTTCGAAGGGGTCGGTGTGCCAGCCGTCGGCGACTGACGCGGGCTGTACGTCGTGGTGGCCGTAGACGAGGACGGTGGGTGCGTCGGCGTCGTCGGAGGGCCAGTGGGCGTATACGGCGGGGGCCCCGTCGGTTTCCCAGATCGCGGTGGTGGGGAAGCCGGTTTCCTTGAGTTTGGCGGCGAGCCATTCGGCGCTGCGTCGTACATCGGGTGCGTGGTCCGGGTCGGCGGACACGGACGGGATGCGCAGCCATTCGCCGAGGTCGTCGAGGAATGTCGCGCGGTGGGTGTCGATGTACGTGCGGACGGCGCTGTCCGGGGTCTCGCTCATATCGGCGAGCCTATCGGGACGTCGTGAGGTGGCGGGGGCGCGGTCGGCGGCTCACGGTGGCGGGCCGGCTGCTGCCTGTAGGCGTGGTGCGCCGGTTCGCTCAGGGGTTGTCCGGGGTGCGCGTCCTGGGGGGCGGTGCGCTCTCGGGTGCGGGTGCTTCATGGGCTTCGCCGCGCAGGATGCGCTCAAGGGCGGCGCGGTCGGGGAGATCCGGGGGGTGTACGGTCTCGCCGCTGCGGATGTGGACGAAGGCGGCGGAGACCGCTTCGGGGGGCAGTCCGTGCTGCTCGGCCCAGGCGAGCCGGTAGATCGCGAGCTGCAGTGGGTCGGCGTGCGGGAGTCCTCGAGTGTGCGGAACATCACCGCCGGCGGGCCGTCCTGTGGTGGGGGGTGTGGCTCGGCTGGTCTTCCAGTCGACGATTTCGTACGTGGCGTTGTCGCCGTCGCCGTTGCGGTAGACGGCGTCGATGCGGCCGCGGACGACGCGGCCGGCGATGGTGATCTGGAAGGGGGCCTCGACTCGGTGCGGGGTACGGCGGGCGTACTCGGTGCGGTCGAAGGCTTCCTTGAGTTCGGCGAGGTCGTTCTCGTCGGCGATGTCGGCGCCGGTGCCGGGCAGTTCGTCGGGGGTGAGCATGGGTAGCTCGAGGGCTTCGAAGCGGGATTCGACCCAGGCGTGGAAGCGGGTGCCGCGGCGGGCGGCTGCCTGTGGGGGCTGGGGCATGGGACGGGCCAGTTCGGCGGCGAAGCCGTCGGGGTCGGCGGCCATGCGCAGTACTTGTGAGGCGGTGAGGCTGGGCGGTACGGGGACGTCGTGCACGGTCTGGCGGGAGCGCTGGAGTTCGGTGGCGAGTGCGTCCAGGTCGCGGTCCCAGGAGGTGATGGTGCGGCGCTCCTCGGGGGTGAGCGGTGTGCCGGTTGTGTCGGTGTCGCGCGCGTGGTCGGCGATCGGCGCCGGCGCCGGGTCGTCGTCGTGCGGGTCCTTGGGCTCCACGCGCGCGTGGGGGATGGCCGGGCGGGGCGCCGGGGCCGGGTCCTCGCCGTATGGGTCCGTGTCGTACGGGTCCGTCTCGTACGGGTCCTCGGCGTACGTCTCCTCCTCGTAAGGATCCCCGTACGGCTCGTCCTCGGGGAGTGGCCAGTCCGGTGGGTAGGCCTGGTCGGGATCGGGCGTGCTTGCGCTGTGCGGGGGTGCGGCAGGCAGGGCCTCGGTGCCGGTGAGGTCGTCCAGGTGGGCCTGGACCAGGGCGGCGGCACGGCGGCGGCGGGCGAGGGCGGTGTCGTCGAGGGGCAAGGGCCAGGCGAGGTCGGCGGCAGACTGCTGCAGCGCGGGATTCTCCTCGTCCTCGGCGGGGGCGTCGGCCCAGGCCTCGATCTCGCCGTGGCCGGCCGCGCAGTGGTCGTGCAGGGCCTGCAGGAAGTCGGACGGGCCGCGCGGCTTCTTCTGGGTCGGCCCCCACCAGTGGCCGGAGCCGAGCAGCAGGGAGCGGGGGCGGGTGAACGTCACATAGCCCAGGCGGAGTTCCTCGGTCCGCTGGTGGTCCTTCATGTCCTCGTGGAAGGCCTTGAGCCCTCTGCTGGTCCAGGAGGCGACCTCGGGCAGTGTGGCTGCGTCGCCGCGCAGGGCGTGTGGCAGGACCTTGCCCTGGGCGGTCCATTTCTCGCGCCCCTGAGTGCTCGGGAAGGTGCCGGTGACGAGTCCGGGGACGGCCACGACATCCCATTCGAGGCCCTTGGACTTGTGGGCGGTGAGGACCTTCACGGTGTTCTCCCCGCCGGGCAGGGCATTGTCCAGGCCCTTCTCGTACTGGGCGGCGGTGCGCAGGAAGCCGAGGAAGGCGAGCAAGGAGGCGGCCGGGTCGTTGCCGGCGAAGGAGGCGGCGATGTCGAGGAAGTTGGCGAGGGTTTCGCGCCGGCGGGCGGCGAGGGCGTGCGGGGACGCGGAGAGTTCGACGTCGAGTCCGGTGGTGGCCAGGACGCGGTGCAGTACGTCCATGAGCGGGTCGGCGAGGGAGCGGCGCAGGTCCCGCAGTTCGGTGGCGAGGCGGGCGAAGCGTACGCGGGCGTCGGTGGAGAACGGCAGCCCGTCGTCAGGGCCGTCCGCTTCGAGGAACGTGTCGAGTGCGTCGGCGAGCGATATGACCTCGGCGGGGTCGGTGCCTTCGACGGCTTCGGCGAGGCGGCGGTCCGGGTCGTCGTCCTCGTCGCGCGCGTGGTGCACGAGGAGGCGGGCGCGACGGCCGAGGAGCGCGAGGTCGCGGGGGCCGATGCGCCAGCGGGGTCCGGTCAGGAGGCGGACCAGTGAGGCATTGGCTCCGGGGTCCTGGAGGACCTCGCAGACGGCGACGAGGTCGGCGACCTCGGGCAGGTGCAGCAGGCCGGAGAGTCCGACGACCTCGACGGGGATGTCGCGCGCGACGAGGGCTGCCTGGATCTGGGCGAAGTCGCCGGCGGTGCGGCACAGGACGGCGATCTCGCCGGGGGCCTTTCCGGTGCGTACGAGGTGGGCGATGGAGTCGGCGAGCCAGGCCGTTTCGTCGGCGTGGGTGGGGAGCAGGGCGCAGCGGACCGTGCCGTCCCGTTCGGCGCCGGGGGCGGGGCGCAGGGCCTGGACGCCCGCGTGCATGGCGCGCAGGGGCTCGGCCAGGGTGTTGGCCAGGTCGAGGAGGCGGCCGCCGCTGCGGCGGTTCTCGCTGAGTGCGTGGCGGGCGGCGGGGCGGCCGTCGGCGTGGGCGAAGTGGTCGGGGAAATCGTCCAGGTTGGCGACGGAGGCGCCTCGCCAGCCGTAGATGGCCTGGCAGGGGTCGCCGACGGCGGTGACGGCGTGGCCGGTGCCCTGGCCGAAGAGGCCGGCGAGGAGGATGCGCTGGGCGACGGAGGTGTCCTGGTATTCGTCGAGCAGGACGATGCGGAATTCGTCGCGGAGGATCGCTCCGACTTCGGCGTGGTCGCGGGCGAGGGTCGCGGAGAGGGCGATCTGGTCGCCGAAGTCCAGGAGGTCGCCGGCGCGCTTGGCGTCGCGGTAGCGGGTGACGAGGCCGGTGAGTTCGAGGCGGGCGGCGGCGGCCTCGGGGACCTTGCGCAGGTCCTGGTTGGTGAGGCGGGTGCCTTCGAGGGTCCTCAGGAGCTGCTGGTCGTGGGCGCGCAGGCGGTGCGGGTCGGTGAGGTGCTCGGCGAGTTCGCCGTCGAGGGTCAGCAGGTCGCTGACGAGGTCGGGGAAGGACCGGGTGAGCGCCGGGTAGGGGCCCGGGGCTTCGCGCAGTACGCGGGCGGCGAGCTGGAAGCGGGTGGCGTCGGCGAGCAGGCGCGCGGTGGGTTCGAGTCCGAGGCGCAGTCCGTGGTCGGCGAGCAGCCGGCCGGCGAAGGCGTGGTAGGTGGAGATCACCGGTTCGCCGGGGGGGTCGTCAGGGTCGAGGGTTTCCGGGTCGGTGACGCCGGCCTTGATCAGGGCGGTGCGTACCCGCTCGGCCAGTTCGCCCGCGGCCTTGTTGGTGAAGGTCAGGCCGAGCACCTGGTCGGGGGCGACCTGGCCGGTGCCGACGAGCCAGACGACTCGGGCGGCCATCACCGTGGTCTTGCCGGAGCCGGCGCCGGCCACGACGACCTGCGGGGCGGGCGGTGCGGTGATGCAGGCCGTCTGCTCCGGGGTGAACGGGATCCCGAGGAGCTCCTTGAGCTGCTCGGGGTCGGTGATGCGTGCGGACACATCGGAGAGGCTAGCGGCGGGCACTGACAACCGGGACATCCCGGTCGGTGGTGGCCGCCGGTGCGGTCGGGACGGGTGCCGTGGGAGGCGAAGGCGCACAGTCCACCCTCTCGGGTGTCTCCACGCACGCGTGGCTGACGGCTCTGTCCCCTGATCGGGGTCCTACGCGCGCGTGGCCGGTGCCGGGCGTGGCACGGATCACGGTCCACGCGCGCGTGGCCTTCATCTCGGGGGTGGCGTCACGAGGCGGGGACGATGTCCTTCACGTCGGCGACCTCGTCGTCGGCGGGGGCCTTGACGTCGACGGGCTTGTTGTAGTCGGAGAAGGTCGTGATGCCCTGTTCCTTGCCCTTGGTCTCCACCTGCAGGAGGTACGGCTTGCCTTCGGCGGCGACGTAGAAGGTCGAGGTCTTGCCGCCGGACTCCTTCTTCACCAGGGTGGCGGCCTTCTGTCCGTCGACGTCGGCGTCGTCGCCGCGTTCCATGTCCTTGGCGTCGGAGGTCTTGAAGAGGTCGTTGCGGTCGCATACGCCGCCGCCGGAGCCGTTGTTGCTCGGGGACTTCACCCAGCGGCCGTCGAGCTTCTTGTTGACCCCGGCGCCGCTGGCACTCATGGTGCTCTTCCAGTACGCGTCGTCGCCCTTGAGGTAGGTCGCCTTGTCGACGACGAGGAGCTGCGCCTTGCCCTGCTTGCCGGCGCTCATGTTCCCCTCGCAGGCGCCCTCCTTGTTGATGGCGAACGACAGGCGGACAGTGCTGCCCTGCTGCTTTCCCTCGCCGGTGACGCGGAAGCTGTCGGCGGCCTTCGACGTCTTGAACGACTTCTTGGCGATGTCGTCCGCGCTCATCCCGTCGAAGGCGTCGTCCTCACTCGAGCAGCCCGTGAGGCCGGCAACAACGGCCGCACAGGCCACCGCCGCGACCACGAACTTGCGCTTGGCTGCCATGTGAGTCTCTCCTCGTGTGATCTTCAGAATCTGTGAACGTGAACCTGTGAACGTGAACCCGTGGGGCCGAGCCGTCCGGTCGGCCGTCCGGCTCTGTCCGACCGTCCAGCTTTATCAGGACTTGAGGACTTTACGTGCCGGCGGCGGATCGTCCCCGCCTGCCCCTACTCGACCACATGCGGTCCCTCACTCGACCACATGGCGGCCCTCGGCCCTGGCGCTGCACGCGGAACGGAACGAGCAGTGCGTGCAGTGCTGGCCCGCGGTCGGCGCGAATCGCTCGTCGAGGACCTTCCCCGCCGCGTTGGCGAGCAGCTCGCCCACCCAGTCGCCGCGAGCGGCGTCCCCGTCCGTCCCGAAGCCAACTGCGTCACCGTCCGTGCCCTGCGCGTCGAGCGGGCCCTGTGCCTGGATCCTGGGCAGGGTTTCGCCGCCGTCCCGCGCGGCGGCCCCCTGCCGCAGATGGACCAGTTCGGCCCCGCCGGGCAGCGGCCGGACACCGCCGAACTCGCCGTCCACAGCGCCCTCACGGACGGCGAGTTGATACACGGCGAGCTGGGGGTGCCGGGCGACCTCGGCGGCGCTGGGAGTCTGCTTGCCGGTCTTGAAGTCGACGACGTAGGCGCGTCCTTCGGCGTCGCTCTCGACACGGTCCATGGAGCCGCGAATACGTACCTGGTACTCCCCCGCCCCCAGGGTGACGTCGAAGTCCTGCTCGCTGCCGACGGGCGTGCGGCCGGCGCGGTCCATGACGTGCCAGTGGAGGAAGCGTTCGAGCGCCACGCGCGCGTGCTCCTTCTCCTGGGTCGACTTCCAGGGTGCGTCGAAGGACAGCGCGTCCCAGACGGAGTCGAGCCGTGCCATGAGGACGTCGAGATCGGCAGGTGTGTGCCCGGACGCGACCTCGTCGGCGAGTACGTGCACCACGTTTCCGAAGCCCTGTGCGGCGGTCGCCGGGGCGTCCGCCTTGACCTCGCGGCCCAGGAACCACTGCAGGGCGCAGGTGTTGGCGAGCTGGTCGAGGGCGCTCCCGGACAGGGCGACGGGCCGGTCCCTGTCCCGCAGCGGCACGGTGCTGTGTGTCGGCTCGTACATCCCCCACCAGCGGTACGGGTGGGCGGACGGCACCAGGGGACGGCCGTCCTCGTCCGTGAGTGCGGCGAGCCGTGCGAGGCGCTCCGCGGCCGCCTCGCGCAGGCCCTCGGAGACGCGCGGGTCCACGGTCGTCGCGCGCAGTTCGGCGACGAGGGCGGCGACGGACAGCGGGCGGCGGGGCCGGGCGGTGACGTCCCGTGGTTCGACGCCGAGTTCGGCGAGGAAGCGGGACGGCTGGTCGCCGTCCTCGGCCGCGGCCTTGACCGCGGTCACTACGAGGCGTTCTCTCGCGCGCGTGGCGGCCACGTAGAAGAGCCGGCGCTCCTCGGTCAGGAGGGCGCCGGGCGTCAGTGGTGGTGCGAGGCCGTCATGTCCGATGCGGTCGGCCTCCAGGAGGGAGCCGCGGCGGCGCAGGTCCGGCCAGAGGCCCTCCTGTACGCCGGCGACCACGACCAGGCGCCATTCGAGGCCCTTGGAGCGGTGTGCGGTCATCAGCCGTACCGCATCGGGCCGGACGGTGCGCCGGGTGAGGGTGTCGGCGGCGATGTCCTGGGCCTCGACCTCCTCGATGAAGTTCAGGGCGCCGCGGCCGCCGGTGCGCTCCTCGGCGCGGGCCGCGGTGGCGAACAGGGCGCACACCGCGTCGAGATCGCGGTCTGCGTTACGTCCCGCCGCCCCGCCGCGGTGCGCGGCGCGCGCCAGTCGCTGAGGCCAGCCGGTGCCCTGCCACAGCGTCCACAGGGCCTCCTCGGCGGTGCCGCCGGCGGCGAGGGTTTCGCGCGCAGTGCGCAGCAGGGCGCCGAGCCGCTGGGCGCCGCGGGCGTAGGCGGGGTCGTGGGCGACCAGGCGCTCCGGCTCGGCGAGGGCCGCTGCCAGGAGTTCGTCGGACGGTGCCGGGATGCGATGGCCGGCGGCACGCTGTTCGTCGCGCAGGGCGCGGCCGAGGCGTCGCAGATCGGCGGCGTCCAGGCCGGCGAGCGGCGATCCGAGCAGGCTGAGTGCGGTCTCCGTGGAGAGCCACGGCGCGACGGGGCGCGGGGCGGTGGCCGTCCCTGGACCGGGTTCTGCGGCGTCATCGGATTCTGTGGCGTCACCGGGGTCCGTGGCGTCACCGGGTTCTGTGGCGTCACCGGGGTGGGGCTCCCGCGTGGTGACCGCCTCCGCGGCAGCCCGCAAGGCCGTCAGGAGCGGCGCCACGGCGGGCTCCTGGCGCAGCGGCAGGTCGTTGCCGTCCACGTCCACCGGTACGCCTGCCGTGGTCAGCGCCCGGCGCACGGAGGGAATGCTCCGGCCGCCGGCCCGTACCAGTACCGCCATCTCCGACCAGGGAACGCCGTCCTCGAGATGGGCCCGGCGCAGGATGTCGGCGATGCTGTCCAGCTCGGTGCCCGGCGTCGGGTGGGTGAGTACGTCGGTACGGCCCCCGTCGCGTACGGGTACGAGTTCGCGGTGCCGGCGCACCTTGTCCGACGGGAGCCGGGTCAGCGGCATCCTGCGGGTGAGACGCCGGGTCGTCTCGAGGAGTGCCGCACCGGACCGCCGTGAGGTGGTGAGCACGGTGACCGGCGCCGGTGTGCCGTCCGCACGCGGGAAGGCGTCCGGGAAGTCGAGGATGCCGTTCACGTCGGCGCCGCGGAAGGCGTAGATCGACTGATCCGGGTCGCCGAGGGCCACGAGGGTGCGGCCGTCCCCGGCCAGTGCCCTGAGGAGCCGCACCTGGGCTGCGTCGGTGTCCTGGTACTCGTCGACGAACACGGCGTCGTAGCGGGCGGCCAGTTGGTCGGCCACCTCGGTGCGGCCTGCCAGGAGCACGGCCCGGTGCACCAGTTCGGCGTAGTCGAGCACCCCCTGGGCGTCGAGCACGTCCAAGTACTCGGCGAGGAAGCCGGCGGCGGCACTCCAGTCGGGTCGGCCGGTGCGTCGGGCGAACTCGGCGAGCGCTCCCGGGCCGAGGCCGAGCTCACGGCTGCGGGCGAGCACCGCGCGCACCTCGTCGGCGAAGCCTCGGGTGGTCAGGCAGGCGCGGAGTTCGTCGGGCCAGCGCACGCGCGCGTGGCCGTCGCGTTCGAGCTCGAGTTCGCCGGCGAGGAGGTCCCGTACGACGACGTCCTGTTCGGGGCCCGACAGCAGGCGCAGCGGCTCGACGAACAGATCGGCGTCCTGGTGGGCACGGACCAGGGCGTAGCAGAACGAGTGGAAGGTGGAGGCCTGGGGGGCGGAGCCGCCGGGGATTCGCAGGGCCATACGGTCGCGCAGTTCGACGGCGGCCTTGCGGCTGAAGGTGAGGACCAGGATGCGCTCGGGGTCGGTGCCCTTGGCGACGCGTGCGGCCACCGCCTCGACGAGGGTGGTGGTCTTGCCGGTACCGGGTCCGGCCAGGACCAGCAGCGGCCCTCCGGGGTGGTCAACCACTGCGCGTTGCCCTGCGTCAAGACGAGGAGGGGCCACGCGGGCCGGCGCCGTGTGCACGAGCCGGTACCCGCCCGGGGCCCCCTGGTGCGCAGGGGTGCGCACCGGCCGCCTGGTCGAAGAAGAGGAGCTCACGTGGTTCGCCGGTCCTGGTGGGTGTGCTGGGTTTTCAGTGGCCCCGCGCGCACGCGGGCCGCGGTGGCTCAGTGGTGACCGCCGGAGGCGACGGTACGCCCGTCGGTGGGGGCGGCGGGCGGGAAGCCCGCGCATCGGTGGCCGCGAGCGCGCCTGCCCTTGACAGGAGCTCTGCTACGGCCCGGGGCCGTGGGCGGTGTCGCCTGTATGGGCCACCGGTCACCCATGGGGGCGTGCGATGGCGGAAGCTGTCATGTGTGAGCCTCCGCGCGCCCGCCGGGTGTCCCGTCCCATCGTGCCCGCCTCATGTCGAGGCGGTACTCACCGGCGCCCGTGGTGCGCAGTGCGGTGCCCTCCGTGCGGTAATGCTCCAGGGCACTGCGCTCGCTGCCGGGCAGCAGCACACCGTCCGAGCGGACGACCCGCCACCAGGGCACGGCGCCGCCGTAGAGGGCCATCGCCCGGCCGACCTGGCGCGGCCCGCCGACGCCCCGCCCGTCCTGCGGTTCGGTCTCGGAGGCGAGCCACTCCGCGACGTCGCCGTAGGTCATGACCCGGCCTGCGGGGATCAGCTCGGCGACCTCGAGTACGCGCTCGGCGTACTCGGGCAGGGCGGCCGGATCCGGCGTTCTGTGCTCGCTCATCCGCCCCATCCTGCCGCACCGCACCGACAGTGTGACCCCTCGGCTGCTGCCTCTCCACGCGCGCGTGAAGGGGCAGGAGCGAGACGCGTCACATCAGCTGATTGCACCCTGATGCCCCCTCTTGTGGGGTGCTCGTGCCACCATCGTGCGGGCGGTGACAGGTGATACGAGATCAAGAAGAGACAGAGGAACAGGGAGTGCAGCCCCCCAAGGACGAGCGCACCTCTGACGCCCTGTCGCGCCCGCACGCACCGGACAAGGCGGCCGGGCACTCTGATGACGACGGCGCTGTGGACACAGCGGCGGACGGTCACGGGGCCGCCTCGGCAGATCCGGTGGAGGGCGACGAGCCGCTGCTTCCCGCCCGTGTGCACCGTCCCCCGGACCTGATGCGGCTACTCGTCGGCATCCTCGCGATCGGCCTGCTGCTCGCCGTCGCGGGCTTCGCGCACGGGACGACGTCTGGGCTCGAGCAGGACATCAACAAGGGCACCGGTCAGGCACCGGATCTGCTGATCAAGTTCGCGGGTCTGGCGTCGAGCATCGCGGTGCTGCTCGTACCGGTGGCCTTCGCCATCGAGCGGCTGATCAAACGTGACGGCCTGAGGATCGCGGACGGTGTCCTGGCGGCCGTACTGGCGCACGGGGTGACCCTGGCCACCGACCTGTGGGTCGCCAGAGGGGCACCGGAAGCGATCCAGGACGCGCTGACCCGGCCGTCGCCCACCGACATCGGGTCGCTCACCGACCCCGTGCACGGGTATCTGGCCCCTGTCATCGCCTATATGACGGCCGTCGGGATGTCCCGCAGACCGCGCTGGCGGGTCGTCCTGTGGGCGGTTCTGCTGCTCGATGCGCTGTCCACGATGATGGCTGGCTACACGACCCCGTTCTCGATCGTCCTCACCATTCTCATCGGCTGGTCGGTGGCCTACGGGACGCTGTACACGGTGGGTTCCCCGAATGTGCGTCCCACGGGCCAGACGTTGCTCGCCGGCCTTCGGCACGTCGGTTTCCGACCGATCGGTGCCCAGCGCGCGGAGGAGCTGCCGGACTCCGCCGAGGCCGCCGACCGGGGCCGCCGCTACCACGTCACCCTGCAGGACGGCCCGCCGCTCGATGTCACCGTCGTCGACCGCGAGCAACAGGCCCAGGGGTTCTTCTACCGGGTGTGGCGCCGGCTGACGCTGCGCAGCATCACCACGCGGCGCAGCCTGCAGTCGCTGCGCCAGGCGCTGGAGCAGGAGGCGCTGCTGAGCTACGCGGCGATCGCCGCGGGCGCCAACGCCCCGAAGCTGATCGCGACGTCCGAGCTCGGTCCGGACGCCGTGATGCTGGTCTACGAGCACATCGGTGGCCGTTCGCTGGACTCGCTGCCCGACGAGGCGGTCACCGACGAGCTGATGCGGGACACCTGGCTGCAGGTCGAGGCTCTGCAGTCGCGGCGTATCGCGCACCGGCGCCTGGCCGGTGACGCGCTACTGGTGGATCGTTCCGGCAAGGTTTTCATCACGGATCTGCGGGGCGGCGAGATCGCGGCCGGTGATCTGGTCCTGCGGATGGACATCGCCCAGCTGCTCACGACCTTCGGTCTGCGGACCGGTGCGGGACGCGCCGTGTCGGCGGCGGTGGAGGTGCTCGGTCCGGACGCGATCGCCGACTGTCTGCCGCTGCTGCAGCCGATCGCGCTTTCCCGGTCCACGCGTGCGACGCTGCGCCGGCTCGGCCGTGAGCGGGCCCAGCGCGAGCGTGAGGCGGTCCTGGAGGCCTCTCGACGGGACAAGGCGGCCCGCGGCGACGCGGAGGGCCAGGAGGTCGACCGGAAGGCGGCACGGGCGCAGAAGCAGGCCGAGAAGCGGGCGGTCGAAGACGCGCTCGAGGGAGCCCGCGAGGAGGATCTGCTCACCCAGATCCGGCACCAGGTGCTGCGGATCAGGCCACAGGCGCCGGTGGAGCCCACCCAGTTGGAGCGCATCAAGCCGCGCACCCTGATCAGTTTCATCGCCGGCGCCTTCGGCGCGTACTTCCTGCTGACCCAGCTCACCAACATCGACTTCGGGAAGCTCTTCGCGGAGGCGCAGTGGGGCTGGGTGGCCGCGGCCGTGCTGTTCTCGGCGCTGAGCTATTTCGCCGCGTCGATGAGTCTGCTGGGCTTCGTGCCGGAGCGGGTGCCGTTCCTCAGGACGGTCGCCGCACAGGTGGCCGGTTCGTTCGTGAAGATCGTGGCCCCTGCGGCGGTCGGCGGCGTGGCACTGAACACTCGGTTTCTGCAGCGCTCCGGGGTCCGCTCCGGGCTCGCGGTGGCCAGTGTGGGTGCCTCGCAGCTGTTCGGTCTCGGGTCGCACATCGTTCTGCTGCTGACGTTCGGCTATCTGACGGGGACGCAGAAGACGCCGTCCCTGACGCCGTCCCGTACGGTCATCGCCGGTCTGTTGACGGTGGCCGTACTGGTGCTGGTGGTGACCGCCGTCCCGTTCCTGCGGAAGTTCCTCGTCACGCGCGTGCGGTCGCTTTTCGCCGGTGTGGTGCCCCGGATGCTGGACGTGCTGCAGCGGCCGCAGAAGCTGCTCACGGGCATCGGCGGCATGCTGCTGCTCACGAGCGTGTTCGTGATGTGCCTGTACGCGTCGATCCGGGCGTTCGCCGCCGATGACGTGTCGGTGCCCCTGGTGAGCGTCGCCGTGGTGTTCCTGGCGGGCAACGCGCTCGGTTCTGCTGCGCCGACGCCCGGCGGTGTGGGCGCGGTCGAGGCGACGCTGACGTTCGGTCTGGTCGCTCTGGGGCTGCCCAAGGAGGTGGCAGCTCCCGCGGTGCTGCTGTTCCGTCTCCTGACGCTGTGGCTGCCGGTGCTTCCGGGGTGGCTCTTCTTCAACCATCTGACGCGCAAGGGCTGGCTGTGACCGCCCGCTTCCACGGACGCGTATGGGAGCCGCGCGGGAGTTGACCGCGAACAGCCCTCCACGCGCGCGTGGAGGGCGCTCCGGTCACCTGTACGGACCCCGGCCCGCGCGAGCCGATGAGGGGCGGCGGAGGATGGGGGTATGTCGTCGATGCCTCGTTCGAATCGCGCCCGCGTCCGCTGTGCCGCCGCGCTGACCGCCCTGTGTGCGTCCGTACTCGCCGGATGCGGCAACGGGGACGACGAACGCAGCACGGAGGACCTTCCCTCCCAGAACCTGGCGTGGAAGGACTGCCCGGCGCCGTCGGAGGCGCAGGGAAGCGGGGAGTCGCCCTCTCCGCTGCCCGGCGGCACCAAGTGGCAGTGCGCCACGATGAAGACACCGTTGGACTGGGACAAGGCCGAGGGCGAGACGATCGACCTGCAGCTGATCCGCGCCGAGGCGGCCGACAAGGACAAGCGGATCGGCTCGCTGATCTTCAACTTCGGTGGTCCGGGCGGCTCGGGCGTGACCACGCTGCCGGCGTTCGGCGAGGAGTACGAGAAGCTGCGCACCCGGTACGACCTGGTGAGCTTCGATCCGCGCGGGGTGGGCCGCAGCGCCCCGGTCACCTGCAAGAGCGACCATCAGCTCGACGCGTACTTCCAGGAGGACTCCACGCCCGACGACGCGGCGGAGGAGAAGGCGATGATGGAGAGCGTCGAGTCGTTCAACGACGGCTGTGAGGACAAGTCCGGCAAGATGCTCCCGCATGTGCGCACCACGGACGCCGCCCGTGACATGGAGCTGATGCGGCAGGTGCTCGGCGACGACAAGCTGCACTACTTCGGCATCTCGTACGGGACGGAACTGGGCGGCGTGTACGCCCACTTGTTCCCCGAGAAGGTGGGCCGGGCCGTGTTCGACGCCGTCGTCGACCCGACGCAGGACGCCGAGCAGGGCTCCCTGGGACAGGCGAAGGGCTTCCAGCGCGCGCTGGACAACTTCGCAGAGGACTGCACCTCCAAGACCGAGGACTGCCCCGTGGGTGACACGCCCGACGAGGTCCGCGACCGCATCGCAGCACTGCTCGAGAAGCTGGACTCCGATCCGCTGCCGGGCATCGGGGCCCGCGAACTGACCCAGACCGCGGCGACCGGCGGCATCGCCCAGTCGCTGTACTCGAAGGACTTCTGGCAGTACCTCACCGAGGGCCTGGAGGCCGCCTACGGGGGCGACGGCCGGATCCTGATGGCGCTGTCCGACTCGATGAACGGCCGCAACCCGGACGGCACGTACAGCAACATCCAGGCCGCCAATGTGTCCATCAACTGCGCGGACGACAAGCCGCGTTACTCGGTGGACGACGTGAAGGCGAAGCTGCCCCAGTTCCGCAAGGCGTCACCGCTGTTCGGCGACTACCTGGCGTGGGGCATGGTGGGCTGCACCGGCTGGCCCGTCGACGGCGCCGCCGACCACCCGGACGTCAGCGCCCCGGACGCGGACCCGATCCTGGTGATCGGCAACACCGGTGACCCGGCGACCCCGTACGAGGGCGCGCGGAAGATGGCCGAATCGCTCGGCAAGGGCGTCGGCGTGGAACTTACCTACAAGGGCGAGGGCCACGGCGCGTACGACAGCGGCGACAAGTGCGTGCGCGGTGCGGTGGACGGCTACCTGCTGGACGGGAAGGTGCCGGAGGCGGGCAGGGTCTGCTCCTGAGGTCCGGCGACGCGGGCGAGTGCGCCGATCTCCAGGGCCGTCCACACGGCGCCGTCCGGGCCCGTCGTGATGCCGTGCGGTTCGCTGTTCTCGGTGGGCAGTCGGTGGAAGGCGGTGGCGCCGTCGGCGGTGATCCTGCCGACGCGGTTGCCGGCCCATTCGGTGAACCATGCCGCCCCTGTGGCGTCCGTGGTGATCGCGTGCGGCCGTGCCGCGCGGTCGGGCAGCGGGTACTCGGTGGTGCGTCCGTCGGGGCTCAGGCGGCCGATCTGTCCGGCGCCGCTCTCGGTCCACCAGACGCTGCCGTCCGGCCCCACGGCCACGCCCACGGGCGCGGCACCCGCAGTGGGCAGGTCGTGGACGGTGATACGGCCGTCCAGGTCGATGCGGCCGATGGCGTCGGCCTGGTTCACGGTGAACCACAGCGCGTCGGCGCCGGCGGCGATGGCGGAGGGAAACGCGCCGGTGGTCCCCAGGGGGTGTTCCGTGAGCGTCCCGTCGGTGGCCAGGCGCCCGATGCGGTCCACGGCGGTCTCGGTGAACCACAGGGCGCCGTCCGGCCCTTGAGCGATCCCGAAGGGGCCGCAGCCTTCGGTCGGCGGCGCGAACTCCGTCACCTCGCCCGCCGTCGTGATCCGTCCGATCCGATGCGAGCGGTACTGCGTGAACCACAGGGCCTGGTCCGGGCCTTCGCAGATGACCGTCGGGGCACTCCCCGGGGGCACCGGATGGAGGGTCGGCCTGCCACCAGGGGACAGCCGTCCGATGGCGTCACCGTGCACCAAGGTGAACCACAGGGCTCCGTCAGGGCCGTTGGTGAGGGCGTACGGGCCGCCGTCCCGGTCGGACACCGGGTACTCCTCGACCGTCCGGGGCGTCATCTGTGCGGCTCCTGTCGTCGGGGTTCGTGTTTCGGGGCCCATATGGAGGTCGTTTTTCGGGGTCCATATGGGCGTCGATCCGAACCGAGCTTCGCCTACCCCGACGGCCGCAGCAACGGAGAATTCCGCACAGCGCCCATCAGCGGACCAGGGCGGACCACGTGCCTGATCGGTCCGTTCGAACGCCCCCTAGGATGTCCGCACGACGTTCGAGCGGGCGGGAGTCGGGCGCCTTCCGGGAGGCCGCGGCCGCCTCCGAGGGGGAAAGTCACCGATGGCACGTCCAAGTCCTGGTTCATTCCGCCGCCCCGACCGCCGCCGTCCGGCCGCGCTCGCCGCGGCCCTCGCCCTGGTCGCCTCGCTCGCCGTCGGCTGCGACAGCGGCGGTACGAACTCCGATGACGGCAAGGGCGCATCGAGCGGGACGACGAAGCCGACCGCGCCGGACGGTTCGAGTCTCCCGGCGTCCCTCACCGGGCAGCAGCTCGACTGGTCGGCCTGCAAGGCTCCCGACGACGACACCGCCGCTCCCGGTGCCGACTGGCAGTGCGCCACCATGAAGGCGCCCCTGAACTACGACAAGCCGTCCGGCGAGACGGTCGGCATCGCCCTGGTCCGGAAGAAGTCCACCGGGGACTCCGGCGACCGGACCGGTTCGCTGCTGTTCAACTTCGGCGGCCCCGGCGGCTCGGGAGTCTCCGCGCTGCCGCAGTCCGCGCCGGCGTTCGCCACCCTGGGCGAGTCCTACGACCTGGTGAGCTTCGACCCGCGCGGGGTGGCAGCCAGCCAGGGCGTGCGCTGCCGCGACGACGCCGAGCTCGAGAAGGCACACGGCACGGTCGACCTCACGCCGGACGACGCGGCCGAGGAGAAGGCGTACTTCGCGGACGCGGCCGGATTCGGCGAGGGCTGCGCCGAGCGGTCGGGCAAGGTGCTGCCGCACATCGCGACCAGTGCCGCGGCCCGCGACATGGACCTGATGCGCCATGTGCTCGGCGACGACAAGCTGCACTACCTGGGCTTCTCCTACGGCACCGAACTCGGCGGCACCTACGCCCACTTGTTCCCGCAGAACGTGGGCCGGATGGTGCTCGACGCGGTGGTCGATCCGACGGCCGATGCGATCGGGCACGCCAGGAACCAGACCCGCGGCTTCCAGCGCGCCCTGGACAACTTCCTGAAGGCGGACGGACAGAAGCCCGCCGCAGGCAGCGCCGAGATAGCGACACTGCTGAAGCGGATCGACGACAAGCCGCTGCCGGCGACCGGAGACCGCGAACTGAACGAGTCGCTGGCCGAGACGGGCATCATCCAGGCGCTGTACAGCAAAGAGAGCTGGCCTGCACTGCGCAGCGCCCTGAAGTCGGCGCAGGAAGGCGACGGCGGCGAGCTGCTCGCCCTGGCAGACCAGTACAACGACCGTGATGCGGCCGGGCGTTACGGCACCCAGAGCCACTCCCAGCGCGCGATCTCCTGCGCGGACGCGGCACAGCGACCGACGCCTGCCGAGGCGCGCAGGCTGCTCCCGGCCTTCGAGAAGCTCTCCCCCGTCTTCGGCACGTTCCTCGGCTGGGACACGGCGGGCTGGTGCCATCAGTGGCCGGTCGACGGCGAGCGGAAGACGATGCAGGTCCGGGCGGACGGTGCCGATCCGATCCTGGTCGTGGGCACGACAGGGGATCCGGCGACGCCGTTCGAGGGGTCCGAGCGGATGGCGGAGGAGCTGGGCGAGGACGTCGGCGTGCATCTGACGTACGAGGGCGAGGGCCACGGGGCGTACGCGAGCGGAAGCACCTGCGTGGACTCCGCCGTGAACGGCTATCTGCTGAAGGGCGAGGTCCCCGACGACGGCAAGGTCTGCTCCTGACGCACCTCCTCTAGCCGCCGTTCCGGCGAAAGCGAAGGGGCCGGCCCGCGCGCGTGCTGCGCGGACCGGCCCCTTCGTTCAGTTTTCCGGTGTCCCTAGGACTGCGTTTTTGCGGCCCCTGGGACGCGATCTCAGTAGACCGGCTTGTCGGGCTCGATCTGGTTGACCCAGCCGATGACGCCGCCACCGACGTGCACCGCGTCGGAGAAGCCCGCGGACTTCAGGACCGCGAGTACTTCCGCACTGCGGACACCCGTCTTGCAGTGCAGGACGATCTTCTTGTCCTGCGGGAGGTCCTGCAGGGCGGTGCCCATGAGGAACTCGTTCTTGGGGATCAGGCGGGCGCCGGGGATCGAGACGATCTCGTACTCGTTGACCTCGCGGACGTCGATGATGTCGATCGCCTCGCCGTCGTCGATCCACTCCTTGAGCTGCTTCGGGGTGATCGTCGAGCCGGCCGCGGCCTCCTGGGCCTCGTCGGACACGACACCGCAGAAGGCCTCGTAGTCGATCAGTTCGGTGACGGTGGGGTTCTCGCCGCAGACCGCGCAGTCGGGGTCCTTGCGGACCTTGACCTGGCGGTACTGCATCTCCAGGGCGTCGTAGATCATCAGGCGGCCGACCAGCGGGTCGCCGATGCCGGCGAGGAGCTTGATCGCCTCGTTGACCTGGATCGAGCCGACGGAGGCGCAGAGCACGCCGAGGACGCCGCCCTCGGCGCACGAGGGCACCATGCCGGGCGGCGGGGGCTCCGGGTACAGGCAGCGGTAGCAGGGGCCGTGCTCGCTCCAGAAGACGGACGCCTGTCCGTCGAAGCGGTAGATCGAGCCCCAGACGTACGGCTTGTTGAGCAGCACGCACGCGTCGTTGACCAGGTAGCGCGTGGCGAAGTTGTCCGTGCCGTCGACGATCAGGTCGTACTGGCTGAAGATGTCCATCACGTTGTCGGCCTCGAGCCGCTCTTCGTGCAGGACGACATTCACATACGGGTTGATGCCCTTGACGGTGTCCTTGGCGGACTCCGCCTTGGAGCGGCCGATGTCCGACTGGCTGTGGATGATCTGGCGCTGCAGATTCGACTCGTCGACCTCGTCGAACTCCACGATGCCGAGGGTGCCTACGCCGGCCGCGGCCATGTACATCAGGGCCGGCGATCCGAGGCCGCCGGCGCCCACACAGAGCACTCGGGCGTTCTTCAGCCGCTTCTGCCCGTCCATGCCCACATCGGGGATGATCAGGTGGCGGGAGTACCTGCGGACCTCGTCTACGGTGAGCTCAGAGGCCGGCTCGACCAGGGGTGGCAGCGACACGGGGACTCCGTTGGTCGGTAGTGGAACGGGGACAGCCCCTAGGGGCGTCTATCCGTAACGCTGCCACACCCTCCTTCATTCCGAGACACCCGGTCCGATACGCGAGACGATTTCGTCCCAGTAGCCGGGCATGGCCTCCCAGGGGTCGACCTGGCCGCCGCGGTCCGTGCGGTCGGTGAAGTAGATCGTCGAGGCGCCCTGCCAGCGGGCGATGCGCAGTGCCTCGTCGAGGTGCCCGCGGGGCACACTGTGCACGAAGTGGCAGAAGCGCTCGGCGGGATGGTCACCGGTCCACTCGGCGGCCTGTGACCAGCGATAGGCGCTCCAAGGGCCGGCGAACGTGACCAGCTGATCGGCCGCCTCGATGTACCCCTGGTACGGGTGGCTGCCGTGACCGAGCACGAGGTGTGCCCCGTCGCGCAGGGCGCGCAGGGTCGTGGTGATCCGCCGCACCTCAGGCAGGGCTGTCCGCTCCGTGGGACAGCGGTCCATATAGAAGCCGTCGGCCTTGTACCAGTCCAGGTAGCGGTGCGCGTCGGAGACCAACTCGCCGAAGGAGCGCGTCCCATGGGCCATGTCGATGCTGCCGAGCACTCGTCCGCCGCCGTTGCGCAGCCGGCCCGCGGCGGCCAGGCAGTGCGGGTCGGGGCGGCTGCCCGGCCCGTTCGCCACGTTGAGGACGGTCCAGTGCAACGGGGTCTGCGGGCGGGTCAGTTCGGCCCATTCGGCGGGGGCCACCAGCGGGTGGGCGAAACCGGGGATGCCGAAGCCGAGCCGGTCGGCCGCTGCGGCGAGGTGCTGCGGGCCGGTGGAGATCAGATGCGGCATGCCGCCTCCATCCAGATGTCGGCGAGTGACTCTTCGAGGTTGATCCGGGGGCGCCAGCCGAGCCGGTCGCGCGCGGTGCGCACATCGGCCTGCTGCCAGCCGCCGCAGCCGTCCGGATAGGGGTGGACGGCAGGGCCCGCGATGTCGCCGTCCGCGCGCGGGTGCCCGATCGACGGGCGTACGGGACCGCTGTCCAGCTCGTGCAGAGCGCCGCCGTAGCCGGCCACGCGCGCGAGGACGGCTGCCGCGTCTCGGAGGCGCACGGCGCGGCCGGCACCGATGTTGACGACGCCCTGAGCCGCGGACAGGGAGGCCGCGTGGACTGCGCGGGCGACGTCGCGCACGTCGACGAAGTCGCGCTGCACACCGAGGCCGCTGAGCTTCAGTTCGCCGTCGCCGGACTGCATGGCCCGGCGCATGGCCTCCGCGAGCCTGCCGAGCGGTGAGCCGGCGGGCGTGCCGGGTCCTGCGGGCGAGAAGACCCGCAGGACGACCGCGTCGAGGCCGGAGCCGAGGACCAGCTCGGTCGCGGCCAGCTTGCTCACGCCGTACGGTCCGCCGGGCCGCGGCACGGCGTCCTCGGCGGTGGACGAGCCTGGCTGGCTCGGCCCGTACTCGGCGCTGCAGCCGAGCTGGACCAGGCGTGCGCCGCAGCCGCTGCGCCGCAGTGCCTCGCAGACGGTGGCGACGGCGACGGTGTTGTGCCGGGTCAGCTCCCGGGCGCCGCCGCGGGTGGTGCCCGCGCAGTTGATGACGACGCCGGGGTGCACCGCGTCCAGGAAGCGGGTCAGGGCCCCTGGGCTGCCGCCCGCGAGGTCGAACCGTACGTCCGCATCGTCGCCCCGGCCGAGCGCGGTGAGCTGGACGGCCGGGTCGGCGAGGAGCCGGTCCGCGACGAACCGGCCGAGGTATCCGTTGGCTCCGAGCAGCAGCACCCTCATCGGGCGGCTCCGCGATCGGACGCGCGCGGCGAGTGCGCGGCGGTGGAGACGGTCATGTGCTTTCTCCGTTTCGGGGTGTTCCGGCTGTGCCGGATGTTCCGTGGGTCGTTCGACGCCCGCGGTGTCGGCCCCGCGGGAGGGCGGCCGGTCGCGGACCGGCCTTGGGCGTGGGGGTTTCGGGGCGGCCGCCGCGCGGAGCACCGGGCCACGCCCGCGTGCGCGGTACGGGCACCCGCCAAGCGCGGTGCGCCGAGCGGAGGTTCGGGTCGCGGGCACGCGCCGCGCACGCGCGCGCACGCCCCACGGACCGGCACCACGCGCGCGGCGCGGGCAAAGGCCAACCACGTTGCCAGGGGCCGGCGTTCGGACCGTGGGCATGCGCCGCGCACACGGGCGCCATGCGGGCCCGTGCGCGCGAAGTGTGCCCACGCGCGCGTGCCGTACGGGTTCGGCTACGGAACGGCGTGCCGTAAGGGCTCATGCCGTGTGCGCCGGCGCAACACACCCGCGCGAGGCGCGGCCCGCGCGGCGTGAGGTGAGTGCCGTGCGGGCGTCGCGAGGCCCGAAGTCCTGCGGTCAGCGGGACCGCACCACGCGCCGGCATGCCGTACGGACGTGTGGTGCGCACGCGGGCAGCGGCGCAGCGGGCCGCACCACGCGCGCGTGTGGTGTGCGAGTGGCCGGCGGCGTGCGTGCGTGGCGGGCCGGGAGCGGCGCTCGGGCGGGGGGTCACCGGATGGCCTCCGCGCCGGCGTGCGCGGAGGCGCGCGCGAGTCTGCGCAGGGCATGCGCGAACAGAACCACCGCCGCGGCACCGCAGGCGAGTACGGGGACGGCACCTGCGCCCCACGACTCGGTCAGCAGATCCACCGGCCTGGCGAGCGCCTCGCAGCCCGGCAGCCGCCCGGCGAACACGGCGGCCAGGGCGAGCGCTTCGGCCGCACAGGCGGCGCCGAGCACCCGGCTCGCGCTGTCCGGGAAGCCGTGCACCGTGAGCAGCCGCGCGAGGAGCAGGGCGCCGCCGAGCGCAGCACCCTGGATCAGGCCGTCCGCCTTGCCGAGCAGCTCGCCGCTGATGAGCAGCAGCCCGCACAGGAGGCACAGGAACAGCCCGAAAACGGCCGCGAGCAAGGGCCTGACCGCCGCCGCGAACTCGTCGAGCCCTCGGCTCAGGGCGAGCCTGCGGGCGGCCCGTACCGCGAAGAGACGGGCGCATCCGGCGGCCGGCGCGACGGCGAGCGCGAGTCCGAGCACGGTGGCCGTGTGCAGCGGCCACGGCCCGTGCGGGCCGCCGCCCTGTACGCCCGTGAGGAGTCCGTCGCCGAGCAGCGCGTAGCCGAGCAGCCAGCAGGTCCACGCGCGCGCGGCGGGTGCGGTTCGGCCGTGCGCACGCAGCGGGCCGTACCGCAGTACGGCGCGCAGTGCGGCGGCCAGGGCGAGCGCGGCGACGAGGACGGCAGCGATCCGGGCCTGGCCGTGCGTGAGACGCACCGCGACGACGCCCAGGGCGCAGACCGCGCCGGGTACGAGGGCCACGGCGGGCCAGCCTGGGGGCGCGGACGGGCCCGCGCCGGGCGTGGCGGTGCCGGTGTGCTCGGCCTCGGCGCCGCGCGGCACGCGCGCGTACATCTCCTCGGCGAGCGAGAACACGTCGCGGTGGCGGTAGCGCGCCGCCGTGCGGTCGGTCATGCCCTGCGCCTCGAGCCCGGCGGCGATCTCGAGCGGATCCACGGCCCGCCCGCACAGTGCACTGTGGCGATGCATCAGGGCCTTCACCGGGTCCACTGCGCCGCGTCTCGGGGCGACGGTCCCACTCCGGGCGGCGGAGCCCGCGGGTTCCCGTTTTTCGGACTCCTGGTCACCGCGCGCCTCTTCGGACGTCCGCTCACCGCTCGCCGCCGCGTGCTGCGTCCCGTCCGCTTCGACGGCGGCTGCCGTGTCCCCCTCGGGGACGCGCTCCGGGGCGCCCTCGACATCTCGTACGCCCCCCGGCGCATCGCCGCTCGCGTCAGGTGAGCGCGAGACGTGCGAGCGCACAGCAGGCGCCCGCACGGGCCAGTCGTCGTCGCCCCGTCCGCGGTCCGCGTCCCTCGCCGACGGGCCCACCTCGTGGGCCACTTCGCAGAGGGCCTCGACCACGTCCGCGGCCCGGCCGTCCCAGCCACCACGGCCGGCGCTCGCACCGCTGTCGACCTCGCCGTGCGGGCCGCCGCCCGCACCCTCGAAGCCTCCCGCCGACCGGCGTTCCCCCGCCACTGCAACTCCCGTTCCCTCATTGCTCGTCACGTCCCCCGCGGCGGCCGAACCGGCGGCCGGCACCGTGCAGTCGGGCACACCGCCCCGGCCCGTGAGCCCTCTGCCGCTCGCGCTCACCGCTCCGGCTCCCCGGGAGCCGGACCCGAGCCCACGGCCAAGGCCTGTTCGCGGTCCGCCGGCGCCCCGTGCGCGACCGCCGCCGAAATCACCAGGGCCGGTTCCTGCTGTGCGTCGCTCGGCCCGTCCACAGCCGCCTCGGCATCCGCGTCCGCCCAGCTCGGCCCCTCGCTCCGACCACCGCCGGCGGCCGCGAGCCAGCGCCCGCCGGCCCCGGCAGCCGTCGGCCGACCGGGCACATGAGTCTCGGCGGGATGGGCGAAGAGGAGCGGCTCTCCGTCCGCGTCGTACGCCTCCCGATGCACCGGGCAGTGCGAGACGATCTCGAGGTAAATGCTGTGAAATGCCGCGATGTTCTGCTCCACGGTGAAGAGTTCGAGTGCACGCGCGCGTGCAGCCGCACCGAGTCGCCACCGCCGCGTGGGGTCGCCGAGGAGAGCGAGGCAGGCGTCGGCGAGTGCCCGCGGATTGCGCGGCGGGACCACGAGTCCCGTGCCACCGATCGCCTCCACCACGGCTCCGACATCGGTGGACACAGTGGCCCGCCCGCAGAGCATGGCCTCGACGAGGCCGACCGGGAATCCCTCGACGACACTGGACATGACGACGACGTCGCCGGCCGCGTAGGCGTCCGCGAGCTCCGGGATCTCCGGTCCGCCGATCTCCTCGAACGAGACCGGGTTGTCCCCCACCGCGTGCGCGCCCTCTGCCTCGTCGGGGAAGAGCTGCGCCGCGAGCGCCCTGCACTGGGCGAGATACGCGGCGGCCTCGTCGCCCTCGGCGGGCGTCCCGATCAGGCGCAGCCTGGTGCCGGGGGCTTCCTTGCGGACCTCGGCGAAGGCGTGCAGCAGCCCCACGAGGTCCTTGGCCGGCTCGATCCGCCCGACCCAGACCAGCGTCCCCGCATCCGCGGCCGCCTCTTCGCCGAGCGTGGCGAACTCGCCGACCACGGCGAATCGTTCGTCCGCCATGCCCGGGTAGACCGTGCGCAGTTTGTCCCGGTCGGCGCCGCACTTCTCCTGCCAGCGCCTGACGTGCGTGTTGCCGGGGGTGATCACTTCGGCCTCCCGGTACACCTCGGCGGCCAGACGCCCCTGGAAGGCGGCGAGCAGGGAACGCGCCGGGGCGCTCAGCGCCTCGGTGTCCGCGCCGAGGTAGTGCGCCCTCAGCTGCACGCCGTACTCGGTCACGAGCAGGGGTACGCCGTGCAGTTGTTTGGCGACCAGGCCCGGCAGCGCCGCAGAGCCGCCCGAGGTCGCGTGGCAGAGGTCGACCGCGCCGAGCCCGCCCTCGACCTCCTCGTACCAGTCGAGGGAGAGGGGGCGCAGGGTGCGCTCGATCAGGTCGGCGACCGCCAGCAGGTCGGGCACGCGCGCGTGGTGGGCGGCCCGCCGTGCGCCGGGCGCACGACAGGCGCGCTCCAGCTCGCGTACGGCGGACTCGGAACGCAGGGCGCCGGTCAGCGGGCCCTCGTCACGGGCGAGTTCGACGAGGCCCCGCAGGGCACTGCTGAAACGGTCCGCCTGGCGCTCACCGTCGCCGCAGACCGCGGCCGCCAGGTCCGCGAAGTGGGTCCGGAAACGCTTGCGCCCGCGCCGGCTCAGCTCCCCCGGCTCGCCCTCCGCGGTCCACAGGGGGGCGGTACGCACGCGGTGGACCTGCGGCGGCAGTTCGACCCACCCCTGGTCCTCCTGGTGGGCACTGCGGCTGAGGGCGAAGATGTCGAACTCGTACACCTCGAGCCCGCGCACGAGCCGGTCGCACCAGAGCCTGGCCTCACCGGTCACATACGGATAACCACTCTCCGTGAGCAGTCCGATGCGCACGAGTACGTCCCCGATCTCCTCTTGGGGGGCCGCCACCCGTCGGGCGGCCCGCAGCGGGACGAACGTATGCGGACATGCCGGTGGCGCGACGGACGGTTGTCCATCGCGCCACCAAAAGGGGTGAACGCCCGTAACTTTCCCGGACGGACGACGTTTCCTCGCACTAGGCGTTCATACGGCCACTCGCAGTGAAACGACGGCCAGCGCACCGAAGGTGCGCCGTACGCCGGAACCCGCGGCGCACGGGGACGCGCGCGCCGGAACTCAACTGTGCGGATACGCCCAGGCGTTGCGCTTGCAGCGGATGCCGCCCTTGGAGAGGAACTTCGTCTGCTGCTGCATCACGGGGGCGAGTGCGCCGTCCTGACTGCAGTTGACGTGGTTGAAGCCCAGCCGGTGCCCCACCTCGTGGTTGATCAGCATCTGCCGGTACGGGTGTATGGCGTCGCCATAGGTCTTGGCGCCCTGGGCCCAGCGATAGGCGTTGATCATCACGCGGTCGGTGGCGGCCGAGTCGCAGGACACATTGTCCTCGGTGGTGTCGAGGCCGGACTTGGCGCACCAGGCCGCGGTGGTGCCGGGGCTGGCAAGCGTGATCACGAAGTCGGGCTTGCCGCTGCTGATGCGCTCGAAGGTGCGCTCGCCGTCGTGCGCCCAACTGCGCTTGTCGTTGAGGGTCTTCTGGACGGCGTCGGCGAACAGTCCGCCGTCGAGCCCGAGTCCTTTTTCGACGTCCACTCGGTAGCGGAATTTCCGGCCCTTGCCCGGCGCCTTCGCGAATGATCCGGCGGAGGCGAACTTCCCCGACCCCTTGAGATCGGCGGCCAGCGGATACTTCTTGCCCATCAGGTCGGCGTACACCGGCCGTTCCGGCTCGGCGGGCGGCGGCCGCTCGTCGGACCGGGAGGCGGCGTCGCGGTCCTCGCGCAGCTCGTCCTTGTCGGCGGCCTGTGGCGTGCTCTTGTCCTGCCGGTCGGCCGCCACCTGACCGGCCACCACGACGGCGAGCACGGTGGCCACGGCGGCGGCGGCGATGCCGGTGAAGGTGCGGCCGCGGCCGCCCTTGGCGGGCGGTTCGGCGTCGTCCGGTGGCTCCTCGGCGAGCGGTGCATCGTCGTCCAGGTCCGGATCCCACTCGGTGACGGCACCGTAGGGGTCACGCGCGCGTGGAGCACCGGCAGCGAAGACGTCGTCATCGCCGTACGGGTCGTCGTAGAAGTCGTCGAACGCCGCCACGTACTCGCGACGGGGACCCGAGGGAGGGCCGCCGGGAGCTGTGGGGCCGGGGCGGGGGCCGCGCGGGGCGCCCGGGTGCGGTCCACCGCCGTTCGGCGCGGGGAAGCCCGTGTGCGGGGCAGGACGGCCGCCGAAGGCGCCCCAACCGCCGCCGGGTTCACGCTGCTCCGGGTGGCCGCCGCGCACCCCGCCGTCCGACGGCGGAGCCAGGGGCGCC
>NZ_QUAK01000111.1 GCF_003429565.1 Streptomyces triticagri
CCGGGACCACTGGCGAGCAGCGCGTCACGGCCACCCGCCAGGCCCGCGCCGCCGACCGCACCACCGCCGCCCGGGCCCGCCGCAACGCGGCCGACCTGCGCCGCCTCGCCGGCCAGATCACAGCACTCACCGACCTTCCCGCAGCTGCCCGCCGCCCGGTCGGCGAACTGAACGCGGCCCTCGCACACGACGATCCCGCCGACCTCATCGCTCCCCTGACCGCCACACGCCCCCACTTGACCGCCGCCTACCCCGACCTCGCCGCCCGCCTGGACACGCTCACCGTCCCGTAGTACGAGTCAACGCTCCAGCCGCCGCGGCCACTCCGGCCACTCCGGCCACTCCGGCCACTCCGGCCTGGAGTCTTCAGGACGCTCATCCGCGGCGCCGCGAGCGAAGCGATCGCGCCGAGCCCGGGTCTCACGCGAGGTACTACCGTTTCGGTGCATCCGACTTCGATCCGATGGTGAGCCCGTTCGCTGCGGCCGCGACCTTCCAACTCGTGCCGGTTCTCGCCGCGTGGCCCGCCCCACGAAGCCGGCCGTATCGATGCGAAGAGAGGCACCATGAAGACGTTCACCCTGCCCGGCACCGACATCGAGGCGCCCAACGTCGTCCTCGGCCTGATGCGGATCCAGGACAAGACCGACGACGAGGTACGCACCCTCGTGAGCGCCGCGCGCGATGCCGGCATCTCCTTCCTCGACCACGCCGACATCTACGGATCGGGCGTGCACGGGTGCGAGCGGCGTTTCGCCGAGGCGCTCAAGCTCACGTCGTCCGAGCGCGAGCAGCTCGTGATCCAGTCCAAGGCCGGCATCGTCAAGGACGGCCCGTACTTCGACTTCTCGTACGAGCACATCATGGAGTCGGTGCACGGCTCCCTCGAGGCGCTCGGTACCGACTACCTCGACATCCTCCTGCTGCACCGGCCCGACGCACTCGTCGAGCCGGCGGAAGTCGCGCGAGCATTCGACGCGCTGTCGACCGCGGGCAAGGTACGGGCCTTCGGCGTCTCGAACCACACGCCCCGCCAGATCGACCTGCTGCGCAAGCACGTCGCCCAGCCCATCGTCGCGAACCAGCTCCAGCTGTCGATCACGCACTCACCGATCATCGCCCAGGGCGTCGCGGCGAACATGCAGGGGCTGGACCAGTCGATCGTGCGCGACGACGGAATCGTCGACTACTGCCGCCTGCACGACATCACGATCCAGGCATGGTCACCCTTCCAGGCAGGCTTCTTCGACGGCCCCTTCCTCGGATCGGACCGCTATCCCGAGCTGAACGCGGTCGTCGACCGGCTCGCCGACAAGTACGACGTACCCGCCGAGGCCATCGCGGTCGCCTGGATCACCCGCCACCCTGCACGGATGCAGGTCGTACTCGGCACCACAACGCCCGAGCGCGTGGCCTCCGCCGCACAAGGCTCGAACATCCCGCTCACGCGCCCCGAGTGGTACGAACTGTTCCGTGCCGCGGGACACACCATCCCCTGACCGAACATCTCGGAACGCCAACGGGTGCCGTCCGCGTTGCAGCTTTCAGCGCTCGGCGGCAGCCCTGGCGGCCGCGTATGCGGACCCCGCGATCTTCCAAGCATCGTCGACGCGTTTCATGACGATGGTGTTCGGTTGTCCGGCGCATGCGACTCGTCGTAGGAGTACACAACCGTCAAGTGGCCGTGCGATCCGTGCCCGTTGGGCGAAGCGAAGTTGTGATGGACCTTGCAGGTGGTGTTCGGCTACCCACCGAGCGGCGGCGGATCGGACGCCGTCTTCGAGAGCGCGTTGGTAGTGACCGGCTGCTTCGTCCAGGCGTCCGACCTCATCCAGGAAGAGGGCGTACTCCCAGTGAGCAGACAGGTCTCGCTCGGAAATCGCCCGCTCGAATGCGGCTTCCGCATCCTGTTGTCGGCCGTCCGTGTGGGCGAGGAATGTCGCGTATTCGACGAGAGCGCCCGGCACAGCGCGATCAACCGCTGCGCGGGGCTGCGGGGATTCTGCCGAAGGCGTACACCTGCGGCGCTCACCGTTTCCGCTTCCGTCGCACCACCGCCTCGATCGTCAATGTCCCGCTGCCCGCGATGGGCGCATTCCCCCGTTCCCACGTTCCGAGCGCCCCGCCGGGGCACCACGACGGAACACCATGATCGGGCGTCCGCACTTCGGTCCGTGCGCCGTCTTTTCGTGCTCCACCACGCCGGTGGCGAAGTGCCCTTCGGTGAATCGCCCCGCTGTCGCGTGTGACGATCTGTCAGAACGACCAGTGCTCATCAGCAGTCCGGCCCATGTCATCGGGCCATTCGACGAAAACCACGTCGTGCTCGTCCCAGGGGTCGAATGTCGGTGCTCCGATCCGCCGGTGAGGGCAGCTCAACGCTGACCCTCAACTCGTACGACGCGGGGTCGTCGCCGCCGCCCGGGCACTCGATCACCCTGCCGACCCTGCCTGTCGGCACATATCCGTCCACGAAGCAGGCCGCGAGATGTGCGCGACCGCTGACGGCCATGAGGCCGCCCCCGACGAGCGGCACCCCGACCGCGATGCCACACAGCCACCAGTACACATCCGTACGGTCGATACCTGCGACGCCGAACCAGATGGCCAACGCGAGCGTCGCGACCGGGGCGAGGACGAGCAACGCGATACCGACCAGCGACGCCACCACGCCCAGCGTCTCCAGCTGTGGCCAACGCCGGATGCGCTGACGGGCCTCGGGCGTACGCGCCTTCGCCAGCCGGTCCGCGGTCCGGTCATCGGCGTTGTGGAGCAGTCGGCTCCCCCGGTCGAGCCACGTCATCGGCCGCTCCTTTGCCCGGTGCCGCGTGGCCGGTCGCGGTTTCCCGAAAGTGGTCGGACCGGCGCGCGGCGTCAAGAGCACCCAGGACCATGGGGGGAGACCTGTGCCTACCCGCTACATGGCGCCCGAGTGGGCCGCGTAGTAACCGTCACGCTGCCGTGGTGCGCGCCGTCGCAGGTGTCGGGTGAGAACGGTCAGCAAGTAGACCTCCACCGCGAGGGTGACGGCTCCGACGCACACTGCGCTCACCGAGCCGTACATCATGAACGCGGTGTGCGATACGAGAATCCCGCCGATCAGTTGGATTCGGTGCCGGTCGCTCCAATCGGCGGCCGCTTTCCAGCGCAGTACGAGCAGGCCGAAAGGCACGGCGGTCAGGGCCGCGACGAACAGCCGCTGCACGGGCGACATCAGGTCGCCGAGCAGCAGTTGGGATCCGAGGCCCAGCGGGACCAACGTGGTCAGGAAGGCCATCGTGAGGTACAGGGACACGAACCCGACCACCCTCGGGCGGGGGACGGATCGGGCCGGGCGAACGCGACGGGTGCGGCGGTGGGGCAGCACCGCCAACGCGAGCACCCCGAGCACGGCGATGAGGACGAGGAACACCGCGGTCCAGGCCCACGGCGTCCGGTACCCGGGATCCATGAGTCCGGAGATGAGGGCGCGCAGCCCGAACACACCGACGATCGCCAGAGCGATGGCACCGGCCAGGCCCTGATTGCTCAGGTACGGCCGGTCGCGCTGCTCCGGGAAGAGCAGGTTGGTCAGGGCGATCGGCACGAGGACGCTGAGTACGACGTGGACGCCGATCTGCGCTTCCCAGTAGGTCAGGTTCACGCCGAAGGCGCGCAGGCCCCAGTCGGCGGCGCCGTACATCCGTGGGCTGGTCAGGGCTTGCAAGCCCAGTCCGTCTTCCACCAGTTGATAGGCCACGCCCAGGAGCACGAGACTCGGCCAGCCGCCGCCGACCCGTACGACGGCCTCGCGGATCACCAGGACGCCGGCCCCGTACATCACCAGGAGCAAGGGCAGGAGCAGCCACGTCTCAGGCACCGCGACCGCGGTGAACGTCAACTCCGCGCATACGGTGGTCATCAGTGCGAGCGCCCAAGGGGCGCGATTCCAGGGCCGTTTCCAGTGTTCGTGCATCGCTCCAGCTCTCCTCACCGTGTTCGGATTCCGCGATTGCGGCGGATCAACGTTCCTCATGGGCCTTCAGGAGTTCTTCGAGTTTCGCGTTCTGGGTCTGCGCCATGGCCGCAGCCTGCCGCTCGAATTCCGTGCGTTCCGCAGGGTCTTCCGGCATCGGCGGGGCCATGTCGGGGTGCAGTCGTGAACTCTCCAGCCAGGCACCGATATCCGTGTTGCCCGCCCAGCGCTGCTGCTCCGAATTCCCGGCCAGCGTGAAGCGGAGCCAATCGACGTCGGTCCTCGGGTTCGGTGTGACGGGGCAGAGTTCGTTCTTCACGGTGTCGTCGGAGTACGTGGCCTCGACATGGGCGATGAGGGCGGCGCTGAACACCGGTTGGCACACCCGCACCGACTGCAGGGTGATCACTTCGTCCTGGAATATCGGAACGACGGGGAGTTGCCTGATGGCGTCCGCCGTGCAGTCCACGTGCAGTACTCGGGGACCGGTCGGGATCGTGCCGCCGTCGAGTTCGATGTCCGTCTCGTTGATCCGCTTCACCCGGCCGAGGCGGACGACATCGTTGATCCTGCGCAGCTCCCGCAGTTCCGCCTGCGACACGGTCGCGCAGCGGAACGCCGTGGGCCGGTCCTCCGGGGAGATCCGCAGGAGGGCACCGACAGCTTCCAGCCGGTCGAAGAGGTCGGGCACGGATGCGGCGCCCATGATGGCTTCGTGCTTGGCGGCGTAGTCCCTCGTGAGGTCTGCGACCCCGCGCAGGGGACGCGGTTGCACCTGCGCCCGGTCGAGGAGCCACGGTGCGCGGGGCATGATCCAGGTCAGGTCCGTGGGTGCGACCCCTTGCTCCAGGAGCCAGAGGCAGGCGTCGATCCCGGTCTTGCCGGCGCCGACGACGACGTACCGTTCGTACGGTTCGCGAATACCGGGCAGATCGTTCGGCGGCGCGAGAGAAATGCCGGGAGCGACCTGGAATTCCGGCGGTCGCATGGCCGGAACGGTCACGCCCTGATACGTGGTGTCCACGATCTTCCGGCGCACGGTGACCCGGTACTCCTCGCCCGATGTCGTCAGACGGAACCGTCCGTCTCCCTGGTACTCGGCCATGGGGAAGTAGGAAACCCGCCCGGACCGCAGAAAGGTCTGGCGCATGACCTGGTCGTAGTAGCCGCATATTTCGGCCGCTCCCGCCAGCTCGTACAACCCGGCGTTCCAGCCGGTCTGATCCACCAAGCCGTCGCCGAGCGGGCGGGAATTCACGCCATACATGGCGGAGGGCTGGTGGAGCCGTACGTAGGGATAGGCGATGGTCCAGTGCCCGCCCGGCCGGTGGTAACGGTCGACCATGGTCACCGTCGCCCGCGTTTCGCTCAGCAAGGTGTCCACAAAGGCCATTGCCGTCGCACCCGCACCGATCACCAAGTAATCGGTATCGATTTCGTTCACCATCGGGGTCTTCCTCTTTTCCTCGGTCGAGCTCGGGTTTTCCCTCGGTCGAGCTCAGGTTTTTTCCTCGGTCGAGTTCGGGCTCGACGCTGTGGTCGGTCTTGGGGTGGTGGCTCAGCCGCTGCTCGCCGCAGCTGCCATCGCGGTGATGGCCCCCTGCGTCCGGGCGATGGCCTTGCGCACCGCGGGGCTGATGGACTGGCCCGCCGCGATGTCGGACATGCGCCGCCGGACTTGCCTGCGTCCGCCGGAGGGCACCGCACGGCGCCACAACTTCGCGGCATGCAGCACCCCGATCAGGGCGGCGGTGCGCTCGCTCGGCTCCTGTCCCCCGAGGACGGCCGCGTCGAGTCCGGCGCGCACCGCGACCTCGGCCGACGGGTCACTCGTCGGGTAGCGATGCACGGGGAGCACGCCGAGCAGCCAGGTCCGCTTGCGGTGCAGCACACCGCGTTCGACGAGTGCTGCGAGGGCGCGGTCGGGTGCGCGGCCGCGCGTCCGGCGCAGCACCTTCGAGACCCTGACTCCGTCGGTCATCTCGGCGAGCACGGCGTCCAGGTGCCCGATCCCGGTCGGAGCCGGATCCAGCACGGTGACGAGGTCCTTCTCGCCCACGGTGATCTTGTGGGCGAGGGCCAGTTCGACGACTCCCGCGCCGGCCACCGCCCAGTCGAGGCCGAGGCGCGTCTTTCCTCTGCCGGTCGCACGGTCGAGGGCGACCAGGAGAACTTCTTCGGAGATGGTGAGTCTGGCGGCGATGCGTTCTGACATGGCGTGGCTCTTCGCTGGTGCTTGCCCCGGGATGCCTGATCGCCCCCAGGCTGCGTACGGTGTATCGATCGGATGCGTACAGCGTATTAGGGCAGTCCATACAGTCAACCCATTCGGCTTGAACAGCCACTTGAAGTGCACTACCCTGCATCGAGTGAACTAGTTCACTCAGGGACCCTCGAGGGGGCGACGAGCAGATCGGGAGATACGCATGCCTGCCATGGCCCACCCGGACCCGCTCTATCTGCGTATCGCGCAGGAGATCGAAGCCAGGATCCGGTCCGGCGATCTCCGGCCGGGGCAACGCCTGCCGTCGATCCGCCAGATCGCGGACCGCTGGGGCGTCGCGATCGCGACAGCCACCAGGGTGGTGGCCACCCTGCGCGAGGACGGACTGGCCGAAACGAAGGTCGGCTCGGGCACGGTGGTCAGCGCCTCGCCGGGCCGGCCGGGGCCGGCCGGGCGGGTGAAAGCACCCGTCGCCCGGCCACGGACCGGTTCGAGCGGCGCCAAACAGGCGCTCAGCCGGGAGTATCTGCTGCGGACGGCCATCGCGATCGCGGATGTCGAAGGATCCGACGCCGTCTCCATGCGACGGGTCGCCGCCGAACTGGACGTGGGGCCCATGTCGCTCTACCGGCACGTCGCGAACAAGGACGATCTCGTGACGCAGATGGCCGATCTGGTCTTCGGTGAAGCGGAACTACCCCACCCGGGACCTGCGGGCTGGCGGGCCAAGCTCGAACTGGTCGCGCGACGGCAGTGGGCGCTGTGCTGTCGGCATCTCTGGCTGCCCCAAGCCGTCTCGTTCACCCGCCCGTCGCTCGCGCCGAACATGATGGTGCACACGGAGTGGATCCTGCGTGCGCTCGACGGTCTCGGCCTTTCGCTGCGGACGAGGATGCAGGAAGCACTGGCACTGCACTCACTGGTGCTCCACGTCGCCCTGTCGACAGCGGACGAGGCGGAGGCGGCGCAGGAGACCGGAGTGACGCTCGCGCGGTGGCTGCAGGCGCAACAGGCGCGTACCGAGGAGCTGTTCGCGAGCGGCCGGTTCCCGCTGCTCGCGCAGCTGCATGAGGAATCGGCCCCCGACCTCGACGAACTGTTCGAGTACAGTCTCGCCCGCCATCTCGACGGTTTCGCGATCCTGGTGGGTGAGCGATGAGCGCCACGACCCCGGCGGGACGCACGCGGTGCGACGTGGTGCGCCTCCCTCTGTGAGGGCCTATCCGGATCTCGCTGCTTCTTCGAGCCGTTCGAGCAGTTGCCGTGCACCGTCGGCGGCCTGGAAATCGTCCAGATGACGGCGGCGGTCCCCATCCGATGCGTAGTACGAGCGCACCGTCACGCGGGTTCGGGGTGCGTCCTGGGTCTCCGCCTCGATCAGCACGACGGAACGCGACGGGGCAAGCCCCCACTCCTCGGATCCCTGATGTACGTAGCTGATCCGCCGGGCCGGTTCGACGTCTTCGAAGATGTAGACGTTCGCGAAATCGGTGCCGTCGGGAGCGTGCATGACGACATCGAACCGTCCGCCGTCGACGACATTGAGTTCGCGAACCGTGCTGGTGAACCCGGCCGGTCCCCACCACTGGGCGATGCCGGCCGGGTCGGTCCACGCAGCCCAGATCGCCTCCGGAGACGCCGCCATCACCCGCGTCAGTTCCAGATCGGGCACGCCACTCGCGTCAGTCACACCCGCGATCCTATTCCTGGCGACCGCCCCTCGGCGGAGGAGCCGTGCTGGAGCGGATGATGAACTCGACCGGGGGCAGGGTGATCTGTTCGGGGGCGCGGCCCTCGGTGCGGGCCGCCAGGGCCTGGGCGGCGACGTTTCCCCAGGTCAGGACGTCCTGGCGGACCGTGGTGAGGGGTGGGGCGATGCAGTCGGCCAGGGGGATGTCGTCGAAGCCGACCACCGAGAGGTCCTCGGGGACCCGCAGTCCGCGGCCGGTCGCGGCGGTGATGCCGGCGATGGCCATCAGGTCGTTGGCGTACACGATGGCGGTCGGCGGCCGGTCGAGGTCGAGGAGCTGGTGGGTGGCGCGGGCGCCGGAGGCGCCGGTGAAGTCCGCCTCGACGGGCGGGACTTCGGCCAGACCGGCGTCCGCGAGCGCGCCGCGCCAGGCGTCCCGCCTGGCCTCGGTGTGCACATATCCCTCGGCGCCGCAGACGTGCCCGATCCGCCGGTGGCCGAGTGACCGCAGGTGGCTGACCGCCCGGCGGATTCCGCTGCCGTCGTCCACGCCGATGGCGGGGACCCGGCTGCCGGGCTGCGGCGGGCCGACGATCAGTGCGTCGAGGCCCAGTTCCGTGACAAGGGCGGGCCGTGGATCGTCCACGCGCAGGTCGGTCAGGAACACGCCGTCCACCCGCCCGTCGCGCGCGAGGCGTTCGTACGCCTGCCGCTCGGTGTCCTCGTCGGGCACGACCTGCAGGACGAGTGCGTAGCCGAGCGGTGCGAGGCCGGTCTCGATCCCGGCGACGAACTGCGGGAAGAACGGGTCGGTACTCAGGAGCTCCGGCTGGCGGCGCATCACCAGACCGAGGGTCTGGGCCCGCTTGTTGGACAACGCCCGGGCTCCGGCGTTGGGCTGCCAGCCCAGGTCTTCCATGGCGGCACGGACGCGGCGGCGTGCCGCCGGGCTGACTCCGGCGCGGTCGTTGACGACGAAGGACACCGTCGCCTTGGAGACCTTGGCGAGCGCTGCGACGTCCCCGATGGTGGGCCGGCTGCCGCGCCCCCGGCGCGGCGGTGGGGCCGACTCCGCACGGGAGCCGCCTGCCGCCCCGCTCGCCTGGTCCCGTCCCTGCGCCATACCGCCTCGCCTTCCCCCGGATCACGGTGCCGCTCGCACGTCCACCAGTGTGACGCAGGCCTGTACCGCCGATTACCGAAATGTGTCTTGCGTTGTCTTGACCCCCTTATTCTAAACCGGTTTGATGAGCTCGTCACCCCGCAATGATCATTGCTCCGGGGCAGGCCTGCGGCGACCGCAGAGGAGTTGCTCCAGGCCCTCGACCACCCGCATGGAAGGGAGTTGGGCGCTATGAGGCGTCATCCGCGCGTTACGGTGCTTGCCACCGCCGCGGTGGTTGTCCTGCCGTTGTCCGCCTGCGGTGCGAGCGACACCGGTGGCGGCAAGCCGACATCGGGACCGATCGACATCTGGTACTCGACGAACAAGCAGGAGCAGGCCTGGGCCGAGGCGACGGTGGCCGCCTGGAACTCGGCGCACCCCAAGGAGAAGGTCACCGCGCGTGCGGTGCCCTCGGGCAAGTCCACCGAGGACGTCATCGGGGCCGCGATCACCGCGGGGAACACCCCGTGCCTCGTCTACAACACCGCTCCGGCCGCGGTCTCCGCGTTCGAGAAGCAGGGCGGTCTGGTGAATCTCTCCGAGACCTTCGGCGACGCCGAGTCCTTCGTCAAGAAGCGCTCGGGCGCCGCGGCGGACGGATTCCGTTCCCCGGACGGTTCGCTGCATCAAGTGCCGTGGAAAACAAACCCGTTCATGCTCTATTACAACAAGGACGTCTTCGAGAAGGCGGGCCTGGACGCGGACGACCCGAAGCTCGGCACGTACGACGACGTGCTGGCCGCGGCAAAGAAGATCAAGAGCAGCAAGGCGGCGAAATTCGCGCTCTATCCGCCGGCGACCAGCGACTCCACCAACGCGCTCTTCGACTTCTATCCGCTCTACCTGGCCAACTCCGGTGGTATGCAGCTGGTCAAGGACGAGAAAGCCACCTTCACCTCGAAGGCCGGACAGCAGACCCTCGCCTTCTGGCAGGAGATGTACGCCAAGGGCTACGCCTCGCCGGAGGCGTACAGCGGCGACATGTGGGCGGGGCCGTTCGCCGACGGGGTGGCCGCCATGGGGATCGCCGGGCCCTGGGGCAAGGGGCAGTTCGACGACAAGGTGAAGTACGGCGTGGTGCCGCTGCCCACGGCCTCCGGCACACCCGCGGCGAAGACGTCCACGTTCGCGGACTCCAAGAACGTCGGGCTCTTCACCTCGTGCAAGAACAAGCAGACGGCCTGGAAGTTCACCAAGTTCTCGATGAGCGCGAAGAACGACGCGGCGTTGCTCGAGAAGACCGGCCAGTTCCCGACCCGGGGTGACGTGGCCGCCACCTCGGGCGACTTCCTCGAGGACAACCCGTTCTACGAGCCCTTCGCCGACGCCGTACCGCGCTCGGTGGACGTACCGAACATCGCCGGCTCGACCGACGTGTGGAAGACCTTCCGTACGGGCTGGGAGGACGTGGTGCTCCCCGGCAAGGGCGATGTGAAGGCGACCTTCGGCAAGGTGGCCCGGGAGATCGACGACCAGGCCGCGGGCTGACGGAGCACATCATGGACAAGACGCGCTCCCGCGCCCCGCGCGCGAAGCGGCGCCTCGGCAGCAGCCCGCTCGGTATCGCCCTCACCGCGCCCTACACGGCCTATGTGCTCGTCGTGTTCGTGATCCCTTTCGGGGTCGGGGTGTGGATGGCGTTCCACGACTACTTCTTCACCGCACCCGGGGTCGCCGTCCCGCACCCGTTCGTCGGCTTCGACAACTTCACCGCGGTGCTCGGCGAGGCGGACACCCGGCGTGCCTTCGCCAACCTCGGGCTGTTCATGGCGATCAACATCCCGCTGACCGTGGTGCTCGCCCTCGTACTCGCCTCCGCGCTGAATGCCGCGACCCGCTGGCGCGGCTTCTTCCGGATGGCGTACTACGTGCCGTACGTGACGGCCTCGGTCGCGACGCTCGCGGTGTGGCTGTTCCTCTTCAACGGCTCCGGTGCCGTGAACAACGTCCTCGGATCCTGGGCCCCCGAGCCCTCGTGGCTGGCCAACAAGGGCCTGGTGATGCCGCTCATCGCCGTGTACGTCACCTGGAAGCAGCTCGGTTTCTACATCCTGCTGTACCTCGCCGCGCTGCAGAACGTGCCCAAGGAACTGCACGAGGCCGCCCTCACCGACGGCGCGGGGCCGCTGCAGGCGTTCCGTGCCGTCACCCTGCCGGCCGTCCGGCCCGTCACCTCGCTGGTCGTCCTGCTGTCGATCATCACGGCCGGACAGATCTTCACCGAGCCGTTCCTGCTGACCGGCGGCGGCCCGAGCGGCGCCTCCCTCACTCCTGCCCTGCTCGTCTACCAGCGGGGCATCGAGCAGGGAGAGCCGGATGCCGCGGCGGCCATCGGCCTGATCCTCGTGACCGGCGTGCTCATCATCGCGACCGTCGCCCGGCGCCTCACGGAAAGGGACTGACATGGCCCGCACCCTGCGCATCCTGCGGTATGCCGCGCTCGGCCTCGGTGCCGTCGCCGCGCTCCTGCCGTTCTACTACATGGTCATCGGCGCCCTGCAGAAGAAGCACGACGCGACCCTCGGCGGCCTGTTGCCCGTCCCGAGCCGTCTGACGCTCGACAACCTCACCGGCATCGACGACTCGTTCAGCCTCGTCCGGGCCCTCACCAACTCGCTGATCATGACCGCCGGGGTGATGGCCTGCACCCTGGTGCTCGGGCTGCTCGCCGGCTACGCGCTCGCGATCCTGCGCTTCCGCGGCCGCGCCGCGGTGTTCGCCCTCGTCCTGCTCGTCCAGGCGATCCCGTTCCAGCTCCTGATGATCCCGCTGTACGTGATGGTGGTGCGGTACTTCGGCCTGGCCGACAGCTACGCCGGAATGATCCTGCCGTTCGCCGTCAACTCCGTGGCCGTGCTCATCTTCCGCCAGTACTTCCTGCAGATCCCGCGCGAGATCTTCGACGCGGCACGCATGGACGGAGCGAGCGAACTGCGCATCCTGCGCTCGGTCGCCGTGCCCTTGGTACGGCCCGCGATCCTCACCGCCATGCTGGTCACCTTCATCGGGCCGTGGAACGAGTTCCTCTGGCCGTTCCTGGTCACCAAGGACCAGGACATGCAGCCGCTCGCCGTGAGCCTGGCGAACTTCTCGCAGGCCAACTCCACCTTCGAGGCGAACCCCATGGGCGCCGTACTCGCCGGTGCCTGCGTGCTCGCGGTGCCGGCCGTCGTCCTCTTCCTGCTGTTCCAGCGCCACTTCACTTCGGCCAATCTCGGCTCCGCGATCAAAGGCTAGGTATGACCCAGCTCAACACCGACACCGCGCTCCCGTACGCCCTGAACCGGGTCGGCGTACTCATGAGCCCCGACCCGGGCGACCCGCTCGAGGCCGAGGGCGTGCTCAATCCCGGCACCGCCTGGGGACCCGACGGCGAGCTCTATCTGTTCCCCCGCATGGTCGCGGCCGGCAATGTCTCGCGCATCGGCCGTGCGCGCGTCGTGATCGAGGACGGCGTGCCCGTCGGCGTCGAACGACAGGGCGTGGTGCTCGCTCCCGACGAGGGCTTCGAACGGGGCGCGGGCAACGCCGGCGTGGAGGACCCGCGCATCACCTTCCTGCCCGACCTCGGCGTCCACGTCATGACCTATGTCGCCTACGGTCCGCTCGGCCCGCGACCCGCGCTCGCCGTCTCCACGGACACGGTCGAGTGGCGTCGCCTGGGACCGCTGCACTTCACGTACCGGCCGCAGCTGGCAACGGACTTGAACTTCTTCCCCAACAAGGACCTGGTGTTCTTCCCGGAGATCGTGCCGGGCCCCGACGGGCGGCCCAGCTTCGCGATGCTGCACCGGCCGATGTGGGACCTGGACTGGCTGCGCCCGGGCGAGGGCTCCCCCACCCCGGCCGGCATCACGGACGGCCGGCCGTCGATCTGGATCGCCTACGCCGACGCCGAGGCCGTCGCCCGGGACCTCTCGGCACTGACCTCCCTGCACCACTCCGCTCCGGTTGCCGGTCCCCAAATGCCGTTCGAGGCCGCGAAGATCGGCGCCGGACCGCCGCCGATACGGGTGCCCGAGGGCTGGCTGCTCATCCACCACGGGGTGACAGGACCGGTCGCCAAGGGCTTCGAACTCAGCCACGGTGCCGTCTACCGGGCCGGCGGCATGCTGCTCGACGCCGACGATCCGGCACGGGTCATCGCCCGCTCCCCGGAGCCGTGGCTCTCCCCCGAGACCCACGAGGAGACGGTCGGCACGCTGGGCAACGTCGTCTTCCCCACCGCGATCGAGCGCATCGCGGGCACGGTCCACGTGTTCTACGGGATGGCGGACAGCACCATCGGAGTCGCCGCCCTGGAGCGGACCTCGGGCTGATCGAGAGCCGAACGAGGGCCCTTCGGGGCCCCAGGCCCGAGCCCGCGCGAACGACAACGGCGTGCTGCCGGCGGAACCTCCGCCGGCAGCACGCCGTTCGGTCTCAGCGCAGCGTCCGCGTCACCGTCCTGCCGAGGTCTGCGCCGGAGCCCNACCTCCGCCGGCAGCACGCCGTTCGGTCTCAGCGCAGCGTCCGCGTCACCGTCCTGCCGAGGTCTGCGCCGGAGCCCAGCGCGAAGTCCGCGCGACGGGTGCGGCCGCGCGCGGTGAGGGCGACGGAGACCGTGAGCCCGGGCTCGTCCGGATTGGCCACGCTCGCCACCGCCGAGCGGCCGGACTCGTCGAGGATGACGAGGGCGGGCTCATCGACCTGGAGTGTGCGGCCGCCACCCAGGTCGACGGAGCCCGCTTCGTAGCAGGTCACCATCGTCAGCCGCAGGCGCGGGTGGTGGACCGCCTGGGCCCGTTCGTCGTTGCGCAGGATCCTGACGGCGGGCCGGGCCGCGTAGCGCCTGACCTCGCCGGGAGTGGCGCCGGGCAGCACGATGTAGGCGTACTGGGCGCCGTCCGGCGCGGTGCCGTGGTCGAAGTACAGGGTGAAGGCGTCCCGCTCGACGGGGTCACGGTCGAGCCAACTCCCGGTCTGCTTCCGATGCGACACCTTCAGCGGCCCGCCCTGCGGGAAGACATAGCCGATCTCGTCGTGGTACGCCCACGAGGCGTCGGTGGCGGCCGCATCCGTGCCGGGGCGTACGGCCCTGCCGCCGACGGAGGCGTTGGACCGGGCCGCGCCCTGGTTGACCGTCGTGTGGACGGCGTGCTCGGAGGTGGAGGCGATCCCGGCGCCGAGCGCGACCATCTCGTCGTCGAAGTGGAAGTAGCTCTTGCGCCCGGTGGTCCCGTAGCGGTCGAGGCTGAAGACGCTCGCACCGTAACGCCCGTCGCTGACACCGCCGGTGAAACTGCCCGCGTTGTCGGGGCTCGACTGCTCGGTGACCTTGGCGTACGGCGCGGTCACGCCCGGGTAGTGGGACCAGTCGAAGGCGGGCACCAGGTCGCCGTACTCGCGGTTGGTGACCTGGATCGAGGTGGCTCCCGAGGCGTTCCAGGCGATCTCGTTGCCGACCTCGGGGCGGAAGGTGGAGCGGTACTCACTGCCCTTCATACGCGGGGAGTTGAGCCGGGTGAAGATGCCGTACCCGGCGCGCTGGTGCGAGGAGAACTCCGAGCGCCAGAAGTACTTGTGCCCGGTGACACCGCTCTTCCGGGTCTTTCCGCGGATGTTGTCGGCGAGCCGGGCGTACTCGGCCGACCTGGCGCCGTCGGCGCGCGCCATCCGGTCGAGGGGCTCGAGGAAGTCGGCCGCGTAGCTCGTGATGCCGTCGATCGTGTTGGGCGGGCGGTACCCGAGGTACATCATGCCGAGCTCGCCGCGTATCAACCACCGCGTCCCGTCGAGGATGTAGAAGGCGAGCGCGTCGATGTCCTCGGACGAGAAGTCGAAGCTGGTGCCGCGGGCGACGTCGGCCCAGGCCGCGACGATGGTGAACAGGACCATGCCGTAGCCCTCGCTGTAGAGCTGCGCGCCGTGGGCCCAGAAGCTGGCGTCGACCTGCACGGCCTCGTTGACCTCGCCGCTGTCGTCCACCGCCACCGTCTCCGACATGGTGACGTAGCCCTGGTGGACGGCGTCGGCCGCACGCTTCGCGACCACCTCGTAGAGGTAGTTCTCGGTGCGCCAGGAGCCGTTCGCACCGACCGGGTCGCGGCGGCCCTCGTTGTGGGTGTACGTCACCTCCCGTGCCTCGGGGTCGAGTTCGTCGCCGACGAAGATGGACACCCGGCCCATGGCCATCGATGTGCCGATCTCGGTCTCCCACCAGTTCTCGCAGGTCGGGCCGGTCTTGTCCCAGTGCAGGAGCGAGCGGTTCAGCGCCTCGATCAGCTCGGGCCTCCCGTGGCCGTCGGCGTCCGGGTCGCGGTAGGCGTGGGCCATCGCGATCATGCGGTACAGGGCGCGGTACGGCGACCAGACCTTGCCGTTGGCGGAGCTGGTGGTGTCGGTGTAGTCCACGTCGGACCACGACCCGTCGGGGCGCAGCGACTCGGCGTAGGAGAGCGCCTCTGATGTACGGGCGAGGAAGATGCCGTTGGCGACCCGCACCTCGTCGCCCTGTGCCAGGAAGCGCTCCTGGAGGCGCCCGATGATGATCTGGAGGTCGTCGGCCGCCGTTCGGCCGCCGCCGGCCTCGGCGGCCCGTGCGAGGTCCGGCACGGTCAAGGTCAGAGCGGCCGCGCCCGCGGCGAGTCCGCCGAGGAGCACCCGGCGTCGGTCGGGCAGGAATGCAGATCCGTTGTCAGTCATGGAACTCCTTGGACGCATCCAGGTCCCGACAACGCTGTTGGACACTGGATCTAAACCGGTTTGAATATCCGGTAAACAGTTACCGGCTCCCGCCTGAACGCGTCAACAGTCGAGACGTGGCGGGCTTGCGGCCGCGCTCATCACACGGCCGCCCCGGAAAATGCACCAGGGGTCGCCATCGGCACGCCTATTGACACGCATCTCCGGTGCCGCCAAGAATCAGGCCGGGATTGACAACGTTGTCCAAGAGGTGGGGGTCTTGTCGTGTGGACGGTGCGTGACGGGGTCGAACGGCGGCGGGTACTGCAGGTCTTCGGGGCGGCAGGTGCCGCGGCCGTCCTCTCGCCCGCGCTGCATGCGCCTGCGGCGGCAGCGGTCGGCGGTGGTCCCGCGGGCGCCCCGGGCGCGAAGAGCGCGACGGACGCGGAGGCCGGCGGGGACAGCGCGGACCTCGCCGCCACGTACTACCGCGTCCTGCTGCGGCACACCCGCTGGTCGGAGACGCAGTGGGACGATGCGAAGGGGATCTACACCGACAAGGACTTCGGCTTCGCCGTCGTCCTCGGGCACGCCGTGCTGCTGACGCACGGGACGTACGACGAGGAGCTGGCCGGCGTCGACCGCCGGACGCTCAAGCGGCGCACCCTCGCGACGCTGCGGCACTTCGCCGCCTCCAACCGGCTGACGGGCGGCAGTCAGTGGGGCCGCAAGCTGTTCTTCGACACCACCTTCCAGTCGTACTTCGTGCTCGCCGCGCGCCTGTTGTGGGACGACCTCGATGCGGCCACACGCTCCGCGGTCGACACCATCGCCCGTGAACAGGCCGCCTACACCGACTCGTTGGGCACCGGCGATGACCCGGACTCCGGGGACTGGACGCCGAACGGGCTCAAGGGCGGCCATGTCGGCGACACCAAGCTGGAGGAGATGGGCCTCTACTCGCAGACCCTGGCTCCCGCGCTCGCCTGGGCTCCGGAGGACCGGCGCCGCGCCGACTGGGCCACCCGCTACGGGAGTTGGTCACGCAACGAGGCCGGTCTGCCGGCCGCCGACCTGGCCAACCCCACCCGGGTGGACGGAGTGCGGGTCTCGGCCAACACCGCCCACAACACGTACGACACCTTCATCGTCGAGAACCACGGTTCCTTCGGGCCGCACTACCAGGCGGAGTTGTGGCGCACCTCGGGCCGCAACGCCGCGCACTTCCTCGCGGCCGGCGAGCCGCTGCCGCAGGTCCTGACCGCGCAGCCGAACGCCGATCCGCTGTGGCGCACGCTCCTGGCGGTGATGTCCGACGCCGGCGAGCCCCTGATGCCGATGGTGAACGACCGCGAGCATCTGTACGGCCGGGACGTGTTGCCGCTGGCATTCCTGTCCCGGGTGGCGGGCGACCGGGCGGCGGCCCGGGCGGAGTTGGAGCTCGCCGCGCGTCTCGAGGCGTACCAGGAGTATCCGCCGCAGTACCGGCTCGCGAAGTTCTCCGGCGAGCCCAAGTACGAGCCGGAGGCGCGGGCCGAGGTCGCCATCAGCTACCTGCTGCACAGCTGGCCGCAAGCGGGCGAGCGGGTGCGCGCGATGTCGCGGCAGGAACTCTTCGAGTACGCCTCGGGTGTCACGGACTTCGGCACGGGACCCGGTCTGGTCGCGCACCAGTCGCCGGCCGCCTGGGCGGGTGCGGTGACGAAGGAGGGCTTCGTCAAGTTCGCCTGGCAGCCGGGGCACGACGACTGGCTGTTCCGGCTCAGCGGCAGCACGGCGATGTTCCTGCCCTCGACCGCGGCGGAGGTCACCGGGCGCTCGGTGCGCGTGCACACGGCCGTACGGGACGGATTCGACGGCAGTGCCACGGTGCTGCGCCTCGCTGGCGCCGACGGGGATTCCTTCGCGGGGTACGCGACCCTGCCGTCGGGCGCGGTCGTGTACGCCTCCGACGCGGCGAGCGCGGCCGCCGCACGGCTCGAGGTGCACAACCTCGACATGCCGGGTGTCGCGGGGCTCGACGGCAGCCGTACGTACCGGTTCGCGGAGGGCTCGGCCACCGTCGAGGCCGCGGACGCCGGGACGCCGGCCGGCGGTCGCGTCGACACCCTGACCTTCGACCGGGCGACGGTGCGGCATGTACGGATGCTCGGTGTGGAGCCCGATCCGTCCTACGGCTACTCGCTGTACGACGTGGAGGTCCGCGACGGCGCCGACGGCGGCGATCTGGCACGCGAGGGCACCGCGACGGCCTCGTCACACGCCTCGGGCAACGAACCGGGCCTTGCGGTGGACGGCGACGCCGGCACCCGCTGGGCCGTCTCCAAGGAGGACCGGAAGCGGGCGGACAGCTGGTGGGCCGTGGACCTGGGCTCGGAGCACGCCGTCGACCGGGTGACGCTGCGCTGGGAGTCGGCGGCCGGGCGCCGGTACCGGGTGCAGGGGTCGCCCGACGGGAAGCAGTGGACGGATCTGGTGACCGGGCCAACGCCCGCGGTGCGCAGCCGCGGCGGCTGGCTCGACATCGACGGCCGCGCGGGGCTCGTTGTGCGCGGCGGCGAGAGCCCGATCTCCGTGTACGGCGACACGATCCTGCCGGCCGACGGCACACGCGAGCACGTCGTGGTCGAGGGCCACTGCGGCGCGTCCCCGGACGACCTGCGGGCGCTCGCGGCCGCTCCCGTGCCCGTCGCGGACGACGAGCGGGTGCGTGCGGCGCTCGTCGACGGGCAGCTGAGCGTGTTCAACCTCTCGGCAGACGCGGTCCGTTCGAGCATCACGGTGCCGCAGCAGGGCCGGCGGCGGCAGGTGTACGAGGGTGAGCAGACGGTCACCCGCGACGGTCTGCGGTTCGCGGCTCGGCTCGGTGCCGCATCGGCGCTGCTGCTTCCGCCGCGGTGCACGCTCACCCCGCTGTCCGGCAGGAGACTGCCGACGGGGCTTCGGGTGCGGGTGTCCGACGGTGCGACGCTGCATCTGTCGGGGCCCGGGTGCCGGGTCCGGGTCGAGGCGCAGGGGCGCAGCACGGTGGCGACGGTGCGCAGCGGGCGCGAGGTCCGGGTCGAGTTGCGCGGCGCGCAGCCGTTCCCGTACGACGATCTGGCGCTCGGCCGCACCACCTTCCCGACCTCGCCGCTGCCGCCCGGGATGTCCTCGCCCGCGGCCGCGGTGGACGGCGATTCCGGCACCGCGTGGCGTCCCGGCCCGGACGGCCGGATGGTCGTCGACCTCGGGTCCCGGCGGCCGGTGCGGCAGGTCGAGGCGGAGTGGAACGCTTCCGGGGCACCGGGCGCGACGGTCGAGTTCAGCACGGACGGGGTGCGCTACCGGCGGGCGGGTTCGTTGCGCGGCAGCGGGAGGGTACGCGAGCTGACCTGCGACGATTCCGTCCGGTACGTGGCCGTGGCAGTCCGCGGCGACGGGCGCGGGAAGGCCGGCGTCGTACGGCTCTCGGTGCGCTGAGGCGCGGGCCGGGCCGGTCTCGGCGGACCTTCGTACGATGGAGTCATGTGGCCCGGTGGGACTGTTCGGGATGTGGCGGGGCTGTGGGATGTTGCGCTGCCGGCGGAGGCGGTGCGGGTCCCCGGGGTGAGTATGGCCGGGTTCCGGAGTCGGACGGACCGGTTCGTGGACATGCAGGTGGTGCCGTATCCGGCGCTGACGTTGTTCGTGGACTTCGGGGACGGGCGGGTGGTGGACGACGCCGGCAGCCGGTGGATGGACAGCGGCGTCGTCGGGCTCGCGCCGGGTGGTGCACGCGGGCGGGGGCGATCGATCGACTGTCTGCAGGTGCGCATCTCGCCGCTGGTCGCGCATGCGGTGTTCGGTGCGGGGGCGGAGTTCAGCGGGGCGATGGTGTCGCTCGAGGAGCTGTGGGGGCGGGAGGCTGTACGGACTCGGGAGCGTATGTGGGAGGCAGGGTCCTGGCAGGAGCGGTTCGCGGTGGCCAGGGAGATGCTGCTGCGTGGGCAGTCGGAGGGCCCGGCCGTCGATCCCGAAGTCGCCCACGCCTGGCGGCAGATGGTGCGGCAGCAGGGTCGGGTACGGGTGGCGGGGCTTGCCGAGGAGACCGGGTGGAGCCGTAAGCGGCTGTGGTCCCGTTTCCGGTCGCAGGTCGGGCTCACTCCGAAGCGGGCCGCGCAGCTGGTGCGCTTCGACCATGCGGCGCACCGGCTCGCCGCCGGGGAGCAGTCGGCGTCGGTGGCGGCGACGAGCGGGTACGTCGACCAGTCGCATCTGCATCGTGAGGTACGTGCGTTCACCGGAGTGACGCCGAACGCGGTCGCGCAGGCGCAGTGGCTGGATGTCGATGATGTCGCGTGGGGGCGGGGCCGGGCCGGGGCCCGGCGGCTGCGTGTGGGCTGAGCCGGGGGCACTCGCATCGCGCGGCCCACCCGGAACATTTCTCCAAGACCTCCCGGACCTGCGCCGGTGATGCTGACCGCGTCAGCACCCGAGGGACGCAGGAGAGCGATGACCACCATCGACACAGCATCGGATCCGGACACGGCCGCCACGACCGGTGGGCCGCCCGCCGTCGGCGGGTCCTCCGGTGGCAAGGAGCCGCCCCCGACCGTCCGCGACCTTCTGCGGCCCCATCTCCCGGCCTTCGCCTCCGTGGTCGTCCTGCAGATCATCGGCGCGGTCGCCGGGCTCGCCCCGCTGCTCGCGGTCGTCGAGCTGGGGCGGACGCTGCTCGCCCCGGGTGCGGTGGACCACCGGCACGTCTGGTTCGTGGTGGCGGCGGGGGTGGCCGGACTGCTGGTACGCCTGGTGTTCACGGCCGCCTCGTCCGGGATCGGTCATCTGGTCGACGGGCATGTGCAGTTGGCGTTCCGCAGGCTGCTGGCCGAGCGGCTCGGCAGGGTGCCGATCGGCTGGTTCGCGCGGCGGCGCAGCGGTGAGCTGGCCAAGGTGGTGGGGGACGACGTCAGCGCCGTACACCCGTTCATCGCGCATGCGCCGGGCGATCTGGTGGCCGCGTTCGTGGTGCCGCTGGTGTCGCTGGCGTATCTGTTCACCGTCGACTGGCGGCTCACCCTGATCACGCTGGCTCCGGTGGTCCTGGCAGTCGCGCAGGTGCCGCTGATGATGACGCCGGCCCGGCAGCGTGAGCAGCTGGAGTTCGACTCCGCGATGGGCCGGATCGCCGACTCCGTGGTCGAGTTCGTGCAGGGCATCGCGGTCGTCAAGGCGTACGGCGGCTCCGAGCGCGCGCACCGCAGGTTCCTGTCGGCCGCGGACGCGTTCGTCGGCACCTTCAACCGGTGGGTGCACGGGATGTCCCGGCCGGCCGCGGGGATGCAGCTGGCGCTCTCGCCGCCGTTCGTACTGCTCGTCGTGCTGACCGGCGGCACGCTGCTGATCACCGGTGGTGGTCTCGCGCCCGCCGATCTGCTGCCGTTCCTGCTGCTCGGCCTCGGGCTGACCGCGCCGGTCGCGGCGCTCGGCCACGGCTTCGACGATCTGCAGGCCGCGGGCCGCGCGGTCGGCCGGATACGGGAGGTGCTCGCCGTGCCCCCGCTGCCGGAGCCGGATCGACCGACGGCGCCGAACGGTCACCGTGTCGAACTGCGCGGGGTGCGCTTCGGCTACGAGGACGAGCGCGAGGGGCACGAAGGCCGGCGGCACGAGGTGCTGCGCGGCATCGATCTCACCCTCGAGCCGGGCACGGTCACCGCGGTCGTGGGGCCGTCCGGCAGCGGGAAGTCGACGCTGGTCAAACTGCTGCCCCGGTTCTTCGACCCGACACAGGGCGCGGTGCTGCTCGGCGGGGTCGACCTGCGGGAGCTCGGCAGCCGGGAGTTGTACCGCACGGTGTCGTTCGTCTTCCAGGAGGTGACGCTGCTGCGGGCGACGGTCGCGGAGAACATCGCGCTCGCCGTCCCGCAGGCGGACCGGGCCGGCCACGACGCCGTCGTACGGGCCGCCCGGACGGCCGGCATCCATGAGCGGATCCTCGAACTGCCGCGCGGCTACGACTCGGTGATCGGCGAGGACGCCGGACTGTCCGGCGGGGAGGCACAGCGCCTCGCGGTCGCCCGGGCGCTGCTCGCGGACACCCCGGTGCTCGTACTGGACGAGGCGACCGCGTTCGCCGATCCGGCGACCGAGCAGGCGGTACGGCGGGCGCTGACGTCGCTGGGCGGTGACCGGACGGTCCTGGTGATCGCGCACCGTCTGGAGACGGTGGCCGATGCGGACACGGTGGTGTTCCTGGCGGACGGGGCGGTGGCGGAGCAGGGCGCGCCGGCCGAACTCCTGGCCATGGACGGCAAGTTCGCGCGCTTCTGGCGACACCGGCGAGCGGCCGGGGGCGCGGTCGAGGGCGCAGGCGCAGGCGCAGGCGAGAGAACAACCGGACCGGACGCGCCCCGGGACCCGGACCCCACCACCGCACCGCGAGGAGGCGAGACCCGATGATCCGGACGCTGCTGCGGGTGCTCGGACACGAGTACGCCCGCCCCGTGCGCCGCACCGTGGCCCTGATGACGGCGGCCGCGGTCGCCGAGGGCCTGTCGTACGCACTGCTCGTGCCGCTGCTGCGGGCGCTGTTCGGGAGCACGCCCGAGGACGCCTGGCCGTGGCTGGCCGCCTTCGGGGCGGCGGTCGCGGGGTGCGCGGTGCTGCGGTTCGTGAGCGATCTGTCCGGGTTCCGGGCCGGGACGTCGCTGCTGCGCGGCATGTACCACCGGCTCGGGGACCATCTGGCCCGGCTGCCCATCGGATGGTTCCGGGGCGGGCGGCTCGGGGAGGTGTCGGTGCTCGCGAGTCAGGGGGTGCTGCAGGCCATGGGGGTGATCGCGCATCTGCTTGCGCCGTTCGTCTCCGCCCTGGTCACTCCGCTGACCGTGCTGGCCGTACTGCTCGCGTTCAACTGGCAGTTGGGGCTCGCCGCGCTGGCCGCGGCTCCGCTGGTGGCGGCGGTGCAGGTGTGGACGGCGCGCTCGATGGCCGCGACCGACGCCGAGCGGCACCGGCGCGACCACGAGGCGACCGGACGGGTCGTCGAGTATCTGCAGGCGCAGCCGGTGCTGCGGGCCGGCGGGCACGGCGGCGAGCGCTTCCGGCTGCTCGACGACTCGCTGCGGAACATGCGGGACGCGTCCCGTCGCAGCACGCTCGCCGCGCTCCCGGGGTCGCTGGGTCTGACCCTCGTGGTGCAGGCGATGTTCTCCGTACTCCTGGTGGTCGGGGCGTACTTGGCGCTGGACGGGAGCGTGGGCGCGGCGGAGGTCCTTGCAATTCTGGTCCTCGCGGCGCGGTGTGCGGATCCGCTGCTGTCGCTCGCCGGGATCGGCGGCCGACTCCGGGCGGCACGGCAGGAGTTGGGCCGGCTCGACGCGGTACTGAGCACCCGTCCGCTGCCGGAGCCGGCCGAGCCCGCCCAACCGGCCTCCCACGGCCTGGAGTTCGAGTCCGTCTCGTTCCGGCACGGCGACCGCCGGGTGCTCGACGGGCTGTCGCTGTCCGTGCCACAGGGCGGGCGGCTCGCCGTCGTCGGGCCGTCCGGCGCGGGCAAGAGCACGCTGCTTCAACTGGTGGCGCGCTTCTACGACGTGGAAGCGGGCGCGGTACGGATGGGCGGTGTGGATGTGCGCGCGATGCGGACCGAGGATCTGATGGCGCGGATCGCGATCGTCTTCCAGGACGTCTATCTCTTCGACGGCACCATCGAGGAGAACGTACGGATCGGCCGGCCCGGCGCCGACGAGGCCGCGGTACGGGCGGCGGCCTCGGCGGCGCGGCTCGACGAGGTGGTCGAGCGGCTGCCCGGCGGCTGGGCGGCGCAGGTCGGCGAGGGCGGGGCGCGGCTCTCCGGCGGTGAACGCCAGCGGGTGTCGATCGCGCGGGCGCTGCTCAAGGACGCGCCCGTCGTGCTGCTCGACGAGGTGACCTCGGCCCTGGACCCGGTGAACGAGGCGGCCGTGCACGAGGGCATCGAACGCCTGATGGCGGGCCGGACGGTGGTGATGGTCGCGCACCGGATGCGTACGGTGCAGCGGGCGGACCGCGTGGCCTTCCTGGACGGCGGGCGGATCGTGGAGCAGGGCGGCCATGACGAGCTGCTGCGGCGGGGCGGCCGGTATGCGGGGTTCTGGGAGATCGCTGCAGGGATGGGGACGGGGGTGGGAGTGGGGGTTGCGTCGGGCGAGGGCTGAGGCCCCTGTGCGTACGTACGCCCGTAGGTCACCATGGTCCGCGGAGGTGTGGCCGTGGTCGGTGGCGCGGAGGAGAACCGGGCTGAGGGGTCGACCGACGGGTCGGCCGGCGGGTCGGGAGTGCGGCGGTCCGTGCTCGTCGTGCAGAACACCCCGTCCGGGGGCCCGGGGAGGGTCGGCGACGGGCTGCGCGAGGCCGGGCTCGACCTCGAGGTGGTGCAGGCCCACGCCGGTGAGCCGCTGCCTCGACTCCTGGGCCGCCGCGCCCTGTTGGTGCTCGGCGGCGGATATCTGCCCGGCGAGGACGAGCGGGCGCCGTGGCTGCCCGCGGTACGCCGGCTCACCGCGCAGGCGCTCGAGGACGGGCGGCCGATGCTGGGCATCTGCCTCGGCGGGCAGCTGCTCGCCGAGGTCGCGGGCGGGCGCGTACGGGGGCGGTACGGTCCGCCCGAGTTCGGCAGTACGCCGATCCGGATGCGCCCCGAAGCCGGCGCGGACCCGCTCTTCGGGCCGCTGCCCGCGGTGGCGCCCGCGATCGAGCGCCATGTCGATGCGATCACCGAACTCCCGCCGGACGCAGTGTGGTTGGCGGACAGCGAACGCTGCCCTCACCAGGCCTTCCGAGTAGGGGACGCGGCCTGGGGCGTCCAGTTCCACCCCGAGGTCCCGGCCGGCCGGATCGGCGCCTGGGCTCCCGGGCCGCTGCGCGAACAGGGCTACGACCGCGACGAGTTGCTCCGCCGCGCCCTGGCCGCCGAGCCCGCGGCCTCGGCGGCGTGGACCGCCTTCACCGCCCGTTTCGCGGCGGCCGTCGCGGGCTCCGGTGCGCGTACGGAGGCCCCGAACGCCCCTCGGGCCCGCCCGGGTGCCCCTTGACCCCTGCCCCCCGTCTTCGCCGGACCGCGATCACCGGGTGCTGCTCATCGACGGCCACTGATCCGGTGGCCTGTGTCCCCTTCCCCTCCTACATCTCGTTCCCCGCCCCCGCCTTGAGCGCGAGCAGGCGGTAGCAGGGGTCGGGGCGTGGCGCGTGCTGCGCGGGGAGGCGGGACAGTCGGGTGCAGAGCTCTTCCCGCTGGTCCGGGGGTGCTGCGCTCGCCCAGGGGATGCTGCCGCCCTCGATCGCCCGGCGCCAGGTGTACGGGCTCCGGCCCTGGCCGATGCCGCGGAAGGTGGTCTCGGCCGCGGGGGTCAGGCCGTGCTGGGTGCCCAGGGAGAGGATGTGCTCGGTGCGGTCCGTGACGGTGTGGGCGTGCGTACGGCGCAGCGGTTCCGTGGCCTCGGCGATGTCGCTGGGCTCGGTGAAGTATCCGGCGCCCTTGTCGACCGTCGTGATCAGTACGCCGCCGGGGCGCAGCACCCGGGCGGCCTCGGCCAGGACGGGTGCGGCGTCGGGCAGCAGGTGCAGCAGCCAGACCAGGGTGACGGCGTCCACGGACGCGGTGGCCAGCGGGAGTTGGCCGGCGTCGCCGAGCAGGACGTGCCGCGGCAGGCGCTGCGCCGCGAGGGCCAGCATGCCCGGGGAGCGGTCGACCCCGAGGACGGTGCGGCCGGGGCGGGCCAGGCGTCGGGTGACGATGCCGGTGCCGCAGGCGAGGTCGAGGACGGTGCCGGTCGCCTGCGGCAGCAGCCGCTCGACGGCGTCGGCGGCGGCCGCGGCGCGCGGTTCGCCGCCGCGGGAGCTGTCGTACGAGGCGGACTCGGCGTCGTAGTCGATCATGCGGCGGGTCCGGAGCTCACCGCTTGCGGCCGGTGACCGCGTAGACGTTGATGTCGGCGTCCGTCACGTCGTTGATGTCCGCGTACTTGACCTGGTCGATGGTGTCGAGGTCGGCGAGGCGGTCGCCGTCCGGGCGCTCGGGGACGGGTGCCGCGTGGTCGGGGTGCCAGTGGTGGACCGGCACGACGCCCGGGGAGTCCACCTCGAGGCCGTTGTCGGTGAGGAAGCGCTCGACCTCGGCCCGGGAGCGCAGGACGAAGGTGAATCCGCGTTCGGTGTAGGTGCGCTGGACCGCGCGGACGTTCTCCGCGTTGAGGTCTTCGGTGAGGTGGCTGAGGACGAGGCGGCTTCCGGACGACAGGGCCTCGACGAGGCGGCGTACGACGGAGTGCGCCTCCGCGTCCTCCACGAAGTGCAGGATCGCCACGAGTACGAGGGCGATCGGCTGCTCGAAGTCCAGGGTGCGGGCGGCGGTTTCGAGGATCAGGTCCGGGTCGTTGAAGTCGGCGTCGATGTAGTCGGTGACGCCGTCGGGGCCGCTGGTCAGCAGGGCGCGGGCGTGTGCGAGGACGACCGGGTCGTTGTCGACGTAGACCACCCGGGAGTCGGGGGCGAGGCGCTGGGCTATCTCGTGGACGTTCTCCTGGGTGGGCAGACCGGTGCCGATGTCCAGGTACTGGCGGATGCCGGCCTGCCCGGTCAGGCGCTTGACCGCGCGCCGCAGGAAGTCACGGTTGTGGCGGACGTCGAGATAGCCGCGCGGGTTGGCGGCGAGCGCGGCGGCGGCCGCGGCGCGGTCCACCGGGTAGTTGTCCTTGCCGCCGAGGAAGACGTCGTAGACCCGGGCCGGGTGGGCCTTGCCGTTGTCGAAATCCGTGTGCCGCTCCTCCGGGTCCTGCTCGCGCACCTCGCTGGACATGCTGAATCCCCCCTGGACGTAGGCCGGTTGCTGCCTGCTGCTTGCTGCCTGCCGGCCGGCTGCTGCTGGCTGGCTGGCTGGCTGCTGCTTCGGCGACAACCTATCGCCTGGCGGGGCGAGTTGGACCGCTCACGGGCGAGCCTCGCGGGGCGTACCTCGCCCGTGAGCGGGGTTCAGGCGCCCGGCCAGGTGCGGCGGTCGCGGGCGATCCGGTGGACGTGGGCCGCCTGGGCGGGGTCGAGGACACCGGTGAGCGGACCGAGTGCGGAGACCTGGCGCTCCTGGTAGAGGCGTGCGGGCAACCTGGTGGCCTCCACCGTGAGCTCGGTGACGCCGACGTACACCACGACGGCCTGGACACGGAGCGGGAACGCGCAGTGCGGCGCGAGCACTTCGTGCACCCGGGCGGCGTCGGCGGCCTGCGCGAGGCCGTGCGGTTCGGCGGTGCCGCGGTCGATCTGGACGGTTTCGTCGTCGATGCGGACGGCCCGGCCCGGGTGGTGGCGGGTGGCGACGGTGAAGACGCCGCCCGGGCCGATGAGCAGATGCTCGATGTCCTCGGTGCCCTCCGTGCCCTCGGTGCCGGACAACGGTACGGAATGCAGTACGTGCCATCCGTGCCGCCGCAGCCGGTGCAGCTCGGAGCCGACGCGCTTCTCGCCCGCGAGGTCGGTCCGCCAGCGCTTCTCCTGTTCGCTGCGCCGCTGCAGCCGCGACCCGAGGCGCTCCGACCGCTCCTGCCGCGCCTTGTCGAGCAAGGCCCGGACACGGCCACCGGGTCGACTCCGGGCGAGATCGAACTCGGGCGGCACGGTGGCCTGTTGCTCCGCGGTGGTGCGGCGGGGGGCGGGGGTCTTCGACGTGCCGCCGGGGTGGGGGTCGGCTTCCGGTGTGCCTCCGGCGGGGGGCTCGGCTTCCGGTGCGCCGCCGGTGCGGGGTTCGGCTTCGGGTTCACTGGCGGTGGGCGGAGGGCTTGCGGCGGGTCGGCGGCGCGGGCCGCCGGGGTGGCTGGTGGGCGTCGGCGTCGGGGACGCCGAGCCGGCCGACTCCCGCGAGCCCGGTTCCGGACGGGCCGGTACGGGTGGGGCGGTCGCTGCGGTACGGGGCGCCGCGGATGCGTGCGCACCGACCGGTGCGGCCGACGGCATTGGCGCCTCCTGCTCCTCTGGCGCGACCGGAGAGCCTCCGGCAGCGTGGCGCAGGCCGCTCGAGTGGCTCGTCGACGTCGAGGACGGGAATGTCGAGCCGACCGACTCAGAGGAACCCGACCCCGGACCAGCCGGCACGGGCGGAGCAGCCGCCTGCGCGCCGACGGGTGCGGCCGAGGGCGGCGGGGCGGCAGGCATCGAGACGGCCGACGCCGATGCGGCCGACGACTTGGGCGCCTCCCGCGCCTCACGCCCCTCTGGAGCGACCGGAGAACCCCCGGCAGCGTGGCGCAGGCCGCTCGGGTGGCTCGTCGACGTCGAGGACGGAAATGCCGAGCCGACCGACTCAGGGGAGCCCGACCCCGGACCAGCCGGCACGGGCGGAGCAGCCGCTGCCGTACGGGGCGCACCCGCCGCCTGCGCGCCGACCGGCGCGGCCGGGGATGGCGCGACTGACATCGGGACGGCCGACGCCGGTGCAGCCGGTGCAGCCGGTGCAGCCGGTGCAGCCGGTGCAGCCGACGGCATTGGCGCCCCCGGCGCCTGTGGTGTGTCCGCGGCCGGTGACGGCGGCTGTGTGTCGGGCGTAGAGGTGGGCACCGCGGCGGAGGCCGTGGTCGGTGCGGGGCGCGTCGTGACGGATGAAGTGCCCTGCGCAGGGGGCGACTTGGTGAGTGGACCGGGATTGGTGAACGGGTTCGCCCCGTGGTCTGCCGGCGCGGACGTGTCGGGTTGAGCCTCCCGCGGAACCGGACCCGGCCCCGGAACCGGCGCGGCGCGGCGCTGCGTGGCCGTGCTCCACCACCGGGCGTCCGGAGCGAGGCGCCCCGCGGGACGCGGAGGTTCGGCGGCCCCGGACGCCGCCCCGCGACCAGCGGTGACCGGCGGCCGGGCCGCA
>NZ_QUAK01000114.1 GCF_003429565.1 Streptomyces triticagri
AGGGGCTCTTATAGAGCCCCTCCGGCGATTGAGGAGGCCCGCCCGGCAGGGCTTTCGGGAAGCGGCGGGGCTGGGGACTCAACGCGTCAGCGCCGCATCAACAGACTCAGCGCATCGTCCAGATACGCACTGAACTCGCCCCCCGCAGGGGGAAGCACCCCTCGCGCCGCATGCCCAAGCTGTGCATGCCCCAGATACACCGCGTACGCCAGCAGCCCACGCCGCCGCGCCTCCTCCTCCGCAAACCCCAACTCCGCGAAGAGCCGCGCCACATACGCCACCCGCCGCTCGGACACCCTCCGCATCGCCTCGGCCACCCGCGGATGCGACGCCGTCGCAAGCAGCGCGACCTCCAGCGGATCCTCCGCCGCCGCCCGGATCGCGAAGGCGAAGAGCCGCCGGATCCGCGCCTCCGGATCGGGCTCCTCCTCGACCTCGGCGATCGTGCCCTCGGTGTTGATCTCGGCCCACCGTTCGAGCGCCGCGTCGATCAGCGCGTCCCGGTTCGCGAAGTGCCAGTAGAAGCTGCCCTTGGTGGTGCCGAGCCGGGTGGCCAGCGGCTCGACCGCGACGGCCGCGAGCCCGCCCTCCGAGATCGCCGCGAGCGCGGCATCGGCCCAGTCCTGTGCCGTCAACCTCGGCTTCCTGCCGCCCTGTTGCTCCGTCGTCCGCGTCCGCCGCTGCCGTTGCGCCATGACCATACGGTACCGTACGGTAAAACCATACGGCAGCGTATGGAGGTGCGTGATGGCCCTGATCCACAACGTCCACGAGCGCGAGATCTCCGCCCCGGCGGCCGCGGCGGGGGCACTCCTCGACCGCCTCTCGGCCGACGACGACCCGATCTTCCCGGTGCCCGCCTGGGCCCCGATGCGCTTCGACCGGCCGCTCGGCGTCGGCGCCGTCGGCGGCCACGGCCCGGTCACGTACGAAGTCACGGAGTACGAGCCGGGCCGGCGGATCCGCTTCGACGGGACCCCGCCCTGGGACGGCTACCACGAGCTGACGATCGAGCCCCTCGGCGACGGACGCTGCCGGGTGCGGCACGTCCTGGAGATGGAGTTCTCGGGCAGCCGGCGGCTCGCCTGGGCCGTCGGGATCAGGCCCGTGCACGACACGATGATCGAGGAGCTCTTCGACAACATCGAGCGGGTCACGACCGGTTCGGTCACCGATCCGGTGCGCCACTCCGCGCGCGTACGGCTGCTGCGCGCCGCCGTATGGGCCCGCCCCGAGACGGTCGCGATCCCCGAGCGCGCCCGACTGATCCGCACCGCGCTCGACCGGCCCGCCTACGAGGACGCGTACCGCATGCCGCTCCACGCCGGCCTGCCGCGCGACCCCGCCGCATGGACGGGCATCCTGCGCGACGCGTTCCCGGTCATCGCCCGGGAGGACGGCGAACTGCTCATGCGCGTGGACACGTCCGGCGTCACCGCCCGCGCCTCGATCCTCACGGACGACGACCACGTCACCCTGTGCACGGTCGCCTCGACGCAGTCCTGGCGCGGGCGCCTGTACTGGGCAGCGGTGAAGCGAGTCCACCCCTTCATGGCCCGCACCATGCTCCGCCGCACCCACCGAACCCTGTCCGGATCGGCCCCTTCAGCGGGCGAGCGGGCTCTTTCTCAAACTCCTCAATCGCCGGAGGGGTTTGATCAAAGCCCCTCCGGCGTTTGAGGAGGCCCGTCCGGCAGGACTTTCGGGAAGGGGTGGGGAGGGGCCTCTCCGCGCCGGAGGCGCAAACTACGAGAGCCCAGGCCCTCGCACGGGGATGGACGTGAACGTGGGTTCCCCCGCAGGCTCCGCGAAGAAGTCATTGCCCTTGTCGTCCACGACGACGAACGCCGGGAAGTCCTCCACCTCGATCCGCCACACCGCCTCCATCCCCAACTCCTCGTACTCCACGACCTCCACCTTCTTGATGCAGTCCTGGGCCAACCGCGCAGCGGGCCCCCCGATGGAGCCGAGATAGAACCCCCCGTGCGCACCACACGCACGCGTGACCTGCTGAGACCGATTCCCCTTCGCCAGCATCACCTTGGACCCCCCGGCCGCCTGGAACTGCTCGACGTACGAGTCCATCCGCCCCGCGGTCGTGGGCCCGAACGACCCGGACGCATACCCCTCGGGAGTCTTCGCGGGCCCCGCGTAGTACACGGGGTGGTCCTTGAGGTACTGCGGCATCTCCTCCCCCGCATCGAGCCGCTCCTTGATCTTCGCGTGCGCGATGTCCCGGGCCACCACCAGCGGCCCGGTCAGCGAGAGGCGGGTCTTGACGGGGTGCTTGGTGAGCTCGGCGAGGATCTCGTCCATCGGCCGGTTGAGATCGACCTTCACCACGCCCTCGGACTCGGAGTCGGAGTCGGAGTCGGAGTCCGCCACGAGGTGCTCGTCCGTCGTCTCCGGCAGGAACCGCGCCGGATCCGTCTCCAACTCCTCCAGGAACACCCCCTCCGCGGTGATCTTCGCGACGGCCTGCCGGTCCGCGGAGCAGGACACCGCGATCGCGACCGGGCACGACGCGCCGTGCCGCGGCAGCCGCACCACCCGCACGTCGTGGCAGAAGTACTTGCCGCCGAACTGCGCGCCGATACCGATCTTCTGAGTCAGCTCGAAGACCTTCTGCTCCAGATCCTGGTCCCGGAAGCCGTGCCCGAGCGCCGAGCCCTCGGAAGGGATCTCGTCCAGGTAGTGCGCGGAGGCGTACTTCGCGGTCTTCAGGGCGTACTCGGCGGAGGTGCCGCCGACCACGATGGCCAGGTGGTACGGGGGACAGGCCGCGGTGCCGAGCGAGCGGATCTTCTCCTCGAGGAACTTCATCATCGAGGCCTCGTTCAGTACGGCCTTCGTCTCCTGGTACAGGAACGACTTGTTGGCCGAGCCGCCGCCCTTGGCCATGATCAGGAACTTGTAGGCGTCGCCGTCCGTCGCGTACAGCTCGATCTGCGCCGGCAGATTGGAGCCGGTGTTCTTCTCGTCCCACATGGTCACGGGCGCCATCTGCGAGTACCGCAGATTCAGGTTCTGGTACGCGTCGTAGATGCCGCGCGACAGGGCCTCCTCGTCACGGCCGCTGGTCAGCACGTGCTGCCCGCGCTTGCCCATCACGATCGCCGTGCCGGTGTCCTGGCACATCGGGAGCACGCCCGCGGCCGCGATATTGGCGTTCTTCAGGAGGTCGAGTGCGACGAACTTGTCGTTGGCCGAGGCCTCCGGGTCGTCGATGATGCGGCGCAGCTGGGCGAGGTGGGCCGGGCGCAGATAGTGCTGGATGTCGTGGATGGCCTCTTCGGCGAGCTTGCGCAGCGCCTCCGGCTCCACCTTGAGGAAGGTCCGCCCGTCGGCCTCGAACGTGGAGACGCCCTCGGAGGTCACCAGGCGGTACGGCGTGGTGTCCTCTCCCGTCGGAAGCAGATCGGTGTACGCGAACTCCGGCATTTTCGGCCATTCCTCACTCGGCAGACGGCTGCACCTCCCTGGGCAGCGCCCTCCAGAGTAGAACCTCGGAAAGAGGCCTCCTCGGTGAGGTGAGACTCACCCGGAGGGCCGCCTGGACGCCGCCGCGGCCCCGTCAAGGTGGAGTGTGCTGCACCACGGATCGACGAGTGGGCACCGTCGTTCCGGCGGCTCACGCTCCGTAGCGTCCCGGACATGACACGAGCGAGCACTCCGGAACCGGTGAATCCGGCGAATGCGGCGGGCACGGCGAACCCGGCGGGCACGGCGAACCCGGCGGACGCAGCGAACTCGAAGCATCCGGCGATCAGTTCACCCCGCGGCCTCGTCCCGTTCCTGGTGATCAGCTTCGCCGGGGCCTGGATCGCCATGATCCCGCTCTGGATCGACGGCTTCCGCCGCTCGGATCCCGGCCAGGGGACGCCCCCGGTCGCGGCCGTGTGCATGATCCTGATGATGCTGGTGCCGGCCCTGACCGCGTTCGGCCTGACCGTACGCGGCAGGGGGCCGCGCGCGGCCGTACGCCTCCTCGGGCTGACCAGGGCCACGCCATGGCGGCACGAGGCCCGCTCCGCGGCGACGGCCCTCGCGATCCCGCTCGCCCTCACGGCCGCCGGCCTGGCTCTGGCCACGGCCGTCGGCTGGTACGCCCCCGCGCATCCGCCCGGCCCCGGCACGCTGCTGCCGCTCGCACTGAGTGCGCTGGTGTCCCTGCCCCTGTACTTCGGCGAAGAGCTGGGCTGGCAGGGCTACTTGCTGCCGCGGTTACTGCATCTCGGCAGGACCCGCGCCCTGCTGACCGGGGGCGCCGTATGGGGCGCCTGGCACGTGCCGATGACCGCACTCGGCGGAAGCTACCCGGGCCGTTCCCCGCTCCTGGGCGTCCCCGTCGCCGTGCTGACGGCCACGCTCCTCGGCACCGTGATCGCCGCGGTCCGGCTGTCCACCGGATCGGTGTGGGCGGCCGTCGCGGCGCACCTCTCGCTCAACGAGTTCGCGTTGCCGCTGACCGGCGACATCTCGGGCCCGGTCGTCGACCCGCTGCTGGCCGGCCCGCTGAGCATCACGACCTGGCCGGCGAGCGCCCTGGCCGTACTGGCCATCTGGCTCGCGAACCGGCGACGCGGCGCGACCACTCCCCGTACGGACCTCTGATCGGTACGGGCCGTTCTCCGTACGGACCTCTGATCCGTACGGGCCGTACGGGCCCCTGAAGGGGACCCCTGGAAGGAGCATCCCTAAGGGGAACCTCAGGGCTCCTCCCTCTGGTCGCGATCTATCGCGTTTCGGTACGCTGAATTCGTGGACCTCGAAAAGCGACCAGAGAAGCCCGAAGCCCCCTCCCCGAGGCCTGCCGCCGGGCCCGTCGCGGAGGCGGATCTGCGTGCTTCCGACGCGGACCGCGACCGCTTCGCGGACATCCTGCGCGACGCCATGGCCGAGGGACGCCTCACCTCCGAGGAGTTCACGGACCGCATCGAGGGCGTGTACCGCGCCAAGACGGTCGGCGAACTCGAGCCGCTGGTGCGGGACTTGCCGGCCGCCCGGACCGGCGCGTCCGCCGCCCCGGACCCCTCGCCGTACCGCCCCGCACCCATCCCGGACGAGCCCGACGAGAACTTGGTCGCGGTCTTCAGCAGCAGTACGCGCAAGGGGCGTTGGCGCGTCGGCCGCCGCACCCACGCGTACTCGATCTTCGGGAACATCGAGATCGACCTCACCGAAGCCGTCTTCGAGCACCAGCAGGTCCTGGTCAAATGCTTCTCGATCTTCGGGAACGTCGAGATCACCGTCCCGGAGAACATCACGCTCAAGGGCAGCGGCAGCGGAGTCTTCGGCAATTTCGAGGTGGAGAGCCTGGAGGCGCCGGATGCGAACGCCCCGCGCGTGGTGATCGACGGCTACTCCGTCTTCGGGAACATCGAGGCGAAGCCCAAGCGCGGCAAGCTCGTCACCGATCTCCACAAATACGTCGGCAAATACGTCGACAAGCATCTGCGCAAGCATCACGGCTGAGGGCTGACGGTCGACCGACGGCCGACAGGCAGTCCACCGGAGTCCGGCGGGGGCTGACGGCGGCGCACCGGGGGGCGCACGCGGGGGCATGAGTCTGAACTTCCGTTCATCGGAACTCAGTGCATAGGCACGCGTACAGCGGGTAGGCCTTGCTGCATCGTCACCCCGCCGCGAAGCCGTCGTCAGGAGTAGGCCGTGCTGCAAACGCCGCATCAGTCCCTGCAGGTCGCCGCAGTTCCGACTCAGCGGGCAGCTGCGATCCCCAGTCAGCGGCGGCCCGCGCGAGATCAGGATGCTCCCTGGCACACCGAGGCCGTCTGCCGGCGGGACGAGGCCGGCCTCTTCTTCGCACCGTCCAAGGAGCCCACGGCGGCCAGGCTCTCCCGAGAGGACGCCGCGAAGCGGGTCTGCGGAGGCTGTCCGGTGATGGCCGAGTGCCGCGAGCACGCCCTCCTGCAGCCCGAGCCGTACGGCGTGTGGGGCGGACTCACCGCCGCCGAGCGCCGCGTGGTCCTGGCCCGGCGCCGGCGCCGTGACCTGGAGCGCCAGCAGAGCACTCGCGCGACGGACCACATCGCAGCGGCCGGCTGACCGCCGCCACCCCGGCTCGGACACGGATGAGGGCGCCCCTCCGTACAAGGGGCGCCCTCTCAACGCGCGGGCCCACCACGCGCGCTGTCCTTCTGTACGTGCGCGGCCGGCCTGATGTTCAACGGCCATGGCTCGAAGTACGGGACCGGGCCGGCCACTTGGGCGCGGCGGACCCGTACTGCGCGGCCGCGCGGCCTACTTGGCCCGGTCGAAGTCGATCGCGCTGTAGGCCCGCAGCTTCTCCAGCTTGTGGGTCGAGTCGATCTGCCGGATCGTGCCGGACTTCGAACGCATCACCAGGGACTGGGTGGTCGCCGTCTCCGCGCGGTAGCGCACGCCCCGGAGCAGCTCGCCGTCCGTGATGCCGGTGGCCACGAAGAAGACGTTGTCCCCGGAGACCAGATCGTGCGTCGACAGGACCCGGTCCAGATCGTGGCCCGCATCGAGGGCGCGCTGCTTCTCCGCCTCGTCCTTGGGCCAGAGCTTGCCCTGGATCACGCCGCCCAGACACTTGATCGCGCAGGCGCTGATGATGCCCTCGGGGGTGCCGCCGATCCCCATGAGCAGGTCCACGCCGGTGCCCTCGCGCACCGCCATGATCGAGCCCGCGACGTCGCCGTCGGAGATGAACTTGATCCGGGCGCCCGTCTCCCGGATCTCCTTGACGATGCCGTCGTGCCGAGGCCGGTCGAGGATCATCACGGTGACGTCCTCGGGCGCCGAACGCTTGGCCTTGGCCACCCGGCGGATGTTCACCGACGCCGGGGCGTTGATGTCCACGTAGTCAGCGGCCTCCGGGCCGGTGACCAGCTTGTCCATGTAGAAGACGGCGGACGGGTCGAACATCGCGCCGCGGTCGGCCGCCGCGAGTACCGCGATCGCGTTCGGCATGCCGCGGGCCGTCAGCGTCGTCCCGTCGATCGGGTCGACCGCGATGTCGCACTCGGCTCCGGTGCCGTCGCCGATCCGCTCCCCGTTGAAGAGCATCGGGGCCTCGTCCTTCTCGCCCTCCCCGATGACCACGACGCCGTTCATCGACACGGTGCCCACCAGGGTCCGCATCGCGCGTACCGCCGCACCGTCGGCGCCGTTCTTCTCGCCGCGGCCGACCCAGCGGCCCGCGGCCATCGCGGCGGCCTCGGTCACGCGCACCAGTTCGAGAGCCAGGTTGCGATCGGGAGCCTCGGGAGAGACCTCCAGGGCGGACGGGAGATGATGCTCGGTCATCAGAGCGCACCTTTCTGATACGAGAAAAACCTGCGCCCGGAGGGGTCCCCGTGAGGGTCGTGTGATGGGCGGCGGCCGGTTGAGGGTTTGCCACGTGACTCTATCGCCAAGCCGACAATTTGAGCAGAGGGCCCCACGCATGAGCGGAGCACGCACCTGCGACGATAGGGGGCGTGGCAGGTATGAAAGGCAAGCAGACCGTCCGGGACATGATTCTCTCCCTGGCGGTGATCGGGTTGGTCGTGGCCGTCATCTACGTCTTCGTCCCGCATGACGAGGACGAGGAGCCGGTGCAGGCGGTGGACTACACCGTCGAGCTGTCCACGGCCCGGCGCGCGGCTGCGTATCCGGTGCTCGCGCCCGACGGGCTCTCGGAGAAGTGGAAGGCGACCTCCGTCCGGTACAAGGGCGAGGAGGGCGACCACTGGCACCTCGGTTTCCACGCGCCGAACGGCCAGTACGCCGCCGTCGAGCAGTCGACGCGGACCCCGCGCAAGTTCGTCGAGGAGGTCACCCAGGGCGCCCGCGCGACCTCGGTGACCCAGGAGATCGGCGGCGACACCTGGAAGCGGTACCAGGGCTCCCCGTACGACGCCCTGGTGCGCGAGGACAAGGGATCCACCACGGTGGTCACGGGCTCCGGTTCGATCGGCATCCTCACCAAGCTCGCGGGCGCGCTCAGCGAATCCTGAGGGCCGCCGCATCGGGTCCTGAGGGCCGAAGCACGGAGAAGACCCCCGGCTGCTGCCGGGGGTCTTCTCCGTTGTTCGGTGGGTGCGCGTGAGCGTCAGACGGTGGTGACGACCTCGTCGTACGACAGCCGGGGCGAGCGCGGGAACCAGGCGTCCTCGCCCGGCCTGCCGATGTTCACCACCATCAGGGGCGTGTGGTCGTCGTCCAGGAACTCCTTCTGCAGGCCCGCGAAGTCCACGCCGGTCATCGGGCCCGCGGCCAGGCCGGCGGCGCGGACGCCGATGATGAAGTACGCGGCCTGCAGGCTGCCGTTCAGCGCGGCGGCCTGCTCGCGGACGGGGCGCTGCGCGAAGTACGCGTCCTTGATGCCGGGGGCGTGCGGAAGCAGTTGCGGCAGCTCCTCATGGAACTCGTTGTCCGTGGAGAGGATCGCGACCAGCGGCGCGGTGGCGGTCTTCGGGCGGTTGCCCTCGGCCATGTGCTGGACGAGGCGCTCGCGGGCCTCGGGGGAGCGGACCAGGGTGACCCGCAGCGGGCTCTGGTTGAAGGCGGTCGGCCCGTACTTGACGAGGTCGTAGATCGCCTGGACCTGCTCGTCGGTCACCGGCTCGTCGGAGAACGTGTTGGCCGTACGGGCCTCACGGAACAGCAGGTCCTGGGCGGCGGCATCAAGAACGAGGGACATACGTGGGGGAACCTTCTCGCGAGGGTCGGGATTGGGGGCAGCGGGCCGGAGCCCTTCACGGCATGACGGTACGCGGCTTACGTTTAAGATTCAATCAAAAACGGAGTGCGGTGATCCACTTCACAGGGCTCCAGGAGCCGGAAACTCAGTCCTGACCGGCGTCGGCCTCGGCCGCGTCGCCGCTCGGGTCCGTGTCCTCGCCGTCCTCGCCGTCCTCGTCCGTCGCGTCCTCCGCGGAGGCGAGCGCGGCGTCGAGACGGGCGCGGGCGCCGTCCAGCCAGCGGCGGCAGACCTTGGCCAGCTCCTCGCCCCGCTCCCACAGGGCGAGCGACTCCTCGAGCGTCGTCCCGCCCGCCTCGAGCCGGCGGACCACCTCGATCAGTTCGTCGCGCGCCTGCTCGTACCCGAGCGCGATCTCCTCGGTCGTCGTGGTCATGGGCTCCAGCCTAGGTCGGGGGTACGACAGCGGCGTTGCCGCCGTATGAAATGGGTGCGGTGGGTGAAAAGCGGTGGGTGACAACGGTGCGGTGGGCAGAGCTCAGTCGGCCGGCGGCCGCTCGTCGACCCGGACGGTGAACTCGCCGTCGGCGACCCGCGCGCGCAGCACCTCGTCCGCCGCGACCTCGTCCGGTGCCCGTACCGCATGGCCGTCGGACCGCTGCAGCACCGCGTACCCACGGTGCAGGGTCGCGGCGGGGGAGAGGGCCACCACGCGCGCGTGGGTGTGCGACAACTCCGAGTCGGCGCGGTCCAGTAGGTGGCCGAGTGTGCGGCGGGCCCGGTCCACAAGGGCCTCGACCTGCTCCTCGCGCGCGTCGAGCATGCGGTGCGGGTGCGCCATCGACGGCCGCGACATCGCCACCTCCAGGCCGTGCTCCTCGCGCTCGAGCTTGCCCGTCAGGGCCCGTCGCGCCCGGTCCTGCAGCATCCGCACGCGGTCGTACTCCTCGCCCACGTCCGGTACGACCTTCTTGGCCGCGTCCGTGGGTGTGGATGCGCGCAGGTCCGCGACCAGGTCGAGCAGCGGGGAGTCCGGCTCGTGCCCGATCGCCGACACCACCGGCGTACGGCACTCGGACACGACCCGGATCAACTGCTCGTCGGAGAACGGCAGCAGGTCCTCCACGCTGCCGCCGCCGCGCGCCACCACGATGACGTCCACCTCGTCGAGCGCGTCGAGCTCCTTGACGGCCTGCACCACCTGCGGCACGGCGTGCACGCCCTGCACGGCGACATTGCGGACCTCGAAGCGGACGGCCGGCCAGCGGTGCCGGGCATTCTCCAGGACGTCGCGCTCGGCCGCCGAGGCGCGCCCGCAGACCAGGCCGATCAGCTGCGGCAGGAACGGCAGCGGCCGCTTGCGGTCCGCCGCGAACAGCCCCTGGGCGGTCAGCGCCTTCTTCAACTGCTCGAGCCGGACCAGGAGTTCACCCATGCCCACCGGCCGTATCTCGGTGGCCCGCAGGGAGAGCTGGCCGCGCGGCGCGTACCACTCGGGCTTGGCGAGCACGACCACGCGCGCGCCCTCCGCGACCACATCGGCGACGGCGTCGAAGACCCGGCGGTAACAGGTGACGCTCACCGAGATGTCGTGCGAGGGGTCCCGCAGCGTCATGAACACCACGCCCGCGCCCGGGCGCCGGGACAGCTGGGTGATCTGCCCCTCGACCCATACGGCACCGAGCCGCGCGATCCACCCCCCGATGAGCCGCGACACCTCACCGACGGGGATCGGCGCCTCGGCGGACGTCTGCATAGCCATGGGAGGGAGCCTAATGGCGGGCACCGACAGTCAGCGGGCACCGCTGCACGGTGACCGTCTCCAGGACGTACCGGAACACGAGATACCGCCCCTCCCGCGCGTGGGAGGGGCGGTATTGGGAGGTGCGGCATCAGGACGGCTGCTACGGGCCGCCACCCGGCGCGATCACCGCTGGTTCGGCAGCTCCCCACACGTCGACCCGGTCTCCTCGCCGGAGAGCCGCGCCTTCAGCCAGGAGATCGCCTTCCCCTGGTCGGTGAGCAGCGGCGCCACATGGTTCGTGACGAGCTTGTCGCCCAGGTTCGGCAGCGCGATCGGTGTGTAGGTGACGTTCGCGCCCTTCTCGCACCAGTCGACGGCCAGTTGGCGTGCCTGCCCGTGCGGGACGATGTCGTCCTGGACGCCCGTCGCGACGCGCACCGGCACGGCCGGCTTCACCTTGCCGATCCGCTGCTCGTCGAGCACCGCCTGCACCGCGGGCTCCTCCGTGACGACCTCGGACATCGACTTGCCGTCCGCCGTCCACTTGGAGCTCTTGGCGAAGCCGTAGCCGAAGAGCGCGTCGCCGACACACATCGTCGACAGGTCCTCGAGTGCGTCCCGGCCCGCGTCGTTGATGCGCCGGTCGGCGACCTCCTCGAGGCTCGGGTCGGACTGCAGGAAGCCGTTGAGCGACCAGCCGAGCGCACCGGCCAGGCCGCTCCCGTCGATCCCCTTGATCACCTCGGTCAGGTCGGCCGGCGGAGCGCCGACGTACGCACCCGTCAGCGGCACATCGGGCGCGTACGAGGGCTGCAGTTCGGCCGCGGACCCGCTGGCGCCGCCGCCCTGGCTGTAGCCGTAGAACGCCACGCGCGAGTCCGCCGTCACCGAGGCGCCCGGGACCGAGCGGGCGGCGCGGGCGGCGTCCAGGAGAGCGTGGCCGCCGTCCACGCGGTTGACGTACGTGTGCAGACGGTCGGTGGCGCCGAGGCCCACGTAGTCCGTCACGACGACCGCCGCTCCGGAGGAGAGCAGCCGGTAGACCGCCAGATCCTCGTAACCGACCGACACCGTACGGCCGTTGAAGCTGATCGGGTGCTCGAGGCCGAGCGAGGCGGAGCACTGGTCGCCCTGCCCCATGGTGCCGGGTGCGAGCGCCACCAGCGGGCGCGGTCCCTCGCCCTTCCAGTCCGCCTTGGGCTCGATGTACGCACCGGTGACGGCCACCGGGCTGTCGTTGGAGTCCGTGGACTTGTACATCAGGCGGGTGGCCTTGCCGGGGAACGGGCCGCCGATTCCCGGCAGGCTCAGGGCCAGCGGCAGGGGCTCGGTGCGGACCAGGTCGCCGTTGTCTGCGGGCAGTTCGGCGGGCGGGTCGTAGAACGCCGGGATCTCCACACCCCGGGACTCCTCGGCCGACGCCGGTGCGGACAGGGACAGCGTGCCGAGGCAGAGGGCGGCCACCACGGCTGCGGCCAGGGCGCGGGCGCGGGTGCGGCCGTCGGTGTGGCTGTGCGGCGCGGTGGGGGGCAGCGCCGTGCCGGCTCTGTGGTGCGGGGGTGCCAGGTGCGTCATGCGTGGACGTTTCACGCGGCTCACTCCTCAGGGCGTGGGGCCGGGCGGCAAGCCGTCCCGTCGGCTTACCACCCGGTAACTGACCGAAGAGTAAGGTTGGGTGTTACCCGGTGTAAACCCTCGCGACGCGGGGCGTGTTGCGGGGGCGCCCGGGCGCGCAGGGAGCGCCCGGGGGTGCCGGTCGGCGCCCGGCGGCGCCCGTCAGTCCGCCGCCACCCGCCGCCCCCGCTGCGCGAGCAGCACCAGCAGACCCACCACGAACCAGATCGCCCCCACGATCTGCGCCGTACGCGACGCCTCCACGATCACCGCGATCGTCACCGCCGCACCGACCACCGGCACCAGCACATGCCGCCACCAGCTCACCGGACCTCCCCGCCGGCGCACCGCGAACCAGGACACCACGCTCGCGTGCAGCAGCGTGAACGCGGTCAGCGCACCGATGTCCACCACCGAGACGAGATGGTCCATCCCGTCGTCCCGTCGCGCCGCCCACACCGCGGCCACCATCGTCACCACCGCCGCGAGCAGGATCGCGGACCGCGGCACACCGTCCCCCGTACGGGCCAGGAACCGCGGCAGCCGCCGCTCCCGCGCCATCGCGAACAGCAGCCTGCTCGCCGCGGCCTGCCCGGCCAGCGCGGCGAACGCCGCACCGATCGCCTTGCTCACCGCCACCAGATCGTGCAGCCAGGTCCCGACCGCCACGTCCACCGCGTCGTAGAACGCCGAGCCCTGCTTGCCCGGTTCGGCCGCGAGCTGCGCCGACGTCGTCGGCTCGAGCAGTGCCACCAGATACGTCTGCACCACGAACAGCGAACCCGCCATGGCCAGGCAGAACAGCACCGCACGCGCCACCTTCTTCGACCCGCCCGTGACCTCCTCGGCGAACGAGGCGATCGCGTCGAACCCCAGATACGACAGCACCGCGACGGACACCGCCCCGAGCACCGCGGTGATCGCGAAATCGCCGTCCCCGGTGAGCGGCGACAGCCACGCGCGCGTGGCACCGTCCTGTACGAGGACCACCACCGCGGCCACCACGAACACCAGGAGGACCGCGATCTCCATCGCCAGGATCGCGAACCCGACGCGCGCCGCCGCGCGCACGCCCCACAGGTTCAGCGCCGTGGTCACGAGCACCGCGATCGCCGTCCACACCCACTGGGACACTTCCGGCACCAGCTCGTGCATGGCGATCCCGGAGAACAGATACGCCACCGCCGGGATCAGCACGTAGTCCAGCATCGCCATCCAGCCGGCGACGAATCCGGGCCCTTCACCGAGCGCCACGCGCGCGTACGTGAAGACCGAGCCCGCCCTGGGGGCCACCTGCACCATCTGGGCGTAGCTGTACGCCGTGAAAGCCATGGCCAGGGTGGCCACGATGTACACGAGGGCGACGGCGCCGTGCGACTTCGCGTCCAGCGTCCCGTAGACACCGACCGGGGCCATCGGGGCGATGAACAGCAGCCCGTAGACGACGAGATCCCGGAAGGTCAGCGTCCGCCGCAGCGTCTCCTGCCCGGCAGCGGCGCCGGTCGCGGGNAAGGTCAGCGTCCGCCGCAGCGTCTCCTGCCCGGCAGCGGCGCCGGTCGCGGGTCCTGGACCCGCCCCCGTACCGCCTCCGGAGCCGTCGTCCCCCGACACGGGCGGGGACTGGTCGTCACCGGACATCGCGCGCCTCCATCGCCTGCTCGGCATCGTGGCCGTGCACCTGCTCGGCATCGTGGCCGTGGTCTCGGCCGACGCCTTGCTCTTCGGCCGGGGGCCAGTCTTGCAAGGCGGGGGCCTTTGACCTGTTGGGCGCGCCCTTACGATGGGGGACATGACTGCTACTGCCGCCCGCCGTGTCCTGCTCGCCGCCCCGCGCGGCTACTGCGCGGGCGTGGACCGCGCCGTGATCGCCGTCGAGAAGGCCCTGGAGCAGTACGGCGCGCCGATCTACGTCCGCCACGAGATCGTCCACAACAAGTACGTCGTGCAGACCCTGGAGAAGAAGGGCGCCATCTTCGTCGAGGAGACCGCGGAGGTCCCCGAGGGGTCGATCGTGATGTTCTCGGCGCACGGTGTCGCGCCGGTCGTGCACGAGGAGGCGGCCGAGCGCCGGCTCGCCACTATCGACGCCACCTGCCCGCTCGTCACCAAGGTCCACAAGGAAGCCGTCCGGTTCGCCCAGGAGGAGTACGACATCCTCCTCATCGGACACGAGGGGCACGAGGAGGTCATCGGCACCTCCGGGGAGGCCCCCGACCACATCACCCTCGTCGACGGCCCCAAGGACGTCGAGAACGTCGAGGTGCGTGACGACTCCAAGGTCGTCTGGCTCTCCCAGACCACGCTCTCCGTCGACGAGACCATGGAGACGGTGGACGCCCTCAAGGAGAAGTTCCCGAACCTGATCAGCCCGCCGAGCGACGACATCTGCTACGCCACGCAGAACCGCCAGCTGGCCGTCAAACAGATGGGCGCCGAGTCCGACCTCGTCATCGTCGTCGGCTCCCGCAACTCCTCGAACTCCGTGCGACTCGTCGAGGTCGCCGTCAACGCCGGTGCGCAGGCCGCGTACCTGGTCGACTTCGCCGACGAGATCGAGGAGGCCTGGCTGGAGGGCGTCTCGACGGTCGGCGTCACCTCGGGCGCCTCCGTACCGGACGTCCTGGTCGACGGCGTACTGGAATGGCTCGCCCAGCGCGGTTTCGAGGACGTCGAGACGGTGAAGGCCGCGGAGGAGTCGATCACCTTCTCGCTGCCCAAGGAGCTCCGCCGCGACCTGCGCGCGGAGGCATCCGCGCTCACCGAGCAGGGGGTTGCCGAGCAGAGGACCACCGAGCAGGGGGCCGCGGGCGAGTCCGCCTCCCGCGACTGACTGCCGGTCGCCCGCCGGTCTTTCGACTGCCGCCGGACTTTCGACGGGCTGCCGCCGGACTTCGTCCGGCTGACGGTTCCGCGTCGTGACTGTCGGTCCCGCGTCGTAACGTGGAGCGCATGCAGATCTTCGGCGTGGACATCGGCGGATCCGGGATCAAGGGCGCCCCGGTGGACCTGGAGAGCGGCGATCTTGCGCAGCCCCGGCACAAGGTCCTCACCCCGCATCCGTCGACCCCGGCGGACGTGGCGGACTGCGTGCGCCAGGTCGTCGAGCACTTCGAGTGGTCGGGCCCGGTCGGCGTCACGTTCCCCGGAGTCGTCACCGACGGCAGCACGGTCCGCACGGCGGCGAATGTGGACAAGTCCTGGATCGACGTCGACGCCCGCGCCCTGCTCCGCGAGCACCTGGACGGCCTCCCGGTCACCGTGCTGAACGACGCGGACGCGGCCGGCGTCGCCGAGGCCCACTTCGGCGCGGCCCGCGGCCGCAAGGGCACGGTCATCGTGCTCACCCTCGGCACCGGCATCGGCAGCGCCGTCCTCACCGACGGCCAACTGGTGCCGAACACGGAGCTCGGCCACCTGGAACTGCACGGCCACGACGCGGAGAAGCGCGCCTCCACCAAGGCCAGGGACGACGAGCAGCTCACGTGGGAACACTGGGCGCACCGCCTGCAGAAGTACCTCACCCACGTCGAGATGCTCTTCTCCCCGGAGCTCTTCGTCCTCGGCGGCGGCGTCAGCCGCAAGGCCCACAAGTTCCTGCCCCACATCGAGGGCATCCGCGCCGAAATCCTCCCGGCAGCCCTCCTGAACAACGCGGGAATCGTGGGCGCGGCAATGACGGCCAAATCCAGCCCGCCCGCCACCTCCAGCCCGCCCGGCGATTGAGGACGAGGCCGCCAGGCCAACGCCTGGCAGAGACAGACCACCGGTCACGTACGCCGATCCACTCGCCCCCCGGGCGGACGCGGCGCCCGAACAACCCGCCGCCCCCCGCCGCCCCGCGCACCCCTCTTCCGAGCCATGATCCGAACCTTCCGTACGGACACGATGACCCCGGCGATCAACGTCCCCCCGTACAACCACCCCGCATTCACCGCCAGCGCCGTGACCAGCCCGATCAGCTGCCCGCCCAGCCCCTCCGACCCGCCGGCGATCGGCCAGATCCCCACCGCGAACGCGATCGGCACCCCCACCGGCACCGTCACCAGGTCGGCCGGCCGCACCCAGAACGCGCTCAGCGCACTGACCGGCAGAAACAGCACCCCGAACACCACCGCGGACCCGTCGAGGAGCAGCCGGCACAGCCCCGCCACCAGCAGCATCACCGCACACCCGAAGAGCCCGCTCCCCAGCCCGGTCAGCCGCGGATTCGGCATGTCCCGTACGGCGACCACCCCACGCCGTACGACCCGGACGACGGTCCGCACCGCGCCCGCGACCGGCGAGACCGGACGCCCGCCGGCACCGGGCCGCCGCGGCGGCGGAGCGCTCGGCCGCCCTCCGGAGGAGACGACACCGGGCCCCCCGGCCTGCGGAGGTACGGGCGGTACGGGCGGGGTGCGTCGTGTGCGGTCCGGGGTCGGGCGCGTACTGGGTTGGTCCACCGCACCAACCTAGGTCGGCGCCCCCCGGCCGACGCGGCTGGGACACGCGCCGACGCGTGTCCGAGCGGTCACCGGGACGCCCGTACGTCAGTCAGGTGCCCGACCCCGGGGCCGTAGACTGGGGGATCGGCCGCCCGTCCGGGTGCCGGCCGTGCCCCTCCACCCAGCCCAGACGTACGGGAAGTCGCAACGTGTCGCTCACGATCGGAATCGTCGGTCTGCCCAATGTCGGCAAGTCGACCCTGTTCAACGCCCTGACCAAGAACGACGTGCTGGCGGCCAACTACCCGTTCGCCACCATCGAGCCGAACGTCGGCGTGGTCGGCGTCCCCGACCCCCGCCTCGACCGCCTCGCCGAGGTCTTCGGCTCGCAGCGCATCCTCCCGGCCACCGTCGACTTCGTCGACATCGCGGGCATCGTGCGCGGCGCATCCGAGGGCGAGGGCCTGGGCAACAAGTTCCTGGCGAACATCCGCGAATCCGACGCGATCTGCCAGGTCATCCGCGCCTTCGAGGACGAGAACGTGGTCCACGTCGACGGCAAGGTCTCCCCGAAGAGCGACATCGAGACGATCAACACCGAACTGATCCTCGCCGACCTCCAGACCATCGAGAAGGTCTTGCCGCGCCTCCAGAAGGAGTCGCGGATCAAGAAGGACATCGCCCCGAAGGTCGCCGCGGTCGAGGCGGCCAAGGAGATCCTCGAGCGCGGCGAGACCCTCTTCTCCGCGGGCATCGTCCAGGGCGGCGAAAAGGAGGAGCTCCTGCACGACCTGCACCTCCTCACCACCAAGCCCTTCCTCTACGTCTTCAACGTCGACGAGGACGAGCTCACGGACGACGACTTCAAGGCCGAACAGCGCGCCCTGGTCGCCCCGGCCGAGGCGATCTTCCTCAACGCCAAGCTCGAGGCGGACCTCGCCGAACTCGACGACGACGAGGCCCTCGAACTCCTCCAGTCCGTCGGCCAGGACCAGCCCGGCCTCGCCACCCTGGCCCACGTCGGCTTCGACACCCTCGGCCTGCAGACCTACCTCACGGCCGGCCCCAAGGAAGCCCGCGCCTGGACCATCCAGAAGGGCGCCACGGCCCCCGAGGCGGCCGGCGTCATCCACACGGACTTCCAGAAGGGCTTCATCAAGGCCGAGATCATCTCCTTCGACGACCTCATCCAGACCGGCTCAGTAGCCGAGGCCCGCGCAGCCGGCAAGGCCCGCATGGAGGGCAAGGACTACGTGATGCAGGACGGCGACGTGGTGGAGTTCCGCTTCAATGTTTAATTGAAGTTTCAATTAAATTGCGCGTCCTGTAAAGGCGCAGGTCAAGAGGGGTCTGTCAATTCGAGACGGGCCCTTTTTGCATCTCCATCGCAGGTTGGCCGGTGCTTTGGTGCTGGATGTTGCCCCTGAGGGGCGGATCGGACCACCTGTCGCCACCTGTATTCACCCCCGGGATGCTGTCCCGTGCTGACATTGCGCGCTGCGTGGATCATTCCGAACGCACACGAATCCTTGAGGGTGGGCGGTTGTGGGGGCCGTCGATCTTGTCGCGATCGATTCATTTGCCAGAGCGGAGCGCTTGGTTAGACATAGGCTGAGAGGTCTTGTCACAGGTGAGGGCCGGATTTGGCCTGGTCGAGGGGCGGCAGCGTATGAGCGGGCAGGCACGGCGTCGTGAGCAAGTCCCGGAGCAGCTAAAGGCAGCGGCTCGGAAGTCGCCCAACTTCGGGCGGCTCTACGCGATGCAGCCCCTGTTGGCCATTTACGGCGCGCAGGCCGAGCAGTCCGTCTTCACCAACCCCAACGTCTCGTACGTCGCCTCCGGCCAGTTCGGCGAGTTGCTCGCCGCGGAGCTAGTGCAGCGGGCTGGGGTACGCGTCGAGGGAACCCGGCAGATCGACCGGCTGGCTGGACTCCAGCGCGCCGGCCTGCTCCCTGGCCGCACCAGAGATGCCTTCGACACGCTCCGCCGTGGGCGCAACGACGCCGCGCACAATCACCTCTTCGACACCAGCAAGGCCCTCAAGGCCGTCGAACTCTGCTTCCAGCTCGGCCAGTTCTTCTCCCGGGCGATCGACAACGTACGAGAGATCGCCGCGTTCGTGCCGCCCCAGCTGCCGAGCGAGGTGGCGGGCGGATCCGCCGAGCTGGCCGAGCTCCGCGAGGCGCTCGGTCACTACCAGCGCACCCTCGCCGAGTCCCGAACCCGCCTCAGCGAGGTCGGTGACCGGCTGGAGGCCGAGCGGCGTGGCCGGGAGGAGGCCGAGAGGCTGACCGAGGCGGCTGAGCGGGCCCGTGCCGAGTCCGAGGCGGAGGTGGCCCGCCATCGGGACGAGATCGAGCGACTCCGGCGCGCCTACCAGGACCGTTACGACCAGGAGCGCCTCAAGCCCCGGTCGGTCACCGTCAATGCTCGTGAGGCGATCGTTGAGCGCGCCCAGCGGCCCGAACCGCTCAACGAGGTGCAGGCCCGCGTCCGTATCGACGAGATGCTGGCCCAGGCGGGCTGGACGGTCCAGCACTACAGCGACCTCAACCCACTCGCCTCCCAAGGCGTCGCGGTCCGAGAGTTCAGCCTGGCCACCGGTCGCGCCGATTACGTCCTCTACGTCGACGGCATGATCGTCGGCGTCATCGAGGCCAAGCGCGAGGGCACCGCCCTGGCGGGCGCCCTCGCGCAGAACGAGCGGTATGCGGGCGGCGTTCTCAAGGAACACTCCATGGCGGTCTGGCGTGAGCAGGAACCGTTCGCCTTCCGCTACGCCACCACCGGCGCCGAGACGTTCTTCCTCAACCGCCTCGACCCGCACGCCCGCTCCCGCCCGGTCTTCGCCTTCCACCGCCCGGAGTCCTTCGCCGCCTGGATGAAGCGGGCCACCGAGCATCCGGACACCCCCACTTTCCGGGCAGCCCTGCGCACCGCGCTGCCGGTTCTGGAGTCGCACGACCTGCGTACGGCCCAGGAGGAGGCGGTCGTCGGCCTGGAGGGATCACTCGCCCAGGACAAGCCGCGCGCACTGATCCAGATGGCCACCGGCGCAGGCAAGACCTACACCGCGGTCACCGAGTCGTACCGGCTGCTCAAGCATGCGCGTGCGCGCCGCATCCTCTTCCTCGTCGACCGCAACAACCTCGGCCGCCAGGCCAAGGCCGAGTTCGAGCGCTACAAGACGCCGGACGAGAACCGCAAGTTCACTGACCTCTACAACGTCGACTCGCTCGGCCGGTCCGGTCTCCAGGAGACCTCCTCCGTCGTCGTCTCCACCATCCAGCGCATGTACGGGCTCCTCAAGGGCGAGCCACTGGAGGACACCGCCGAGGCGGAGGACCGCGAGGACTCCTCCACTCTCGACGAGAACTACATGACCGATCGCCCGGTCACCGTCGAGTACAACCCGGCCGTCCCCATCGAGTCTTTCGACTTGATCGTCATCGACGAGTGCCACCGCTCGATCTACGGGCTGTGGCGCGGTGTCCTGGACTACTTCGACGCCCACCTGGTCGGTCTCACTGCCACCCCGACCCGGCAGACCAAGGGCTTCTTCGACGGCAACATGGTCTCCGAGTACACCTACGAACAGGCCGTGGCTGACGGCGTCAACGTCGACTTCGACGTGGTCACCATGGACTCCTCGATACGAGAGGACGGCGGCGCGAAGATCGACAAGGGAACGACGGTCCGTATCCGCGACCGAAAGACCCGGGCCCAGCGGTACGAGGAGTTGGACGAGGACTTCACGTACACGGTTGGCCAGATCGGCCGCACAGTGATCGCAGAGGATGAGATCCGAGCCGTCCTCACCGCGTACAAGAACAACTGGAAGCGCTGGTTCCCGGGCCGGACCGAACTGCCCAAAACGCTAGTCTTCGCGGCGACCGACGACCATGCGGACGAGGTGTTGAAGCAGGTCAAGGAGGTCTTCGGGCGCGGAGACGCCTTCGCCAAGAAGATCACCTACCGTTCCCGGGACAAGGGCGACGACCCCGAGCAACTCGTCAACGACCTGCGGAACTCGCCGTTGCTGCGGGTCGCCGTCACGGTCGACATGATCGCCACGGGTACGGACGTCAAGGCCCTGGAGTGCGTGATCTTCCTGCGGGCCATCCGCAGCCCCGTCCTCTTCGAGCAGATGAAGGGACGCGGCGCTCGCACGATCGACGCCGACGACCTGAAGGCGGTCACCCCGGACCCGGCCGCCGACCTCGCCAAGGACCGTTTCGTTCTGGTCGACGCAGTGGGCGTCACCGCATCGCCGCTGGTCGACACCCGCCCGATGCTGCCGCCGGACAGCGGCAGTCTCAGCCTGACCAAGCTGATGGACAAGGCGGGCAGCCGCTCGCTGACGGCCGAACAGGCCGAGACGCTCGCGCGCCGGCTGGCCCGGCTTGACCGCAAACTCACGAAGGAGGAGCGGGAGCGGATCGAGCAGGTGTCGGGCGGAGTGCCACTGGCGAAGATGGTCCGGAAGATCGCCAACGCGGTGGACGTCGACACCCAGGATCGGGCATACCGGGAGGGCGGCGCGGACCACGCGCGGCGACTGGTTCACGACTCGGTCGAGACCCTGACCGCCCACCCGGAACTGCGGAAGCTGATCATCGGCATCAAACAGCAGCACGACCTCACTTACGACGCGACGACCGAGGTCACGCTGAAGATGAACGAGGTCCCGAGGGAAGAGCGGGCGGCGAAGGAGCTGGCGGAATGGCGCCAACTCCTGGACAGCCGCAAGCGCGACGAGGCGGCGGCGGAGGCGATCGCACTCCAGGTGATCCTCGGCAGCGGATCCCGGGTCCGGCCGCAAGAGGCGCGGGCCCACCTGAAGGAGCTGATGGCCTCCATCAAGGCGACCAAGCGGACCTGGACACCGAAGGTCATCTGGGACCACTACGAGCTGGTCGGCGAGGCGGCCGAGTCGCTGACGAAGTCGGCCGGTCTGGGCGACCTCATGAACCTCGTCCGCTACACGCTCGGCGCGGACGACCAGCTGCGCCCGTACCGTACGGTGGTCGAGGAGCGCTTCGAGGGCTGGCTGCTGCGGCAGAGCCAGGCTGGTGCGGAATTCACAGATGACCAGCTGTGGTGGCTGAGCCGAATCAAGGACGCGATCGTGGTCGACCTGGGCATGGAACGCGAGGACTTCGGCCACATGCCGTTCTTGGAGAAGGGCGGCGGCCCGGGATTCGCGAACGCCTTCGGCGGCAGGAACCAGGCGCTGGAACTGTTGGACGAGCTGAATCGGGAATTGGCTTGAGCGAGGATATGGGCGGGTTGCCAGAGGGGTGGTCCTCGGCACGTCTGGGGGACCTCGGTGAGTGGTTCGGTGGCGGCACGCCTTCGAAGAGGGATCCTGCCTTTTGGGAAGACGGAGACATTCCCTGGCTGTCCCCGAAGGACATGAAGTCAGAGCGGTTGGCGGATGTCCAGGACCGCATTACGGATCGAGCAGTGACAGAGTCGTCGGTTCGCATGGTGCCAACGAATTCCGTTGCTGTCGTGACTCGGTCGGGAGTTCTAGAGCACTCGGTACCAGTGGCATTGGTGCCCTTTGCGACAACGCTGAACCAAGACATGAAGGCCATTGTGGCGCATGACGGCATCATGCCGGAGTGGATCGCGTGGACGCTCCGACGGTACGAACGTAGGATCCTCGACGGTTGCCGAAAGGCGGGTACCACGGTCGCGTCCTTGTCGACATCGGCACTCATGGACATGCAAGTACCGGTGCCGCCGCTCGCCGAACAGTGCCGTATCGTCGAGGCCCTCGAAGAGCAGCTTTCCCGGCTCGACCAGGGGCTTTACGCCCTTGCCAAGAACGAAATTCGGACCCGCAAGTTGATCCCTCGCGTGATGTCGGCGATCTTTGATTGTTCCGGTGGTGAATTGAAGCGCGTTGATGAGGTCGGCGAAGTTCGGCTCGGGCGACAGAGATCGCCGAAGAATCACCACGGTGACAACATGCGCCCCTACTTGCGGGCTGCGAACGTTGGCTGGAGCGGTCTACTTCTCGGCGACGTAAAAGAGATGAATTTTTCCGCCAAAGAGGTGGAAACCTATCGTCTCCACGTCGGCGATATTCTTCTCAGTGAGGCATCAGGAAGTCCGGGCGAGGTAGGTAAGCCAGCACTGTGGTCCGATGAGATCGAGGATTGCTGCTTTCAGAACACGCTTATTCGTGTACGCCCGACAGGAGTTCTCCCCGAGTACCTTCACATGTATTTCCGGTGCCTCGCACTGCGTGGCGACTTCCGTGCGGGTTCACGGGGTGTGGGTATCCATCACTTGGGTGCAGCGAAACTGGCGGAGTGGTCAGTAATTGTTCCCTCCGAGGAGATGCAGCACAAACTGGTTGACAGTTTGGAAGAGACGGTCTCCGCATTGGAAGCTGCCTCAAAGGTTTTCGACAAGGATCAAGGTCTTCCGCGTCGGGCGTATGCCCTTCGGAACGCGCTTCTCCGCAAGGCGTTCAACGGGGACCTTGTTCCGCAGGACCCTTCTGACGAGCCCGCCAGCACTCTTCTTGCCCGCATCGCCGCCGAGCGCGAGGCGGCCAAGCCCGTCCGCAAAGCGGCCAAGCGGGCTGCTCGCTCGCGTAAGGCGACCGCTGCCGTTACCGCCGCGGCGACGAAGACTGCGCCCGCTCCAACCCCCGCCCCCTCCACCTCCGTTCAGCAGGAGTTGTTCGACCAGTGACCGCGCTCGCATCCGACACCGCCGCCGAGACCACCGCGGACGACGCTGCCATGCCTTTCGCCGAAGGTGTCCCCCTCACCGAGACGCCGAAGTCCAAGAAGGCCGCCGCGCAGACCAACACGCTGGTCGCGAAGCTCTGGAATTACTGCAACGTCCTCCGTGACAACGGCATGTCCACCATCGAGTACGTCGAGCAGCTCTCGTACCTGCTCTTCCTGAAGATGGTTGACGAGTTCGAGAAAGACGAGTGGGGTGGCCGCGACCTGAGCGCCCTCGTGCCCGCCGACTACAACTGGAAGTCGCTCGTCAGCAAGCGTGGTCCCGAGCTCGAAGCGCACTATCGCGCCGTCCTGGAGCACCTCGGCCGCAAGCCCCACACCACCATCGGCACGATCTTCGCCGACGCCCAGAACCGCATCACCAAGCCCGCCCTGCTCGAAAAGCTGGTCGTCGAACTGATCGGCCGCGAGGAGTGGACGGTCACCGGCACCGACCTCAAGGGCGATGCCTACGAGGGCCTGCTCGCCAAGGGCGCCTCGGACACCAAGACCGGCGCCGGCCAGTACTTCACCCCGCGCGCGCTCATCGACGCCATGGTGGACGTGACCCGGCCGGGTCCGGAGGACACGATCACCGACCCCGCCTGCGGTACCGGCGGCTTCCTGATCGCGGCGCACGCGTACGTCACCCGGCACCACGTCCGCGACATGGACATCGACGCCCGTAAGGCGTACGATAGCGGGTCCAAGATCTGGGGCAACGAGCTGGTCACCGGCACCGCCCGCCTCGCCGCCATGAACATGCTCCTGCACGGCATCGGCAAGAGCGACGGCCCGAGCCTGATCGACGTCGGCGACGCGCTCGCTGAGAAGCCGAGCGGACGACATGCCTCCCTCGTCCTCGCCAACCCGCCCTTCGGGCGCAAGTCCGCGATCACCGTGATCGGCCAGGACGGCGAGGTGGAGAAGGAGGACGTCCAGTACGACCGTGACGACTTCACGGCCACCACGACCAACAAGCAGCTCAACTTCCTTCAGCACATCATGTCGTTGACGGCAGTCAATGGCCGGGCTGCCGTCGTTCTCCCGGACAACGTCCTCTTCGAGGGCGGCGCGGGTGAGAAGGTTCGCCGCAAGCTCCTCGACGAGTTCGACCTGCACACGATCCTGCGCCTGCCCACCGGCATTTTCTACGCGGGCGGTGTCAAGGCCAACGTCCTGTTCTTCGACAAGAAGTCCCCGCGCGCCGACGGCAAACCGCGCACCACCGTCACCTGGGTCTACGACTTCCGCACCGGCCAGCACTTCACCATGAAGCAGCGCCCGCTGACCCGTGCCCACCTGGACGACTTCGTCGCCCGGTACAAGGCAGGTGAGCCTCTGACCGCCCGCGTCGCGGACGAGGACGAGAACGGCTGCTGGAAGCCGTACGCGTACGAGGACTTGATCGGGCGCGACAAGGTCAACCTTGACATCACGTGGATGAAGGACCCGGCCCTGGAGGACGCGGACAGCGATCTGGAGCCGGAGGTCATCGCCGAGGAGATCGTGCGCGATCTTCAGTCCGCCCTGGCCGAGTTCACCGCCATCGCGAAGTCCTTGGGCGCGGATGTTGATGTACCGGAGGCCGAAGAGGTCTGACGATGGCCGGAAGGCTGGCGTCACCGCCCTGGAGTGCCGCAATGCTGAGTGCCTTGTGGCCCTCGGCCTCTTGCGCGGTTACTGTCGGCAACTCCATCTGAGGTGGCGATGCCGAAGTCCCTGCGATGCCCTGGCTCGATGATGGAGCAGTCGCCACAGCCACCATGGCTGACATCTCTGAGCCGACCCAGCCACCTCTTTTGGGACAGTGCCGATGGCGAAGCCTCCTACGCCGTCTCCGGCTCCGGTAGTGGCCTGGCCTCCGTGCCGATCGCCCAGAACGCTGAGCCAACGCCTCGACGCGAGCCGGCCGACCCCGTACGTACGTATCGCGGAGCGCTCCAGAAGCCTGCTGTAAGGGAATGAAGGGCCGAATCCGGAGCTGAACCGATCAGATCGAGCCACAACCGACCGTGATCCGAAAAGCCGCTTGACCGACCTCTGTGCAGTACAGGGAACATCAGGAGTCCACGTTCCGGAGTTCTCCGTTCTCCCCACGCGCCGTACAGAGGTATGCATGGCCATCGCGCACCCCCAGACCCGTCAGTTCGAATCGTTCGTCAGGAACTTGTCGTACGCACGCAAGATGGTGCGAGCCGGGCAGGCGCTGGAGGTGCTCAGCCCCAAGGGCATCGACACCGCCGACTTCTACCGAGCCGCCTGGGTACAGTCCATCGCCGCCCTCGAACACTGGGTACAGGAAGAGGTGTTGCGCCGGGTCGCCGAGGAAGCTGCCAAGGACGACCCGGACATGCCTCGCAAGCTCCGTGACTACCCGTTGCCGCTGCACTGCGTGGAGCAGGTGCAGCGGGGCGATACGACCACAGCTGAGGTGGTCGCGGAACGGGTGCGCCAGGACATCGCTCGCCAGACGCTGCAGAACCCGGATGCCATCGCGAAGGTGATGGCGCTCGTCACCGATGTCAAGGTGTGGCGGGAGGGGGCGAAGTGGGTCAACCGGTGGAACCAGTACCGGACTTCATATGACGAAAAGCGGCTGCGCGGCCAGTACGTCCTGCTGCTCCGCCGCCGAAACCAGATCGCACACGACGCGGATCTGATCGACGGCGACCTCAAGCAGCGCCGCCCGATTGGCGAGCCCGATGTCACGGATGCGCTGAACTGGATCGAGCGTATTGCGCTCGCGCTCGCATATGCGCTGGAGGGGGACGCGTCCAAGCCCCCAGCGCATCCGATTCCGGCCCCGGCTCTGACCGAGAATTCGGAAGCTCAGGTGGAGATCAACCAGGCGTCGACCGAATAATCGCGATTTCGATCCCTGCGAGATCGTCTTCGGGCGCCTCAGCTGCGAAGGTGCGTGCTGTGAGCCGCACACGGGTCGAGCAGCGGATACGCGAGGCCGACCTGGCGGGCATCAGCCCTTGCCTCTCCGGATCCCCTCTCAGGCTGGTTGTAGGAACTCATCGGTTGCTAGACGGTGCGGATGACCGGGGCGGGTTTGATGTCCTGGGCGTCGATGAGGGTGCGGATGTCGTCCGGGTCTGAGGTCCAGATGATGGCGCCGAGGCTGGCTGCCATGGTCACGACGGTGGCGTCGACGATGTCGGAGGTGCCTGCCTTGCCGCAGAGGATGCCTGCGGTCTTGGCGGTTTCGAGGCCGACGGGTACGACGTGGCATCCAACGAGGAACTTGGCGAGTCTGACCTGGCGGCGGGAGTCCCGCCATGCCTGGCTGACGACGACGGACGGGACGTGGATGTCCCGTCCGTCCTCCAGAGCCAGGCTGTGTCGGGCCCACATGCGCCGGTCGTCATTGTCGATTGCGATAAGGACCCCGGCGTCGTACAGGTAGGGGATGTTCACGCGGCCGAGGCTCCCGAACTGCTGAGGTATTCGGCGTCGGCGGCGGCCAAATCCGCGCGGGCGGCGGCGAGCTCTTCCGGGGTGAAGGCGCCCTGTTCGGCCTGCCACTCCTGGATGACGGCGCGGCCGGCCCGCAGGCGTAGCTCGCGTTCCGCTGCTCCGGCGACGAGGCGGGAGAGTGGGACGCCTTCTTCCTCGGCGGCTCCGGCCAGGGCTTCGACCAGCGATTCGTCGAGGGTGATAGTCACCTTCTTGGTAGCCATACATTAACCATAGTGCGGTATGGCGCCTGATGTCGATGTGCGCTTCACGCGCCAGCGAGCGTGGGGGTGCGAGCGCGTGCGGTGAAGGGGGCTCGGTGAACCCAGGGCTGCGGGTGAGGCCGGGTCCATATTCGCTGGAAAGAGCGGATTAGCGATGAATGCCTTGCTGGCTCCTGGGGCGCCAGTGCACGGTTTCGAGCATGAGCCAGGCGACGGATCGGGGCTTGGGTGGCGAGCGTTTTTCAGAGGTGCAAGAGGGACGTCCGGGACCGGAACTTCCCCTGTGACCGTCCGCGGTGCCGGCACGGGTGGACAGTGCGGTACCGGGAGCCGGGCGGTAGGCGAGGGCGGCAGAGGGAGAGGTCGTTTGCCCGGCGGGTGGGCTCGGATGGTGCAGACGCATTCGCCGACAAGGTCGAGAACGACAAGAAGGCCGACGTTCGTTTCGATCCTGCGCCTGGGCGGGTGTCATTGCAGGTCTGGGCTCAGGAGTGGCTGGAGCGCCGGGTCATCGGTGAATCGACGCGCCGCAACTACGGAGGGTTCATCCAGAACCATCTCGTGCCGCGACTGGGACGGAAGACTCTGGCCGGGCTGGCGCGGCGCGACTTCGAGGAGTTCGCTAAGCAACTGCACTCCTCTGGTGTCGGGTTGGCGGTTTCCACGATCAACGATCGATTGGTGATGGTGGCCGCGATGCTAGAGGTGGCCGTCGTTGAGAAACGTATCCCGCACAATCCTGCGCGCGGCGTCCGGGTATCCAGGGCGGCCCCGTGCGCGGTGGACGAGGACGAGATTCCCACGCTGGGCGAGGTTGATCTGATCGCGGAGCACATCGCCCCGCAGTACCGGCTCGCGGTTTATCTGCAGTCGGGCACCGGCCAGCGCCCCAGCGAGGCCCTCGCCTTCTCCACCGAGTGCCAACGATCCGGCTTCGTCAGGGTCCGCTGGCAGGTCAGCGCCAAAGCGCACCGTGGTGACTGCCACACAAGCATTGTGCCGCTCAAGCACCGAACGGAGGGCGAGTACCGGGACGTCCCGGCTGCTCCGTTCGTCGAGCAGGAAATCGACGGCCACTTGTCGCGGTGGGCGCCGGTGCCCGTGGCCTTCACAGGGCTTCGCGGCAGACGTCGGCGGCTGGAGGTCTTCTTCTCCCCGCGCCAGCGGGGCAAGGGTGTGATGCCCACCGCCTCCACCTTCGGATACCACTTCAAGAAGGCGTGCGTGGCGGCAGGCGTGGTCGACGTGGACGGTAAGGCCAAATACACGCCCGGCAGTCTGCGCCACTTCTTCGCCTCGACCGCGTTGGCGAACGGCGTGCCGATCCGCGAGGTCTCGCGCTGGCTCGGTCATAAGTCGATCAAGACGACAGTGGACATCTACGGGCACCTAGGCCCTGTCCGGCCGATCATGAAAGTTCGACGCCTGGGTCGTCAGACCCCGGGAGGTTGCTATGCGTAGACCGTCAATG